>CAYORU010000013.1:0-78358 GCA_964406445.1 uncultured Steroidobacteraceae bacterium
ACGACGCTGCGCGACGGCGAGCAGTCGCCGGGCTGCAGCATGACGCCCGAGGAGAAGCTCCGCGTGGCGCGCGCGCTCGCCGAGCTCGGGGTCGACGTGATCGAGGCGGGCTTCCCGGCCGCCTCCCGCGGCGACTGGGAGTCCGTCAACCAGATCGCCCGCGAGGTCCGCGGCCCGATCGTCTGCGGACTCGCCCGCTGCAACGCGGACGACATCCAGAAGGCCTGGACCGCGGTCAAGGATGCCGCCCGGCCCCGCATACACGTGTTCCTGGCGACCAGCGCCATCCACCGCCAGCACAAGCTCAACATGGCCAAGGAGGAGATCCTGCGCACGGCCGTCGAGGGCGTGAAGCTGGCCCGGTCGTTGTGCGAGGACGTGGAGTTCTCGCCGGAGGACGCCTCGCGCACCGAGCTCGACTTCCTGACCGAGGTCGTGCAGGCCGCGGTGGACGCCGGCGCGCGGACCATCAATGTTCCCGACACCGTCGGCTACACGACGCCGCAGGAATTCCACGAGACCTTCAGCCACCTGCAGCAGAACGTGCGCTGCGCCGACCGGGTGACGTTCTCGGTGCACTGCCACAACGACCTCGGCATGGCGGTCGCCAACAGCCTGTCGGCGGTGCTGGCGGGCGCCCGCCAGATCGAGTGCACCATCAACGGCATCGGTGAGCGCGCCGGCAACTGCTCGCTCGAGGAGGTCGTGATGGCGATCAGGACACGCGAGCAGGTCTTCGGCGTGCACACGGGCATCCACTCGCAGAAGCTCTACCCCACCTGCAGGCTGGTGTCCTCGATCACCGGCATGCCGATCCCGCGCAACAAGGCCGTGATCGGCGAGAACGCCTTCGCGCACGAGTCGGGGATCCACCAGCACGGCATGCTCAAGCACGCCTCGACCTACGAGATCATGCGTCCCGTGGACGTCGGCCTGTCGCGCACCAACCTCGTGCTGGGCAAGCACAGCGGCCGCCACGCCTTCCGCGAGCGCGTCCGCGAACTTGGCTTCGAGCTGGACGAGGCCGAGCTGAACCGCGTCTTCGAGCGCTTCAAGGCGCTCGCCGACCGCAAGAAGGAGCTCTTCGACGGGGACATCGAGGCGCTGGTCATGAAGCTCGACACCGAGTCGGGCGGGCCCTGGTTCCTGCAGGGCCTCAAGACCGACGCCGGCCTCGGCGAGGACGCCGCCGCCGAGGTGACGCTGAGGCACGCCGACGGCCACGAGGTGAGCAAGCGCGCCACCGGCGACGGTCCGGTGGACGCCGCCTTCAAGGCCATCGAGGATGCCGCCGGCATCACGGTGACGTTGCGCAAGTTCGAGGTCCGCAGCGTCTCCATGGGAGAGGACGCCCAGGGCGAGGCGCTGGTCACCGTCGAGTACGGCGGTCGGACCCACCGCGGCTCGAGTGTCACCACCAACATCGTAGAATCCGGCGTGCGGGCGTTCCTCGAGGTGATCAACCGCATCGAGCTCGGCCGTCGCAGCAACCGCCAGGTGCCCGAAGCGCGGCCCGAGGTCCGGGTCGCGCAGGCCGCCGTCTGAGCTTCCGGGGAACAGCATGACCGCGAGGACCCTGTTCGAAAAAGTATGGAACGCCCACGAGGTGGTGCCCGAGACCGCCGACACGCCGGCGGTGCTCTACATCGACCTGCACCTGACGCACGAGGTCACCTCGCCGCAGGCCTTCTCGGTGCTGCGCGAGCGGGGCCTGCCGGTCCGCCGCCTCGACCGCACGCTCGCCACGCTCGACCACTCGACGCCCACGGACCGAGAGCAGATCTTCGGCGGCAAGCCGATCAAGCTCGAGTCGGCGCGCAAGCAGGTCGAGCAGCTCGAGAGGAACGCGGCGGAGTTCGGCGTCGAGCTGATCGGCCTCAGGAGCGACCGGCGCGGCATCGTGCACATCATCGGGCCGGAGCTGGGCGCCACGCAGCCGGGCAAGACCATCGTCTGCGGCGACAGCCACACCAGCACGCATGGCGCCTTCGGCGCGCTGGCCTTCGGCATCGGCACCACGGAGGTCGGGCACGTGCTCGCGACCCAGTGCCTGCTGCAGCGCAAGCCGAAGACCTGCGCAGTGACCGTCGGCGGCCGCCTGCCGGCCGGCGTCACCGCCAAGGACCTCGTGCTCGCGATCATCGGCCGCCTGGGCGTCTCCGGCGGCACGGGCCACGTGCTCGAGTACCGCGGCGAGGCGATCCGCGCCCTGTCGATGGAGGAGCGGATGACCGTCTGCAACATGTCCATCGAGGCGGGTGCGCGCGCCGGCATGGTGGCTCCGGATGAGACCACCTTCGAATACCTGAAGGGTCGGCCGATGGCGCCGCAGGGCGAGGACTGGGCGCGCGCGCTGGAAGCCTGGCGGGCCCTGCCCGGCGATCCCGGCGCCGCCTTCGACCGCGAGGTGCAGATCGACGCGGCCACGCTCGAGCCGATGATCACCTGGGGCACCAACCCAGGCATGGTCGCGCCGCTGTCGGGGAGCATCCCGGCGCGCGGCGATGCCGTCTTCCGCAAGGCCCTCGACTACATGGGCTTCGAGCCCGGCGAAACGCTGGCCGGCAAGAAGGTCGACGTGGTCTTCGTCGGCAGCTGCACCAACGGCCGGATCAACGACCTCAGGGAAGTCGCACGCGTCCTGCGCGGGCGGCGCGTCGCGAGCGGCGTGCGCATGCTCATCGTGCCCGGCTCGCAGCAGGTCAAGCGCGAGGCGGAGGCCGAGGGGCTCGACGAGGTGTTCCGTGCCGCCGGCGCCGACTGGCGCGAGTCCGGCTGCTCGATGTGCCTCGGCATGAACGGCGACACCGTCGAGGCCGGCAAGTATTCGGTCAGCACCAGCAACCGCAACTTCGAGGGCCGCCAGGGCACCGGCGCGCGGACGCTGCTCGCCAGTCCCGCCACCGCGGCGGCCGCCGCGGTGACCGGACGCATCACCGATCCGCGCGAACTGCTGGGCTGAGGCCGCGACACATGGAACCCATCACCCGGATCACCTCGCGCACGGTCGTGATGCCGTCGTCGAACATCGACACGGACCAGATCATCCCGGCGCGCTTCCTCACCACCACCACGCGCGAGGGGCTCGGCTCCGCGCTGTTCGCGGACTGGCGCTACGACGCCGCGGGCCAGCCGAAGCCCGACTTCGTGCTCAACACGCCGGCTGCCGCCGGTTGCCGCGTCCTCGTCGCCGGTCCCAACGTAGGCTGCGGGTCGTCGCGGGAACACGCGCCCTGGGCGCTGCTCGACTACGGCTTCCAGGCCGTGGTGAGCACCGAGATCGCCGACATCTTCCGCAACAACTCGCTGAAGAACGGCCTGCTGCCGATCATCGTCGATGCGGACTCGCACGCGTGGCTCGTCGGGAACCCGGGCGCGGAGGTGACGATCGACCTCGAGCGGCGGACCCTCGCGCTGCCGACCGGCCGGACGATCGAGTTCCCGCTCGAGCCCTTCGCGCGCTACTGCCTGATGAACGGCGTGGACGAGCTGGGTTTCCTGCTCTCGAGGCTGCCGGAGATCGAGCGCTTCGAGCGCTCGCGCGTGCCTTGAAGGCGCGCATCGCGGTCCTGCCGGGCGACGGCATCGGCCCGGAGGTCGTCGCCGAAGCGGTGCGCTGCCTGCAGGCGGTCGCGGCGAGGTTCGGTCACGACTTCGAGCTCGCCGAGGCCCCCGTGGGCGCCGCCGCGATGGACCTCACGGGCGATCCGCTGCCGCCGGCGACGCTCGAGCTTGCACGCTCGGCGGACGCCGTGCTGTTCGGCGCCATCGGCGACCCGCGCTACTCCGATCCGTCGCTCAAGGTCCGCCCGGAACAGAGCATCCTCGGGCTGCGGCGGGAACTCGGCCTGTACGCCAACCTGCGGCCGGCCGTGACCCATCCTGCCGTCTACCACGCCTCGCCGCTGCGGCCGGAGCTGCTCGGCGGCGTGGACATCGTCGTCGTCCGCGAGCTGACCGGCGGGATCTACTTCGGCGAAAAAACCCGGGGCGAGGACGCAGCCTCCGACCTGTGCGCGTACAGCGCCGACGAGATCGAGCGCGTCGTCCGCCTCGCCGCCCGACTCGCCGCCGGCCGCCGCGGAAAGCTCACGTCGGTGGACAAGGCGAACGTCCTCGAGACCTCGCGGCTCTGGCGGCGGGTGGTCGACCGGGTGATCGCCGCGGAGTTCCCGAAGATCGTGGTCGAGCACATGTACATCGACGCGGCCACCATGCACGTGCTGCGCCGCCCCGCCGACTTCGACGTGATCGTCACCGAGAACATGTTCGGCGACATCCTCACCGATGAGATCTCGATGCTGCCCGGCTCGCTGGGGCTCTGTCCCTCGGCCTCCATCGGCGAAGGCCGCCGCGGCCTCTACGAACCGATCCACGGCTCGGCGCCGGACATCGCGGGCCGCGGCATCGCCAATCCCTGCGGCACGATCCTGAGCGCGGCGCTGCTGCTGCGCCACTCGCTCGGCCTAGAGCGCGAAGCGGCCGCCGTCGAGTCAGCGGTGTCGCAGACGCTCGCCGACGGCATCTGCACCGGCGACGTCGCCAGGCCCGGCGCGAAGCCGGCGAGCACGGCCGAGGTCGGCGCGGCGGTCGTCGAGCGCCTCGCGGGCCGAGGCTAGCGCGGCCGGGAATCGGCGGTAGCGCCTGAGTCGGTCGTGCCTGCGGCGCGGCCAGGATTCGGGCGTTACGTTTGTCTTGGCTGAGCCTTGCGCGCGGGCGGCATCCGGCCTGGGCCACCTCGCCCGCGCGCAGTGAGGTAACGCCCGATTCGTCGCTGCCCGAATCGGGCCAAGCCGCTCGCGCCGCGGCCGAGGTGGCGGGGGGGCCCCGCAGCCGAGCGAATCAGCGGAGCGAGCCAGGGCGAGCGGAGCAGCGAGGCGAGGAGTGCCCCCCAGCCGGATCCCGGCCGCGGCGCAGGCACGACAGACTCAGTCAACCCCGCCGGATCTCGCCCGCGCGCGAGGCTCAGCCCGACTCCGCGACGTCGCCGGATCCCGCCCGCTCGAGTCCCGCGCGCAGGTCGGCGAGCAGGTCCTCCGGTGCCTCGATGCCCACCGACAGGCGCAACAGCCCCGGCGTGATGCCCGCCGCGAGCCGCGCCTCGGGGTCCATGGCCGCGTGCGTCATCGTGTCCGGGTGCGCCACCAGGCTCTCGACGCCACCGAGCGACTCGGCGAGCGAGAAGCACTCGAGGCCGTCGAGGAAGCGCCGCACCGCCTCCTTGCCGCCCGCCAGCTCGAAGCTGACGATCGCGCCGAAGCCCTGCTGCTGGCGCGCCGCGAGCGCGTGCCCCGGGTGCGCCGGCAGTCCAGGATAGTGGACCTTCGCGACCGCCGCGTGCGCCGCGAGCAGCTCCGCGACGGCTTGCGCGTTCTCGCCGTGCTGGCGCATGCGCACGTGCAGCGTGCGCAGCCCGCGCAGGGTCAGGAAGGCGTCGAAGGCGCCGCCCGTGATGCCCAGGCAATTGGCCCACCAGGCCAGCTCCTCGAGATGACCCGCCTCCCGCGCCACCACAGCGCCGCCGACCACGTCGCTGTGCCCGTTGACGTACTTGGTGGTCGAGTGCACGACGAGGTCCGCGCCGAGCGCGAGCGGCCGCTGCCAGGCCGGCGACATGAAGGTGTTGTCCACGACCACGCAGGCGCCGGCCGCGCGCGCCAGGGCGGCGACCGCCGAGACGTCGGTGATGCGCAGCAGCGGGTTGCTCGGCGTCTCGATCCACACCAGTTTCGCCGGCGCCGCGAGCGCGCGCCGGACGGCGGCGAGATCGCTCATGTCGACGAAGTCCACCGCCGCCCGCCCCGTGCGAGAGAGCGCCGCCAGCAGCCGGTAGGTGCCGCCGTAGCAGTCGTGCGGAGCGACGATCCTCTCGCCGGGCTTCGCGAGCGTGACCGCGAGATGGACCGCGGCCATGCCCGTGGCCGTGACCACGGCGCCCGTGCCGCCCTCGAGTTCCGCCAGGGCGCCGCCGAGCGCGTCGCGGGTCGGATTGCCGGAGCGCGAGTAGTCGTAGGTCCGCCGCCGCTCGAGCCCTTCGAACGTGAAGGTCGAGCTCAGGTAGAGCGGCGGCACGACCGCGCCGTGCTGGGCGTCGGTCTCGAGGCCGGCCCGGACCGCAGCGGTCTGGGGATCCCTGGAATCGGTCATCGGAACTCTCCGTCGAGGGCCAGCGCGAAGGCCGGCGCCAGCGCGGCCCGCTCCTTCAGGAATGCGTCGTGGCCGAACTGGGAATGCATCTCGTACAGGCGGTGCGGACCCGCGAGGCCGCCGTCGAGCTCGCGCATGTCATCGAGCGTCACGAGCTGGTCCTCTGCGACGGCGACCAGGACCGTCGGCACCTCTACGCCTGCCGGGTCCACGCGCTGCAGGTCGATCGATTGCGACAGGCACAGGAAGCTCTCGGGGCGATAGCGGGTCGCGTAATCGTCGCCGCGGGCGAACAGGTACTCCTCCACCGGGAAGGTCGCGCGCCCGTCCTCGATGCGCGGCTCGTTCGCGAAGCGACGCGTGAATTCCTCCCGGCTGCGGTAGGTGGCCATGGCCAGCGCGCGGGCCAGCCGCAGGCCGCCCGGACCGTCGCCGCGCGCCACTCCGAGGCGGACGGCCTCGCGCTGGACGCTGCGCCAGGCAGTCGCGAGCGGGTTGGTGCGGTGCGCGCCGCTGATCACCAGCAGCCTGCCGACCCGCCGTGGGAAGAGTTCCGCGAAGGCCAGCGCGATCATTCCGCCGTAGGACGCGCCGGCGATCGCGTGCAGGGCGGGCAGGCCGAGGTGATCGGCGACAAGGGCGATGAGCCGCGCCTGGTCGCGCGCGTCGACCGCCGGGAAGTCGAGTTGCCCCGGCAACGGACCCGTGGTCGAGCCGCTGCCTCCCAGGAAATCGATTCCGAGCACGCGGAACCGGGACGAATCCAGCGGCAGGCCCGGCCCGGCCAGTTCCGGCCACCAGCCGGCCCGCCGGTCGTCGGTGCAGAACACCCGGCGATGGGCCGAGATGCCGCCGAGCGCGGCGACCACGGGTGCGCCGGCAGCGCCTTCCAGTCGCCAGCCCACGCGCGCACCGTCGAGCCGACCGCCGTGGTGCAGCGCGAACCCGCTGGCAAGCTCGAGCACGCCCTCGCGAACGGTGCCCTGTTCAGGCCTCGCGCCGGTACTCGCTGCTCCTTCGATGGACATTTCCCTCTCCAGACTCCCCGACGTCGAGGACCCACCGATGTGGTCCTGCGGAGAGCCCGGTGCCGGGCCGCCTGCGCCCTCCCCGCCGGATCCCCGACGGTTGCGCGGCCGCTCATCTGTCGCGGGTGTCGCCACCCTCCGCAGGACTTGGCACCTTTCCGCGCTGGTGAGGCGTGGCGGTTGCCCCGGCGTCAAAGGGCCTTGTCCCTCGGCCGGTCTCGATGAGCGGCCGCGAGTGTACGAGCGCCGCTCGCTGCCGGTCAAGGCACCGAACCGCCTTGCACCGCGGGTGGTTTTGTAATAGTGTATTAACGTATTAATACATTCAAGCGCTATCGCCGGCATGAAACTGCACCGTCCGCTGAGCCCGCGCCAGGAGGCGCTGCACGAGCGCGCGCTGTACGGCGCCATCCTCTCGCTCCGCACCACCGACGAATTGCGGGCCTTCTTCCGCGACCTCTGCACGCCCGCCGAGCTGCAGGCGATGGCGGACCGCTGGGCGGTGGTCGAGCAGCTTCAGCGCGGCCTGCCCTACCGGGAGATCCAGCGCCTGACCGGCGTCAGCGTGACCACCGTGGGCCGCGTGGCCCGCTACCTCAACGACGGCAACGGCGGCTACGGGCTGGCCGCCGGCCGCATGCGCGAATCCCGCGAGGGCTGACATGGACCCGACCCCGAGACTCAAGCTGGCCGTGCAGAAGTCGGGCCGACTCACCGACAACTCCCTCGACCTGCTGGTGCGCTGCGGCCTGAAGTACAGCCGTGCCAAGGACCAGCTCGTCTGCTTCGGCGAGAACATGCCGCTCGACGTGCTGCTGGTGCGCGACGACGACATCCCCGACCTGGTGCAGGAGGACGTCTGCGACCTCGGCGTCGTCGGCCTGAACGTCGTCGAGGAGAAGCGGCTCGGCTTCGCCGCGCGCGGCGTCGCCCCGTTGTTCGAGCAGGTGATGACCCTCGACTACGGCCGCTGCCGCCTGGCCATCGCCGTGCCCGAGGACTTCGGCTACACCGGCCCGGCCTGCCTCGCCGGCCGGCGCATCGCGACCACCTACCCCAACATCCTCGCCCGCTGGCTCGCCGGCCTCGGGGTGCCGGCGCAGGTGGTGACGCTCTCGGGCGCGGTCGAGATCGCGCCCCGCCTCGGCCGCGCGGACCTGATCTGCGACCTCGTCTCCACCGGCGCCACCCTCGCCGCCAACCACCTTCGCGAGGTGGAAACGGTGATGGAGAGCCAGGCGGTCCTGATCCGCACCCCGGTGCCCGTGGCGGAGGAGAAGCGCGACTGGATGGAGCGGCTGATCAAGCGCATGGACGGCGTGCAGCAGGTCCGCGAGAGCAAGTACATCATGCTGCACGCGCCGCGCGAGGCCCTGGCGCGCATCGCGACCCTGCTGCCGGGCAGCGAGCACCCGACGATCGTGCCGCTGGAGGGCACCGACGAGAAGGTGGCCGTGCACGCCGTGTGCCGCGAGAACGTGTTCTGGGAGACCCTCGAGAGCCTCAAGGCAGCCGGCGCCTCGGCGATCCTGGTGCTGCCGGTCGAGAAGATGCTGTCATGAGCGGGCTTTCGACGCTGCACGACTGGTCGAGGCTCGACGGCGCCGCGCGGCGCGCGCTGCTGCGCCGGCCGGCGCAGCGCGACCAGGAGGAGACCCTGGCCGGCGCGCGCGAGATCGTTGAGCGCGTGCGCCGCGAAGGCGACGCCGCGCTGCGGGCGCTGACCGCGGAGCACGACCGCGTGACGCTCGAGTCGCTCAGGGTCGGCGAGGCCGAGTTCGCCGACGCCGCCACCGCGCTGTCTGCGAACGAGAAGCACGCCATCGAGGTTGCGATCGGCACGGTGCACCGCTTCCATGAGGCGCAGCGCCGTGGCCCGGTGCGCGTCGAGACGGCCCCGGGCGTCGTCTGCGAACAGATCGAGGTGCCGCTCGAGGCGGTCGGCATGTACGTGCCGGCGGGCACCGCAGCCCTTCCCTCCACGGCGATCATGATCGGCGTGCCCGCCCGGATCGCAGGCGTGCCGCGCCGCGTGCTCTGCTCGCCGCCGCGACGCGACGGCCGCGCCGACCCCGCGGTGCTCTACGCGGCGCGCGCCTGCGGCGTGACCGACGTGTTCAAGCTTGGTGGCGCGCAGGCAGTGGCGGCGATGGCCTACGGCAGCGAGACGGTCCCGAAGGTGGACAAGATCTTCGGCCCCGGCAACGCATGGGTGACGGCCGCGAAGCTGCTGGTCGGCATGGACCCCGACGGCGCGGCCTACGACATGCCGGCCGGCCCTTCGGAGGTACTGGTGGTCGCCGACCACAGCGCCCACCCTGACTTCGTCGCCTCCGACCTGCTGGCGCAGGCCGAGCACTCGGTGGACGCTCAGGTCGTTCTGGTCACGCCCTCGCGCGAGCTCGCGCAGGCGGTGCAGCGCGCCGTGGACCAGCAGCTGGCACGCCTGAGCCGCGGGAAGACGGTGCGGGCCGCGCTCGAGAACAGCTGCGTCATCCTGGTCGACTCGCTGCCGACCGCGATCGAGGTCGCGAACGCCTACGCGCCGGAGCACCTGATCATCGAGACCGAGCGGCCGCGCGACTGGCTGCCCGGGATCCGTCACGCCGGCTCGGTGTTCCTGGGCTCCTGGACTCCGGAGTCGATGGGCGACTACTGCAGCGGCACCAACCACGTGCTTCCGACCTACGGCTACGCACGCGCCTTCAGCGGCCTCTCGCTCGCCGATTTCTCGCGGCGCATGACCGTGCAGGAGCTGACCCCGGCGGGCATCGCCGGGCTCGGCCCGGTGGCGCAGACCCTCGCCATGCTGGAGGGCCTCGACGCCCACGCCAATTCGGTGGCGATCCGACTCGCCCACCTGCCGCGGGAGGACGCGTGAGCGACGTGCTCGCCCTTGCCCGGCCGGAGATCCGCGCGCTGAGCCCGTACTCGCACGCCGCCTGGCAGCCCGGCCTCGTGCGCCTGCACGCCAACGAGAACCCCTGGCGCGACGAGTCGGACAGCAGCGCCTCGGGGCTCAACCGCTACCCCGAGCCACAGCCGGCGGAACTGCTTGCCAGGATCGCCTCGCTGTACGGCGTCTCGCCGGCGCAGGTTCTGGTCGGGCGCGGCAGCGACGAGGGCATCGACCTGCTGGTGCGCGCGTTCTGCGCCGCCGGGCGGGACCGCGTCCTGGTCTGCCCGCCCACCTTCGGCATGTACCGTGTCGCGGCCGCGATCCAGGGCGCCGGCATCGTCGAGGTTCCGCTCGACCGCTCGCGCGGCTTCGCGATCGACGCCGGTGCCATTGCCGCAGCCCTCGGGCCGGGACTCAAGATCGTGTTCCTCTGCTCGCCCAACAACCCCACAGGCAACCTGCAGGACCCAGGCGCGCTCGAACGCGTGCTCGAAGCCTGCGCGGACCGGGCCCTCGTCGTCGTGGACGAGGCCTACGCCGAGTTCTCGCCAGGCGCGAGCGTCGTACCCTGGCTTTCCAGGCACCCGCACCTCGTCATCCTGCGCACGCTTTCGAAGGCCTACGGCCTCGCTGGGGCGCGCCTCGGCGCGGTCCTGGCCGCCCCCGAGGTCGTCGATCTGCTGCGGCGCATGATCCCGCCCTACGCGCTCACGGTGCCGACCATCGAGGCAGCGCTGGCGGCGCTCGATCCGGCGGGTCTCGCGCGCTGCCAGGGCCGGGTGGACGCCCTCATCGAGGAACGCCGCCGGCTGGCCGCGGCGCTCGCGGCGATGCCGCTCGTGGAACGGGTCTGGCCGAGCGACGCGAACTTCCTCTTGGTCGAGTGCGCCGACGCCGGCCGGCTGCTCGAAGCCGGCGTGCGCGGCGGACTGCTGGTGCGCGACCTGCGCCGGCAGCCGGGGCTCGAGCGCTGCCTGAGGATCAGCGTCGGAACCCCCGACGAGAACTCGCGGCTGATCGCCGCCCTGGAGACCGCATGACGGCGCCCTCGCCCACGCTCTTCATCGATCGCGACGGCACGCTGATCGAGGAGCCGGCCGACGAGCAGGTCGACCGCTTCGAGAAGCTGCGGTTCATGCCCGGGGTGGTCCCGGCGCTGATCGCGCTCGGCGACGCGGGCTACCGGCTGGTGATGATCACGAACCAGGACGGGCTCGGCACCGAGCGATTCCCGGAGGCCGACTTCCGCGGACCGCACGCGCTGATGATGCAGTTGTTCGAGTCGCAGGGCGTGCGCTTCGAGGAAGTGCTGGTCTGTCCGCATCTGCCCGGCGACGGCTGCGACTGCCGCAAGCCCGCCACCCGTCTCGCCGACGAATACCTCGCGCGCCGGCCGATGGATCCGGCGCGCAGCTACGTCATCGGCGACCGGCCGACCGACTTCGAGCTGGCGCGGCGCCTGGGCATTCCCGGGCTTTCGGTGCTGCGCGACGGCGGGCCCGAGGCGACCTGGGGGGCCATCGCGCGCTGCCTGACCGCGCCGGCGCCGCGCCGCGCGCGCGTCGAGCGCGCCACTCGGGAGACGCGGATCGCGGTCGCCGTGGACCTCGACCGCGAGCTGCCCGTCGCGATCTCCACGGGCATCGGCTTCTTCGACCACATGCTCGAGCAGGTGGCCCGGCACGGCGGCTTCTCGCTCGAGCTGACCTGCCACGGCGACCTGCAGGTCGACGAGCACCACACCGTCGAGGACTGCGCGCTCGCCCTCGGCGAGGCGCTTCGGCGCGCGCTCGGCGACAAGCGCGGCATCGCGCGTTTCGGCTTCCTGCTGCCCATGGACGAGGCCGAGGCGCGCGTCGCCATCGACCTTTCCGGCCGGCCCTACGCGGTCTTCGAGGGCCGCTTCGGGCGCGAGAGCGTCGGCGGCCTGCCGACCGAGCTGGTGCCGCATTTCTTCCGCTCGCTCGGCGACTCGCTCGGGGCCGCGATCCACGTCGCGGTGCAGGGCGAGAACACGCACCACATGGTCGAGGCCTGCTTCAAGGGCGTAGGCCGCGCGCTGCGCCAGGCGTTCCGGGTCGAGGGACGCGAGCTGCCAAGCAGCAAGGGCGTGCTTTGAAAGACCTGGTGATCATCGACAGCGGCGGCGCCAACACCGCCTCGCTGGTCTTTGCCCTCGAGCGGCTCGGCTGCGCGGCGCACGTCTCGGCCGATCCGGCCGAGATCCGCCGCGCGGCGCGCGTGATCCTTCCGGGCGTCGGCGCCGCCGCGGACGCGATGGCCCGCCTCGAGCGCCACGGCCTCGACGAGGTCATCCCGACGCTCACCCAGCCGCTCCTCGGCATCTGCCTCGGCATGCAGCTGCTGTTCGAACGGAGCGAGGAAGGGAACACCCGCGGCCTCGGTGTGCTGCCCGGAACGGTGCGTCGCCTCGCCGCCGCGCCGGACCGCCCGGTGCCGCACATGGGCTGGAACAGCCTCGAGCGGGTCGCCGACGCGCCGCTGCTGCGCGGCCTGACGAGCGGCGAGTACGCCTACTTCGTGCACGGCTACGCGGCCCCGCAAGGCCCTCACACTTTGGCGAGCTGCAGCTACGGCGTGGTCTTCAGCGCGGTGGTCGCGCGCGACAACTTCCATGCCACCCAGTTTCACCCCGAGCGATCGGCCGCCGTCGGCGCCCGGGTGCTTGCCAACTTCCTGGAGCTGTCGTGATGGAGCTGATTCCGGCGATCGACCTGCGCGGCGGCCGCGTGGTGCGCCTGTTCCAGGGCGATTTCGACGCCGAGACCCGCTACGAGCTGACCCCGGCCGAGCTGTTCGGCCGCTACGCCGCAGCGGGCGCCGCGCGCGTCCACGTCGTCGACCTCGACGGCGCGCGCGACGGCTCGCCGGGCAACCGGCCGCTGGTCGCGGCGCTCGCCGCGGCGGACGGGCCGCGGCTGCAGTCGGGCGGCGGCCTGCGCAGCGAGACCGCGATCGAGGAACTGCTGGCGGCGGGCGTCGAGCGGGCCGTGCTCGGCAGCCTCGCGGTGACGGAGCCGGCACTGGTGCTCGGCTGGTTCGCGCGCTTCGGCGCCGACCGCCTGGTGCTGGCGCTCGACGTGCGGCTCGACGCGGACGGCGCGCCGCGCGTCGCGACCCATGGCTGGCGCGAACAGAGCCGCCTTGGGCTCTGGGAGGTCGTCGAGCGTTACCTCGCCGCCGGCCTGGTCCACGTGCTGTGCACCGACGTCGGCCGCGACGGCGCGCTCGCCGGCCCGAATCTGGACCTGTACCGCGAGGCCGTCGCCCGCTTTCCGCAGGTCGCCTGGCAGGCCTCGGGCGGGATCCGCGCCGTCGCCGACCTGCGCGACCTTGCCGACACCGGCGTCGCCGCCGCGATCAGCGGCAAGGCGCTGATCGAGGGCAGGATCCGCCCCGAGGAGCTGCAGCCATTCTTGCCAAACGCATAATCCCCTGCCTCGACGTCCGCGACGGGCAGGTGGTGAAGGGCGTGCGCTTCCGCGAGCACCGCGTCGTCGGCGACATCCTCGAGCTCGCGACCCGCTACGGCGCCGAAGGCGCGGACGAGCTCGTGTTCTACGACATCACCGCGAGCCCGCAGGGCCGCTCGCTGGATCGCGGCTGGATATCCCGCATCGCCCGCGTGCTCGACATCCCGTTCTGCGTCGCGGGCGGCATCCGCAGCGTTGCGGAGGCGGAGCAGGTGCTGGCCGCCGGCGCCGAGAAGGTCTCGGTGAACTCGCCCGCCCTCGAAACGCCGGAGCTCGTCGACGCCCTCGCCCGCCGCTTCGGCTCGCAGTGCGTCGTGATCGGCATCGACAGCCAGCGCGTCGACGGCGAGTGGCACGTCCACCAGTACACCGGCGATCCCGACCGCAGCCAGCGTTCCGCCCGCCGCACGCTCGACTGGGTGGACGAGGTGCAGGCACGCGGCGCCGGCGAGATCGTGCTGAATTGCATGAACGTGGACGGCGTGCGGCAGGGCTACGACGTGGAGCAGCTGGCCGCGGTGCGCGGGCGCTGCACCGTCCCGCTGGTCGCTTCCGGCGGCGCCGGCGCGCCGGAGCATTTCGCCGAGGTGTTCCGCCAGGCGCGGGTCGACGGCGCGCTCGCCGCGAGCGTGTTCCACGGCGGCATCATCGCCATTCCCGACCTCAAGTCCTGGCTCAGGCGCGAAGGCATCGAGGTGCGACCATGAAGATCGAGGAAGTCGCCGGACTCGACTGGGACAAGGGTGGCGGCCTGCTGCCGGCGATCGTGCAGGATGCCGGCACGGGGCGCGTGCTGATGGTCGGCTTCATGAACCGCCAGGCGCTGCGCGAGACGCTGTCCTCGGGCCGGGTCACCTTCTTCAGCCGCAGCCGCCAGGCGCTGTGGACCAAGGGCGAGACCTCGGGCCACTACCTGGACCTGGTGGAGGCGAGCGCGGACTGCGACCGCGACACCATACTGGTGCTGGCGCGGCCCAACGGACCGGTCTGCCACGCGGGCACGCCGACCTGCTTCGCGGCGGCGGCGGACACCGCTTCCGGCCAGCTGTCGTTTCTCGCGCGGCTCGAGGAAGTGATCGCCGAGCGGGTCGCCGGGCGGCCGGAGGGCAGCTACACCGCGCGGCTGTTCTCGCAGGGCGCGGCGCGCATCGCGCAGAAGGTCGGCGAGGAAGGCGTGGAACTCGCGCTCGCCGCGGTCGGCAACGACGACGCCAAGGTCGTCGGCGAGGCGGCCGACCTCGTCTACCATCTGCTGATACTGCTCAGGCAGCGCGGCCTCGCGCTGGCCGACGTGGCCGCCGAGCTTGAACTTCGGCACGAGAGCCGCACCGGCCAGCGCGCAGCCGAGGACTGAGCCCGTGACCCCCGCGACCCTGCTGCTCCGTTACGCCCGCCGGCTGCGTTTTCCATGGCTGCTCGCACTGACCGCGGCGCTGTTCGTCGCGAACCTGCTCGTGCCGGACCCGCTGCCGATGGTCGACGAGCTGCTGCTCGGGCTGGTCACGCTGGTGCTCGCGGCGTGGCGCCGCCGGCCAGACGCATCATCAGGAGCGCAGCCGCCGCAGTGACGGCCGCCGCGGCGAGGAAGGCCACCGCCGGCCCTGCCGCTTGCCAGAGCAGGCCGAAGAGCACCGCGCCCGGCAGCGCCACAAGACCGGTCGCCAGGTGATAGACCCCGAAAATGGTTCCCCGCAGCGCCGACGGCGCCAGGTCGCCGACCATCGAGCGCTCGGCTGCCTCGGTGGCCGCGAGCGAGCCCGCGTACGCCGCGAACAGGATCCAGACGGCAGCGCCGGCCGCGGGCGCGAGCGCCAGCAAGGCGAGCAGCGACACCCGCAGCAGCCAGCCCCAGACGAGCACCACGCGCGTTCCGAGACGGTCCGAGAGTCGCCCGGCCGGCGTGGCGACCAGCATCTTGACGAGGCTTGCCGCCGCCCAGGCCAGCGGCACCATCGCGATCGGCAGCCCCGCGGCGGTCGCCCACAGCACGATGAACGCTTCCGGCACCGCGGCCAGCGACAACAGCGCGGCGGCCAGCACCAGGCGGCGCAGGCCCGCGTCGAGGCTGCGCCAGGAGGCCGCGGGCGCGGGCAGGACGGCGAGCGGGGGGTCGGGCGGCAACCCGAGGACGATGAGCGCGAGTACCGCGAGGCCCGGCACGAGCGACCAAAGGAACACGCTCGACAGCTCGCTGCCGGCGGTCAGCAGGGCGAAGGCGCAGAGCGGTCCGATCACCGCGCCCGCGTGGTCCATGGTGCGCTGGAAGCCGAAGGCGCCGCCGCGCGCCCCGGCGGGCACGGCCGCCGCGATCATTGCGTCGCGCGGCGCGGTCCTCAGGCCCTTGCCGACGCGGTCGAGGAACCGCAGCGCCAGCACGAAGCCCCAGGCAGTGGCGACGGCGACTGCAGGTCGCACCAGCACGGACAGCGAGTAGCCGCCGAGCACCAGCCGCCGACCGCCAAGGCCGCGATCGGCAAGCCGTCCCGACACGACCTTGAGGACGCTGGCGGTCGCCTCCGCCACGCCCTCGACCACCCCGACGATTGCAGGGCCCGCGCCGAGCGCCACGGTCAGGAACAAGGGCAGCAGCGGGGTAATCATCTCGCTCGCCGCGTCGTTCAGCAGCGAGACGAAGCCCAGGACCAGGACGGTGCGGGGCAGACGGCCAGCGACGGTCGGCTGCAAGGCCAGAGCCTCGCTTCAGAGCGCGAGTTCGGGCGCGGGCGGGCGCAGGTTGTAGCTCGAACCCATGACGTGGCCGTAGGCGCCGGCCGTGGCCACCAGCAGAACGTCGCCCTCGCGCGTCACCGGCAGGCGCCGTTCGTGGCCCAGGAAGTCGCCGGTCTCGCAGATCGGCCCCACGACGTCATACAGCTCGTCCGCCGGATCATCGAGCCGCGTCAGGTTGACGATCTCGTGGTAAGCGCCGTATAGCGCCGGGCGGATCAATGAATTCATGCCGGTCGCGACGCCGAGGTAGCGCTTGGCGCCCTTGCCCTTGAGCTGGGTCACGCGCGCCAGCAGCACGCCGGCCGCGGCCACGACGTAGCGTCCCGGCTCCAGCCAGAACTCCAGCGCCGGCGCCTCCGTGCGCAACGCGGCCAGCGCGTGGTCGAGCGCGTCGAGGTCGAGCGGCAGCGCGCCGGCGCGCTCCGGCACGCCGAGCCCGCCGCCCAGGTCGAGTACGCGCACCGAGCCGAAGCCGCGCGCGACCTCGAGCAGGGTCCTGGCCGTGTCGGTCCAGTTGTCGAGGGAGAAGTTGCCGCTGCCGGTGTGCGCGTGCAGCCCCGTCACCGTCGCGCCGCAGTCCATGATCGCCGCGCGCAATTCGTCGAGCTCGAACAGCGGCACCCCGAACTTGGAGTGAACGCCGCCGGTCCGGACGTGCTGGTGATGGCCGTGGCCGCGGCCGGTGTCGATGCGCACGAAGATCTCGCGCCCCTCGAAGAGCTCCGGCCAGGCGCGCAGCACGAACACGTTGTCGACGGTCGTGCGGATGCCCCCGGCGAGCGCCCAGGCGTACTCCTCGCGCGGCGCGAAATTCGGCGTGAACAGCAGCCTGCCCCGGTCGAGACCGGGGAGCGCCTCGCGGACGCGCTCGACCTCGCCGCGCGAGACGCATTCGAACGAGAGCCCGCAGTCCGCGACCGCCTCGAGCACCTCGCGATTGGCGTTGGCCTTGATGGCGTACAGCGCCCGGCCGAGCGAGCGCATCGAGGCGAGCGACCGCGCCTGCGCACGCACCGTATCGAGGTCGTAGACGTAGGCGCAGTCTCGGCCGTCGAGCCTCGCAAGGAGGTCGGCTCGCCGTCGCGACCACCAAGGCGTCGCCGGCCGGGCGGCGGCCGCCGGCGGGGCGTGCAGCTGCTGCCAGGTCGGACCGAGCACGGGGTCGCCGGGCGCGGCGCGGATCAGCAGCTCGTGCAGCTGCGAGACCAGCCGGTCGCCCTGGTCCTCGTCGATCACGAAGGTGAAGTTGAGGTCGTTGGCGGCCTGGCTGATCAGGTGGATCTTCCGTTCCTCGAACAGCTCGAAGGCCTCGCCGAGCCGGTGGATGATGCCGCGGATGTTCCGCCCGAGCAGCGAGAGCGAGGCGCAGGGGCCGATCAGGCGCACGCGGCAGAGCGCGGCGAGGTCCTCGACCAGGCCGTCGAGCGCCGCCGCGTCGAGGGTGTTGGCCTGAGGGTCCAGCGAGACGGTGACGTTGGTCTCCGAGGTCGAGACCAGGTCGATCGACAGCCCGTGCTCCTTGAAGACCCGGAAAGCGTCGGCGAGAAAGCCCACCTGGTGCCACATCCCGGGGCTGTCCATCGACACCAGCGTGATGCCCTTGCGCAGTGCGATCGCCTTGACCTGCGCTCCGCTGTCGGCCGGCGTAGCGCTGATGACGGTGCCGGGCTGCTCCGGTGCCGGAGTCGAGTAGACGTGCAGTGGGATCGAGTGGGTGCGCACGGGCAGGATGCAGCGCGGATGCAGCACCTTCGCACCGCTGGTCGCGATCTCCTGCGCCTCGTCGTAGTGCAGCGACTTGAGCAGCCGTGCGTTCGGCACGGTCCGCGGGTTGGCCGAAAACATGCCGGGCACGTCGGTCCAGATCTCGAGGCGCGTCGCCGACAGCCTGGCGGCGAGGTAGGCCGCAGAGGTGTCGGAGCCGCCGCGTCCGAGGAGCACGGTGTGCCCGTCCTCGTCGCGGGCGATGAAGCCCTGCGTGACCACGACGGCGCTCGCCGAGGCGAGCCGCGCGGCGAGCGCCGGCTCCGGCGTGAAGTCGCAGGTCGCGGACAGCACGGAGGCGCGATCGGTCGCGCCGCGCCGCGGCGTCGCCGAGAGCAGCGTGCGGGCGTCGACCAGCCTGGCGTCGAGCCCCAGCGACGCGAGGTAGGCCGCGCCCAGCTCGGTCGCCATCAGCTCGCCGGCCGCCATGACCCGGGCTCGCACCCGGTCGCTGACCTCGCCCACCAGCGCGATTCCGCTCGCGATCTTGCCGAGATCCGCGACGTGCCGCTCCAAGCCCGGCGGCAGCGCCACGCCGAGCTCGGCCGCCAGCGCCACGTGGCGCGCGCGGACTTCCTCTATCACCGACGCGTGCGACCCCTCGAGCGCGGCCGCGAGCAACCGCTCGAGCCGATCAGTGACGCCGGACAGCGCTGAGTGGACCACGACCGGCGCCTCGCCCGCTGAGAGGCAGCGGCGGACGATGCTGGCGATGCTGCGCCAGTTCGCGAGCGACGACACGCTGGTGCCGCCGAACTTCAGCACGACAAAGCGGGTATCGTTCATGGGCGATGAATGTCCTGCGGGCCGCGCAGGCGGCAGGCATCGACGGCCGGCACGGCCGTCAGGCTTCTTCGTCGAAGAAGTCGGACAGTTCGCGCTTCAGGCGTTTCTCGGCGAGCACGTCTTCGACCCGGCTCCAGGCCGCCTGCTGCGACCGCCGCCCGGGCTTGGGCCGGCGCTCCACGCCGCCGAGCAGCTTGTCGAGGTCTTCCTCGCTGCCGGCCTCGAACTCGTCCTCGAGGCTGAACTCTTCACGTGCGCTCATGGGACAGAAAGTCCTTCCGACTCAGTCTATTACGGTCCGAACTTTCAGTATCGGGCAGCGCAATATATACGAACGGCCGGCCAGTTCAACTGCCCCGGGCGGGGTCAGGCTCCCCCCTCGTCCCAGTCGACTTCGACCGCGGCGCCCGGCTCCAGTCCCAACGTCCGAGCCGCATTGCCTTCCACGCAGGCCGCCTCCAGCACGCCGAAGGCATTGACCAGGGCGACGCAGCTGCCCGGGGCCGCTTCGCGGTAGGTGCGCACCCAAGGCAGCCTGTGCGCCCCGAAACGCACCCTCGCAGATTCCAGTCGTTTCTCGGGAGTCATCTCCAAGTTACTGAAAAGATTGCCGTATCGATCAACCAGAAGCACCTCTCCCCGCCACGACCGCGCGGTCATGTCAGGCACCGGGGAAGCATCGGCCACGGCGTCCGTGACTACCGTTCCAAGATTCTCGAAACGGAGCGTGCCAGCCGCCAGCCGACCGGCCAGCGGCGCAAACAGGTCGCGCCCGTGGAAGGTGGCGGACGGCGACGGGTGCAGCGTGGCGAGCAGTTCCGGACTGACGGCCCGGGCCTCAGCCCCCGGCTGTACGAACAGGCGGCCGAGGAGCCCATTGTCGGGTGCGAGCAGCACCTGGCCCTCCAGCCAGACGGCGAGCAGCCGCCGGCCGGTGCCGACCCCGGGATCCACGACCGAAAGGTGAACGGTGCCGGGCGCGAAGTCGCGGCGCAGGCGCGCCAGCCAGAACCCGGCCTCGGCAGGGCGGTAAGGAGTGACTTCGTGGGTCAGGTCGACGATGCGCGCGCCCGGGCAGGCGCCCAATATGCGTCCCTTCATGGCGCCGACGAACGGGTCGCGGGTGCCGAAATCGGTCAGCAGGGTGACGATGCCGTTCGGGTCGAAGTGCCTCGCGTCGGCAGCGGATCCGGTCACGCGGGCGCGATGCCCGGGGGCAGCGCCATCAGCGACATTTCTCGAGGCACCGCGAGTAGTCGTCGTCGCACTTCTGGGCCTCGGCCTCGCTCGCCGCCTTGGCCATGCACTTGTCCGACTGGTCGTCGCAGCGCGCCACGCATTGCTCGTCCGCCTGCGGCGTCGCGTCCTCCGCCGTGGCGAACGGCGGGGCGCCAGCCAGCGCCAGTGCAGCGAGGCCGCTGCGGAAAATCTTGCTCGGGGTCATCGGGTTCTCCGGAGTTGCCGGCCACGGCGGGCCGACGCGCGAATATATACGGCGCAATCCCGCGCCCTGCAATGCCCGCGAAGCCTGCGCCCGGGGCGCTGAACGCCGGATGAACGTCAGCGTCCGAGGGCCGTCCAGAACATCCTGGCCGCCACGGCGAGCAGGAAAGCGCCGAAGGCGCGCCGCAGGGCCCGGCGCGACAGGCCGTGGGCGATCCGCGCCCCCAGCGGCGCGGCCAGCACGCTGGCCGGCACGAGGATCGCGAGCCCGGGCAGGCTGACGAATCCGACACTCGCCGCCGGCAACCCCTCGCGGCCGAACCCGAGCAGCGCGAAGCCGGCCGCGGCAGGCAGCGCGACCCAGAAGCCGAGCCAGGCCGAGGTCCCCACCGCGGCGTGCATGGACAGCCCCAGCCTGGCCAGCAGCGGCACGGACAGCGTCCCGCCGCCGATGCCCATCATCGCCGACACGAAGCCGATCCCGGCGGGCAGGGCGCGCGGCGCCGCCGTGGCCATGGCGCCGCCCTCGCCCGCCGGCTCCCGGCCGCGCCGCCCGAGCATGATCACCGCCACCGACAGCGCCACCACTCCGAACACGATCCGCAGCGTCGTATCGCTCGCCAGGCCGGCCGCCACGGCGCCCACCGCCGCGCCGAGCGCGACCGGCGGGATCCAGCGCCGCGCGACGCCCGCGTCGATCGCGTCGCGCCGGCGATGGGCGCGCGACGAGGCCAGCGCCGTGGGCACGATGGCGGCGAGCGAGGTCCCGACCGCGACGTGCATGCGGATCCCGACCGGCACGCCGGCGGCGGCGAGCGCGATCTCGAGGGCGGGAACCATCACGATGCCGCCGCCGACGCCCAGCAGGCCGGCGAGCAGTCCGCCGGCCGCGCCCGCGAGGCCGACGAAAGCGGCGAGCGCGAGGATCTCCGTGGCCATCAGCCGCCGCGCAAGGACTTCCCCCCGGCCGTGCGCTCCGCCGCCCGCAGGAGCGCCACCACCGCGCCGCCGAGCCGGGCGAACCGCGGGTCGCGGGTCTCGCCGCGGACGAAGCGCAGGTAGATCTGCTGCGCGACCACGGCGAGCCGGAACAGGCCGAAGGCGAGGAAGAAGTCCATGTCGGCGAGTGCCCTGCCGCTCGCGGCGGCGTAACGCGCGAGCACCTCGGCGCGCGTCAGGCTGCCGGGCAGGTGCGTCGGGAGCGTCCGGGTGGCCGCGAACCACGGCGGGTCGTCGGCCTGCACCCAGTAGGCCAGCGCGCAGCCCAGGTCCATGCGCGGGTCGCCGAGCGTCGCCATTTCCCAGTCGAGCACGCCGGCGAGGCGCGCCGGCTCGGCGGCGTCGAATACCACGTTATCGAGCTTGTAGTCGTTGTGCAGGAGCGCCGCGCC
This sequence comes from uncultured Steroidobacteraceae bacterium, assembly GCA_964406445.1. Taxonomy (GTDB): domain Bacteria; phylum Pseudomonadota; class Gammaproteobacteria; order Steroidobacterales; family Steroidobacteraceae; genus SG8-30. The sequence goes on from CAYORU010000013.1 coordinate 21,683, forward strand.
CAGCGGCTGCGCGGGCGTGGCCGAGACCAGCCAGGCCGTCAGCGCGCCCACCTCCGGCGATTCGTCGGTGCGCGAGCGTTCGAATCGCCCGATCCAGCCCTCGACCTGGCGGCCCGCATAGCCCTCTGGACGGCCGAGCGCGCCGAGCCCCGCGGCCGCGTAGTCGACCCGGTGCAGCTCGACGAGGACTTCGACCAGCGCCTCCTGCTGCGCGCGCACCAGCTTCGGCGTGGGCTCGAGGCCCGCGGGGTAGTCGCGGCGCAGGATCACGCCGCGCAGGCGCTCGGCGACGTAGAAGCGCGCGCCGATCACCGACTCGTCCTCGCACAGCGCGAGCGCCGCGGGACAGTAGGGAAACACCGGCGCCAGCGCGCGCAGCACCTGGAACTCACGCGCCATGTCGTGCCCGGACTTCGGCCGGGTCCCGGACGGCGGACGGCGCAGCACGTACTCGCCGCCGGGCGTCGAGAGCAGGTAGGTGAGGTTCGAGTATCCGGCCGGGAACTGGCTGATCTCGAGCGGACCGCGGAATCCGGGCAGCTCGCGCGCGAGCCAGGCCTCGAGTCGTGCCGTGTCCGGCGCCTCGCCGCCGCGAATCGGGCGCGATGCGTCCTCGGGCATCAGGCCATGCGCTCGCCGACGAGCCGCCTCGCGACCGACAGCTTGTGCACTTCGTCCGGGCCGTCGTAGATGCGCGCCGCCCTCTCCTCGCGGTAGTACCAGGCGAGCACGGTATAGTCGGTCATGCCGAGACCACCGTGCACCTGCAGCGCGCGATCGACCGTCTTCTGCAGCACCCCCGCGACGTAGAACTTGATCATGCTGACGTCGTCGCGCGCCGCACGGGCGCCCTCCTGCTCGATGCGCCAGGCCGTGTGCAGCACCATCAGCCGCGCCGCCTTCATTTCCGCGGCGCACTCCGCGATCCAGGCCCGGATCAGGTCGCTGTCCGCCACCGTCCGCCCGTCGGTGCTGATCTTCCGGTCGCGTGCGCGAGCGACCATGAGTTCGAGCGCGCGCTGGCAGATGCCGAGCCAGCGCATGCAGTGGTGGATCCGGCCGGGCCCCAGGCGGGCCTGCGCGAGCCGGAAGCCCTCGCCGCGCGGGCCCAGCAGGTTTCCGGCGGGCACGCGGCAATTCTCGAAGGCGATCTCGCCGTGCGAGAACAGGTCCTGCCCGGCGTGGCCCATGATCGGGGTGTTGCGCTCGAGCCGGTAGCCCGGCGTCGAGGTCGGCACGAGGATCATGCTGGCGCGCTTGTGCGGCGGCGCGTCCGGGTCGGTGACGACCATCGCGATGCACAGGCTCGCACCGTCGGCGCCCGTCGTGAACCACTTCCGGCCGTTCAGCACCCACTCGCCCCCGGCGAGTTCGCCGCGCGCCTCGAGCATCAGCGGGTTGGCGCCGCTGTTGTCGCGCTCGGTCATGCCGAAGCAGCTGCGGATCTCGCCGCGGGCCAGCGGCGCGAGCCAGGCGGCCTTCTGGGCCTCGCTGCCGTGCATGTGCAGCAGCTCGGCGTTGCCTGCATCCGGGGCGTTGACGCCGAACACGTAGTGGCCGAGCGGGCAGCGGCCGAGCGCCTCGGAGACGAGCCCGTGCGCGACCAGGTCGAGCCCGAGGCCGCCGTACTCCCGCGGCAGATTCGGGCCCCACAACCCGAGGCTCCTGACCTCGGCGCGCAGCGCGCGGATGTCCGGCAGCAGCGGGCCGATGCCGTCCTCCAGCAGCCGCGGCTCCAGGGGAACGAGCCGCGAGTCGACGAAGTCCCGGATCCTGCCGACCAGCGCGGCGACCTCGTCTGCGATGCGAAAGTCCATGTGTGCTCCTGGGTATCCCTGCTTCAGCGTTTGGTGATCAGGTGCAGCGCACCTGGCTGCTCGAGGTGCGCGATGCCGTTGACCGACTCCACGGACGCGGCCACTTCCGTGAAGAGCAGCCTCGAGACGCCCGTGTTGTAGAAGTCGAGCGTGAGGCGCATGGCGGGCCAGCCGCCCATCCCTAGGACCGGCTGCATGGCCGCCGAGATCGAGCCCGCCGAGGCGAACAGCACCGCCTCCCGGCCTCGGCCGACGGCCGACATCACCGCACCGAGCGCGGACGCGCAGCGGTCGCGGAACGTGCCGAAGGCGGGATAGCCCGCGACGCCCTCGCCGGTCCACGCCTGCAGTGCCCGCGACAGCGCGGCGTGCAGGACGCGACGGTCGCGCCAGCACTCGGCGAAACCGGGTGCTCCAGGACACGCCGCCGCATGCCGGTCGAGCAAGGCCTCGTGGTCGTACTCCTCGAGGCCCGGCACGGTTTCGACCGGCCCGACCGCGGCACCGAGGCCGCGCAGCGCGTCGGCAAAGGCCTGCGCCGAGTCGCGGTGGCGGCGCATGCTGCCGGAGTAGATCGGCGGCGCGGCGCGGCCCAGCGCGTGCCAGTGCCGGGCCAGGGCCGCGCACTGCTCGGCGCCGAGCGGCGTCAGCCGGTCGTAGTCCGCCGTGCCGAAGGCCGCCTGCCCGTGCCGGACCAGGTGCAGGGCGCTCACCGTGGATTCGCCGCCCGCGCGCTCATGCGAGCCAGCCGCCATCCACCACGAGGCTCGCCCCGGTCGTGTAGGAGGCGGCGTCGGAGGCGAGGTACAGCGCCGCGCCCGCCATCTCGTCGGGCTGGGCGATGCGCCCGAGCGGCAGCAGGCCCTCGACCATCGCCCGCACCTTGGGATTGCCGTGCAGCGCGCTGGCGAAGCGGGTTTCGGTGATGCCCGGCAGAAGCGCGTTGACCCGTATGCCGTGCCGGCCGCATTCCTTGGCGAGGCCCTGGGTCAGGTTGATGATGGCCGCCTTGGTCATCGAGTACACGAGCTGCCCGTCCATCGGACGCACGCCGTTGACCGAGGCCACGTTGACGATCGCGCCGCGCCCCTGCGCGCGCATCCGCCGCCCGGCCTCCACCGACGCCCAGAAGTAGCCGCGGATGTTCACGTCCACCGTCTTCTGGAAAGACTCCAGGTCCATGTCGAGCGCGGGCCCGAAGTACGGGTTCGCGGCGGCGTTGTTGACCAGGATGTCGAGGCGCCCGTGACGCTCGTCGATCGACCGGAAAGCGTCGCTGATCGACCCCGGCTCGCCGATGTGGCACGCGATCGCCTCGGCCTCGCCGCCCGCCGCACGGATCCGCGCGGCGACCTCCTCGCAGGCCTCCGCCTTGCGGCTCGAGACGATCACCTTCGCGCCGTGCGCCGCGAGGGTCCCTGCGATCGCCGCGCCGATGCCGCGGCTCGCGCCGGTGACGAGCGCCACCCGCCCGCCGAGTTCGAAAGGATTCCTGCTCATGCCGTCTCTCCGCCGCCGCCGGGTCCCGCCTCGTCACCGAGCAGCGCCTTGATCTCGAGGAACTCGCGCAGGCCGTGCAGTCCCCACTCGCGGCCGTTGCCGGACTGACGGTAGCCGCCGAAGGGCGCGGACTGGTCGAGCGGCGCGCCGTTGATCTGCACCATGCCGGCGCGGAGCCGGCATGCGACGGCGCGTGCCCGCGCCGTGTCCGCAGACCATACGTAGGCGGCGAGCCCGTAGGGCGTGTCGTTGGCGATGCGCAGGGCCTCGGCCTCGTCCCGGTAGGGCATGAGGCACAGCACCGGCCCGAAGATCTCCTCCCGCGCGATCCGCATGTCGTTCGACACCGACGAGAAGACGGTCGGCCGCGCGAACCAGCCGCGGTCGAGACCCGCCGGCCGGCCCGGCCCGCCGCACAGACGTCGCGCGCCCTCCTTCAACCCGGCATCCAGGTAGTCCTGCACGCGCTCGAACTGCCGCCGCGACACGAGCGGACCGAGTTGCGTGGCGGGATCGGCGGGATCGCCGACCCGCAGCTTGTCGACGACGTCGGCGGCCAGGACCTCGGCCTCGGCGAGCCGGTCGGCGGGCACCAGCAGGCGGGTCGGGGCGTTGCAGGACTGGCCGCTGTTCGTCATCACCCCCATGACCGTCGCCTTGACCGCGCGGGGCAGGTCCGCGTCGCCGAGGACCACGCAGGGCGACTTGCCGCCGAGCTCCTGGTGCACGCGCTTGACGGTCGGCGCCGCCGCCTGCGCCACCGCCACGCCGCCGCGCGTCGAGCCGGTGAAGGAAACCATGTCGACGTCCGGATGCCCCGCGAGCGCGGCACCGGCCGTCGGGCCCTCGCCGTTGACGAGGTTGAACACCCCAGGCGGGCAGCCGGCCTCGTGCACCGCCTCCGCCCAGATCGCCGCCGACAGCGGCGCGAGTTCGCTCGGCTTCAGGACCATGGTGCAGCCGGCGGCGAGCGCCGGCACGACCTTGCAGGCCACCTGGTTCATCGGCCAGTTCCACGGCGTGATCAGCGCCGCCACCCCGATCGGCTCGTAGCGCAGGCGGACGGCGCCTTCGGCCCGCTCGAACTCGAAGCCCGGCAGCGCCTCGATCATGGTCCGCAGGTGGCCCGCGGCCGACGGCGCCTGGGCACGGGTGGCGAGCGTCACGGGCGCGCCCATCTCCGCGCTGATCGCCGCCGCCACGTCGGCCTGGCGCGACTGGTAGGCCGCGAGCAGCCGGCGGAGCAGCGCGAGGCGCTCGGCAACGGGGGTCTGCGACCAGTCCGCGAAGGCAGCGCGCGCGGCGGCGACCGCCCGGTCGACGTCGGCGGCCCCGGCCAGGGAAATCACGCCCACGGCGGACTCGGTGGCGGGATTGACGACCTCGAGTTCACGCGCCTTGGCCGGTGCGACCCACTGCCCGCCGATATAGAAGCTGCGCCGGTCGTGGGGGGTCATGCGGCAGGGCTCTCCTGGAATCCGGTGGCGAAGGATGACAGCGCCGGCCGGCAGGCACAATCCGCGCGCGGCGCGGCGCGGCCGACCCGCGAACGGGTAGCATTGACTGCATCGTCGTCGCCCGCGGAGCACGCATGCTGATCCCCCGTCGTGAGCTCGAGTTCCAGATCTTCGAGGTGCTCGAGGGCGCGGCGTTGTGCGACCGCGACCGCTACTCGGCGCACGACCGGACGACCCTCACCGAGGTGCTCGAGGGCGCGCGCCGCCTCGCGGAGGAGCGTTTCCTGCCCCACGCGGCGCTGACCGACGTGCGCGAGCCCGAGCTGGCGGACGGCCGCGTGCGGCTGCCGCCGGAGGCGCGCGAGGCGCTCGCCGCGCTCGGCGCCGCCGGCTTCATCGCGGCTCCGTTCGCCGACGAGGACGGCGGCCTGCAGGTGCCCCAGCTGGTGAGCCAGGCCTGCAACGCGCTGTTCGCGAGCGCCCACGTCGGCTTCCACGGCTACGCCATGCTCACCGCGGGCGTGGCGAACGTGATTCGCGCATTCGGCACGGCGGCGCAACGGCGCCGCTACCTGCCGGGCTTGCTCGAAGGCCGTTTCCTCGGGACGATGTGCCTGTCGGAGCCGCATGCGGGCTCCTCGCTCGCCGACATCCGCAGCCGCGCCGAGCCGATCGGCGGGGGCCGCTACCGGATCCGCGGCGACAAGATGTGGATCAGCGGCGGCGAGCACGAGCTGTCCGAGAACATCGTTCACCTGGTCCTGGCGAAGGCGCCGGGCGGCCCGCCCGGCGTCAAGGGGATCTCGCTGTTCATCGTGCCGCGCTACCGCGTGGACGAGGACGGCGCCACCGGCGCCGACAACGACGTCCGGCTGATCGGCCTCAACCACAAGATGGGCTGGCGAGGCACCGTCAACACCGCGCTCGCCTTCGGTCCGGGCGGCGGCTGCGTGGGCGAGCTCGTCGGCGAGGAGCACCGCGGCCTGGGCTACATGTTCCAGCTGATGAACGAAGCCCGCATCGGCGTCGGCATCTGCAGCGTCGCCCTCGGGTACGCCGGCTACCTGAACGCCCTCGCCTACGCGCGCGAGCGCCTGCAGGGCCGCCCGCCCGGGCAGCGCGATCCGGCCGCGCCGCAGGTTCCCATCCTCCGTCACGCCGACGTGCGGCGGATGCTGCTGGCGCAGAAGTGCTGGGTCGAGGGTGGCCTCGCACTCGAGCTCTACTGCGCGCGTCTGGTCGACGACCACGCGACGGAAGTCGGCCCGGCGGCGCGCGCGCGCCTGCTCGCGCTGCTCGAGCTGCTGACGCCCATCGCCAAGTCATGGCCCGCCGAGTTCTGCCTCGAGGCCAACAAGCTCGCGATCCAGGTCCTCGGCGGCGCGGGCTACACGCGCGACTATCCTGTCGAACGGCTGTACCGCGACAACCGGCTCAACCACATCCACGAGGGTGCCTACGGCATCCACGGGCTCGACCTCCTCGGCCGCAAGGTCCTCGGCGACGGCGGCGCGGCGCTCGACACGCTGGCGGGCCTGATCCGGGAAACGGTGCGCGACGCACGGGCCGCCGGCGACTTCGCCGGCGAGGCTCAGCTGCTGGAGGGCAGCCTCGGCGCCATCGCCGCGGCGACCCGGCGCGTGGCGGAGCTCATGGGCCGGGGCGAGATCGAGCGCGGCCTCGCCAACGCCACCCCCTATCTCGAGGCCGTCGGTCAGGTGGTCGTCGCCTGGCGCTGGCTGGTGATGGCGCTCGTCGCGACGCGCGCGCTGCCGGGGGCGGCCGCCGCCGACCTGGAGTTCCTCGAGGGCAAGCGCACGGCCTGCCGGTTCTTCTTCAGGCACGAGCTGCCGAAGGCCGGCCAGCTCCTGGCGCTGGTGGAGAGCCTCGACGACACGGCGCTGGCCATGCCGGACGGGGGCTTCTGATCAGGGAAACAGCAGCTCGCTGCGCCAGCCTTCGCCGAACCGGGTGTAGAGCGTCCGCTCGTGGAGCCTGAACGGCCGCTGCCACCAGAATTCGATCCGCTCGGGAAGGACCCGGAAGCCGGACCAGAACGGCGGTCGCGGGATCTCGCCGACCGGGTGGCGCATCACCACCTCGGCGACGCGCCGCTCGAGCTCGAAGCGGCCCGACATGGCCTGCGACTGCTTCGAGGCCCAGGCGCCGATGCGCGAGTCGCGCGGCCGGCTGGCGAAGTAGGCGTCGGCCTCGGCGTCGCTCACGGGCTCGACCGGCCCCTCGATGCGGACCTGGCGCTCGAGGCTCTTCCAGTGCAGGCACAGCGCCGCGCGCGGGTTCGCGTCGAGCTCGGCGGCCTTGCGGCTGCCGAGGTTGGTGTAGAAGACGAAGCCTCGGGCGTCGTGGCCGCGCAGCAGCACCATGCGCACCGAGGGCTGGCCGTCGGCGTCGGCGGTGGCGAGCGCGGCGGCGGTCGGGTCCGCGGGCTCGTGCTTCACGGCCTCCGCCAGCCATTCCGCGAAGCGGGCGATCGGGTCATCCGTGGCCGCGCTCATCCTCGCCTCAGTCCAGGTCTACGGGGCTGAAAGCGTAGCCGAGATCCTGCGCGACCGCGCGGTGGGTGACCGCGCCCGCATGGACGTTGAGGCCGCGGGCGAAACCGGGATCCCGCCGCAGGGCCTCGCGCCAGCCGAGGTTCGCCAGCGACTTGACGTAGGGCAGCGTCGCGTTGGTGAGCGCGAAAGTCGAAGTGCGCGGAACGGCACCGGGCATGTTGGTGACGCAGTAGTGGATCACGCCGTCCACCGAGTAGGTGGGCTCGGCATGCGTGGTCGGGCGGCTCGTCTCGAAGCAGCCGCCCTGGTCGATCGAGATGTCGACCAGCACGCCGCCCTTCTCCATGGCGGCGACCATGGAACGGGTGACGAGCTTCGGGGCCGCCGCGCCGGCGACCAGCACCGCGCCGATCACCAGGTCGGCCTGCACCACCAGCTTCTCGATCGTCTCCATGGTCGAGTAGGCCGTGTAGATGGCGTTGCCGAACTGCACGTCGAGCTCGCGCAGCCGCTTGAGCGAGCGGTCCACCACCGTGACCTGCGCGCCCATGCCGACCGCCATCTGCGCCGCGTTCGTGCCCGAGACGCCGCCGCCGAGGATCACCACCTTGGCCGGCTGGACGCCGGGCACGCCGCCGAGCAGCACGCCGAAGCCGCCATAGGCCTTCTGCAGCGCCGTCGCGCCGACCTGGATCGACATGCGACCGGCGACCTCGGACATCGGCGTGAGCAGCGGCAGCGAGCCGTCCTGCGCCGTCACGGTCTCGTAGGCGATGGCCGTGCAGCCCGACGCGACGAGCGCGGCGGCCTGCTCGGGATCCGCGGCGAGGTGCAGGTAGGTGAACAGCAGCTGGCCGTCGCGCAACATCGCGCACTCCGCCGCCTGCGGCTCCTTCACCTTCACGACCATCTCGGCCGTCTCGAACACGCGCTTCGCGTCCGGCAGGATGCGTGCGCCGGCCGCGGCGTAAGCCGCGTCGTCGATGCCGATGCCTGCGCCGGCCTGGGTCTGCACGTAGACCTCGTGGCCGTCGGCGACGAGCTCGCGCACGCCGGCCGGCACCAGCCCGGCGCGATACTCGTGGACCTTGATTTCCTTCGGACAGCCGATCTTCATGGAACCCCCTCGCCGGCGGCGGCCGGCACCGGCACACGTTAGCCGCAGGACCGGCGCAGGCGCTTGCGTTGGCGGGCCGGCGGCGGCGCGGATCGCAATGATCATGCGCATCTTCAGATTCATGTCGTGTATTATTGCGCCATGGACCGCACAGACCGCCTGATCCTGCGTGAGCTTCAGCGCGACGGCCGCCTGAGCAACGTCGAGCTGGCGCGCCGCCTGCCGCTGTCGGAATCGGCGACCCTTCGCCGCGTGCGTGCGCTGGAGGAGGCCGGCCTGATCGATCGCTACGTCGCGCTGGTGAGCGCCGGCAAGGCGGGCTTCGCCACCAACGTGTTCGTGACCATCACCCTGCACCGTCAGGAGCAGAAGGACCTCGCGGCCTTCGAGGAGGCGGTGCGCCGGGTGCCCGAGGTGATGGAGTGCTACCTCATGACCGGCGTCGCCGACTACCTGCTCAGGGTCGCCTGCCGGGATGCCGCCGACTTCGAGCGCCTGCACAGCCAGCACCTGACGCGCCTGCCGGGCGTGGCCCGCGTGCAGTCGAACTTCGCGCTGCGCGTGGTCCGCCGCACCACCGAGCTGCCCCTCGAATGACGGTGGCGGGCGCGGATGCGCCACCGGCCCGGGCAGCGCATACTCGGGCCATCCCGCGGCGTCCCGGCGCGCGCACTGGACAAGAGGATGGCAGCAGAACGCATCGAATCGCTGATCAAGGACACCACGCTGGAGGAACTCGACCGGCGCTTCGCCGGGCAGCGCGAGGCCTTCGCCGCTGAGGCCTATCCATCCCTCGAGCGCCGCAAGGACCGCCTCGACCGACTCGAGCAGGCGCTCAGGCGCCACGAGTCCGAGGTCCGCCACGCGATCGCCGAGGACTTCGGCCACCGCTCCCACGAGGAGACGCTGCTCTTCGAGCAGTTCATGTGCATCGAGGGGCTTCGCCACGCCCGCGCGAGGCTCGGCAAGTGGATGCGCCCGCGCCGCCGCGCGGTCGCCTGGTGGAGCCTGCCAGGACGCGCACGCCTCACATACCAGCCGCTCGGCGTCGTCGGCATCGTCGTGCCCTGGAACTACCCGCTGTCGCTGGCCGTCGGCCCGAGCATCCCGGCGCTTGCCGCCGGCAACCGGGTCATGGTCAAGATGTCCGAGTACACGCCGCGCATCGGCGCGCTGTTCGAGCGCATGGTCGCGGAGGTCTTCGATCCGGCCGAGATGACGGTCATCAATGGCGGCGTCGAGGTGGCGAGGCGCTTCACGTCGCTGCCCTTCGACCACCTGCTGTTCACCGGCTCCACGCCGGTCGGCCGCGAGGTGATGAAGACGGCTGCCGCGAACCTGACGCCGGTGACGCTCGAGCTCGGCGGCAAGTCGCCCGCGATCATCGGCCGCGACTTCGACATCGCGGAGGCCGCCCGGCGCATCGTCCACGGCAAGCTGGCGAACGGCGGGCAGACCTGCATCGCCCCGGACTACGTGCTGGTGCCCGCCGGCAGCGTCGAGCCTTTCGTCCAGGCCTGTCGCGACGCCACGGTCGAGCTCTACCCCACCCTCGTCGACAACCTCGACTACACCTCCATCATCAACGATCGCCACTACCGGCGGCTCGAAGGCTACCTCGCCGAGGCGGTCGCCGCGGGCGCGCGGGCGCACGCGTTGCACCCGGACGGATCGATGCCCGCCCGGCGGCGCTTCTCGCCCGTCGCGCTGACCGGCGTGAGCGACGGGATGAGGGTGATGCAGGAAGAGATCTTCGGCCCGATCCTGCCGGTCGTGCCCTACGCGGGGATCGGCGAGGCGATCGGGTTCGTCCGCGGGCGATCGCATCCGCTCGCGCTCTACTACTTCGGCGGCGGCGAGGACCGCGAGCGCGTGCTGCGCGAGACCATCTCCGGCGGCGTCACCGTCAACAACACCCTCCTGCATTTCGCGCAGGAAGACCTGCCGTTCGGCGGCGTCGGCCCGAGCGGCATCGGCGCCTACCACGGCACCGAAGGATTCCGGACCTTCTCGCAGGCCAAGCCCGTCTACGTCGAGAGCAGGCTGTCCGGGTCCGCGCTGCTTCGGCCGCCCTACGGCCGGCTGTTCCGCCTCGTCACGCGGCTCCTGTACCGCTGACGGCGCGGCGTGGACTCCTGGGACCTGCCCTCGCCGCACGTGCACCGGGCGGTCGCTGCGACGGACGACATCGACGGCTACGGCCACGTCAACAACGCCGTCTACGTGCGCTGGCTGGATCGCTGCGCGTGGTCGCACTCGGCGGCGCTCGGGCTGCCCGCGGACGACTGCGTCCGCGACCGCCGCGGCATGGCGGTGTGGCGGACCCAGCTGAACTACCTCGCGCCCGCGTTCGAGGGCGACCGCCTCGACGTCGGCACCTGGATCGTGGGCAGCGACGGCCGGCTGCGCGTGGCGCGGCGCTTCCAGATTCTCAGGCCCGCGGACGGCCGGACGCTCCTGCGGGCGCTGATCCAGTACGTTTGCATCGACCTCGACAGCGGGCGGCCGCGGCGCATGCCGCCGTCGTTCGCCGCGTACCGGCCGCTGCCCGAGGTCGAGGCGGCCCTCGCGCTCGAATCCGCGCCGTTCGCGCCCGGCGTCGAGCCGCGCGACGGCGCCTGAGCCTGCGCCGCGAGGGCGCGCCGGCGGCGCGGGCGCACGCTTGCGCCGCCGCGGATCCGGGCTAGAGTGTGACCACGGCGGCGAGGAGGCGGGCGTGAAGATCCAGTGTGAAATCAACGGTGCGGACCGCGCCTTCGAGGCGGAGCCGGAGATGCCGCTGCTTTGGGCGCTGCGCGACCTGCTCGGGCTGCGCGGCGCCAAGTACGGCTGCGGGATCGGCGCCTGCGGCACCTGCACCGTGCTGGTCGACGGCGCCGCGCTGCGTTCGTGCACCGTGCCCGTGTCCGCGGTCGCCGGCCGGCGGGTCACGACGATCGAGGGCCTCGGCGGCGGGCATCCGGTGCAGCGCGCCTGGATCGAGCTGCAGGTCCCGCAGTGCGGCTACTGCCAGTGCGGCCAGATCATGCAGGCCGTCGCGCTGCTTGCCGACAATCCCGGCCCGAGCCGCGAAGAGGTGCGCGAAGGCATGAGCGGCGTGCTGTGCCGCTGCGGCACCTACCCGCGCATCGAGGCCGCCGTCCTGCGTGCGGCCGGGCTGTCGAAGGGCGCCGGGGAGGAGTCGTGATGGACCGCAGGCGGTTTCTCGCCACGAGCGGCGGCCTGCTCGTCGCCTTCGCCCTGCCCCTGCCCGCGGCCTGCTCCACGGACCGGCGCGCGGCAGGTCCCGGGAGCCACACCGCCTATCTGCGCATCGGCGACGACGGGGCCGTGACCCTGTATTCGCCGACCAGCGAGATGGGCCAGGGAACGCACACCGGGCAGGCCCTGATCATCGCCGAGGAGCTCGCGGTGCCGATCGACAGGATCCGCGTCGAGACGGCGGAGCCCGCGGACGCGTTCCGGCGCAACGGCTCGATGTCCTCCGGCGGCTCCTGGGGACTTCGCTACTGGCACGACCCGCTGCGAAAGGCGGCGGCGCAGGCCCGCGAGATGCTGATCGCCGCGGCGGCCGCACGGCTCGCCGTCCCGGCGGACGAACTGCGCGCCGAGTCCGGCCAGGTGACGCACGCCGCCAGCGGCCGCAGCGTCGGCTTCGGCGCGCTGGCGGCCGAGGCCGCCGCGTTCGCCCCGCCCGCAGATCCGCCGGTGCGCACCGCGGCCTCGCGCCGCGGTGACGCGATCGCGCCGCGCCTCGACATCCCTGCCAAGGTCCGCGGCGAGCCGGTCTTCGCCGCGGACGTCGTGCGACCCGGCATGGTCTACGCCTGCGCACGCCTGAGCCCGGTGTTCGGCGCCACGGTCGAATCGCTCGATCCCGCGCCGGCGCTCGCGGTCGCCGGCGTCCTGAAGGTCGTCGAGATCCCCGGTGGTGCGGCGGTCGTGGCCGGCAACAGCTGGGCCGCCATGCGCGGCGCCGAGGCGCTCGACATCCGCTTCGCGGCGACGCCGCACGACGCGCTCGACTCCGCGACCATATCGCGGCAGATGCGCGCGGGCCTGTCCGGCGATTCCCGCGCGATCGAGGCGCGCAGCGACGGCGATCCGGCCGCCGCCTTCGCGGCCGCGCAGGAGGTCTTCGAGGCCACCTACGAGGCGCCCTACCTCGCGCACGCGGCGCTCGAGCCCTGGTCCTGCACGCTCGAGCGCGACGCCGAGGGCGTGCTGCACCTGTGGGCACCGTGCCAGGCGCAGGACCGCTTCCTGGCCGCCGCCGCGGAAGCGGCCGGCATCCCGCAGGACAAGGTCCGGATCCACACCACGCTGCTCGGAGGCGGCTTCGGCCGTCGCCTCGGCGCCGACGGCGTGCCCGGCGCGGTCCGCACCGCCATGGCGCTCGACCGGCCCGTGAAGTTCTTCTGGCGCCGCGAAGACGAGATGCAACAAGGCTGGTACCGGCCGGCACAGGCGGCGCGACTGCGCGCGGCGATCGGCCCCGATGGAAGGCTGCAAGGCCTGTCGGTGCGCACCGCAGGGCCGTCGCTGGCCGCGAGCTTCTCGAGCAGCGGCCTGCCCGAGGGCCAGCTCGACGGTTCTTCCGTCCAGTGCCTGCGCGACACGCGCTACAAGCCGCCCGCCTATCGCGTGGACTGGGTACGCGTCGACCAGCCCGTGCCGATGGCGCCGTGGCGCTCGGTGGGCGCGACCCAGAACGGCTACTTCCTCGAGTGCTTCATCGACGAGCTCGCACATCGGCTCGGCCGCGATCCGTACCAGCTGCGGCGCGAGCTGCTCGCACACGACGCGCGCGCGCTGAAGGTCATCGACACGGCCGCCGAGGCCGCCGGCTGGGGCACGCCGCTGCCCGCCGGCCGCGCCCGCGGCCTGGCCTATGTCGAGAGCTACGGCTCGCTGTGCGCGCAGGTGGCGGAGGTCTCTCTCGAGGCGGGCCGCCCCGTGGTGCATCGCGTGGTCTGCGCGCTCGACTGCGGCTCGGTGGTGCTGCCCGACGGCGTGCGATCGCAGGTCGAGGGCGGCATCGTGCAGGGGCTGTCGGCGGCGCTCGGCGAGCAGGTCCGCATCGAGCGAGGCGGCGCGGCCGACACCAACCTCGGCAGCTACCGGCTGCTGCGCATGAACGACGCGCCCTGGCGGATCGACACGCTGATCATCGAATCGGGCGAGACGATGGGCGGCGTCGGCGAGCCGCCGCTGCCGCCGATCGCGCCAGCGGTGGCCAATGCGCTGTTCGCGCTGACCGGCAAGCCCGTGCGGCGCCTGCCGCTGTCCGAGACCGACTGGCGCTGAGCGGGCGGCCGGCGCACCGCCGTCGGGCGTTTCAGCTCATGTGCAGGCCGCCGTTCAGCGAGAAGTCCGCCCCGGTCGCGAAGGCGGACTCGTCGGAGGCGAGCCAGGCCACGATGGAGCCGATCTCCTCGGGCTCGCCGAGGCGCCGGACCGGGATCGAGGCGACGATCTTCTCCATGACCTCGGGCTTCACGGCACGGACCATGTCGGTGCCGATGTAGCCGGGCGAGACGGTGTTGACCGTGACCCCCTTCGAGGCGACCTCCTGCGCGAGCGCCATGGTGAAGCCGTGGATTCCCGCTTTCGCGGTCGAATAGTTGGTCTGCCCGAACTGGCCCTTCTGGCCGTTGACCGACGAGATGTTGATGATGCGCCCGAAGCCGCGGTCGAGCATGTCGTCGATGACCTGCTTGGTGACGTGGAACAGGCTGTTGAGGTTGGTCTCGATGACGATGTGCCACTGCTCGGAGGTCATCCGGCGAAAGGTGCCGTCGCGGGTGATGCCCGCATTGTTGACCAGCACGTCGATGGGCCCGTGCTCGGCCTTGACCCTGTCGAAGGCCGCCTTGGTCGAGTCCCAGTCGGCGACGTTGCCGACCGAGTCCCACACCTGGTGACCCTCGGCGCGCATCGCCGCGAGCCAGCTCTCGCGGCGGGTCGAGCCCGGCCCGCAGCCCGCCACCACGCGATATCCCTCGCGGCAGAGCCGGCGGACGATCGCCGTTCCTATGCCCCCCATGCCGCCCGTCACGTACGCCAGCCTGCCCTTCCCGCTCATCGCGCCTCCCAGCGGGCGCGCGACCGCGCCCGCAGCCATGGATACGGCACCGCCTCGCCAGGCGCAAATGGACCTTGGTCGCGTGGGGCGATCAGCCCCGTTTCCCGAGCCAGAGCCGCCAGGCGACGAACAAGAGCGCCACGACGATCAAGAGCAGCAGCAGGCGTCCCATCAGGCCCCCTCTCCGGCGATGCGCTCGGCCAGCAGGCGGCCGTTGCGCGTGCAGTCGTTCATTGCGATCCCATTGTACGCGTTGCCCACGAAGTCGAGGCCGGGGCGGGCCGAGGCCAGCGCCTCGATGCGCCGCACCCGGGCGAGGTGCCCCAGGGTGTAGTGCGGAATGCCGCGGTCCCAGCGCTGGACGAAGCACACGTCCGGATCCTGCGACACTCCCATGATCCGGCTCACGCCCTCGCGCGCGGTGGCCAGCAGCCCCGCGTCGTCCTGTTCGACGAGTCCCGGGCTGCGCTGGCCACCGATCATCACGCGAAGCGACTTGCAGCCCGGCGGCGCCCGGTCGGGAAAGATGCTCGAGTCCCACAGGATGCCGAGTACCGGTGCCCGCGCGGCGCTCGTCGTGAGGAGGCCGAAGCCGTCGAGCGGCTCAGCGAGCGAGCGGTAGCCCAGCCCGACCACGGCGATCGGCGTGTACTCGATGCCGCCGAGCTCGCGCGCGAGTTCTGGATCCAGGTCGGCGAGCATGGCGGCAGCCGCGTGCGCCTGCGCAGCGACGACGACCCGGTCGAAATGGCCGACGCCCGCCGCGGACTCGACGCGAAAGCCCTGCCCCTCGCGCCGGACGCACCGTACCGGATCGCCCATCCGCCACTCGGCCGGCGTGACCCGCTGCAGGTGGTCGATGAACGTGGCCACCCCGCCGGCGAAGCTGGTCAGCACGCCGCCGGGCCCTGCCTGCCGCTTGCGCCGCGCGAGCATCCCGCGGAACAGCCCGCCGTGCTCGCGCTCGAGGCTGACCACCAGCGGGAACGCCGCATTCACCGAGACGCGGTCCGGCGTGGTTCCGTAGATGCCCGCCGTCATCGCGTCGAGGAAGACGTCGGTCAGTCCGCGCCCGACCCGACGGTAGCCGAACTGCTGAAGCGTCTCCTCGGCCTCGTCGCGCTTCGCCGGCACCAGCGGCTCGGCGAGGACCCTGAGCTTCTGCGGCCAGCTGAGCAGGCGCGTCTTTAGGAACGCTGGCGGAGATTCCGGCAGCCGGTGCATGGCATCACCGTCGAAGATGAACCGCTTGCGCGCCAGGTCCGAGCTCGGCATCACGAGCGCGCCGGCGCCGCTGTCTTCGATCAGGCGCAGCGTGTCCGGCTTGTTGGTCAGGAAGCCGTTGCCGCCCGCCTCGAAGCGGAATCCGGACACGTCGGCCGTCTGCATCGTTCCGCCCGGGCGCGGGCCGGCATCGTAGAGGGTCAGGGACCACTCCGGCCGCAGCCGTGCGAGGTAGAAGGCCGTCGTCAGGCCGCTGATCCCGGCCCCTATGATCGCTAAGCGCATGCGGGTCCCTCGATCGCCGACGCCGTGCCGGCCGCAGGGCGGCGCGGTCGGGCGAGTGTCTACGGGCTGCGACGAAGCGAACCCCGCAGGGGTCGGTCATCCAGGTGCCGCCGGCTCGGCCGCCGGCAGGGAGAGACTTAAGTGGTCGGAGCGGCGAGATTCGAACTCGCGACCCCTTGCACCCCATGCAAGTGCGCTACCAGGCTGCGCCACGCTCCGACCGGGGTTTCCGCGTCCGCCGGACCAAGCCGGCCGCCGCGACCGCATGATAACTGAACCGGCGCCTCAGCGCCGCAGCACGCGCAGGATGTCCTCGAGTTCGAGCCGCAGCTGGCGGATCACCTGCTGGCTGTGCGAGACGTCCTCGCGGGCCTCGTCGCCCTCGAGTCGGTTGCGCGCGCCGCCGATCGTGAAACCCTGGTCGTAGAGCAGGGCACGGATCTGGCGGATGATGATGACGTCCTGGCGCTGGTAGTAGCGACGGTTGCCGCGACGCTTGACGGGCTTCAGCTGCGGGAACTCCTGCTCCCAGTAGCGAAGCACGTGCGGCTTGACCGCGCAGAGCTCGCTCACTTCGCCGATGGTGAAGTAGCGCTTCGCCGGGATCGGCGGCAGGTCCTTATTGTGGCTTGGTTCCAGCATAGGCCTCTACCCTGGCCTTCAGCTTCTGGCCCGGCCGGAATGTCACGACGCGGCGCGCGGAAATCGGGATCTCCTCGCCCGTCTTCGGATTGCGGCCCGGGCGCTGGTTCTTGTCGCGCAGGTCGAAATTGCCGAAGCCGGACAGCTTCACCTGCTGGCCGGTGGCCAGCGCGGCGCGGATCTCCTCGAAGAACAGGTCGACCAGCTCGCGCGCCTCACGCTTGTTGAGACCCAGCTGGTTGAACAAGGCCTCGGCGATTTCCGCTTTGGTCAACGCCATTACGCGTGATCCCTGATGTTGGCTTGCAACTCGCTTCTGAGGCGAGCTATCACGGCCGCGACGACCGCATCCCCTTCTTGGTCCGTAAGCGTGCGAGATCTTTCCTGCAAAATCAATCCCAAAGCGACGCTTTTTGTGCCGGGTTCTATACCCGGGCCGCGGTAGACGTCGAAGACGCGCAGTTCACGCAGGCTGCCGGCCGCCGCAGCGAGGATTTCGCTTCTAATCTGCTCGAAACTCACGTGCTCGGACACCACCACGGCGAGATCCCGCCGAACCTGAGGATAACGTGAGTATTCTTCGAATACAGGTAGTTGCGCACAAAAGCTCGACGCGACATCGAGCTCGAACAGGAGCGGAGCCCGTCGCAGGTCGAGGACCCTGCACGCCTCCGGGTGGAGTTCGCCGACCCAACCGAGTGTGACTTCGCCCTCGACGATACGCGCCGCCCGCCCCGGCCGGAGGCACGGCAAGACGTCGGCGACGTAGCGCGGCTCACGCGGTCCCGTGAGTCCGAGCAGCGCCTGCACGTCGGCCTTCGCGTCGAAGAAGTCGAACTCGCGCGCCCCCAGGCCCCACTGCTCAGTCGCCGCCCTGCCCCACAGCAGGCCGGCAAGCGACTGCCGCTCGTTCAGCGCGCCGTCGGAAACCGCGAAGCGGGTGCCGATCTCGAACAGGCGCACGCGCTCCTGCTGGCGGCGCACGTTCTCGATCAGCGCCTTGAGCAGCCCCGGCCACAGCGAGCCACGCATCACCGCGAGGTCGGCGGAAATCGGGTTGGCGAGCGCCAGCGCCTCCCCGCCCGGGTCGACCAGTTTCTGCAGCGCCGGGTCCACGAAGCTGTAGGTGACGGCCTGCTGGAAACCGCGATCGACCAGCGCCGATGCCAGGCGCCGGCGCGACACACGCTGCTCGGTGACGGCGCGCGGCACCTGCGGCACCGGGGCGTCGGCCTCCGGGATGCGGTCGTAGCCGTAGAGGCGCGCGATCTCCTCGATCAGGTCCTGCGGAAGCGCAATGTCGAAGCGATGGCTCGGCGGGATGACGCCGAGCGTTTCGCCGGCACCCGCCACCTGCATGCCGAGCCGCCTGAGCATCGCCTCGATCTCGTGGCGCAGGACCTTCACCCCGAGCAAGCGCTCGACGTGGTCGAGCTCGAGCTGCACGCCCGGCCGCCGCGGCAGGTGCGGCTCCGACTGGGCGAGCGTCAGCGGCCCGGCCTGGCCACCTGCGATCTCGAGCAGCAGCGCCGTGGCGCGATCCATCGCGCGCTCCTGCAGCCGCGGGTCGACGCCACGCTCGAAGCGCTGCGAGGCGTCGGTTTGCAGGCCGAGCCGACGCGCGCGGCCGGCGACCGCCTCCGGCGCGAAATAGGCCACCTCGAGGAACACGTCGGTCGTATCTGCTGCGATGCCGCTCCTCTCCCCGCCCATGATGCCGGCGGCCCCAACCGGCCCGTCCGCGTCCGCGATCACGAGCACGTCGCCGGCGAGCTCGGCGGTCCGGCCGTCGAGAAGCGCGAGACGCTCGCCCTCGCGCGCCCAGCGCACCTCGATGTAGCCTGCGATGCGGCGCAAGTCGTAGGCGTGCATGGGCTGGCCGAGCTCGAGCATGACGTAGTTGGTCACGTCGACGATCGGGCTGATGGGCCGCAGACCAGACCGGCGCAGCCGCTCGCACATCCACAGCGGCGTGCGTGCGTCGGGCCGAAGCCCGCGCAGGACGCGCCCGGCGAAGCGCGGGCAGGCCTCGGGCGCCGCGCCGAGACGGACCTCGAGGCGCTCCTTGAGTGCCGACGCCACGGGCTCGGCGGGCGGGGTGGCGAGCCGCGCCGCCGCGATCGCGGCCACCTCTCGGGCGATGCCGAGGATGGACAGCGCGTCGCCGCGGTTCGGCGTCACGTTGACTTCCAGGATGGCGTCGTCGAGCGCCAGCGCCGCCCGGAGGTCCGTGCCGGCCGCGAGTTCCCCGGGCAGATCGAGGATGCCTTCGTGGCCTTCACCGAGGCCGAGTTCACGCGCCGAGCAGAGCATCCCGGCGGACTCGACGCCGCGGAGTTTCGCCCGCTTGATCTTGAGCCCGCCGGGCAGCACCGCGCCGACCCGCGCGAAGGCAGAGCGCAGGCCCGGGCGGACATTCGGTGCGCCGCAGACGACCTGCAGAGGGCTGCCCGAGCCGTCCTCGACGCGGCACACCGTCAACTTGTCTGCGTCCGGATGGCGCTCGCAGGAGACGACCTCGCCGACCACGACCCCTGAGAAGGGCGGGCAGGCCGGCTCGACGCCCTCGACCTCGAGGCCCGCCATGGTCAGGCGCGAAGCGAGGGTCGCCGCGTCCCATCCGGCATCCACCCACTCATTGAGCCACTCGATGCTGACCTTCACCGCTCAGCCCCGGTTGAACTGCGCGAGAAAGCGCAGGTCGTTCTCGAAGAAGAGCCTGAGGTCGCTCACCGAGTAGCGCAGCATCGCGAGCCTCTCCACGCCCATGCCGAACGCGTAGCCCTGCCAGCGGTCGGGATCGACGCCGCTCGCACGGAACACGTTCGGGTGCACCATGCCGCAGCCGAGCACCTCGAGCCAGCCGGTCTGCTTGCAGATGCGGCAGCCGGCCCCGTCGCACTGCACGCACTGCACGTCGACCTCCGCCGAGGGCTCGGTGAACGGGAAGTACGAGGGACGGAAGCGCAGTGCGCGCGGCCGCTCGAAGAACGCCTCGACGAAACGGGCCAGCACGCCCTTCAGCTGCGCGAAGGTGACGCCCTCGTCAACGACCAGCCCCTCGACCTGGTGGAACATCGGCGTATGGGTCACGTCGGAGTCGCAGCGGTAGACCGGGCCGGGCGCGATGATCCTGATCGGCATGGGCTGGTTCTGCATCGCGCGGATCTGCACGGGCGAGGTGTGGGTGCGCAGCAGGCGTCCGTCGGGAAAGTAGAACGTATCGTGCATCGCCCGCGCCGGATGGTCGGCGGGGATGTTCAGCGCCTCGAAGTTGTGGAAGTCGTCCTCGACTTCCGGGCCCTCGGCGACGTCGAAGCCGGCGCGTCGGAAGATCTCCTCGATGCGCATCTGGGTGCGCGCCACCGGGTGCAGCCCGCCGGACAGGTCGCCGCGCCCCGGCAGCGTCACGTCCACGGCACCGGCCGCGAGCGACTTCGAGAGCGCTTCGCGTTCGAGGGACTCTCGGCGCGCATCGAGCGCCGCCGTGATGGCGTCGCGCGCGCCGTTGATCGCCTGGCCTGCGGCGCGCCGCGCCTCGGGCTCGAGCGAGCCCAGCGACTTCAGCAGCGCGGTGAGCGAACCTTTCTTGCCGAGCACCGCCACGCGCACCGCGTCGAGCGCGGCCAGGTCGTCACTCTGCTCGATGTCCGCCAGGGCGCGCGCCGACAGGCTCTCCAGGTCCTGCAAGAGGCCTCCTTGGCCGCCACGGGCGCGGGCGCCGGGATCGGCCCGGCGCCCGCGCGTCGGCGGACCCGCGGGGTTACTTCGCCTCGAGCGCTGCCTTGGCCTGCTCGGCGACCTTGGCAAACGCCGCCATGTCCTGCACGGCGAGGTCGGCGAGGACCTTGCGGTCGATCTCGACCCCGGCCTTCTTGAGGCCGTTGATCAGACGGCTGTAGGACAGGCCGCAGGCGCGGGCGCCGGCGTTGATCCGCTGCACCCACAGCGCGCGGTAGTCGCGCTTCTTCAGGCGGCGGCCGGCGTAGGCGTACTGGCCGGCCTTGATGACCGCCTGCTTCGCGACGCGGTAGATCTTGCGGCGCGCGTTGTAGTAACCCTTGGCCTTGGCCAGGACCTTCTTGTGGCGGCGTCCAGCGATGACGCCACGCTTCACTCGTGCCATTTCATTCTCCTCGTTTCAGCGCGGGGTCAGGCGTTGGGCAGCAGCTGCTCGAGCCGGACCAGGTCCGTCTCGTGCACCATCTTGCCGGTGCTGAGCTGGCGCTTGCGCTTGCTCGGCTTCTTCGTGAGGATGTGGCGGCGGTGTGACTGCGCGCGCTTGAAGCCTTTCGCAGTCTTGCGAAAACGCTTCGCCGCAGCCCGGTTGGTCTTCAACTTGGGCATCTCGTTCTCCTTTATGGCCTCTTCACACCGGGCGAACCCGGGCTGGAGGCGTTACCGGCGGCAAGCCGCCGGTCACTTGTGTCGTACCGGCACCTCGCCGGCGATCACTTCTTCCTGGCGCCGAAAATCATCACCATCTGGCGCCCTTCCATCGACGGATGCTGCTCGACCTGCGCGTGCTCGGCGAGGTCGGCCACCAGCCTGTCGAGGAGCCTGCGGCCCACCTCCGTGTGGGCCATCTCCCGGCCGCGGAACCTCAGGGTCACCTTGGCCTTGTCTCCGTCGGTCAGGAAGCGGATCAGGTTGCGCAGCTTGACCTGGTAGTCCGCTTCCTCGGTGCCAGGCCGGAACTTCACTTCCTTGACCTGCACCTGCTTCTGCTTGCGTTTCGCCGAGTGCGCCTTCTTGTTCTGCTCGAACAGGAACTTGCCGTAATCCATGATCCGGCAGACCGGCGGCTCCGCCATCGGCGAGACCTCGACGAGGTCCATCTCCTGCCCTGCCGCCCTCTGCAGGGCCTCTGCACGGTCGAGGATGCCGATCATCTCCCCGTTGGCGTCGATGACGCGCAGTTGCGGCGCGCTGATCTCGTCGTTGCGCCGGGTGCGCTTGCTCGTTGAAATACTTCAGTCCTCCAACAAAGTACGGCCGCGGCTCGCGACGTCGCGGGCGATCAGAGCCGCTGCCTCCGCGAGGGGCAGCGTGCCGAGATCCTTCCCGGATCGCGTGCGCACGGCCAGTGACCTGGACTCCACCTCCCGATCGCCTGCCACGAGCAGGAACGGGACGCGGGCCAGCGTGTGTTCGCGGATTTTATAGCCGACTTTCTCGTTCCGCAAGTCGGTCTCGACCCGAAGCCCCTGATTTTTAAGGATTTCAGCGGCCTCCCGGACGAAGGCCTCCTGCTTCGAGGTGATGTTCATCACGACTGCCTGCACCGGCGCCAGCCAGGTCGGCAGCTTGCCTGCGTAATTCTCGATCAGGATGCCGATGAAACGCTCGAAGGAGCCGAGAATGGCCCGGTGCAGGATCACCGGCGGGCGCCGCTCGCCGTCCTCGGCCACGTATTCCGCGCCGAGCCGGCCAGCCAGCTGGAAGTCCAGCTGCAGGGTCCCGCATTGCCAGTCGCGGCCGATGGCGTCCTTCAGCACGAACTCGAGCTTCGGCCCGTAGAAGGCCCCCTCGCCCGGGTTCATGCTGTACTCGAGGCCGGTCGCCTCGACGGCCGCGCGCAGCGCAGCCTCGGCCCGGTCCCAGGTCTCGTCCGACCCGGTGCGCTGCTCCGGCCGATCCGAGAACTTGACGCGGACCTCGTCGAACCCGAAATCGGCGTAGATGGACTTCAGCAGGTCGCAGAAGGCCACCGTCTCCGGGTTGATCTGCTCTTCCGTGCAGAAGATGTGCGCGTCGTCCTGCGTGAAGGCGCGCACGCGCATCAGGCCGTGAAGCGCCCCGGACGGCTCGTTGCGGTGGCAGGCGCCGAACTCGGCCATGCGCAGCGGCAGGTCGCGGTAGGACTTGATGCCCTGCTTGAAGATGAGCGCGTGGCCCGGGCAGTTCATCGGCTTGACCGCGAGGATGCGCTCCTCCGACTCGGCGATGAACATGTTCGGGCGGTAGGCTTCCCAGTGGCCCGACTTCTCCCACAGCACGCGGTCCACCAGCAACGGGGTCCTCACCTCGACGTAGCCGGCGCCGGCCAGACGCTCGCGCACGTACTGCTCGATGGTGCGCCAGAGCGTCCAGCCCTTGGCGTGCCAGAAGACGCTGCCGACGGCCTCGTCCTGCTGGTGGAACAGGTCGAGCTCGCGCCCGAGGCGGCGGTGGTCACGCTTCTCGGCCTCCTCGAGCCGGAACAGGTAGGCCTTGAGCTGCTTCTCGTCGGGCCAGGCGGTGCCGTAGACCCGCTGCAGCATCTCGTTCCTCGAATCGCCGCGCCAGTAGGCGCCCGCGACCCTCATCAGCTTGAACGCGCCGAGCCTGCCGGTGCTCGGGACGTGCGGCCCGCGGCACAGGTCCTCCCAGTCGCCCTGGCCGTACAGCGAGATCTGCTCGCCGGCCGGGATGTCCTCGATGATGCGCGCCTTGTACTCCTCGCCGAGGCCGCGGAAGTGCCGCACGGCCTCCTCGCGCGGCAGCACGCGACGGTGCACGGGCAGGTCGGCGGCGGCGAGCTCGCGCATCCTGGCCTCGAACTTCTCGAGGTCTTCGGGTGTGAATGGCCGCTTGAAGGCGAAGTCGTAGTAGAAGCCGTCCTCGATCACCGGGCCGATGGTGACCTGGGCGTCCGGGTAGATCGACTGCACCGCCTGCGCGAGCAGGTGGGCGGTCGAGTGCCGGATGATCTCGAGGCCTTCCGGATCGCGGCTCGTGATGATCCGAAGCCGCGCGTCGTTCTCGAGCCGAAACGAGGTGTCGACCAGGCGGCCGTCCACCTCGCCTGCGAGCGCCGCGCGGGCGAGGCCCGCGCCGATGCCGGCGGCGACCTCGGCCACGGTCACGGGCTCGGCGAACTGCCTCTGGCTGCCGTCGGGCAGCGTAATGACCGGCATGTCGGACTACTCCAGCGCTCCCGGCGCGCGTGCGCGCGCCAACGCCGCCCGTGGGCGGCGCCTGAGGGGTTCAGGGTTCCTCAGGAAAGCCGCGGATGGTAGCACAGAGGGCCGGATCGCCCGTGACGGGTCCGCCACTGGCCGTTTCGAGAATCGCGAAACAATCGATGCGCAGTATACAACACTTGAGGTAGGCTCCTGCACGGTCAATGCTGCAACAGACCTCGGGGGGGCCTGGGGCATGTCGGAAGACGCGCAACGGCAGGGACCGCCGAGTCGCTTGTATACCCTGCTCGAGTGGCGCGCCCTGCTCGAGTTCGGCAGCCTGCCGCTCAGCTGGCCGATCCTGTCGACCGCGCCCGCCGGCGACGGACACCCCGTGCTCCTGCTGCCCGGCTTCGCCGTCGGCGACGCCACGCTCGGGCCGCTCGCGCTGTACCTCCGCTCGCGGGGCTACCAAGTCGAGACCTGGGGCCTCGGCCGCAACCGCGGCTTCCAGCGCAAGTTCGTGGTCGCGCTCGAGCAGAAGCTGCGGCACATGCATCACCATGCCGGACGCCGGGTCTCCATCGTCGGCTGGAGCCTGGGCGGCGTGTTCGCCTTCGACCTCGCCCACCGCGCGCCGGAGTGCGTGCGCGCCGTGGTCTCGCTCGGCAGCCCGATGCAGATGAACCCGGTCGAGGTCGAGGCGCCGGCGACGGTCAAGCTGCTTTACCGCTGGCTCGCCCACCCGCTCGGACCTGTCGCGCACCTGGCGCAGGCGCGGGCCAAGCTGCTCAAGGCGCCGCCACCGGTGCCCTCGACCTGCATCTACACCGAGACCGACGGCGTCGTGCCGCCGCACGCGGCGGTGATCCCCTCCGATGCGCCACAGCACGAGAACGTCGCCGTGCCCGGCAGTCACTGCGGCCTCGGCGTGAACCCGGTGGTGCTCTGGCTGCTCGCCGACCGGCTCGCGCAGCGAGAGGGCCGCTGGCGCCGATTCCGGCCGCAGGGCCGCCTCGGCAAGCTCTACTCGCGGCTGATCGCCCTGCCCAAGCCCGCCTAGGCCGTCGAGCGCGTGCGCGTCCGGCGCGTCGCGCCGCGCTTGCCGCGACCCCGCTTGCGGCGCGACCGGGCCTTCGGCGCTGCCCGCGCCAGCGCGAGGTACTCCTGGAACACGTCGCGGATGCACTGCGCGAAGAACTCCGGATCAGGCATCAGCTCGCGGCAGGAGGTCGGCGAGATCACCACCCGGCCCTCGTGGCTCGTCACGGCGAAGACGAGCCCCATGCCGTCCGTGATCGGCATGATGGCCGAGAAATAGGTCATCCGGGCGCCGTTCAGGTACAGCGGCACGGCGGGCCCGGGCACGTTGCTCACGGTGCAGTTGGCGAGCGGCGCGTACTGGCCGACGCCGAGCGCCGCGCCGGAGAGCAGGCGCGCCGTCGTGGCCAGCGTGCGGGCCGGCGCGTGCTTGCCGAGGTCGGTCAGCTCGCGCGCGCCGATCGCCTGGGCAATGTCGTCCGAGCCAGAGGTGTGCGCATGCAGCTGCCGGAGCCGCTCGACGGGATCCACGACGTCGGTCCCGAGCGGCACGCGCAGCATGTGCAGCCGGTGCTGGCCCGCCGACGCGTCGGCGTTGCGGATCGAGATAGGCGCGATCGCCACCAGGCTCGAGGCCGGCAGTTCGTCGTGGGTCTCGAGATATCGCCGCAGCGCCCCGCCGCAGACCGCCAGCACCACGTCGTTGACGCTCGCGCCGGGAACCAGCGTTCGGATCTCCCGGAACTCGTCGAGCGTGAAGCGGCGCGTCTCGAACACCCGGTGCGGCGAAACCTCGGCGTTGAATCGCGTGACCGGCTGGCGCTCTGGATGCAGGAACGCTTCCCCGAGAGCGCCAGCGACGACCGGCCCGAGCCGGCGGAACGCGCGCATCAGCGGACCGGCCATCTCGAACGGCGACACCACGTTGTGCAGCAGCGCGCGCGCGAGGAGCGACAGCGAGCCTGGCGGCGTCGCCGGGAACCAGGGCTCCGGCGGCTCCGGCTTGCGCCGCCGCGGCGAGGTGTCGTGCAGCAGCGTGGTGATCTCCGCGCCGCCGTCGATGTCGATGGCGGCGTGGTGGATCTTGGTCAGCAGCGCAAAGCTGTCCGCGGGCAGGTCGAGAAAGGAATCGAGCCCCTCGACCAGGTAGATCTCCCACAGTGGCCGCGACAGGTCGAGCGGGCGGGCGTGGATGCGGGACACCTGGATGCAGAACTGGCGCCAGTCGCCCGGCTTCGGCAGCGCAACGTGCCTGACGTGGTACTCGAGGTCGAAGCGCTCGTCCTCGACCCAGTAGGGGTAGTCGAGCTCGAGCGGCACCCGCAGCAGCTTCTGGCGGAACACCGGCGACAGATGCAGCCGGCCCTCGACGTGCGCCAGCAGGCCCTTGAAGCGGATCTTTCCGCCCGGCGCGGTCGACGGGTCGTAGATGTTGACCAGCGTGATGTTCGCGTTCGAATGGCCGGTATCGGCGTACAGGAACAGCGCATCGTCGCCGCCGAGCTGCCGCATGGGGTCCTCCGGGGCCGGTGCGGCGAGTTTATCAGCCGTCGCCGCGGTCCGAGCGGAGGTTTGCCGCAGGCGCCGCCGCGGCATGGCGGCGCACGAATGCCGCCATGCCCGCGATCGCCGCATCGGCCTCGGGCAGCCCGTGCATCGCCGGGAAGACGTGCGGCATGCCGTGCCACACCTCGAGGGTGGCCCCTGGCGCTCGCTGCGTGAAGCGCACCGCGTCGTCCAGCAGCAGCTCCGAGCTGCCGACCAGCACCAGCGACGGCGGCAGGCCCGAATGGTCGGCGAAGAGCGGCGACACGTAGGCGTCGCGCCGGAGCTCGTGCGGCACGTAGCCGCTCGCGAGCGCCTCGAACACCGACGCGTGGAACAACGGGTCGAGGCCATCGTTTCGCGTCATCGACCCG
Source organism: uncultured Steroidobacteraceae bacterium (assembly GCA_964406445.1). Classification (GTDB taxonomy): domain Bacteria; phylum Pseudomonadota; class Gammaproteobacteria; order Steroidobacterales; family Steroidobacteraceae; genus SG8-30. The sequence goes on from CAYORU010000013.1 coordinate 48,170, forward strand.
CCGCTGAAGGTCGCGTCGAGCACCGGCGACATCATCACGAGCGCCGCCGGCTGCGGCAGTCCCGCGTCGCGGGCCCGCAGCGCCGTGGCGAGCGTCAGGTTGCCGCCCGCCGAATCGCCAGCGATGACGATGCTCGCCGGGGGCACGCCACTCTCCAGCAGGTAGCGGTAGGCATCCAGGCAATCCTGCCCCGGCGCGGGATAGGGATGCTCGGGCGCGAGGCGATAGTCCACGTAGAAGCCGCGTGCGCCGGCCGCCGCGCAGAGCTTCTCGAGCAGCAGACCGTGCGCGTTCGGCGCCGCCGCGACGAAGGCGCCGCCGTGCAGGAAGAGGATCACCCGCCCCTCCCCGCCCGGCGGCTCGACCCAGTGGCCGCTGCAGTGAGGCAGCGCGACGGGCGCGGACCGCGGCGCCTTCAGCAGGCCGGCGAGCCGCCGGTCGAAGGCGGCCATGTCGCGCCGCACGCGCAGCGGCGAGGGGTCGCGCGCGAGCCGGCGGCGCACGGCGTGCAGGAAGCGGGTCAGCGACCAGAACATCATGCGCTGGCGGAGGGTCCTCAAGCTTCGGGCTCCCGTGCGCAGGATGCGCGTAGACTCCAATCCTAGCGCAGCAGGTGGCCAGCATGACCCGCGGGATTCCGCCACTCGACCTGATGTTCCTGCTTGCCGAGCGGGACACCCAGCCGTCCCACGTGGGGGCGCTGCTGATCCTCCGGCCGCCGCCGCGCGCGCCGCGCGACTACGTGGCCGCGCTGGTGGAGCGCCACCGCGCCATCCAGCCGCGGCCGCCCTACAACCTGGTGCCCGACATTCGCGTGGCCGGCCGGCCGGTGTGGCGCGAGGCGCCGGCCCCGGACATGCGCTACCACGTCAGCCACCTCGCGCTGCCGCGGCCGGGCCGCGAGGCCCAGCTGTGGGAACTGGTCGAGGACCTGCAGTCCGTGCTGCTCGACCGCCGCCAGCCGCTGTTCAGGGTCCGCTTCATCGAGGGACTGCAGGGCGGCCGCTTCGCCATGTACACCCAGATCCATCACGCCATCGTCGACGGCGTCTCCGGCCTCGCCCGCACCGCCGCGGCATTGAACGACGCACCCAGGCCGGACGACATACGCTCGATCTACGGCGTCGAGACGCCATCGTCCGGCAAGACGCGCCGGGCCACGCCGGGACGAAACCCCCTGTCGCGCGCCGTCGCCGCCGGTCGCCAGCAGGCCCTCGCCCTCGGCGACCTCACGGCGTTCGCGCTGCGCCGCGTCGGCGCGGTACTGAAACGCGGCGAGGACGGGGAGTCGACCCGCGGCAGCCGCCTGTTCTCCTCGCCCCGACTGCCCACCAACCTGGCGTTCGGCGCGCGCCGCGCGTTCGCGGCCTTCACGCTGCGCGCCGCGGACGTCGCGAAGGTCCGCCAGTCGCTCGGCGGCACGGTCAACGACGTCGCCATGGCCATAGTCGACACGGGCCTCAGCCGCTACCTCGCCGTCCACGGCAGCCGTCCGCGCGAGCCGATCGTCTGCATGTGCCCCGTGAGCCTCCGCGACCCGACGGACACCGAGGCAACCACCAAGGTCAGCGCAGTCTTCGTGCCGATGGGGGAACCCGGCGAGAGCGCGGCCCGGCGGCTTGCGCGCATTGCCCGGAATGCCGCGGCCGCCAAGGCCGAGCTTCAGGAACTCTCCCCCGGCGCGGCGCTCGACCTCGCCGTCGCGCTCTATGCCGCGCAGGAGGGTGCGATCGCCCTCGGCGTGAATGCCCTTCCGCCGACCGCCAACCTCGTGCTCTCGAACATGCGCTTCGCGGCCGAGCCGGTCTTCCTCGGCGATGCGCGACTCGAGGCCTTCTACCCGGTCTCGATGATCGGCGGCGGGATCGGGCTCAACGCCACCTTCGTGAGCTACGGCGAGCGGCTCGACTTCGGGCTGGTGGCGAACCGCAGCGCCATCCCGGACATCGAGCGGCTGGCCAAGGAGTGCGGCAAGGCCTTCGACGAGCTCAGGAAAGCGTCGCAACGCCGGCGCAAACGGCGTTGACCGTTCGAGGCAGGCGCAGAGGCAGGCACGAAGCCGCGCCTGGAGGGCGCGAAGGACGAGGGGATGGTGGGCGCGACAGGGATCGAACCTGTGACCCCTTCCATGTCAAGGAAGTGCTCTACCGCTGAGCTACGCGCCCGTCCGGGGCCGCGGATGTTACTGGATGCGGCCCCTGGCCGGCAACAAGGCCCCGTGTCCGGCGTCGGCCCGGTCTAACCCGCGATGCGGTCCTCGCCGCCGCCGAGCGACTCCCGACGAAGCGAGGCGATCTCGTCCCTGAGCTTGGCAGCCTGCTCGAACTCGAGATTGCGGGCGAGGCGAAGCATTTCCTGTTCCAGCTTGCGGATCCGCTTGACCGCCTGCTCCGGCGTGAGCCGGGCGCGCGGCTCGGCGGCAGGCCCCGACCCGGGCCCGTGCAGGCCCTCCATGACGTCCTTCACCGCCTTCCTGATGCTCTGCGGCGTGATGCCGTGGGCCTCGTTCCAGGCGACCTGCTTCGCGCGTCGGCGGCCGGTCTCGTCCATCGCGCGCTGCATGGACCCGGTCACCCGGTCGGCGTAGAGAATCGACTTGCCGTTGACGTTGCGGGCGGCTCGGCCGATGGTCTGGATCAGCGAGCCCTCGGAGCGCAGGAAGCCCTCCTTGTCGGCGTCGAGGATCGCGACGAGCGACACCTCCGGCAGGTCGAGGCCCTCGCGCAGCAGGTTGATGCCGACCAGCACGTCGAAGCGGGCGAGCCTCAGGTCGCGGATGATCTCGACGCGCTCGACGGTCTCCACGTCCGAGTGCAGGTAGCGCACCTTGACGCCGTGCTCGTGCAGGTACTCCGTCAGGTCCTCCGCCATGCGCTTGGTGAGCGTGGTCACCAGCACGCGCTCGCCGGCGGCCACCCGCAGGTGGATCTCGGAGAGCAGGTCCTCGACCTGGCTGCGCACCGGGCGGACCTCGACCTCGGGGTCCACGAGCCCGGTCGGGCGGACGACCTGCTCGACCACCTGCCCGGAGCGCTGCAGCTCGAAGGGCGCGGGCGTCGCCGACACGTAGATCGTCTGCGGCTGCAGGCGCTCGAACTCCTCGAACTTCAGCGGCCGGTTGTCGAGCGCCGAAGGCAGGCGGAATCCGTACTCGACCAGCGTCTCCTTGCGGGACCGGTCGCCGCGGTACATGCCCATCACCTGCGGGAGGGTCACGTGGCTCTCGTCGACCACGAGCAGCGCATTGGCCGGAAGGTAGTCGAACAGACAGGGCGGCGGCTCGCCGGGCTCGCGGCCGGAAAGGTAGCGAGAGTAGTTCTCGATGCCGGCGCAGTATCCGACCTCGTTCATCATCTCGAGGTCGAACAGCGTGCGCTGCTCGAGCCGCTGCGCCTCGAGCAGCTTGTCCTTCGAGCGCAGCTCGGCGAGACGCGCCTTGAGCTCCTCCTTGATCTCCTCGATGGCCCCGAGGATGCGCTCGCGGGGCGTCACGTAGTGGGTCGAGGGGAACACCGTCAGGCGCGGCGTGCGCCGCAGCACCTCGCCGGTCAGCGGATCGAACCAGGCCAGCTGGTCGATCTCCTCGTCGAAGAACTCGACGCGCACCGCCTCGCGCTCGGAGTCGGCGGGGAAGATGTCCACCACGTCGCCGCGCACCCGGAAAGTGCCCTGCGTGAGGTCGAGCTCGTTGCGCGTGTACTGCATGTCGGCGAGCCGGCGCAGCAGCTGGCGCTGGTCCATGCGCTCGCCGCGCACCAGGTGCAGCACCATCTTGAGGTAGGCCTCCGGGTCGCCGAGGCCGTAGATCGCCGAGACCGTGGCGACGATGATCGAGTCGGGCCGCTCGAGCAGCGCCTTGGTTGCCGACAGGCGCATCTGCTCGATGTGCTCGTTGATGGAGGCGTCCTTCTCGATGTAGGTGTCGGAGGACGGGACGTAGGCCTCCGGCTGGTAGTAGTCGTAGTAGCTGACGAAGTATTCGACCGCGTTCCTCGGGAAGAACTCCCGGAACTCGCCGTAGAGCTGCGCCGCGAGCGTCTTGTTGTGCGCGAGCACGAGCGCGGGCCGCTGCAATTGCTGGATGACGTTCGCGATCGTGAAGGTCTTGCCCGAGCCGGTGACGCCGAGCAGCGTCTGGTGCGCCAGCCCGGACCCGAGGCCGTCGACGAGTTGCTCGATGGCGCGCGGCTGGTCGCCGGCCGGCCGGTAGTCCGAGGCCAGCTCGAAGGGCCGCGTCTCCGTCATCTCTGCCTGTCTCGTTTGCATCGCAAAAATGCTTCCCGTACCTTAGGGCCCGCCCTTCCCGGACGGTTCCCGACATGAAGCTCGCCGCGCGGGTCGCGCGCATCAAGCCCTCGCCGACCATGGCCATGACCGCGCGCGCCGCGCGGCTCAAGGCCGAGGGACGCGACATCCTCTCGATGTCGGCCGGCGAGCCGGACTTCGACACGCCGACGCACGTCGCCGAGGCCGGCGTCGCCGCCATCCGGCAGGGACACACCCGCTACACCGACGTCGGCGGCACCGTCGAACTCAAGGACGCCATTATCGCGAAGTTCCGCCGCGACAATGCGCTCGAGTACGGTCGCGAGCAGATCCTGGTTTCCAGCGGGGCCAAACAGTCGATCTTCAACCTGGCGATGGCCTTGCTGGACCCGGGCGACGAGGTCGTCATCCCCGCGCCGTACTGGGTGTCCTATCCCGACATAGCCCTTCTCGCCGACGCGACGCCGGTCATCGTCGCGGCGGGCAGCGACCAAGGCTACAAGATCACCCCGGACCAACTCGATGCAGCGATCACCCCGCGCACCCGCCTCCTGCTGCTCAACAGTCCGAGCAATCCCACCGGCGCCGCCTATTCCCGCGCGGAACTCGCCGCGCTCGGCGCGGTGGTGACGCGCCATCCGCGGGTCGTCATCGGCACCGACGAGATCTACGAGCCGATCTGGTGGGGCCCCGAGCCGTTCTGCAGCTTCGCGACGGCCTGTCCCGACCTCTACGATCGCACTGTCACGATCAATGGCGTCTCGAAGAGCCACGCCATGACCGGCTGGCGGATCGGCTACTGCGGCGGCCCGGCGGCGCTGGTGAAGGCCATGGCGACCATCCAGGGCCAGTCGACCTCGAACCCTTCGTCGATCTCCCAGAAGGCCGCGGTGGCGGCCCTCGCCGGCGACCAGCGCTGCGTGGCCGAGATGAACGCCGCCTTCAAGACGCGCCACGATGCTCTCGTCGCGGGCCTGGACGCCTTGCCGGGCGTGAGCTGCCGGCCAGGATGGGGAACCTTCTACGCCTTCGCCAACATCGAAGGCGCGATGCGCGCGCGCGGCATCGCGGACGACGTGGCCTTCGCGGACTGGCTGCTCGACGCGCACGGCCTCGCGGGCGTGCCGGGCAGCGGCTTCGGCGCGCCGGGACACCTGCGGCTGTCGTTCGCCTGCAGCATGGCCACCATCGAGGAGGCCCTCGCGCGGCTTGGGCGGGCGCTGGCCGGGTGAGCCGCGCGATGGGGAAATTTCCTGCCGGCGTCTTGACTTGGCGGCGCCGCATCACCGAGAATTCCGGCCCCTCGCAAGAGCCATTCCCCGATAGCTCAGTCGGTAGAGCAACGGACTGTTAATCCGCAGGTCGTTGGTTCGAGTCCAACTCGGGGAGCCAAGCACGACGGGCCCGCCAGCGAGCGGGCCCGTATTTTTCAAGCCGTCGCCGCGCGGTCGCGTCGCCTAGGTGTCGCGCAGGGTGTCGACGCGGGCGCGCAGGTACTTCGCAAAGCCTTCGCCCAGGCTCGGGTGCTTGAGCCCGAACTCGACCGTCGCTTCCAGGTAGCCGAGCTTGTTGCCGCAGTCGTAGCGCTTGCCGGCGAACCGGTACGCGTAGACAGGCTCCTCCGCAAGCAGCGCCGCGATTCCGTCGGTGAGCTGGATCTCGCCGCCGGCGCCGCGGCCGACATGCTCGAGCTTGTCGAAGATGGTCGGGCTCAGCAGGTAGCGGCCGACGACCGCGAGCTGCGACGGCGCCTCGGCGGGCTTCGGCTTCTCGACCATCCGCTCGACGCGCGCGATGCCGCCTTCCTCCGCGCCGGTCGCGACGATGCCGTACTTGTCGGTCTCGGAAGGATCGACAGTCTGCACCCCGACGAAGCTGCCGCCGCCGCGCGCCTCGTAGGCGCGCGCCATTTGCGCGAGCACCGGCTCGTCGGCGTCGATGAGGTCGTCGGCGAGGTGCACGAAGAACGGCTCGTGCCCCACCACCGGGCGCGAGCACAGCACCGCGTGCCCGAGGCCGAGCGGCGCGGGCTGGCGGATGTAGATGCAGGCGGCCCAGGACGGCAGGATGCCGCGCAGCGAGTCGAGCAGCTTCTGCTTGCCCTGCGCCTCGAGGGCGGCCTCGAGCTCCGGGTCCGAGTCGAAGTGGTCCTCGATGGCGCGCTTCGAGCTGCCGGTGATGAACACCAGGTTGCGCGCCCCGGCGGCGAGCGCCTCCTCGACGGCGTACTGGATGAGGGGCTTGTCGACGACCGGCAGCATCTCCTTCGGGCTAGCCTTGGTCGCTGGCAGGAATCGCGTGCCGCGCCCTGCCACGGGGAAGACCGCTGATCGGATCGGTGCGGGTCGCGTCACGGCAGCGCCTCGTCGTTATGAGCTGGGGAGCGCTCCATGATACCGGACCGCCGCCGGACGCGGCCCGCACCGGGTTCACAGGGTCGGTCGACGGCCCCTCAGCCACCCGGCTTGGCGGCCTCGAAGCGCAGGTCGGACTTGATCCGTTCCACGGTCTTCGAGCCGATGCCCTGGACCTTGGCCAGGTCGTCCGCGGACTTGAAGGGGCCGTTCTTCTCGCGGTAGGTCACGATCGCCTGCGCCTTCGACAGCCCGATCCCGGACAGCTCCTTGGCGATGGTCTTCGCGTCCGCCGTATTGACGTTGACGGGCCCGGCGAGGGCGACCGGCGCCAGCAGCGCCGCGGCAACCGCCGCGGCCAATCCCTTGAGCTTCATTGCAAGACTCCTTTCTCGAGACGCGCGGCGCCCATCGCCGCGCCCGCAGATACGCTAGCGCGGGCCAGGCGCGCCTGGTGCGCGGTTATCGGCCGCGAACGGACAGATTCAGGCGGATGGGTCCGGCGCGCCCTGCAGGCCGGCCGAGAGATCGAAACGGACCAGCGGGCGCTGGCTGTCCCAGGTCTTGCAGCCCGGACACTGCCAGAAGTGCGCGGCGCTCGAGAAACCGCATACCGCGCAGCGGTAGCGCGGCGAACTCGCCGCCACGCGCCGCAGCGAAGCCGCGATCGCGCCCACGGCGCCGCCGTCGAGCGTCTCCGGCTCCCTTCCGAGCGCCCGGATGATCGCCGCCAGCGACTCGTCCTGGGAGAAGCGCTGGCGCACGGCCTCCTCGAGCGCCGGGAAGTCGAGCGCATCGGCGAGCACCGCGGCGAAGGCGACTTCCGCCGGACGATCCTGCCGGGAAGCGAGCACCTCGGCCAGCATGGCGTCCCCGCCGCCGCCGGGCAGGCGGGCGAGCCGCACGAGGCGCGGCAAGGCGTCCACGATGAGCCCGGCGTCCCGCGCCACGACGCCCGCCAGGAGCCGCCGCGCCAATGCCGTGTCGCCCTGCTCGATCGCGATGTCCGCCCGGATCAGCGCGCTGCGGGAGAAGTGGCGGTCGGCGGTGCGCGCCTTGTTGAGGCATTCGACGGCCTCGTCGAGCCGGCCCTCGAGGCGCGCCGACTCCGCGAGCTCGCACCAGTAGTGGGCCGCCGCGATCTCCTGCGGCGGCCGGCCGACGCGCGACAGCTCCTCGTGGACCCGCACCGCCGCCTCCCAGTCGCGCTGCATCTCGTAGATGCGGATGAGCTTGCGCATCGCGGCCATGCGGTGCGCACCCGCGGTGGCGAGCTCCTCGAAGATCTTCTCGGCCCGGTCCAGCAGTCCCGCGCGCAGGTAGTCGAGGCCGAGGGCGTACTGCGCCTGCTCGCGCTGCGCGGGCTCGAGGCTGGCGCGGTTGATGATGTTCTGGTGGACCCGGATGGCGCGGTCGGTCTCGCCACGGCGCCGGTAGAGGCTGCCGAGTGCAAAGTGGGTCTCGACTGTCTCGCCATCGAGCTCGGCTGCGCGCAGGAACTCCTCGAGCGCCCGGTCCGGCTGTTCGTTGACCAGGAAATTGACGCCGGCGAGGTAGGTCTTGCGGACATGCTCGGCGCCGAGCGTGCTCGGCCGCGGCCGGCGGGCGGCATAGAAGCCGACGGCGCCGGCGACGAACAGCAGTGCAAGCAGCGCCCAGAGCGACTCGATCGGCATCATGCGCTCGGGTCCTCGGGCTGCGGCCGGTGACCGGTCAGTCCCGGATCGGGTGGGCCTGGCCTTCGTTCACGCGCTCGCGCAGGTCCTTGCCGGGCTTGAAGTGCGGCACGTACTTCCCCGCCAGGGCCACAGCTTCGCCCGTCTTCGGATTGCGGCCCTGCCGCGGCGGGCGGAAATGAAGCGAGAAACTGCCGAAGCCGCGGATCTCGATGCGCTCCCCGTTGGCGAGCGCGTCGCTCATGATCTCGAGCATCTGCTTGACGGCCAGCTCTATGTCCTTCGCGGGCAGGTGCTTCTGCTTGGCCGCGATGATCTCGATCAGCTCGGACTTCGTCATGTCGGCGCCCGTTCGGTCGTTGTGCGTGGCCCGGGCCTGGCGGCGGCGCCGGGGGGCCGGCGCCGCCGCAGGTCAGTCTCACTGGCCGGAGATCTGCTCCTTCAGCAGGTCGCCGAGCGTCGTGCCGCTGCTCTCGGAGCCGCCACGGTACTGTTCGACCGCCTCGGCCTCCTCGTAGGCTTCCTTGGCCTTGATGGACAAGGTGATGGTGCGGCTCTTGCGGTCGACGCCCGTGAAGCGGGCCTCGATCTCCTCACCGGCCTTGAGCACCGAGCGCGCGTCCTCGACGCGGTCGCGCGAAAGCTCCGAGGCGCGCAGGCTGCCCTCGATGCCGTTGCCCAGGTCGATGAGCGCGCCCTTGGCGTCGACTTCCTTCACCACGCCCTTGACGATGCTGCCCTTCGGGTGCTCCGCCAGGAAACCGGAGAACGGGTCCTTGGCCATCTGCTTGACGCCGAGCGAGATGCGCTCGCGGTCGGGGTCGATCGACAGCACCATCGCCTCGACCGTCTGGCCCTTCTGGTAGTCGCGCACGGCCTCCTCGCCCGGGCGGTCCCAGGAGATGTCCGAGAGGTGCACGAGGCCGTCGATGCCGCCGTCGAGCCCGATGAAGATGCCGAAGTCCGTGATCGACTTGATCTGGCCGGACACCCGGTCGCCGCGATTGAAGGTCTCGGCGAACTCCCGCCACGGGTTCTGCTTGCACTGCTTCAGGCCAAGCGAAATGCGGCGGCGCTCCTCGTCGATGTCGAGGACCATGACCTCGACTTCCTCGCCGATGTGCACGACCTTCGCCGGATTGACGTTCTTGTTGGTCCAGTCCATCTCCGAGACGTGGACCAGACCCTCGACGCCCTCCTCGATCTCGACGAAGCAGCCGTAGTCGGCGATGTTGGTGACCTTGCCGAACAGCCGCGTGTTGGGCGGGTAGCGCCGCGCGATGTTCTGCCACGGGTCGGCGCCGAGCTGCTTGATGCCGAGCGACACGCGCTGCCGCTCGCGGTCGAACTTGAGGATCCGTACGTCGATCTCGTCGCCGACCTTGACCACCTCGGAGGGGTGCTTGACGCGCTTCCACGCCATGTCGGTGATGTGCAGCAGGCCATCGATGCCGCCGAGGTCGACGAACGCGCCGTAGTCGGTGAGGTTCTTGACCACGCCCTTCACCACGTCGCCCTCGCGCAGGTTGTCGAGCAGCTGGCTGCGCTCGGCGCTGTACTCCTGCTCGACGACCGCGCGGCGCGAAACGACCACGTTGTTGCGCTTCTGGTCGAGCTTGATGACCTTGAACTCGAGGACCTTGCCCTCGAGGTAGGTCGGGTCACGGACCGGGCGCACGTCGACGAGCGAGCCGGGCAGGAAGGCGCGGACGTTCTCGATCTCGACCGTGAAGCCGCCCTTGACTCGGCCATTGATGATGCCCTGGACGATCTCGCCGGATTCGAAGGCCTTGTCGAGGCGCGACCAGGTGCGGGCGCGCTTGGCCTTTTCGCGCGACAGGCGCGTAGCCCCGGAGCCGTCCTCGACGGCGTCGAGCGCGACCTCGACCGTGTCGCCGACGGCGACCTCGAGTTCGCCGCGCTCGTTGCGGAACTGCTCCACGGGGATGACGGCTTCGGACTTCAGGCCGGCGCTGACGATCACCACGTCAGGGGTTATGGCGACGATGTGGCCTTCAAGGATCTGCCCGGCCCGGATCTGCTGGTTGGCCAGGCTCTGCTCGAACAACTGCGCAAAAGATTCGGTCATGGTGGGTGGGTGGGCCGTAGGCCCGTGTCTCTCTGTGCTTGCCTGCCGGCTCCCTGCCAGCGAGGGTTCCATTGCCTCCGGCGTCCCTCCTTGGAGCGCCGACCTGTCTACCTCACGCGCGCCTGCGGGAATCGCTCCTGCGCCAGGCCGAGGATCCTGGACACGACCTCGCCGATGTCGAGGCCCGTGGTATCGAGGATCACCGCGTCCGCGCAGGCCACGAGGGGAGCCACCGGGCGGCTCGAATCGCGCCTGTCGCGCTCGGCTATCTCAGCCGAAAGGGCGGCGAGGTTAACACTCAGGCCCTTTTCCTTCAACTGGTTATGTCGCCGGCGAGCCCGCTCCTCTGGGCTTGCCGTGAGGAAGATCTTGAGGCCTGCGGCCGGGAACACCACCGAGCCCATGTCGCGCCCGTCAGCGACCAGTCCCGGGGGCTCGGCGTAGGCCCGCTGACGCCCGATCAGCGCCGCCCGCACCGAGGGCCAGGCCGCGACCCGCGACGCCGCGGCGCCGGTCGACTCGCTGCGCAGCTCGCGGGTGACGTCGGCGCCGTGGAGCAGGACCCGCTCCTCGCCGGCCTGGTCGAACCCGAACTCGGCGTCGAGTCTCCCGGCAAGCGCCGCGTGCCCCGCCTCGTCATCGATCGCGAGCCCAGCTTTCTCCCCCGCCAGCGCCACCAGCCGGTAGAGCGCCCCGCTGTCCAGCAGCCGCCAGCCGAGCGCCCTTGCGACGAGGCGGCTCACGGTGCCCTTGCCTGATCCGCTCGGACCATCGATGGCGATCACCAACGCCATGGATTATGTCAAACCCTGGACGTCCAGCCCCGCCGCTGCGGCCACTTCGAGGAAGCCTGGGAAGGACGTCGCGACGTTGGCCACGTCGTCGATGCGCACCTCGCCTTCCGCCCGGCTCGCGGCGACCGCGAACGACATGGCGATGCGGTGATCGCCGTGACTGTCGACCCGTCCGCCCGACAGCCTGCCACCCCGGATGCGCATGCCGTCCGGCAGCGCCTCGGCCTCGGCGCCGAGCGCCGCCAGCCCCTCCGCCATGACGGCGATACGGTCGCTCTCCTTGACGCGCAGTTCGGCGGCGCCGGAGACCCGCGTCTCCCCCTCCGCGAGCGCCGCGGCCACGAACAGCACCGGGAACTCGTCGATGGCGAGCGGCACCAGCGCCTGCGGGACCTCGATGCCGGCGAGCGGCCCCGGGTGGACCACGAGGTCGGCCACCGGCTCGTCGCCGGCGAGGCGCGGCGACACGACGTCGATGCGCGCGCCCATCAGCCTCAGGATGTCGAGCAGGCCGGTGCGCGAGGGGTTCACGCCGACGTTCGCGATCGTGAGCGGCGCACGGCCGGCCACCAGCGCCGCGACCATGAAGAATGCCGCCGAGGAGAAATCCCCTGGGACGGCGATGTCCGTCGCCGACAGCGGCGCGGCGACGAGGCTCGCGGTCGGGCCGCGCGACTCGACCGGCACGCCGAAGGCGCGCAACATCCGCTCGGTGTGATCGCGCGTCACGGCAGGCTCGGTCACCGAGGTCACGCCCTTGGCGAACAGGCCGGCGAGCAGGATCGCGGACTTCACCTGCGCACTCGCCACCTCGAGCGGCCAGTCGATGCCGGCGAGCTGCCGGCCACCGCGGATGCGCACCGGCGGCCGTCCTTCTCGCGTCTCGATTGCCGCGCCCATGCGCCTGAGCGGCACTGCGACGCGCTCCATGGGCCGGCGCATCAGCGACGCGTCGCCGACGAGCTCCGCGTCGAAGGCCTGTCCGGCGAGCAGCCCCGTGAACAGGCGCATCGCGGTGCCGGCATTGCCCATGTCGAGGGGTGCCGCGGGAGGCGCCAGTCCGTGCAGCCCGACGCCGTGCACCACGACCTCGGTGCGCGACGGCCGCTCGATCGCGACGCCCATGGCCCGCATGGCCCCGAGCGTCGCGAGGCAGTCCTCGCTGTCGAGGAAACCGCTGACGCGGGTGACGCCCTGCGCGATTCCGCCCAGCATCATCGCGCGGTGGGAGACCGACTTGTCCCCCGGCACCGTGATCCGCCCGCCCACGCCGCCGCCGCGGCGCGCGACCCAGGACTGCGTCACAGGATCGCCCGCGGGTACGAGCCGAGCACCCGGAACAGCGACGCGCGCGACTGCAGCTCCGCGAGCGCGCGCGCGACCCCGGGATCCTCGCGATGGCCCTCGATGTCGATGAAGAACACGTAGTCCCACTTGCGACGGCGGGAGGGCCGCGACTCGATCCGGGTCATGCTCACGCCCTCGCTGGCGAGCGGCTCCAGCAGCTTGTAGAGCGTGCCGGAGGCGTCCGTATGCCCGGTCGAGACGAGCAGCGTGGTCTTGTCCGCGCCGCTCGCGCGGAAGGACTTCGCGCCGACCACGAGGAAGCGCGTGGTGTTGTCCGGACGGTCCTCGATCTCGGCGACCAGTACCGAGAGCCCGTACACGTCGGCCGCCGCCTGCGGCCCGATCGCCGCAGTGCCCTGCTCGTCGCGGGCGCGGCGGGCGCCCTCGGCGTTGCTCGACACCGGGATGCGCTCGACCTCGGGCAGGTGCTCGTCCAGCCACTGGCGGCACTGCGCCAGGGACTGCTGGTGAGTGCAGATCCGCCGCACCTGCTCCAGCGAGTTCATGCGCCCCATCAGGTACTGGTGGATGCGAAGCTCCACCTCGCCGCAGATCGACAGCGGCGACACCAGGAACCGGTCGAGCGTGTGGCTGACCGTGCCTTCGGTCGAGTTCTCGATCGGCACGACGCCGAAGTCCGCGTTGCCCGCCTCGACCTCGTGGAAGACGTCCTCGATCGCCGGCAGCGCCAGCGCGCGGACCGAGTGGCCGAAATGCTTGAAGACGGCCTGCTGCGTGAACGTTCCCTCGGGGCCGAGGAACGCCACCTTGAGCGGCTCCTGCTGCGCGAGGCAGGCCGACATGATCTCGCGGAACAGGCGCAGGATCTCTTCGTCGCGCAGCGGCCCCTTGTTGCGCGCCAGCGCCATGCGCAGCACTTCGGCCTCGCGCTCCGGGCGGTAGAAGTCGACGGTGTGGCCCGACGCATGCTTGGAGATGCCGACCTGCTGCGCGTGACGCGCCCGCTCGTTCAGGAGCGCGTGCAGCTGCTCGTCGATCGCGTCGATCCGCCGGCGGACCTCCGCGAGGTCGAATTTCGCGGGCGCATCCCGCTGGCCGGAGCGGGATCCGCCCCGGGCCTTCGCGCCGGACCTTCCCTTGCGCGCCTTCACGGCAGCCGAGCCGACAGCACGCCGTCGATGCCGCGAATCCTGCCGAGGACGCTCTCGGGGACCGGGCCGTCCGTGTCGATCATGGTGTAGGCCACCTCTCCTCGCGACTTGTTGAGCAGGTCGGCGATGTTGAGCCCGGCGTCCGCGAGGCAGGTCGAGATCTGCCCGACCATGTTCGGGACGTTGCTGTTGGCGATGACCAGGCGGTGGGTGCCGGCGACGCGCGGCAGGGACGCGTCGGGGAAGTTGACCGAGTGCCGGACGTTGCCGTTCTCGAGGAAGTCGCGCAGCGTATCGGCGACCATGATCGCGCAGTTCTCCTCGGCCTCGCCGGTCGAGGCGCCGAGGTGCGGCCAGGCGATCACCTTGGCGTGGTCCTTGTTCATCGTGCTCGGAAAGTCGCAGACGTAGGCGCGCAGCCTGCCGGCGTCGAGGGCGGCCAGCACGGCCGCCTCGTCGACGATCGGCGCCCGCGCGAAGTTGAGCACGGTCGCGCCCTGCTTCATCAGGCGGATGCGCGCCTCGTTGACGAGGTGCCGGGTCGAGTCGGTGAGCGGCACGTGGACCGTCACGACGTCGGCGCGCGCGAACAGGTCGTCGAGCGACAGCGCCTGCTCGACGCCCGAGGACAGCTGCCACGCCCGCTGCACCGTGATCTGCGGATCGTAGCCGAGCACGCGCATGCCGAGCAGGTGAGCGGCGTTGGCGACCTCCACGCCGATCGCGCCGAGGCCCACGACCCCAAGGGTCCGGCCCGGCAGCTCGTGGCCGGTGTAGCGTTTCTTGCCGGCCTCGGCCGCGGCCTCGATGGCCTCGTCGCCCCCGGACAGGCCGCGCACGAAGTCCCAGGCGCCGCAGAGGTTGCGGGCCGAGACCAGCAGCGCGGCGAGGACCAGCTCCTTCACCGCGTTGGCATTGGCGCCCGGCGCGTTGAAGACCGGCACGCCGCGGCGCGTGAGCGCGGCGACCGGAACGTTGTTGGTGCCGGCGCCGGCGCGCGCCACCGCCAGCACCGTGTCCGGAATCGCCATCGAGTGCATGTCGGCCGAGCGGACCAGGATCGCGTGCGGGTGCCCGATCTCCGAGGCCGCCTCATACCGCTCGCGCGGCAACCTCTCGAGGCCGCGCAGCGAGATGCTGTTGAGCGTCAGGACGCGGAAGGCCATGCGACGTCCGCCGATCAGCCGTGGCGCCGCTCGAACTCGGCCATGAAGGCGACCAGCGCCTCCACGCCCTCGAGCGGCATCGCGTTGTAGATGCTGGCGCGCATCCCTCCGACCGAGCGATGCCCCTCCAGGTTCGCCAGGCCCGCGGCGGCCGCCTCGGCGAGGAAGGTCTTCTCGAGCTCGGGCCTGGCGAGCGTGAACGGCACGTTCATCCACGACCTGCAGCCAGGATCCACGGGATTGGCGTAGAACGGGGACGCGTCGATCGCGCCGTACAGGCGCTCGGCCTTGGCCCGGTTCCGTGCCTCGATGGCCTGCAGGCCGCCCTGCCGCTTGAGCCAGCGGAACACGAGCCCCGCGATGTACCAGCCGAAGGTCGGCGGCGTATTGAGCATCGAGTCGGCATCGGCCATGGCCTTGTAGTCGACGACCGAGGGCGTCTGCGCCCGAGCACGGCCGAGCAGGTCGTCACGGACGATCACGACCGTGATGCCCGAGGGGCCGATGTTCTTCTGCGCGCCGGCGTAGATCAGGCCGAACTTCGCCACGTCGATCCGCCGCGACAGGATCGTGGAGCTCATGTCGGCGACCAGCGGCACGTCCCCCGTCTCCGGCACGTAGGGGAACTCGACGCCGCCGATGGTCTCGTTCGGCGTGTAGTGAACGTAGGCCGCGCCCCTGGTCAGGCGCAGTGCGCCCGGCGCCGGCACCGTCGAGTAGTTCGAGGGCTTCTCGTCGGCGGCGACGTTGACGCCGAGGTAGCGCCGCGCCTCGCCGATCGCCTTGGCGGACCACTGTCCGGTATTCACGTAGTCGGCGACTTCGCCCTCGCGAGAGAGGTTGAGAGGGATCGCGGCGAACTGGCCGGTCGCACCACCCTGCAGGAACAGCACCCTGTATCCGGCCGGGACCCCGAGCAGCTCACGCAGGTCGGCTTCCGCCTCGCGCGCGACGGCGACGAACGCCTTGCTGCGGTGGCTGACCTCCATCACCGACATGCCCGCGCCGTTCCAGTCGGTCATCTCCTCGCGCGCCTGCTCGAGCACCTCGAGCGGCAGCGCGGCCGGACCGGCGGCGAAGTTGTAGACCCGCATCACCCTCTCCCGCTGCGCCGCGACGGTCACTCGCCGCCGTTGCCGTTTTCCTCGCCGGCGACCCGTTCGACACCGACGATCTCTTCCTCGTCGCCGACCCGCATCAGGCGCACGCCCTGCGTATTGCGCCCCTGCACGGAAATCTCGACGACCGGGACCCGCACGAGCGTGCCGCTGGTGCTGATCAGCATCACCTCGTCTTCCTGCGCGACCTGCAGCGCGCCGACCAGCGGGCCGTTGCGCTCGGTCGTCTGCAGCGCGATGACGCCCTGGCCGCCGCGGCCGTGGCGCGGGAACTCGGCGACGTCGGTGAGCTTGCCGTAGCCGTTGCGCGACACGGTCAGGACCAGCCCGTCCCCGACGACCAGAGCCGAGGCGACCCGCTGACCGTCGCCGAGGCGCACGCCGCGCACGCCTGCGGCCTCGCGTCCCATCGGCCGCACGCCCTCCTCCGCGAAGCGGATCGCCTTGCCGTCGGTCGTGGCGAGCAGGATCTCACGGCTGCCGTCGGTCAGGCCGACGCCGACGAGGCGATCCTCCGCCTCGAGGTCGATCGCGATGATGCCCGTGGCGCGCGGCCGGGAGAAGGCGGCGAGCGGCGTCTTCTTGACCGTGCCGCCGGCCGTCGCCATGAACACGAATCTCTCCTCGTCGAAATCGCGGACCGGCAGCATGGCGGTGATCCGCTCGCCCTCCTGCAGCTGCAGCAGGTTGACGATCGGCTTGCCGCGGGAGCCGCGACTCGCCAGCGGTACCTGCCAGACCTTGAGCCAGTAGCAGCGGCCCAGGGTCGAGAAACACAGCAGGCTGTCGTGGCTGTGGGCCACGAAGAGTTTGTCGATGAAGTCCTCGTCCTTGACCGTCGCCGCCATCTTGCCGCGGCCGCCGCGGCGTTGCGCCTCGTAGTCGCTCACAGGCTGCGACTTGGCGTAGCCCGCGTGCGAGAGCGTCACCACGACGTCCTGGCGCTCGATGAGGTCCTCGATCGTGACGTCTTCCTGGGCGGCGACGATCTCGGTGCGCCGCGGGTCGGCATAGGCCTCCTTGACTTCAGCCAGCTCCTTGCGGATCACCTCGAGCAGTCGCTCGGGACTCGCGAGGATCTCGCCGAGCCCGCGGATCAGGTCGAGCAGCTCGCCGAACTCGGTGATGATCTTGTCCTGCTCCAGGCCGGTCAGCCTGTTGAGCCGCAGGTCCAGGATCGCCTGCGCCTGCGCCTCGGACAGCCGGTAGCCGTCGCCGGCGAGGCCGCTGCCCGACGGCACGCCGTCGGGTCGCGTGCTGACCTCGCCTGCGCGCGCCAGCATCTGCGGCACGGCGCCGGACCGCCAGGCGCGCGAGAGCAGCGCGACCTTGGCCTCGGCGGGCGACGCCGAGGCCTTGATCGCCGCGATGATCTCGTCGATGTTCGCGAGCGCCACGGCCAGGCCCTCTAGAACGTGGGCACGCTCGCGGGCCTTGCGCAGGTCGAACACCGTGCGGCGGGTGACGACCTCGCGCCGGTGGCGGAGGAAGGCATCAAGCATCTCCTTGAGCGACAGCAATCGCGGCTGGCCGTCCACCAGCGCGACCATGTTCACGCCGAACACGCTCTCGAGCGGCGTCAGCTTGAACAGCTGGTTCAGGATGACCTCGGGGCTCTCGTTGCGCTTGAGCTCGATGACGACGCGCAGCCCGTCCTTGTCGGACTCGTCGCGAAGCTCGCTGATGCCCTCCACCGTCTTCTCGCGGACCAGGTCGGCGATTCGCTCGAGCAACCGCGCCTTGTTCACCTGGTAGGGCAGCTCGGTGACCACGATCGCCTGCCGGCCGCGGTCGTCGGCGTCCTCGAAGTGCGTGCGCGCGCGCAGCGACAGGCGGCCGCGGCCGGTCTTGTAGGCGAGCGCGATCTCGGCCGAGCCGTTGATGATCGCCGCAGTCGGGAAGTCCGGGCCGGGAACCAGCTGCATGAGGTCGGCGAGGCCGAGCGCGGGGTTGTCGATCAGCGCGATGCAGGCGTCCACGACCTCGCCGAGGTTGTGCGGCGGGATGTTGGTCGCCATGCCGACCGCGATGCCCGCCGAGCCGTTGATCAGCAGGTTCGGCACCCGCGCCGGCAGCACCGCCGGCTCATGCTCGCTGTTGTCGTAGTTCGCGACGAAATCGACGGTCTCCTTGTCGATGTCCGCGAGCAGCTCGTGCGCGATGCGCGACATGCGCACCTCGGTGTAGCGCATGGCCGCCGCCGCATCGCCGTCGACGCTACCGAAGTTGCCCTGTCCGTCCACCAGCATGTAGCGCATGGAGAACGGCTGCGCCATGCGCACGATCGTGTCGTACACGGCGACGTCGCCGTGCGGGTGGTACTTGCCGATCACGTCGCCGACGATGCGGGCCGACTTCTTGTAGGGCTTGTTCCACTCGTTGCCGAGCTCGCGCATCGCGAAGAGCACGCGCCTGTGCACCGGCTTAAGGCCGTCCCGGACGTCGGGCAGCGCGCGACCGACGATCACGCTCATCGCGTAATCGAGGTACGACTGGCGCATCTCGTCTTCGAGATTTACGTGAAGGATTTCGCGCGCGATTTCGCTCATGTGGGGCGTGCCGCACCGCCCTGCCGGGCCTCTCTCGGGCACTCGACCGGCAGGGCGCCAACAAGGTGGCTGGAAAGCCGCAATCCTAGCATAGGGCTCGCGGGTAAGTCCCCGCTATTCAGTACCTTGCGAGGGGCGCCGGGGCCTCTGGAAACAGCCCTCCTCCGGCCGGCCGACAGCGCCTCGGGCGGCCGCGCATGGCACACTCACGGTCCAGGCAGGAGCAGGCATGACCCAGCGCGAAGTCCTCAACGCGGACCCCGGCGAGATCGCCAAGTTCGAGGCCGTCGCGCAGCGGTGGTGGGACCCCGAGGGCGAGTTCCGGCCGCTGCACGACCTCAACCCGGTGCGGCTCGACTACATCGAGGCACGGGCCGGGCTCGCCGGCCGGCGGGTGCTCGACGTCGGCTGCGGCGGCGGGTTGCTCGCCGAGGGCATGGCGCGGCGCGGCGCGCGCGTGACGGGGGTGGACCTTGCCCCGACCGCCGTCGAGGTCGCCCGGCTGCACGCGCTGGAAGCCGGCGTAGCCGTGGACTACCGCGTCGCCTCGGCCGAGCAGATGGCGTCGGCGGAGCCGGCCGCCTTCGACGTGGTCACCTGCCTCGAGA
Source organism: uncultured Steroidobacteraceae bacterium (assembly GCA_964406445.1). Taxonomy (GTDB): domain Bacteria; phylum Pseudomonadota; class Gammaproteobacteria; order Steroidobacterales; family Steroidobacteraceae; genus SG8-30. Next base: position 67,249 of record CAYORU010000013.1, read on the forward strand.
TGCTCGAGCACGTGCCCGACCCGGCGGCGGCCGTCGCGGCGCTTGCCCGCCTCGTGCGCCCGGGAGGTCACGTCGTCTGTTCGACGCTCGACCGGGGCGCCAGGTCGTTCCTGCTCGGCATCGTCGCCGCAGAGTACCTGCTGCGCCTCGTGCCGCCGGGCACCCACGAGTACGCCCGCTTCATCCGGCCCTCCGAGCTCGCGCGCTTCGGCCGTGAGGCGGGCCTCGAGCTCGCCGACCTCGCGGGAATGGCTTACGACCCATTCGCGCGCCGTGCGCGAATCACCGGCGACACGTCCGTCAACTACCTCGCGCACTTCGTCCGTCCGCAGGCGGCGGCCGCATGAGTCCCCGCGTCGCCCGCCACGCCGTCCTCTTCGACCTCGACGGCACCCTGCTCGACACGGCGCCCGACATGGCCGGCGCGCTCAACGACCTGCGCCTCGAGGAGGGCCTGCCGCCATTGCCCTTCGAGTCCCTCCGTCAACACGTCTCGCACGGTTCGGCGCGCCTCGTGAGCGTGGGCTTCGGCGTCGACGGCGGCGACGTCCACGAGCGGCTGCGCCAACGCTTCCTCGACGTGTACCGCGCGCGGCTGGCCTCGGCGACGCGTCCCTTCGACGGCATGGAGCAGGTCCTGTCGGCCGTCGAGGCGGCGGGCCTCAGCTGGGGCGTCGTAACCAACAAGCCTGGCTGGCTGACCGAACCGCTGCTCGAGGAACTGGGGCTGCGCAGCCGCTGCGCGGCGGTGGTCAGCGGCGACACGCTGCCGGTCCGCAAGCCGGACCCGAGGCCGCTGCTGCACGCGGCGGAGATCATCGGCATCGAGGCCCTGCGCTGCACCTACGTCGGCGACGCCGAGCGCGATATCGTGGCCGGTCGCGCGGCCGGGATGCGCACCGTGGTCGCGGCCTTCGGTTACCTCGGGGCCTCCGACGAGCCCGCCGCCTGGGGCGCGGATGGCATCGTGGCGAGCCCCGCGGAGCTGCTCGGCTGGCTCGGGCCGGAGCTCGCCGCATGACCGTCCCCGCCTGGCTTGCGCTGATCGCCGCCACCGGCGCGATCGCCCTCGTGGCTGGCTGGTGGCTCGGACGCCGACGCGCCGCGGCCCTCGAGACCGATGTGGCGGTGCTGCGCGAGCGGCTCGCCCGCGCCGACGCCCTCGAATCGGAGCGCGGCGCCATCATCGAGCGCACGGTCGAGGAACTCGGCCTCAGGTTCAACGAGATCGCCGGCCAGCGCCTGCGCGACTCGAGCGAGGATTTCCTGCGCCTCGCGCGCGAGAGCCTCGGCCAGCAGCACAAGACTTCCGATCTGGCGCTGCGCGAGCGCCAGCAGGCCATCGACGCGTTGCTCAAGCCCGTGCAGGAGTCGCTCGTCCGCACCGCCGAAACGCTGCGCGACATGGAATCGGCGCGCCAGCGCGACTTCGGCAGCCTGCGGCAGTACCTGAACGACATGCGCGAAGCGCATGGCACGCTGCAGAGGGAGACGCGCAACCTCGTGCGCGCGCTGTCCAAGCCACAGGTGCGCGGCCAGTGGGGCGAGATCACGCTGCGGCGGCTGGTCGAACTGGCGGGCATGACCCAGCATTGCGACTTCGAGGAGCAGGTCCACGTCGCGGGCGAGGAGCGCACGCAGCGGCCGGACATGATCATCCACATGCCGGACGGGCGCGACCTGGTGGTCGACGTCAAGACTCCGCTCGACGCCTATCTCGCCGCAGTCGAGGCACCGAGCGACGAGCAGAGGGCCATCGCCCTCAAGCGCCACGCGCAGCACGTCGCCGAGCGCGTCCGCCTCCTGTCCTCGAAGAACTACTCCGCGCAGTTCCCGACCGCACCGCAGTTCGTGATCCTGTTCATCCCGGGCGACCAGTTCCTCGCCGCGGCGCTCGACGAGCAGCCCGAGTTGCTGGAGAGCGCGATGCGCAGCGGCGTGATCCTCGCCACGCCGTCGAGCTTCGTGGCCCTGCTAAAGGCCGTTCACTACGGCTGGCAGAACGTGCGCCTCGCCGAAGGCGCCGAGCAGGTGCGCAAGCTGGCCGAGGATCTCTACGGCAGGCTGGGCGCGTTCCGCGGCCACATGGCGAAGGTCGGCCTGGGCCTCGAGAGCAGCGTCCGCGCCTACAACGCCGCCGTCGGCTCGCTCGAGCGCAACGTCCTGCCCGGAGCGCGGAAGTTCACCGAGCTCGGGGTCCGCGGCGACCGGGCGCTCGAGGAGCTGCCAGGCGTCGGGACGGCCATCCGCCCGGTGACCGGCGCTTCCGAAGAAGCCCCCGCGCCCGCCTCCAGCCCAGGCGAAGGGTGACGTGGCGCTCGATCCCCAGTTCGCGGCGCGCGGCGCGCCGCGCGGGTCCATGCGCTGGCACGCGCTCCTGTATGCGCCAGCGCCGGCGCGTGACAGGATCGCAGCCGCCTTCGCACTCGAATCGGAGCTCGCCGACATCGGCCGCGGCGCGCTCGACCACGGCGTGGCGCACGCCAAGCTCCGCTGGTGGCGTGAAGAAGCCGCGCGACTCGCCGCGGCGGCGCCGCGCCATCCACTGACGATCGCGCTGCTCGACACGCCGGACGGTGCAGCGGCGGCGGCCGCGACTCTGTCGCTGGCGCTAGGCGCGGTCGAGATCGAGCTGGCCCAGGTGGTGCTCGCGGACGAGGTCGAGTTCGACAGCTACCTGCTCGGCGCGGCCGCCGCCGTCGCCGGCCTGGCGCTTGGCGAGCGCCTTCCCGGGGACGGCCCCGGCGCGCGATTCGCTGCGAGCGCCGGCGGCGTGGTGCGAATCGTCGAGATTGTCCGCGACCTTTCCCGTGACGCGCGCGGCGGCCGCGTGTTCCTGCCGTGGGCCTGGGTCGAGCACGAGAAGGCCACCCTCGACGAGCTGCAGTCAGGAGTCGACACCGACGCAAGGCGCCGGCTGGCGGTCCGGCTCGCCGGGCTCGCCCGCCGGCGCTGGGCGGAGATCGAGGCCGCGCGGGCACCGGCGCTACCACAGCGGCGCTCGCTCTCGGTGCTGGCGCAGCTGCATCTCGCGCTGCTCGCGGACATGGAGCGCACGGGATTTCCACCGGGCCCCGCGCCGGCCGAACTTGCGCCGTTGAAGCGCACCTACCTCGCCTGGCGCGCGGCGCGCCGGGCCTGATCCTGGAGGACGTCCCCTTGAGCCTCGACGATCCCCGTCTCTATCGGCCCTCGGCCGGCTCACACGCCGGGCGCGTCGTGCTCGTCACCGGCGCGGGCGGCGGCATCGGCCGCCCGCTGGCACTCGCGCTCGCGGCCCAGGGAGCCACCGTGTGCCTCCTCGGCCGGAGCCAGCGAAAGCTCGAGCAGGTCTACGACGCCATCAAGTCCCGCGGCGGGCCCGAGCCCGCCCTTCTGCCCTTCAATCTCGAGACGGCCACGGCGGTGGAGTACGACGCGCTGCACGACGCGATCGCGAACGAGTTCGGTCGCCTCGACGGGATCGCGCACCTGGCCTCGATACTCGGGTCGCGGACACCGGTCGAGCATTTCGACGTGCCGTTGTGGTGCAAGGTGCTGCACGTCAATCTCACCGCAGCGTTCATCCTCACCCGGACGCTGATGCCGCTGCTGCACAAGTCGGAGGACGCCTCGGTGGTATTCGCCTCGAGCGGCGTGGGCCGCAAGGGCAAGGCGTACTGGGGCGCCTACGCGGTATCGAAGTTCGGGCTGGAGGGCCTCATGCAGGTGCTCGCCGCGGAACTGGAGGAGACCACCCGCATTCGCGCCAACAGCGTCAATCCCGGCGCCACGCTCACCAGCATGCGCCTGCAGGCCTACCCGGGCGAGGACCGCAGTCGCCTCGCCGCGCCGGAAGACGTCCTGCCCCCGTTCCTGTATCTGCTCGGCCCGGACAGTCGCGGCGTCAACGGCCGCGCTTTCGACTCCCAGCCGGTCCCCGACCGCTGAGCTTGCGGGCCGGACCGCCGGGACGCGGCCGGCGCCGGGCCGGCAGCCCCGCCGCTTCGCGCAGCGCGCCGAGCTCTCCGTCGGTCAGGCGCCGGCTGCGTCCGCGCGAGATCGCGCGGTCCATGACGACGGGCCCGAACCGGGTGCGCAGGATCCGGTTGGCCTCCAGGCCGCAGCGCTCGAAGATCCGGCGCAGGTCGCGCGGCCTGAGGCCGACCGCGACTACCCGGGCCCAGCGGTTCGCAGCCTCGCCGCCCGCCGGCTCGACGAGTTCGAGCCGGCCCTTGCCCTCCGGGTCGTCCTCGGCAGCCGAGAGCAATTCCGGCACGCGGGACTCGTCGAAATCCCCGCGCAGCCGCACGCTGAACTCCGACGACAGCCGCTCCGTCGCGCGCATGATCGCGGCGGCCAGGGCGCCGTCGTTGACGAGCAGCTCGAGGCCGCCCTCGCCCACGCCGAGCGGACTCAGGGGTATCCAGCGGCCGCCCGGCGGGCGCGGCAGGCGCTCGAGCGACGGACGCGCGGAATCCTCGGTCCCTTCGCGCATCCGCTCGTGCGCCGGACGGTGGTACATCAGCGCCACGACCTGCGCCTCGTCCTGCCAGTCGATGCGCAGCTTGCGGCCGTCGAGGCGGATGTCATCCCGGGCACCCACCGGTTGGCCTGGCCGTGCCGGAGCGCCGTTGACCGTAATGCGCCCGGCGGCGATCCATGCCTCCACCTCGCGTCGCGAGCCGATGCCGCGCTCCGCCAGGACCTTCTGGATGCGCAGCTTGTTGCGCGAGGCCGGCTTCACGCGCGCCTCAGCGCGAGGCGGCCTCCGGGTCGTTGGCCGCCTCCGGCAGTTGCTCGCCCGCGCCGTCGCCCGCCCCGGCCGTCTCGCCACCCTCCATCGCCGCGGCAGGCGCCGCAACGCCCTGCGCCGCCGCCTCGCCGAACTCGAGCTGCACGCCGACGTTGTCCATGTCCTTGAGCTCGGCGAGCGTCGGCAGCGCATCGAGCGACTTCAGACCGAAGTAGTCCAGGAACTCGCGCGTCGTGCCGAGCAGCTCCGGCCGCCCGGGCACCTCGCGATGTCCCACGGTGCGGATCCAGCCGCGCTCGCTCAGCGTGCGGATGATGTTCGGGTTCACCGCCACGCCGCGTACATCCTCGATCTCGCCGCGCGTGATCGGCTGGCGGTACGCGATCAGGGCCAGCGTTTCGAGCAACGCGCGCGAATAGCGCGTCGGCCGTTCCTGCCAGAGCTTGGAGACCGCGTCCGAATAGGTCGAGCGGACCTGCGCCCGCCAGCCGCTCGCGACCTCCACCAGCTCCAGCGCGCGACCTTCGTAGTCCGAGGCGAGCTCGAGGAGCGCCTTGCGGATCTCCGAGGCCTCGGGACGCTCGAATTCCTCGAACAGCTCGCGCAGGAGCTCGACCTCGAGTGGCCGCTCGGCGGCGAGCAGCGCGGCCTCGACGACGTTCTTCACGTGACCGTTGTCCATCCTGTTCTCCGGTGAGCTCGCCTCAGGACGCGGATTCGCCGCGCGACCCGGGCGACTCGTCCGCATCCTGGTCTTCGTTCGCGGCGTCGCGGGGACGGCGCTCGGCGCGCCGCAGGTGCAGCGGCGCGAAGGGCTCGGCCTGCACGACGTCGACGAGTCCCTCGCGCACCAGCTCGAGGAGCGCGACGAGCGTCACGGTGACGCCCATGCGGCCCTCCTCGACGCGGAAGAGCGCGACGAATTCCACGAGACCGCCCGACTCGAGGGCAGAAAGCATCTCCGACATGCGCTGGCGCACCGACAGGGGCTCGCGCTGAACGTGGTGGTGGGCAAACATCGCTGCCCGCTGCACCACGTCCTTGAACGCGAGCAGCATCTCCTGGAGCGTCACCTCGGGCAGGATCTTGACGACCTTGCGCTCGGTGACCTCGACGGAGGCCTGGAACACGTCCCGGTCCAGCCTCTCCAGCCGGTCGATGTCCTCCGCCGCCCGCTTGTAGCGCTCGTACTGCTGCAGGCGGCGCACCAGCTCCGCGCGCGGGTCGTCCTCCTCCTGCCCCTCCGCGGTCGCGGGCCGGGGCAACAGCATGCGGGACTTGATCTCGGCGAGCATCGCGGCCATCAGCAGGTACTCACCGGCCAGCTCCAGGTTCAGGTCCTGCATGAGCAGGATGTAATCCATGTACTGGTGCGTGATGTCCGCGATGGGAATGTCGAGGATGTCCAGGTTCTGCCGCCGGATCAGGTAGAGCAGCAGGTCGAGCGGGCCCTCGAACGCCTCGAGGAAGACCTCGAGCGCCTGTGGCGGGATGTACAGGTCCCGGGGGATCTCCGTCATCGGCTCCCCGTCGACGACCGCGAACGGCATCTCCTGCTGCAGCGGCGCCGACGCGGCGGCCTCCGGCTGCCCGGGCAAGGCCGGTGCGTCGGCGTGCTGCGCGTCGCTAGGATCCTGGGTCACGCTCGTCACCCGAAATCGAGGCCCATCGCCTCGCGCACGTCGGTCATGGTGCGCCGGGCCGTCTCGCGCGCCCGCTCGCAGCCCTCGTTGACGATGCCGCGGACGAGCTCGGGATTCTCCTCGTATTCCTGCGCCCGGGCGCGGATGCCGGAAATCTCCGCCACGACGGCCTCGATCAGCGGTTTCTTGCACTCGAGACAGCCGATGCCGGCGCTGCGACAGCCCTCCTCGACCCAACGCATGCGCGCCTCGTCGGAATAGATCCGGTGCAGGTCGTACACCGGGCACTTGTCCGGGTCGCCGGGATCCGTGCGCCGAACGCGCGCCGGGTCGGTCTGCATGGTCTTCAGCTTCTTCGCAACCGAGTCAGGGTCCTCGCGCAATCCGATCGTGTTGCCGTAGGACTTGGACATCTTGCGGCCGTCGAGGCCCGGCACCTTCGGCGTCTGGGTCAGGAGCGCCTGCGGCTCGGGCAGCAGGGTGCGCCCCGTGCCCTCGAGGTAGCCGATGAGGCGTTCGCGGTCCGCGAGCGTCAGGCGATGCGAGGCCTCGACCAGCGTCCGGGCCGCCGACAGCGCCTCGACCTCGCCCTTTTCCTGGTAGCTCCGCCGCAACTCCTGGTAGCGCGCGGCCTGGCGCGACCCCAGCTGCTTGATCGCTCGCTTCGCCCGCTCCTCCAGATCCGGCTCGCGGCCATAGAGGTGATTGAAGCGCCGCGCGATCTCGCGCGTGATCTCGACGTGGGCCACCTGGTCTTCGCCCACGGGCACGTGCTGCGGCCGGTAGAGCAGGATGTCCGCGCTTTGCAGCAGCGGGTACCCGAGGAACCCGTAGGTAGCGAGATCGCGGTCGCGCAGCTGCTCGATCTGGTCCTTGTAGCTCGGCACGCGCTCGAGCCAGGCCAGCGGCGTGACCATCGACAGCAGCAGGTGCAGCTCGGCGTGTTCCGGCACGTGCGACTGGATGAACATCGTGCAGGCGCCGGGGTTCAAGCCGGCCGCGAGCCAGTCAATGACCATTGCGCCGACGTTGTGCTCGATGCCGGACGGATCTTCGTACCCCGTGGTCAACGCGTGCCAGTCGGCGACGAAGAAGTAGCACTCGTAGTGGTACTGAAGCTCCACCCAGTTGCGCAGCGCGCCGTGATAGTTGCCTAGGTGCAGCTCGCCGGTCGGGCGCATTCCGGACAGCACGCGTCGGTTCTGGTTCAGGCTCGTGGCCAACGGAGACCCCCTAGAATCGCTGCGCGCCGACGATCGAGAGCACCAGCTCTTCGAGTACGGCGATCGGCCGGGCCAGCAGGGCGAACAGGACGCCGGTGACGAGCAGGCCCAGCACGATGAAGAGGCCCCAGGGCTCGATCCGGCGCAGCAGTTCCGCCAACGGACCCGCCGGGACCAGGTTCGCGAGCACGCGCCCGCCGTCGAGCGGCGGAATGGGCAGCATGTTGAAGACCGCGAGCAGAAGGTTGATGGAGACGCCGATCGCGGCCATGGATTCCAGCCAGCGCACCGTCACGGCCGCCTCCATGTGCTGGGTCGCGGACAGCACGGCGGCCCAGCCGATCGCCATGACCAGGTTGGCGCCCGGCCCGGCCGCGGCGACGTAGACCATGTCCTGGCGCGGCCTCTTGAGGAAGCGTGCGTTGACGGGCACCGGCTTCGCCCACCCGAACAGGAAGCCACCCATCCACAGGAGCAGCATGGGCACCAGGACCGTTCCAACAGGATCGATGTGCCGAAGGGGATTCAGGCTGAGCCGGCCCTCAGCCTCGGCCGTACGATCGCCGAAGTGCCGGGCGACCCTGCCGTGGGCGACCTCGTGCACGGTAATGGCCAGCAAGATGGGGATCGCCGCGACGGAGACTATCGTGAGAAAACTTACGTAATCCATTGATAATTAACGTTTTAGATTCCGATCCCAGGTCGCACAGAGGATCGGGGCGCGGTCCCGGCTGCGAGCGCCGCATTATACGCTGACGACGCCGATCTCCGCCCTATTCGAATGGGGCGGTATCGCCCTTGCCGGCGCGCAGCACGATAGGCTTCGGCCCGTGCAGGTCCACGACCGTGGTCGGCTCGAGGCCGCAGTTGCCCCCGTCGAGCACGACGTCCACCGCATGCCCGATCCGTTCGTGGATCTCGACGGCATCGGTCATCGGCAACTCGTCACCCGGCAGGAGCAGGGTCGTGCTCATGAGCGGCTCGCCGAGTTCGGCGAGCAGCATGTCCACGACGGCGTGCTCCGGCACCCGGATGCCGACGGTCCGGCGCCTCTCGTTCATCAGGCGACGCGGAACTTCCCGGGTCGCCTCCAGGACGAAGGTGTACGGCCCCGGCGTGAACGCCTTGAGCAGCCGGTAGCGCGGGTTGTCGACGCGTGCGTAGCGCGAGATCTCGCTCAAGTCCCGGCAAACCAGCGTGAAGAAGTGGTTCTTGTCGGTCTGCCTGATGCGCTGGATGCGCTCCATGGCGTCTTTCGCGCCGAGCACGCAGCCGAGCGCGTAGCAGGAGTCCGTCGGATAGACGATCACCCCATGGTCGCGCAGGACGTCAGCCGCGATCCGCACGTAGCGGACCTGGGGGTTCCTTGGATGGAGTTCGAGGAGCTCTGCCATGAGTATGGTGGCGGCCGCATCCGGTTCGCACCGCGTCGCCGCGCGCGCGTATCATAACGGCCCATGCAGCTCCTGTTCGACTTCCTCCCCGTCATCGCATTCTTCGCGGCGTACAAGCTTAGCGACATCTACGTCGCCACCGGCGTGCTCGTCGTCGCGGTCGTGATTCAATCCGTCGTGCAATGGATCCGCAAGCGCACCGTAAGCAAGATGCAGCTCGTCTCGGCCGCCCTCGTGCTGCTGTTCGGCGGATTGACGCTGCTCATCCACGATGCCGCATTCATCATGTGGAAGCCCACGATCGTCAACTGGCTGTTCGCCGTCGCGTTCCTGGCGAGCCAGCACCGCCTGCTGGGCGGCCGGCCGCTGGTGCACAGGCTCTTCAGCGCGTCGGATGCTCAGCTTCAGATGGAGCCGCGCGAGTGGACGCGACTCAACCTCATGTGGGTGGCGTTCTTCGTTTGCATGGGCATCGCGAACCTCGTCGTCTTCAAGCTGTACGACGAGGCCACCTGGGTGAACTTCAAGCTGTTCGGCATGCTTGGCCTGACGCTCGCGTTCGTCCTGCTGCAGGGTTTCTGGATCTCGGCGCGCGCGAAGGAAGCGGAGGCCGGCTCCTGATGCTCTACGCCATCATCGGCAGCGACCACCCCGCGTCCCTCGAGGCGCGCCTGCGCGTGCGGCCGGCGCATCTCGCGCGCGTGCGAGCGCTCGTGGAGGCCGGACGCTTGGTCGTCGCCGGGCCATTTCCCGCCGTGGACGCCAACGACCCCGGTGCCGCAGGGTTCACCGGCAGCCTGATCGTCGCCGAGTTCGACTCGGCCGAGGAAGCGCGCGCGTGGATAAAGGAAGATCCCTACGTAACCGAAGGCGTCTTCGCCGCAGTCGACGTACGTCCATTCCGGCAGGTGCTGCCATGACCGCGAGCCGGATCGAAAGGATGCGAGAGCTCATCGAGGCGCGTCTTGCGCCTGACTCGCTCGCCATTCGTGACGATAGCGCCGCGCACGCCGGGCACGCAGGAGCGCGTGGCGGCGCCGGCCACTACACCGTGCATATCGTCGCTTCTGCCTTCGCCGGCCAGCCAGCCTTGAAGCGCCATCGGCTCGTCTACGACGCCGTGGCGACGCTCATGCCCCACGAGATTCACGCTCTCTCCATCGACGCACGCGCGCCGGGAGAGGCTTGATACCCCGCAGATGACAACGGAGCGACCGATGAAGAAGGTTCAATGGATCCCGGTGGCCGTGGCAGCGGCCATGTTCGCCACCACCGGGTGTGCGAAAGAGGCCGACGATGCCGCCGGCGACGCTGGCGCCGAGCCCGTCGCCGTCGTCAACGGCACGCCGATCACCCGCGAGGTGTTCGACATGTTCGTGCAGACACGCAGCGGCGGACGTGACGACACGGAGGTCACCGCCGAGGACAAGGCCGAGCACCTCGACGAGCTCATCCAGATGTACGTCGCTGCACAGCAGGCAGCGAAGGACGGACTCGACAAGGGCGAGGACGGCGCCCGGCTGGAGCTCATGCAGCGGAGCGCGCTCGCCGACCTGGCCGGCCGCAAGTTCCTCGAGGGGAAGGAGCCCACCGAGGAGGAGATGCGCGCAGAGTACGAGAAGCAGATTTCGCAGCTTCCCAAGCTCGAGTACCGGGCACGCCACATCCTGGTGGCTGAGGAGGACAAGGCCAAGGACCTGATCGCCCAACTCGACAAGGGCGCGAGCTTCGAGAACCTGGCGCAGGAGAACTCATCCGATTCGTCAGCCCAGGAGGGCGGCGACCTCGGGTGGTTCGCACCCAACCGCATGGTGAAGCCCTTCGCCGATGCCGTACAGGCGCTTGAAAAGGGCAAGTACACGTCCGCCCCGGTGAAGTCCGAATTCGGCTGGCACGTGATCAAGCTCGAGGACACTCGCGACCTCGCGCCTCCCCCCTACGAGATGGTCCAGCAGCAGCTGGGACAGCTGGTGCGCCAGAGCAAGTTCCAGGCGTATCTGGACGATCTCATGAAGACGGCAAAGGTCGAAAAGAAGCTCTGACCTCCAGTCCGACCAAGTCGAATCAGCTCAAAGGAAAAGGCCGGCCAGCTCTCGCTGGTCGGCCTTTTTCTTC
>CAYORU010000014.1:0-74325 GCA_964406445.1 uncultured Steroidobacteraceae bacterium
GCCGGCGCGGCCGGGGCCGGAGCCGCCTTGTCGCCGGAACAGCCCGCGAGGCCGGCCACCGGCAACAGCAGCACGCCGCCGCCGAGCAGCCTCAGGAATCCGCGACGCTCTGGCGTCACGCCGTCTCGATCGCTCATGGATGCTTCTCCCCTCGGTGAATGGCCGCGCCAGCTCGGCGCTCCCCCGAAGTTTCACATATCTGCCGCCTCCGGCGGCCTCCGAATGGGCACCATGCCGCGATCGGCGTATAAGAGGAGGACACGCCGGCGGGAGACCGGCGACGACGAGGAAGGGGGATTCCATGCAAGCCGTGTTTCGCATGCTGGCGGCCGCGCTGGCGCTTTCGCTGCTCATCGGCCCGTCGCAAGACGCCTTCGCGGGCCCACACAAGCCAACCAGGGAGACGATCAGCCTGCCCGGGCTGCACGGCCCGGCGACCCTCCTGCGCGACGCGGACGGCGTGCCGCACATCTACGCGCTGGACGAGCACGACGCGATCTTCCTGCAGGGCTGGGTCACGGCCCAGGACCGGCTGTTCCAGCTCGACGTGCTCCGGCGCCAGGCGAGCGGCACCCTGGCGGAGCTCGTCGGCAGCGCGGCGCTGCCGAGCGACATCGAGCTGCGCACCATCGGGATCCGGCGGGCCGCGGAACGTTCGCTGGCGGCCTACTCGCCGAAGATGCGCGCGAGCCTCGAAGCCTACGCCGCCGGCGTGAACGCCTGGGTGACTCACGGCGGGGGCCTTCCGGCACAGTACGCGGCCCTCGAGATCACGCGTTTCGAGCCATGGACGGCGCTGGACAGCGCAGTGATCGGCAAGGCGCTGGCCTTCAACCTCTCCTTCGACATCGACATCGATGCGACGCTCGACTACCTGCAATACCAGGCGAAGCTCGCGCCGATCGACCCGCGGCTCGGCGACGCGTTGTTCTTCCTGGACGTGTTCCGCTCCGCGCCCTTCGACCCGGCCGCCAGCGTGCCGGACGCGACCAGCGGCACGGCCGCGCCCGGCGCCGCCAAGGCCGGCCGGCCCGCGGCCGGGCGCGGCCCGAAGCTCGACGCGAGCGCCGAGCGGATGCTGCGTGGGGTGAAGGCCCGCTTCGAGTCGGTGCCGTTCCTCAAGCGCACGCTCCGGCGCACCGAGCACCAGATCGGCAGCAACGAGTGGGCGGTCTCGGGCCGGCACACCGTCGACGGGCGGCCGCTCGTCGCGAATGATCCGCACCTGGGTCTCGATCTGCCCGCGACCTTCTACCCGATCCACATCGTGGCCCTGCGCGACGGGCTCGATGCGATCGGCGAGAGCGTCGCCGGCGCGCCCTGGGTCGTGCTCGGGCAGAACCGCTACATCACCTGGGGCGAGACGACCACGGGCTTCGACGTGACCGACACCTACCTCGAGCAGCTCGTTCCGGACCCGTCGTCCCCGAGCGGGCTGTCGACGGTCTTCCAGGGACAGCTGGAGCACGTGATCCCGGTGCCGGTGACTTTCCGCGTCAACCTGCGCGACGGGCCCGGCAACGGCCCGGACACCGTGGTGCCGGTGCCGGCGGGCGGCAGCGTTCCGCCGGCCGTGCTGATCGTCCCGCGACGCAACCATGGCCCGCTGGTCGCGCCCCCGGATGCGAGCGGCCGGGCGCCGAGCGTCCAGTACGCGGGTTTCGGCCCGACGCGCGAGCTCGAGACGTTCCGCCGGCTCAACTACGCCCGCAATCTCGAGCAGTTCAAGCGCGCGCTGCAGTACTTCGACGTCGGCTCGCAGAATTTCATCTACGGCGACATCCACGGGAACATCGGCTACTTCACCACGGGCGAGGTGCCGCTGCGGGAGGACCTGCAGGCCTTCAACGGCGCCGGTTCGCCGTTCGTCGGCGCGCCGCCGTGGTTCATCCGCGACGGCACGGGCGGCAACGAGTGGCTGCGCGATCCCGCCCCGGACCGATTCAACGGCACGGGTTACCTGTCGCTCCCCTTCGAGGAGCTGCCGCAGACGGTGAATCCGGCCAACGGATTCGTGGTCAACGCCAACAACGATCCGGCCGGCGTGACGCTCGACAACGACCCGTTGAACCAGCTGCGCGTGGGCGGCCAGGGCGTCTACTACCTCGGCTACACGTTCGACTACGGCACCCGCGCCGGCCGCGCCACGCAGGCGCTTCGCGAGCGCCTCGCCCGCGGCCGGGTCGACCGCGAGGACATGAAGGCGATCCAGGCCGACGTGAAGCTCCTCGATGCCGCGGTATTCACGCCCTACATCGTCGGCGCCTTCGAGCGTGCCGGCGGCGGGGGCGCGCCGGCGGCGCTGGCGGCGCTCGCGGCCGATCCCCGCGTCGCCGAGGCCGTCGGCCGGCTGCGCGCCTGGGACTTCAGCACGCCGACCGGCGTTCAGTCCGGGTACGACTCGAGCGATCCGGACGGGCATCGCCTGCCGCCCTCGGCGCAGGAGGTGGCGCACAGCATCGCCGCGACGATCTACTCGGTGTGGCGCGGGCAGGCGATCAGGAACGGGGTCGACCTCACGCTGCAGGGCCTCGGCGTCCCGACGCCCGGCTCGGGCGAAGCGATCAAGGCGCTGCGCCACCTCGTCGAGCGCGACGGAATCGGCCTGTCCTCCGTGGACTTCTTCGGCTGGGCCGCGCCGCTCGGCCTGCCCGCGGCGGCGCAGCGCCGCGACTTCGTGATGCTCAAGAGCCTCGCGGACGCGCTCGACCTGCTGGCCGGGCCGGCCTTCGCCGCGGCCTTCGGCGGCTCCTCGCACCAGGCCGACTACCGCTGGGGCAGGCTGCACCGCATCGTCTTCGACGGCCTCGCGACGGGAGGCCCGTGGAACGTGCCCGGGGCGACGCCCGGGTTCGAGCCGTCCTTCCCGGGGCTGCGCGGGCTCGCGACGGACGGCGGTTTCGGCGTGGTGGACGCGTCCTCGCACAGCGCCCGCGCCGCGAGCGCGGACGCCTTCATGTTCGGCAGCGGACCGAACCGCCGCTACGTCGGCGCCCCGGGCTTCTGGCCCGGATCGATCGACGCCGAAAGCTCGCTGCCCGGCGGGGTGAGCGGCGTGCTCGGTAGCGAGTTCTACGCCAACCTGCTCGGACCCTGGCTGACGAACGACACCTACCCGGTGCGCAGCCGCCTCGGGGAGATCCTGCGCGACCTCGCGGCAGTCCAGTTCTTCCGGCCGGTCCGCGGCCCCGGCCGCGAACACTGAGCGATTCACCCGGCTGCGCCGCCCTCGCGCGGCGCAGCCGGGACCTCAGGCCGGCTCGTGCAGGCGCTGGCCGAGCATTTCCGGCGTGATCAGCACGACGCCGCCGGGCGTCACGTGGAATCGCGCAGCGTCGGCGGCGGCGTCGAAGCCGGCCTCGAAGCCGTCCGGCAGCTCGCAGAACTTGTCGACGACCGCGCGGCGCAGCCGGACGTCGCGGCCGACCGCCACTTGCGGCAGCACGACCGAGTCCTCGATGCGAGAGCCGCGCTCCACGACCGTCGTCGTGAACAGCAAGGAGCGGTGGATCGAGGCGCCGCTGACCACGCAGCCGCTCGCCACCAGGCAGTCCCAGGCCTGGCCGTGGGCGTCCGGCGACTCGAACACGAACTTCGCCGGCGGCAGGTGTTCCTCGACCGTCCGGATGGGCCAGGCCGCGTCGTACATGTTGAGCTCCGGCTCGACGCGCACGAGGTCCATGTTGGCCGACCAGTAAGCGTCGACCGTGCCGACATCGCGCCAGTACGGTCGGCCGTGCACCATGTTCACGCAGCTGTCGGCGTAGCGGTGCGCGCGCACCCGCACGCCGCGCGCCAGCAGCGCAGGAATGACGTCGTGGCCGAAATCGTGGCTGGAGCACGGGTCATGGGCGTCCTCCCGCAGGAAGGCGTAGAGCGCCTCGGCCCGAAAGGCATAGATTCCCATGCTGACGAGCGCCCACGCCGGATCGCCGGGGACGCGCGGCGGATCCGCCGGCTTCTCGACGAATTCCGTCACCCGTCCGTCCGGGTCGACGCGCATGACGCCGAAGGCCCGCGCGTCCTCCGCCGGCAGCCGCAGGCAGGCGATCGTGACGTCCGCACCCCCCGCCTCGTGCTCGGCGAGCATCACGCCGTAGTCCATCTTGTAGACGTGGTCGCCCGCGAGGACCAGCACGAAGGCGGGATCATGGGCGCGGAGGATGTCGAGGTTCTGGTAGACGGCGTCGGCGGTGCCACCGTACCAGCCGGCCTCGCGCGGCTGCTGCGCCGGCAGCACGTCGACGAACTCCTGCATGTGCGGGTCGAGGAAACCCCAGCCCCGCTGCAGGTGCTGAAGCAGGCTGTGGGATCGGTACTGGGTCGCCACGCCGATGCGCCGCACGCCCGAATTCACGCAGTTGCTCAGCGCGAAATCGATGATCCGGTGCTTGCCGCCGAAGGGCACCGCCGGCTTGCATCGCCAGTCGGTGAGGTTCGCGAGGCGCGAACCGCGGCCGCCCGCGAGCACCATGGCGTAGCTGGCGCGCACCAGCGCGCCGACCAGGGGACGACGATGGCACTCCGCGGCGAGCGGCAAGGCGCGCCAGCGGGCGGACTCCGCGGTGACGTCGGCGCCAGTCATGGCCCCTCCCGCGCTCGCCACGTTCACTGCGAGGCCATCAGTTTACGCCTCCCGGCCGCGGGGTGCCCTGCGCGAACGGCGCTGTCGACAGGCCGGCGAGCGGCGCCCCATGTCCTCAGTTGCGCGCGAGGAAGGCGTCCCAGGCCGCGAAGAACTGCCGGGGACGCTCGAAGTGGACCAGCGCTCCGGCGTCGTAGGCGGTGACCGCCCAGTTGCGCCGGGCGCCCGTCCAGCCGACCTCCGAGAAGTCGCGGAAATCCCCGCGCGTGCCGTGCGCGAGCCAGACCGGCAGGGCGAGCCGCTCGTAGACGGCACGGATGTCCCGGCTGAACAGCCGGCCCGAGAGAAAGGCGTAGGGAGCCCGGTCCGAGCCCGGCTGGCGCGTGGTGAGCCAGGCGTAGTCCACCAGCCCCTCGTCCACGGCGTCGGAGCCGAAGGTCCGCTTCAGGAAGTACCGGATGCTGGCACGGCTGACCAGCGCCCCGAACAGCGCGTCGCGCCACGGCGGGAAGGTCAGCACGCGATGCAGTCCCGGGACCTCGCGGCTGGAGCCGGCCGGCGCACGCAGTGCCGACGCACCGCGGCTGAAGCCGGTCGGCGTCACCAGGGTCAGCGAACGGACGCGACGCGGCGCCTCGGCGGCGACCCGCGCGGCGAACTCGCAGGACAGCGACAGCGCGAGAACGTCCACCGGCGCATCGCCGCAATCGCCACGGATGGCGTCGAGCAGGTCGCGCACGGCGTCGCAGTACAGCGCCACGTCGTAGCGCCGCTCGCTCCGGTCCGAGAAGCCGTAGCCCGGCAGGTCCGGGGCGTAGACGCGGCGCGTGCGGCGCGCGTGCTCGAAGGCGGGCCGGACCTCGAAGGCGGAGCCGGCGGCGTTGATGCTGTGCAGCAGCAGCAGCGGCGCGCCGGCGCCGGCCTCGTAGAAGGACAGGCGGCCGCTGCGGCCGTCGATCTCGCGGCGGTCGGCGGCAACCGCGGGCGGGAGCGCGGGGCGGGGCATGCGCCGGATCATCGCAGCCCGGCCAGGCACCCACAACCGCGGCGCAGGAACGAAAAGAGGGCGGCGCAGGCACTGCGCCGCCCTCGGAAGGCACGGGCGCGCGGAGACCCGCGCGCCCGGCAGGTCGTCAGAACTTCGCCCGCAGCGTCAGGCCGACGGTCCGCGGCTGGTTGGTGTGGAAGCCGAGCCGCGCGCGGCCACCGCGCTCGCGATCGAAGGACAGCAGCGCGTTCTCGTCGGTGGCGTTGTTGACGTAGAGCACCGCCTCCCAGTTCTCCCAGACGAGGCCTGCGCTCAGGTTGAGCAGCTCGTAGGCGTCGAGCACCAGGTCGAGGCGGGTGACCTCGTTGCCGGTGGCGCCGCCGAAGGGCAGCCCGGAGCTGAAGTTCCCCGCGCCCGGGCGCTGGTCGCTCGGCTGGGTGATCCGGTCGCCGACGTGCTGGACCGAGCCGGACACGAAGGCCTCGCGCGCGCCGAGCGCCTGCACCGGGAAGGTGTAGCTCGCGGTTGCCGCGAGCTGCAGCTCGGGCACGGAGGCGAGCCGGTTGCCCTTCTGCAGGCCGGCCACGACGTTGCCGTTGCCGTCGCGCACGGTCGAGTCGAACTCCGACTCGACGTAGGTGCCGGCGAACGACAGGTACAGGCCGTCGACCGGCTCGGCGGCGAGCTCGAACTCGATGCCCGCCGAGTGGGCGCTCGGCACGTTGAAGGAGATGCGCGAGGAGCAGGAGCCCGCGTCGAGCGTCACCTGCAGGTCCTCGATGTCGGCGTAGAAGGCCGCCGCGTTCAGGGTCACGCGGCCGAAGCGCGTCTTGGCGCCGACCTCGTAGTTCCACATCTTCTCGTCGTCGTAGTCCTGGAAGCCGCCGAAGATCGCCAGGTCGTTGGCGTTGCAGAGCGTCTCGTTCAGCGGATCGTTGACGCCGCCGAGGCGGAAGCCCTGCGAGACCTGGCCGTTCAGCGTCACCCGGTCGCTGACCTCGTAGGACGCGAGCAGGCGCGGCGTGAAGCCGTCGGACTCGGTCTTGTCGACGAGGTTGGAGTCGCCGTTCGAGAACAGCCCGCCGCTGTTGAAGGACCGCTCTTCCTCGAAGTCGTAGTAGCGGCCGCCGAGGGTCAGGTTGAGCCGGTCCGTGAACGCGTAGCCGACCTCGCCGAACAGCGCGACCTGGTCGATGTCGTAGGGCAGGTCGGAGTTGTAGGGCGAGTCCGGTCCATACCCGTTGGCCGTCGCCGCGGCGGTTCCCGCGCCGAGCGTCTGGTCGGTATAGAAGTCGTAGCCCGGCGTCGGCAGCCGCTGCGCGTACTTGCGCTCGACCGTGGAGTAGTACGCGCCCACCAGCCACTGCAGGCGGCCGTCCGAAGCGGAGGCGAGCCGCAGCTCGTGGGTGACCTGCTCCAGGTCGGTGGTGTCGCGCAGGTTCGACGGCAGCAGCACGCCGGCGTCCGGGAAGCCGAGATCCACCGACACGCTGCCGGTCAGCGCGCTGGCGTCGCGGCTGACCAGGATGTCGCGCTCGAGGTAGCTGCCCGCGTAGGTCAGGTCCACCGCGCCGAGGCCCCAGCGGACGACGAGGTCGCCGATCAGCGTCTCGTCCGTGAACTGCTCGTCGAGCTGCAGGAACTGCTGCCGCTCGCCGAAGGTCACGGCCGGCCGCGTGGTGGTGTACGGATTGGCGTAGAGGTTGTACACCTCCTGGCGGTTGAAGCCGTCCGCCTCGACCTCCTGGTACACGAGCCGCGGGGTGATGCTGAGGTTCTCGGTGGGCTGGAAGGTCAGCGCGATGCGCCCGCCGCTGCGGTTGCCGCCGTTGACGTCCTGCTTGACGCCGCCGCCCTCGCGCAGCGCGTCGATGAAGCCGGCGTACTCGGTGTGGTAGCCGACGATCCGAAGCGCCGCCTTGCCGTCGGCGAACGGCAGGTTGACGGCACCCTTGACGTGGCCGCCCTCCTCGCCGTCGGTCACCGTGTGCATGTTGGCCTCGAACGAGCCTTCGAAGGCGTCGAGGTCGGGCGCGTTGGTGATGTAGCGCACGGTGCCGCCGATCGAGCCGGAGCCGAACAGCGTGCCCTGCGGGCCGCGCAGCGTCTCGACGCGGTTCAGGTCGAACAGGTCGAGGTCGGGCGTGAACAGCGACGTCGAGATCACGGTCTCGTCGAGGTACACCCCGACCTGCTCCTTGACGCCCGGCTGGTCGCGCACGATCTGGCCGGCGGAGACGCCGCGCACGGCGACCTGGCTCTGGCCGGGCCCGAGGTTCTGGATGTTGAGGCCGGCGACGTTGCGTGCGAGGTCCTCGATGCCGACGACGCCGAGGCGCTCGAGGTCGGCCTGCGTCTGGGCGTTGATCGAGAAGGGCAGGTCCTGGATCGCCGAGTCGCGCTTGGTCGCGGTGACGATGATCTCCTCGAGGATCCGGCTGCCCGTCTCTTCGGCCCCGAGCGCGGTGGCAGGCGCCAGCACCGCCATCACGGCGGCCTGTAGCGTTCTGTTGAGGTTCATCCCTTTTCTCCTTGGTAAGTTGTCGCGCAAACGCAACAGCGTCCCGGCGCGTGGCGCGATTCTGGCACAGGCCAAGGCGTCGCGGAATGCCCCGCGGGCAGGCGGCGGGTGGCGTTCGCGGACCGGGCGGCTCAGGCGGCGGGGCGCAACGGCTCGGGCCGCCCGATGGCGTAGCCCTGGGCGAAGTCGATGCCCATGCCGCGGGCCGCCTCGAGCGAGGACAGGTCCTCGACCTGCTCGGCGATGAGCCGGAAGTTGAGCGTGCGCGCCAGGCGGACCACCGCCGCAACCATGGCCTGGTTGACCGCGTCCTTCGAGAGGTTCGCCATGTAGGAGCCGTCGATCTTCAGGTAGTCCATGGCCAGGTTCTTGAGGTTGGCGAACGCGCCGAGGTCGTTGCCGAAGTCGTCGAGGGCGAACTGGCACCCCATGCCGTGCAGCACGCCGATGAAGCGCCGCGCCGCCTCGAGGTTCGCGTTCACCGAGGTCTCGGTGATCTCGAAGCAGACCTGTGCCGGCGGCGCACCCGTGTGGTCGAAGGTCTCGACCACGAACTCGAGGAAGGCGGGATCGCCCAGCGTCTGGCCGGAGAGATTGATCGCAAGGCTCGCGCCGGCCTGCAGGCGGATCGCGCCGCTCGCGATCGCGGTAAGCGCGGTCTGCACGACCCACCGGTCGACGAGACCCATCAGCCGGTAGCGCTCGGCGGCGCGGATGAATTCGGCCGGCGCGACCGTCGCGCCGGAATCGTCGCGCATGCGCAGCAGCGCCTCCAGCGCCGGCCCGCGCGCCTCGCCCTCGCGCACCGCCATGATCGGCTGCAGGTAGAGCTCGAAGCGACCCTCCCGAA
Organism: uncultured Steroidobacteraceae bacterium; assembly: GCA_964406445.1. GTDB lineage: Bacteria > Pseudomonadota > Gammaproteobacteria > Steroidobacterales > Steroidobacteraceae > SG8-30. The sequence goes on from CAYORU010000014.1 coordinate 8,945, forward strand.
GCGCGGTCTGCAGCCTCTGCAGCCACTGGATCTCGCCGCTGTGGCGCGCCACGGCCTCGTCGCGGGCCGAGTAGACCTGGACGTGGCTGCCCTCGCGCCGCTTGGCCGCGTAGCAGGCCGAGTCGGCCGCGTTCATCACTTCCTCGAGCGAGCCGCTCTCGCGGCCCACCTCGACGAGGCCGACGCTGACGCCGACGCTGAAGATGCGGTCCTTCCAGACGAAGCGGTAGTCGTTCACCGCCCGGCAGACGTCCTCGGCGATCTGCCGCGCCTTCTGCAGCGGACAGCCGACCAGCAGGATGCCGAACTCGTCGCCGCCGAGTCGGGCCACGGTGTCCGAGTCGCGCACCGAGTCCTTGAGCAGGGTCGCCAGCTCGCGGAGCATGTTGTCGCCCGCGAGGTGCCCGGCGGTGTCGTTGACGGCCTTGAACCGGTCGAGGTCGAGGTAGCAGGCGACGTGCGAACCGTTGCCGGCACGGCTCACCTCCATCGCCTCGGCGAGACGGCGCTCGAACTCGCGCCGGTTGACGAGCCCGGTCAACGCGTCGTGGCTCGCCTGGTAGGACATCTGCCGGGTGAGGCCGCGCAGCTCGGTCACGTCGTGCAGCGCCGCGGCAACGCCGAGGACCTCGCCGCCCGGTCCGCGCATCGGCGAGGCCGACAGCTCGACGTTGCGCTCGGCGCCGCCGCGGGTGACGAGCAGCGCGCGTCGCCCGAGCCCGACGCGCGCGCCCGCCGCGAGGCACTGCTTGACCGGATCCGGCAGCGGCCGGCGGTCGTGCTCGTCGACGAAGCTCACGAGCTCGGCGAACGGCCGACCCTCCGCCTCCTCGGCGGGGACGCCGATGAGGGCGACCGCCGCCGGGTTCAGGTAGTCGACGTGACCCTGCGCGCCGGTGACGACGAGTCCTTCGCCGATCGCCTCGAGTGCCAGCTGCGCGCGGGCCGGCGGCGCGCCCGCCGCCGGCTGCGCGCGGGGCGCGGGTGGGAGCATCTCGATGGCGGAGAACAGCGTGGCCGGCTCGCCTCCGACCTGCACGGTGGTGCCGCGAAGCTCGAGGCGCGTCACCTGGCCGTGGGCGTCGGCCAGCTCGACCTCGAGCAACTCCGGCGCCCGCTCGCCGGCGAGTCGCAGGGCGAGGTGCCCGGCGACGAGGCGGGAGTAGTCCGGGGCGACCAGCTCGTCCAGCCGCCGGCCGATGACCTGCTCCGCCTCCAGCCCGGCCAGCGCGCAGAACGCGGCGTTGGCGGCCTCGATGCGCTCGCGGTGCAGCACCATCGGCTCGCGTACGGTGGTGATGAGCGCCCGCAGCAGCGCGCGCGGCTCGGCGCCCGCGTCGGCCGCCGCGGGCGGTGGCGCGGCTTCCTCGAGCCGGCGGATCTCGCGGCGCTGAACGAAGACGACGCATGCCAGCAGGACGGCGAGCACGGCCAGCGCGATGCCGGCTATTTCCGGCCCGGTCATGTCGTCGTGTTCTCCCCTGGCGCGACCCGCTAGCGCGGGCCGCCATTGTCTTTAGGCTTGTCGCGTCACGACTGAACGCAGCATAGCCCAGCGCGGTGGAGCCGCCTTGCCGGATTCACCATAATGGCGGCCGAGGCGCAGGCCCGCGGCTCGCGCGACTCACCCGGCGCGGGTTCCTGGATTGCGCCTTGTGGCAGGCCGCGACCGGCCTTAACCTCGCGCCCCTGCCCCGCCGCCTGGACGGAGATGGATGTGACGATGAACATCGAGAACGCCCGCCGCCAGATGATCGACCAGCAGGTCCGCGCCTGGGAGGTGCTGGACGACGCGGTGCTCGAGGTGCTGCGGGTCGTGCCGCGCGAACACTTCGTGCCCGACGCCTACCGCGCGGCCGCCTTCGCCGACATGGAGATTCCGCTCGGCCACGGCCAGCACATGCTGCCGCCGAAGGTGGACGGACGGATGCTGCAGGCGCTCGCCCCCGCGCGGGGCGACGAGGTGCTCGAGGTCGGCACCGGCAGCGGCTTCCTCGCCGCCTGCCTCGCGCAGCTCGCGGGCCGCGTGCGCTCGCTCGAGATCCACCCGGACCTCGCCGCGACCGCGGCGCGCACGCTCGACGCGCTGGGCGTCCCGAACGTGACCGTCGAGTGCGCCGACGCGACCGTGTTCGCCGAGGAAGATCGCTACGACGCGATCGCGCTCACCGCGTCGCTGCCGGTCTACGACGCGCGATTCGAGCGCGCGCTGAAGCCCGGCGGGCGCCTGTTCGTGGTGGTCGGCACCGCGCCGATCATGGAGGCGCGGCTGGTGACGCGCGCCGGGGCCGATCAATGGGTCTCCCGGAGCCTGTTCGAGACCTGCATCGACCCGATGATCAACGCGGCCCGTCCGCCGCGGTTCCAGTTCTAGGGGCAAGCATGATTCCGGAACTCAGCCCGCGCGAGTTCGCCCGGCGGCGCGATGCCGGTGAGGACCTGCTGCTGCTCGACGTCCGCGAGCCCGACGAAGTGGCCGCCGCCTCGGTGCCGGGATCCGTGCACATTCCCATGGGCGAGGTGCCCGCGAGGCTCTCGGAGGTCGACCGCGACCGGGAGGTCGTGGTGCTGTGCAGGTCCGGGGGCCGCAGCCTGCGCGTCGCCATGTTCCTCAAGCAGCAGGGCTATGGGCGGGTGTCGAACCTGAGCGGCGGGATCCTGCGCTGGGCCGAGGAACTCGACCCGACGCTCGCGGCCTACTGACGTCGCGAGGACCGCCCCTTGAACCAGGTAATATGGTGATATACCATACTACAACACTAGATGTGACTCCGCCCGCCCGACAGGGATGAAACGCGCATGAACGTCAAGAAGCTGCTCGGACCGCTCCTCGTCCTCTCCGCCGCCGTGGCCACGGCGGCGGACGCCGGCGACCTCGCCGAGGTCTACCAGAAGGCGCTCAGGAACGATCCGCAGATCCGCGAGGCCGACGCGACGCGGCTCGCCGCGCTCGAGGCCAAGCCGCAGGCCCGCGCCGCCCTCCTGCCGCGACTCAGCGCCAGCGCCGGCTTCGACAGCACCGACAGCGAGGGCTCGCGGACCTTCTTCACCTCGGCCGGCGGCGCCTTCGCGATCAACTCCGTCGACTCCGAGAGCGACGGCGACACGCGCAGCTGGGACGTCACGCTGCGCCAGAGCGTTTTCCGCTGGGAGAACTGGGCCAACCTGCGGCGCGCCGACCGTGTCGTCGCGCAGGCGGAGGTGGACTTCCAGGCCGCGCAGCAGGAGCTGATCCTGCGCACCTCCGAGGCCTACTTCAACGTGCTCGCGGCCAAGGACACCCTGACCGCCGCCGAGGCCGCGCACGAGGCCTTCCGGCGCCAGCTCGACCAGGCTGAGAAGCGCTTCGAGGTGGGACTCATCGCCATCACCGACGTGCAGGAGGCCAAGGCCGCCTTCGACTCGGCGACGGCGTCGCTGATCCTCGCCAAGCGCAGCCTGGCCAACCAGCAGGAGGTGCTGCGCGAGCTGACCGGCGAGGTGTTCGACGAACTCGCCCGGCCGGGCGAGAAGGTGCAACCGGCGCCGCCCGACCCGGCCAACGAGGACGAGTGGGTGAAGCTCGCCATGGACCAGAACCTCGCGCTGGTTTCCGCGCGGATCGGCGCCGACATCACGCGGCAGGACATCAGCATCGAGCGCGGCGGCCACTACCCCACGCTCGACCTCGTGCTGTCGCGCTCGAGCCGTGACTTCGAGTCGACCTTCCGCTCGCAGGGATTCTCGGGTCCGAACGACACCGACTCCGACGACGAGTCGATCAGCCTGCAGCTCACCGTGCCGATCTACAGCGGCGGCGCGGTGTCCTCGAGCGTTCGGCAGGCGGAGTACCGCCATCGCGCGTCGCGCGAGCGCCTGGAGCGCGTCGCCCGCGAGACCGAGCGTTCGACCCGCGACGCTTACCTCGGCGTGATGTCCGAGATGGCGCGCGTGCAGTCGCTGCGGCAGGCCGTCGCCTCGTCGCGGGTTGCGCTGGAGGCCACCGAGGCCGGGTACGAGGTCGGCACGCGCACCCAGGTGGACGTGCTCGATGCCCGCCGCCGCCTGTTCGAGGCGGAGACCAACTACGCGCGCAGCCGCTACGACTACCTGATCAACGTCCTGCGTCTCGACAGGGCCGCCGGCACGCTCGAGCCGGGCAAGCTGGCGCGCATCAACGGCCAGCTCGACGAAACCATCCGCCTGCGCTGAGCGCCCGCGCTCAGGGCGACTCCGGCGCATCGCGGGCCGCCGCCCTCGCCAGGCGGTCGGCCGCCGCCTCCCACTCGCGCCCGTCCGGCACGCGCTCGGCGAGGATACGCGCCACGCCGCAGGCGTCGAGCTCGCGCAGCGCCGCGTACAGCTGGTGGCCATAGGCGGCCGCGTCGTCCGGCATGCGCCGCCACAGCCCCGCGAAGCCCGCCGGCGGCGCCGAACGCGCGAGCACCGCGACAGGTACGCGCGCCGCGGTCGCGCGTGCCGCGATCCCGGCGCTGCCGACGAGCTCGATGGGCGTCGCCGGCGCGTAGTGCGACCTGACCGATCCCGGGACGCGCGGCCCGCCCGGCGGGGATCCCGCGAGCGGCCCGGCCACCGACTCGATGCGCTCGCGCGGGATGCCACCCGGCCGCAGCAGCCGTGGCGCGCCGTCGAGGACCGCCACGATCGTCGACTCCAGCCCGACCTCGCAGTCGCCGCCGTCGAGGATGCAGTCGAGCGATGCGCCGAACTCGGCCCGGACGTGCTCCGCCCGGGTCGGGCTGACCCGGCCGTAGAGGTTCGCGGACGGCGCCGCGATGCCGCCGCCGAAAGCCGCGAGCAACGCCTGCGCGACCGGGTGCGAGGGCACCCGCAGCGCCACCGTGTCCTGCCCGCCCGTGACTTCGTCCAGCACGCGGGCCGCACGCGGCAGGACGAGCGTCAGCGGCCCGGGCCAGAAGGCCTCCGCGAGCCGGCGCGCCGCCGCCGGGATCTCCCTCGCCCAGCCTTTGGTGTCGGCGGCCGACGCGAGATGGACGATCACAGGGTGGCTCGCGGGACGGCCTTTCGCGGCGTAGATCCGCGCCACGGCCGCCGGGTTCGCGGCATCGGCGCCGAGTCCGTAGACCGTCTCGGTGGGAAAGGCCACGAGGCCCCCCTCGCGCAGGATGCGCGCTGCCCGTGCGATCTCGCGCGTTGCCGCCATGCGCGGATGATAGCGGGCGGAGCGTGCTCGGGCTTGCGTGCGCTACGGCGCAGCGCAGGCCGGCTGCTGCGGGCCCGCGCCAGCGATGCGCGCGCTGTCTCGCAGTTCGCCGACCTCGTCCTCGAGGGCGGTGCCCGCGGCCAGCTCGCGCGCCCGCTCCACCTCGTTCAGCGCCTCCTGCGCGCAGCCCGATTCGAGCAGCGCGGCGGCGAGGTTGTAGCTCGCCGCGAGGTTCTGCGGCGCTAGCGTGCTGGCGCGCCGGTAGGCGGCCAGCGCATCGGGCAGCCGACCGGTGGCATGCGACGCGTTGCCGCGCCCGAGCCACAGCAGCGCCTCGTCGGGCCACCGCGCGAGGCCCGCGTCGTAGGCGGCGAGCGCCTCCTGCAGGCGACCGGCCGACTCCAGCCCCGCGGCCGCGGCCAGGTAGGGCCCCGGCTCGACGGTCGCCGGCAGCTCGCCGGGCTCGACGACGACCACGCCCCAGTTTCCTGCGCGTTCCACGGTCGCGGCGAAACGCCGCCACCCCAGCGCGACACGCGCGTCGCGACCCGACCGCAGCAGCACCCCGTCGACCGCAGCGTCGTAGCCGACGAGCACCGCGTAGTGCCACACCGGGAAGCCTGGAGTCCGCAGGTTCTGCAGCACCAGCACCGGTCGGCCGGCGACCAGTTCCGCGAGGAATGCCGCGGGATCCGGGGCGAGGGTGTACGCGAGACGGCCGTGGCGTCGCGTCGCGCCGAGCAGCTCCGGCTGCAGGCTGCCCTCGCGACCCGGCAGGTAGACCTGCGGCACGAGGTCATCCGGGGTGACCTCGACACCGGTGGCCGCGAGCACGGTGGCGAGCGCGGCCGGGCCGCACTCGTAGTCCTCCTGGGGAAAGAACGGCGTGCCGGCCAGCTCGACCGCGACAGGCGCGCCGGGCGGCAGCAGCTGGCGAAGCGGCGGCTTCGCCGCGCAGGCGGAGAGCAGGGCGAGCAGGCAGGCGGCGAACGCCGCCCGCGTCACGGCACCTTCTTGAAGATGTCGATCGCGCCCGTGTACTCGAGCACCAGCAGCACGACCAGCACGATGCCGAGCACCGCCAGCACGCCCGCGCCGGCCGGCAGCTCGTCGAGCCTCTCCGACAGCAGGGTCAGCTCCGCGGGGGTCAGCGCCGCGAGGCGCGCGTCGACTTCGGCCGGGTCGACACCGAGGCCGGTCAGCCGCGTGCGCACGTCGTCCCGCGCGAGCGCCGCCTGTGCGGAGGACAGGGCGGCCGACTGCCGCTCCATCGCGATCGCGTCGGCCGTGCCGATCATCGAGGCGGCCGCGGCCTGCGGCACCGGGGCCGCGACCAGGCTCAGGCAGAGGACGAGCGCGCCAGCGCGGCGCATGAGGTTCTTGGCCATTGCAACTCCTCGGACCCGCCGGGGCCCGCCAGCCCCGAAGTCTACCCTGTCCGCGCGCCGGAGCCAGCTTCGCCGCGCGACGACACCCGGCTCAGGCGCGGCGGCTCAGTCGAGGTCGATCCGGCGCCAGGCCTCGCCCTCCCGGCGCAGTTCGTAGGCGGGCCAGTAGTGTCGATCGAGCTTGAGCGTGATCACGTCCACCGAGTCGTTCCAGTTGACGGTCTTGAGGCGCAGCGACGAGCGGTCCGGGCGGCCGGTGACCGCCGCGATGAAGGCGTCGAGCGTCGGCGTGGCGACCCCGTCCACCTCGACGATCCTCCGGCCGGCCCAGAGCTGGTAGCGGCTGGCCGGCGAGCCGTACATGAAGAAAGCGACGAAGACGCCCTCCGGCGCGATGCCGCGCTGCGCCGCCATCGCCCGGTGCGGCTCGTGCAGGGTCGCGCCGGCCCACATCAGGACGCGCTCGACGTCCCGGCCGGTCAGCGGGACCGTCGGCACCTCGAGCGTGCGCTCCGCGCCGTCACGCCACACGGTCGCCTGCAGCACGCCGGCGTGCGACGCCCGTTCCACGTCGCGCGCCGTCAGGACGATCCGTCCGTCGAGCGCGAGCAGCAGGTCGCCGGGGCGCAGCAGCGTCGAGGCGGGCGAGCCGGCGACGAGACGCGTCACCGACAGCACCGAGCGCTGCACGCCGCCCGCCTGCTCGAGGCGGCGCACCCAGGACTCCTCGAGGCCGAGCCGCCGGGCCTCGGCCAGCGGCCGCTCCGCGAACTCCGCCTCGAGCGAGTGGATCGGGGAGCCGTCGCGGACGTGGCCGAGCATCTCGACGACGATGTCCGCCGGGATGCCCTGGTTCTCCTGCTGCATCTGGCGGCCGTTCTCGAAGGCGAAGCTCGACCACAGCGCGAGCGCCGCGCCGCGGCCGTCGACGATCACGCCGTCGAAGTCGCCCGGTCCGCTGACCAGGCGGACCGTGCTCAGGTTCGACTCGCGGAACTGCAGGGTCCGCGACAGCGGGAACGCCACCGGGTCGACGGAAGCGACGCGCGCACGCTGCGAGAGCAGCCGGTGGTCCCGGTTGAGACCGACGACCGTGACCTCCTCGCCGGGCGCCAGCGCGCGGGCGGCGAAGCGCGCGGCCCGCACCGGCGTGTCGCCGATCGCGGCCGGGTCGTAGGACACGACCGCGAGGTTGTGCAGCGGGTGGACGTACTCCACGCGGCCGGGGACCTCGAGCGTGCCGGCGAAGGTGACCCGCACGTCGCCGAGGGTCACGGGCACCGTGTTGCGGTCCACCGCCACCAGGCCGCGCGCGGCGTCGATGACCACGCCCGTTCCGTAGTAGTTGCGCTCCGTGACGCCCGCCACCGAGTACGGCATCGTGAAGCCGACCAGCGCCAGTGAGGGCGCGACCGCGTCGAGCAGCCGGTCGCCGGTCTTCGCATGGCGCGTGCTGCCGGCGGCGGGCGCGCCGGCCGCGGGCGGCGCCGCCGGCAGCGCCTCGCAGGGCCACAGGCCGCTCGCGTCGTCGCGCCGGCAGCTCTGCGCCGGGAACCAGCGCCGGTCGACGCGGATCGCGCGCAGCTGCGGCGCTCGCGTGTCGTCGATCGTGAAATAGCGGGCCGGCACGAGCTGCCCGTCCGCGAGGCCGGCGAGCACGGCCTGCGCCTCCGCCATGCTGGCGACCGGCGTGCCGGCGAGCTCGGTGACCACCGCTGCGCGCGGGATGCCGGCCGGCCCGAAGGCGTAGCCGGGGTTGGCGACGTACACGCCGCGCACCGGCACGTTCATGTGGCGCGCCATCTGCCAGGAAAGGTCGTGCAGCACGCTGTCGCCGAGCTCGAGATACGCGGAGGGCATCAGCGCGTGCAGGTCCTGCACCGGCAGCCGCTCGCCGACGCGCCGGCCGCCGCGCTCGACCTCGACGGTCACCTCCTCGCCGACGCGTCCGTCGAGCACCTCGGCAACCGCGTCGAAGTCGCCCGGCAGCCGGCCGTCGAGCCCGACCAGGATGTCGCCGGCCGCGAGCCGGCCGTCGGCCGCCGAGCCCGGCTGCACCTCGGTGATCACCAGCATGCCGGTGCGGCGCGGCCCCGCGCGGCGCGCGGCCGCCTCCGTGGCGGGGTCGAGGCCGAGCCGGCGCAGCTCGTCGAACGGCGTGTAGCGCAGCACGACCTGCAGGGTGCCGCGCGGCACCGGGCGTCCCGCGCGGATGTACTCCAGCGCGCGCACCACGCGCGTGAGCGGCAGGTAGAAGCTCGACGCGGCGCCGGTCGAGCCGCCGGCGTTCAGCGCCACCACCCGGCCTTCGATGTCGATCACCGGCGAGCCGGAGGATCCCCCTGAGGTACCGGAGGCCGCCTGGTAGTAGAAGGTGTTGAAGTCGTTGTACTTGCCGACGCCGTAGTTCGGCGCCTCGCGGTCGAGCCGCGCGAGCGTGCCGGCCAGGATGGACAGCTGCTCGCCGGCGTCGTTGCCGACCACGCGGATCTCGGTGCCTACCTGCGCGCCAACCGGGAACAGCGGCAGCTCGGCAGGCTCGATGAACCGCAGCTTCGACGGGTCGTAGCGGTAGACGCCGAAATCGTGCACGGGATCGCGGTAGACCGCCCGCAATTCCACCTCCTCGCGGTTGAGGAACACGGCCTGCGCGGTGACCGGACCAGCGGTGACGACGTGGCGGTTGGTCAGGATCAGGCCACGCTTCGCGTCGATGACGAACCCGGTCGCCTGCGACGAGGTGTTCCACTCGGTGTCGAAGGCGCGGGTCGCGTCCACCTGGATGGCGACCACGCCGGTCGCGATCCGCTCCAGCGTGGCCGGCCAGCCGTTGCGGCCCGTGTCCTGGGAGAGGGCCGGCGCCGCGGCGAGCGCCGAGGCGCCCGCCAGCGCGATGAGGCGTGCGCGCATGTCACTCCATCCTGTAGCCGAAGGTCTCGTGGAAGCGCTCGGCGAACTCGCCGGCCGAGAACCGGTGGTGCTGGGTCCCGGTGTGGGCGATCTTGATGGCGCCGAGCAGCGAGGCGATGCGCCCTGTCGTCTCCCAGTCCATGCCGCGCAGCAGGCCGTACAGCAGCCCGGCGCGGTAGGCATCGCCGCAGCCGGTCGGGTCGACCACCTGGGCGGCCCGCACCGGCGGAATGTCGACGCGGCGGCCGTCCTGCAGGTGAACGACCGATCCCTCGGCCCCGCGCGTGACCACGTAGGCCGAAACGCGCGCGGCGATCTGCGCGGCGCCGAGGCCCGTGCGCTCCTGCAGCAGCTGCGCCTCGTAGTCGTTGACGGTGACCCAGGTCGCCTGGTCGATGAAGCGGTCGAAGTCCTGCTGCCCGAACAGCGGCATCGCCTGCCCCGGGTCGAAGATGAAGGGAATGCCGGCGTCGGCGAACTGCTGCGCGTGCGTGACCATGCCCTCGCGGCCGTCCGGCGCGAGGATGCCGATCCGGATGCCCTCGTCGGCCGGCACGGCGATGCTCTGCGAGCGGTTCATGGCGCCGGGGTGGAACGCCGTGATCTGGTTGTCGTCGAGGTCGGTCGTGATGAAGGCCTGGGCCGTGTACTCGTCGTCGAAGCGGCGCACGAAGCGCTCGGACAGCCCGTTCTGCGCGAGCCAGTCCGAGTACGGTCCGAAGTCGCGCCCGACCGCGCCGCAGGCGTAGCCCTCGCCGCCGAGCAGGCGGAGGTTGTAGACGATGTTGCCCGCGCAGCCGCCGAAGTAGCGCGTCAGCTTCGGCGCGAGGAAGGACACGTTCAGCATGTGGATGCGGTCGGCCAGGATGTGGTCCTTGAACCGGCCCGGGAAGACCATGACCGTGTCGTAGGCGAGCGATCCGCAGATCAGCGCAGGCATCGGCACCCCCGTCAGGCGAGCACGAGCAGCCAGTTGAGCCCGAGCAGGACGAATCCGCCGAACACGGCCGCCGAGCCGAGGTCCTTGGCGAGCCCCGACAGCGCGTGGCGCTCCTCGCCGATGCGGTCGATGGCGGCCTCCACCGCGCTGTTCAGCAGCTCGATGACCAGCACCAGCAGCATCGGACCGACCAGCAGCGCGCGCTCGATGCCGTTCTCGCCGAGCCACAGGCCGAGCGGCACCACGACGACGGCGAGCGCGCATTCCTGGCGGAAGGCGGCCTCCTCGCGCCAGGCGCCCGCGAAGCCGCGCGCGGTGTTGCCGAAGGCGTTGAGTATCCGGGTGAGTCCCTGGGGCTTGGCCCGTCCCGAGGGCGTCATGCCGGCGTCTTCACGCCGCGGCCGGCTTCCACGCGAGGTCCAGCTGCTTGGCGGCGCGGACGTCGTCGAGCCGGCGGACCGGCGTGGTCCAGGGCGCGCCCTTCAGCCGCGCCGCATCCGTGGCAGCCTCCTGCAGGATGGCCGCCATGGCCTCGACGAATCCGTCGAGGTCCTCCCTGGCCTCGGTCTCGGTCGGCTCGATGAGCAGGCATTCGGGCACCAGCAGCGGGAAGTACGTGGTCGGCGCATGGTAGCCGAAGTCGAGCAGCCGCTTGGCGACGTCCATCGCAGTCACGCCCTGCTCGCGGGCCTGCCGCTTGAGCGTCACGATGAACTCGTGGCTCGCGCGCCGGCCTGGATAGGCCAGGTCGAAGCCCGCCTGCCGCAGCCGGGCCATCAGGTAGTTGGCGTTCAGCGTCGAGTATTCGGCCACCTGCCGCATGCCCTCGCGCCCGAGGATGCGCATGTAGACGTAGGCGCGCAGCAGGACGCCCGCGTTGCCCATGAAGCCGGACAGGCGGCCGATCGTCTGCGGCAGGTCGCGCTCGTCGAGCCAGCGATAGCGCTCGCCGTCCCTGCCGACCACGGGCACCGGCATGAACGGCAGCAGGCGCGTCGACACGCCCACCGCCCCGGACCCCGGCCCGCCGCCGCCGTGCGGCGTGGAGAAGGTCTTGTGCAGGTTCATGTGGATGACGTCAAAGCCCATGTCGCCGGGCCGGACCTTGCCGAGGATGGCGTTGAGGTTGGCGCCGTCGTAGTAGAGCAGCCCGCCGGCCGCGTGCACCCGCTTCGCGATCTCCACGATGCGGCGCTCGAAGACGCCGAGCGTGCTCGGGTTGGTTAGCATGATTCCCGCGGTGTTCGGCCCGAGCACGGCCTCGAGCGCCGCGAGGTCCACGTCGCCGTCGGCGCCGCAGGGGATCTCGCGCACCTTCATGCCGCACATCGTCGCGGTCGCCGGATTGGTGCCGTGCGCGGCCTCGGGCACGATGATCTCATTGCGCGCCAGGTCGCCGCGGGACCGGTGGTAGGCGCGAATCATGGCGACGCCCGCGAACTCGCCCTGCGCGCCGGCCATGGGCGTCAGCGAGACGCCCTGCATGCCGGTCACCTCCTTGAGCATCTCCTGCAGCTCGTGCATGCAGGCGAGGAAGCCCTGGCCGGTGGACTCGGGCGCGAGCGGATGGCGGCCGAGGAACTCCGGCAGCATGGCGAGGCTGTTGCAGGCCTTCGGGTTGTACTTCATCGTGCACGAGCCCAGCGGGTAGAAGTTCGTGTCGATGCTGAAGTTCTGCTGCGACAGGCGCGTGAAGTGGCGCACCGCCTGCAGCTCGGACACCTCCGGCAGCATCGGCCGCGTGCGCCGGGCGAGGTGCGCGGGCACCGCCGCCTCGGCGGCCGGGGGATGCTGCGAGCCGGCCGACCGGCCGGGCTTGGAGATCTCGAAGATCACGGGCTCGCGGGTCTTCATGATGGGCACCTCAGGCGGCGCGGGCGCTGGCGAGCGCCTCGGTGAGCGACGCGGCGTAGCGGGCGATGTCGGCGTCCGTGCGCGTCTCGGTCGCGCACGCCAGCAACGCCTGGCCGAGCTCGGGATACTCGCGCGAGAGGTCGACGCCGCCCGCGATGCCCCGCAACGCGAGCTGCTCGAGCACGGCGCGCGCGGGACGGTCGAGCTGCAGCACGCACTCGTGGAAGCGCGGACCCTCGAAGGCCGCGCGCACGCCCTTCACGCGCGACAGCGCCTCGACCAGCTTGCGGGTCGCGGCCAGCGAGGCCGCGGCGACCCGCTCGAGGCCGGCCGGGCCGAGCAGCGTCATGTAGATGGTCGCCGCCGTCATCAGCAGGCCCTGGTTGGTGCAGATGTTCGAGGTGGCCTTGCCGCGGCGGATGTGCTGCTCGCGCGCCTGCAGCGTGAGCGTGAAGCCGGGCCGGCCGTCGAGGTCCAGCGTCCGCCCGACCACGCGGCCGGGCATCTGCCGGACGTGCTCCATGCGCGTGGTCAGGAAGCCGAAATAGGGCCCGCCCGACGAGAGCGGCACGCCGAGCGGCTGGCCCTCGCCGCAGGCGATGTCCACGCCGCCCTCGCCCCACTCGCCCGGCGGCTTGAGCAACGCGAGCGACGTCGGGTTGACCACCGCGATCACCAGCGCGCCGTTCTCGCGCGCCCAGGCGACCAGCTCGTCGACTTCCTCGAGCTGCCCGAAGAAGTTCGGCTGCTGGATCGCGATCGCGGTGACGTCCTGGCCCGAGTACGCCTCGAGCGCGGCACGCAGCGTGCGGCCGGACCTCGGGCAGTAGGGCAGCTCCTCGAAGGACAGCCCCTGTCCCTCGGTGACCGCACGGGCGCAGGCCCGGTAGGTCGGGTTCACGGTGCGCGGCAGCAGGATCCGCGAGGACTTCGACCGGCGGTGCGCCCGCACCGCCATCAGGCAGGCCTCGCCGAGCGCGGTCGCGCCGTCGTACAGGGAGGCGTTCGACACCTCCATGCCGGTCAGGCTCGCCATCATGGTCTGGTATTCGTAGATCGTCTGCAGCGTGCCCTGGCTGGCCTCGGCCTGGTAGGGCGTGTAGGCGCTGTAAATCTCGCCGCGCGTGGAGATCGCCCAGACCGGCGCCGGGATGTGGTGCTCGTAGGCGCCGGCGCCGATGAAGTTGAGCAGCCGCCCGTCCGTGGCCGCGCGCTCCGCCATCAGCCGCGCGACCTCCATCTCGGACAGCGCCGGCGGAATGCCGGCGAGCTCGCGGATCTTGAGCTCCTCGGGAATCTCGTCGAACAGGTCCTCGATGCTCGCGGCGCCGATCGCGGCGAGCATTTCGCGGACGTCTTCCTCGGTGTGCGGGACGTAGGACATCTCGGTCTCCGGTGTTCTGCGGCGCCGCGGACGGCGACAGGCGCGCTGCGCGCTCAGGCCTCGCTGGCCAGGTGCGCGGAGTAGGCGGCCGCGTCGAGCAGCGACTCGATGGCGGCGGGTGACGACGGCTTGAGGCGCGCGATCCAGCCCTGGCCATAGGGCTCCTGGTTGATGAGTTCCGGCTGGGTCGCGAGCGCTTCGTTGCCCGCCAGCACCTTGCCCGCGACCGGGCTGTAGACGTCGGAGGCGGCCTTCACCGACTCGACGACCGCGAAGGCGTCGCCCGCCCCGACCTCGCGCCCGGCCTCGGGCGCCTCGACGAAGACCAGGTCGCCGAGGGCCGCCTGCGCATGGTCCGTGATGCCGACCTCGACGCTGCCGTCCGGCAGCGTGCGCACCCACTCGTGGCTCCTGGTGTAGCGGAGGTCCCCGGGCACGTTGCTCATCTGCTCGCTCCTGCCGCCTCGCGGACGGCGCTAGCCATCGATTCGTGGCGCCCGCGGGCGCCGGTTTCGTTCAGGCGGCGACCAGCGCCTTGCCGTGTCGCACGAACGGCGGCTTGACCACGGTCGCCGCGGCGAGCCGGCCGCGAAGGTCCACCTGGACCTGCTCGCCGGCGCCCGCCGGCACCCGCGCCAGCGCGATCGAGCGCTCCAGGGTCGGCGACCAGCCGCCGCTCGTGACCTCGCCCTCTCCGGCCGCGCCGGCCTCCACGCGCTGGTGCGCGCGCAACACGCCGCGGTCCGCGAGCAGGAGCCCGACCAGCCTGCGCAGGCCGCCGCGCCGCTTCTGCTCGAGCAGCGCCTCGCGGCCGATGAACTCGCGGCCGTCGTCGAGCGCCACGGTCCAGCCGAGCCCCGACTCGAGCGGCGAGACGGTCTCGTCCATGTCGTTGCCGTAGAGGTTCATGCCGGCCTCGAGCCGCAGCGTGTCGCGCGCGCCGAGCCCGCAGGGCGCGACGCCGGCCGCCTTGAGCGCCAGCCAGAAGGTGGGCGCCTGCACCGCGGGCAGCATCACCTCGAAGCCGTCCTCGCCGGTGTAGCCGGTGCGGGCCACGAACAGCTCGCCGCCGGCGACGCCGAAGAAGGGCGCGAGCGCCTGCACCCGCTCCTGGTAGACGGCCGGCAATTGCGCGATCACGCGGGCCCGGGCGTTCGGCCCCTGCACGGCGACCATCGCCAGGTCGCGGCGCGGCTGCACCTTCACGCCGTGCTCCGCCGCGTGCCGGCCGATCCACTCGAGGTCCTTGGCCGCGGTGCCCGCGTTCACCACCAGGCGGAACCAGCCTTCCTCGATGAAGTAAACGATCAGGTCGTCGATGACGCCGCCGTCCTCGCGGAGCATGCAGCTGTAGAGCGCCTTGCCGGTGACCCGGAGCCGGCCGACGTCGTTGGCGAGGAGGCGCGCGAGCAGGGCCCGCGCCTGCGCGCCGTGCAGGTCCACGACGCACATGTGCGAGACGTCGAACATGCCCGCGTCGCGTCGCACCGCGTGGTGCTCCTCGATCTGCGAGCCGTAGGCGAGCGGCATGTCCCAGCCGCCGAAATCGACCATGCGCGCGCCGAGTTCGAGGTGGACCGGGTGCAGCGGGGTTCTCTGGGCCATCTTCCTTCCCGGCGGCCTGCGGCCGCGACAGACGCAAAAAGGGGCGGCAGGCCCGCAGGACCTGCCGCCCCTCTGTCCGTGAACCTGAGAGATTGGGAGCCGGACACAGCCGGCGCCGCTCCCCTTCGGTGGGCCCTTGCAGGGCCGCTCTCCAGAGCCCGCGCGATCCTGCCGTTCTTCTGCCTGAGCGTTTCCGGGCGGGTTGCGCCTTCGGCGCCGCGCCGGGGCGCGGTCTCTCCGGACAGGTCGTTTCGCGGAACCTGCATTCTATAAGGACTGCGCGGCCCGGTATAGTCGCAAGTCCACTGCGGGCCACGCGGACCGATTCATGCGCTGGATTGCCGCCGCCTTCCTGCTGCTGCCGCTCGCCGCCGGCGGCGACCCGGCGCCCGAGGCCGCCAGCCCCTCGGCCGCCCTGCGCACGCTGTTCGAGCAGGAGTGGGACCGGACGCTGGCCGAGGACCCGGTCTGGGCCTCGCAGCTCGGCGACCCCCGCTTCAATGACCGCTGGCCGGACGCGTCGTGGGCAGCCATTGAGGCCAGCCACCGGGCCGACCAGGCCGCGCTCGCCCGGCTGCTCGCGATCGACCGCGAGGCGCTCCTGCCCGAGGAACAGCTGAACCGCGACCTGTACGAGCGGGAGCTCCGCGACAGGATCGGCGCGCATCGATTCGAGCCCCGGGTCTACGCGCTCGACATGCGCGAGGGCATCCAGTTCGCGCACGAGCTGGCCGAGCGGCTGCACTTCCGCCGTCCTCGGGACTGGCGCGACTGGCTGGCGCGCCTCGAATCCTTCGGGGTCTACATGGACCAGACCCTCGCGCTGCTGGCGAGGGGCGCCAGCGAAGGCCGGACCCAGCCCCGCGTGATCATGGAGCGCGTCCCCGCGCAGGTGCGCCGACAGCTCGTCGACGACCCCGCGGCGAGCCCCTTCTACGCGCCGTTCGAACGCCTGCCCGAGGACATGCCCGAGGAACAGCGCCGCGCGCTGGCGGCCGCGGCGCGCGCCGCGATCGCAGGGGTGGTCGTTCCGGCGTATGCGCGCCTCGCGCGCTTCCTCGAGGAGGTCTACCTGCCCGCCTCGCGCGACAGCGTGGGCGTCTGGGACACGCCGGACGGGCGGGCGTGGTACGCGAACCGCGCGGCGCACTTCACGACCACGACGCTCACGCCGGCCGAGATCCACCGCATCGGGCTCGAGGAGGTCGCGCGCATCCGCGGCGAGATGCACGGCGTGATGCGCGAGGTCGGCTTCGAGGGCTCGTTCGCGGAGTTCCTCGCCGACCTGCGCAGCAACCCGCGCTTCTACTTCACGAGCCCCGACGAGTTGTTCCGGGCCTACCTCGCCACTGCCAAGCGGATCGACCCGCTGCTCGCGCCGCTGTTCGGGACGCTGCCGCGCACGCCCTACGGCCTGCGCCCGATCCCGGCGGCCAAGGCGCCGGACACGACCACGGCCTACTACCAGCCGCCCTCGGCCGACGGGCTCAGGCCCGGGCTCTACTACGTCAACCTCTACCGCCCCGCCCAGCGCCCGAAGTACGAGATCCCGGTGCTGACGGTCCACGAGGCGGTGCCGGGACACCACCTGCAGATCGCCCTCGCCCAGGAACTGGCGGACTTGCCGGCGTTCCGGCGCTATTCCGGGCCGACGGCCTTCATCGAAGGCTGGGCGCTGTACAGCGAGAGCCTGGGCGAGGAGATGGGCCTGTACGACGACCCCTACGACCGATTCGGCTATCTCACCTACGACATGTGGCGCGCGGTGCGTCTGGTCGTGGACACGGGTCTTCACCACGAGGGCTGGACCCGCGACCAGGCCATCGCCTACCTGCGCGACAACGCGGCGAAATCCGAGCTCGACACCGTCAACGAGATCGACCGCTACATCGGCTGGCCGGGCCAGGCCCTCGCCTACAAGATCGGCCAGCTGCGCATCCGCGCGCTGCGGGACGAGGCAGCGCGGTCGCTGGGCGAGGGCTTCGACATCCGCGACTTCCACGACGTCGTGCTCGGCGCCGGCGCGCTGCCGCTCGACCTGCTGGAGTCCAGGGTGCGGGCGTGGATCGCGGCCGGCGGTGGACGCGCCAGGCCGTGACGCGCAACGCGCTCTTCGGCACGGTCGAGGGGCGCCTGCTGCTGACCGGGCTCCTGCTCACCGGCGCCTGCGTGGCGGCGCTCGGCGTCGCGTGGTGGGTGGATCCGGACCGCGCGCTCGTCTACATCGCGATGACGGGGCTCAACCTCGTGATCGGTCGCGCGGCGGGGATGTCGCTCGGCTACGCGAGCGGGCTCGGGCACGCCGAGGTGGTGCCCTGGAACGTGCTCGTGGAGACGCTGCAGGTGCTGGTCGTCTATCCGCTGTTCGCGCTCGGCTGGCGGCACCTGCTCGACACCACCCGCTGGACCGCGACGATGTCGCGCCTGAAGGCTGCGGCCGACTCGCAGCGCGGCAGGATCCAGCGGTTCGGCATCGCCGGCCTGTTCGTGTTCGTCTTCACACCGTTCTGGATGACCGGCCCGGTGGTGGGCGCCATCGTCGGCGTGCTGATCGGATTGCGTCCACGCACGATCGTGTCCGTGGTTCTCTCGGCCACCTACGTCGCCATCGTCGTCTGGGCACTGCTGCTCAACGAGCTGTCCGACTGGGCGGGCACCCTGAACCGCTACGCGCCCTTCGCGCTCGTGCTGGCCGTCGCGCTCATCGCGCTGAGCGGCCGGCTGATCCGGAAGCTGCCGGCGCGTCGCCCGTGACGCCCGCCGCCTCGAGGCGCGCCTCGGCGTCCGCAAGGTTGTAGCGCGCCCGCAGGTACTCGGGATCGAGCGCCAGCGCCCGCCGGAAGGCCCGCGCCGCGCCCTCGGCGTCGCCGGCTTCCAGCAGCGCGTAGCCGAGGTTGTTCCAGACCCGCGGCTTGTCCGGAGACAGCGCGGCGGTCGCGGTCCACAGCGCCGCCTCGCTGGCGTAGTCGGTGTTTCGGCCGACCGTGACCAGGCCGAGCAGCAGGCAGAGTGCAAAACCTGACGCGAGCCGCGGCCGCGCAGGCAGCGCCGCGAGCGCCGTTCCCGCGAGCACCGCGGGCCCGAACAGCGCGAGGTAGAGGTGCCGGTCGTTCGCGACGTCGGCCCTTGCGAACAGCGAGTAGGTGGGCGCGAGCAGCAGGTAGGGCCAGGCGATCGCCGCGGCGAGCCAAGGGCGGCGGCGCCACTGCCAGGCCGCGAGCGCGAGCGGCGCGGCGAGCGCCGCGATCGTGGCGAGGGTGTCGAGACCCGGCGCGCTGCGGGGCGCGAGGTCCGGGTCGACGTTTAGCTCGAGCATCAAGAGCGGGCGGGTGAGCAGGTAGGCGAGCGCGTCGGCCTGGGTCGCGACGAGCGCAGGCAGGTCGAGGCGGCCCAGCGTGGCGGTCGCGAGCCTGCGGTAGGCTGGCAGCGACAGCAGCAGCGCCACCGCGGCCGCCAGCAGCGCGAGGGCGGGCAACACGCGCCTGGCCAGGATCCGGCCGCGCTCGCCGCGGGCCGCCGCGAGCAGCGCGAGCGCCGGCACCGCGGCCCAGGCCGTCTCGCGGACCGCGAGCGCGGCCGCGAGGCAGGCGAGCGAGGCCAGCATCCAGCCGTCCCGGCCGTCGCGCGACCGAAGGCCCGCGGCCAGCGCGCCGAGCGTGAACAGCGCCATCAGCGACATCGACCGGCCCGAAAGGTAGGTCACCGCCTCGGTCTGGGCCGGGTGCAGGGCGAAGACGAGCGCGGCGACGAGGGACGCGGCCGCGCTGCGCTCCCGGTCGAAGCCGGCCTCGGGCAGCCAGGTCCTGAGCAGCGCCCATGCGAGCAGCACGCAGCCCGCGTGGATGGCCAGGTTCACCGCATGGAATCCCGGCAGGCCGGCGTCGAGCGCGTGGTTCAGCGCATAGCTGAGCTTGAGCAGCGGCCGCAGCCCGGGCATCGCCTCGCGCCAGGCCTCGAGCGACTGGACGGCCGGCTCGCCGACGATGGCGAAGAAATCGTCGAACTGGAAGGCGCCACCGAAGGCGTTCGCGTAGGCGAGCAGCGTCGCGGCGAGCAGCAGCGCCGCATCGCGGAAGCGGCCGCGGGCGGCGCCGGCCGGCGGCACCCCCGTCAGGTTCCGGGGATCCGGATCAGGTCCTTGAGGCCCTTCGAGCCCTTCTTCAGCTTGTCGAGCGCGCTCTCCTTCTTCGGCGGCTCGGCCTGCTCGCCCTCGGGTGCCGCGCTACCCTCCGCGGCGCGCTCGACCATCACCGGGGCGCCCGGCCCGTACCTCGAGCAGATCGGCAGCAGCGCGGACTGGCCCGCCGCGGAGAGCGAGGTGCCGTCGCGGCCGGCGCAGGTCGAGGCGATCCGCCGCGCGTCCGCCTCGCAGGCGTCGGCGACGTAGTGGTAGTCCTTCTCGGCCAGCGCCTCGTCGCAGTAGCGCTTCTCGAGGCTCGCGGCGTCGAGACCGCAGAAGCCGAACGCGCCACGCCAGCCGGACTTGCTGGCCAGCGAGCGGAAGTCGTCGCGCCCCTCGACCGCGCCGCGCCTGGCCTTGACGCCCTCGCAGTAGGCGGACTTGTTGGCCTTGTCGCAGCCGAAGTCCATTTCCGGCGGCAGCTGCGGATTTCGGCCGGGCGGCTCCAGGGCCTCGCCCTGCCGCCGGCACTGCTCGGCCTCTGCGGCCGCCATCTGCGCGGCGGCGCGCTTCATCGGCGCGTCGGGATCGCAGGCGCCGCCCATCCTGCGGCCCTCGTACTCGAGGATCATCTCGCCGTCCTCGGACCGCATGACGGTGCGGCCACGATAGGCATCGGGCCCGAGGCGCTCGAACTCGCCCTCGCCGCTGGCCGCCTCCTTGCCCGTGCACTCGAACCGGTAACTCGTCTTGCTGCCGCTCGAGCGCAGATCGGTCATGCGGCAGTTGTCGTCGCCGGACGGCACCATCTCGTCCGCAGGCGCGTCCTTCGGCACGCAGATCTTGCTGGACATGGCGGGCATGCTCATGCCCTGCATGACCATCTTCTGGCTGAGCTGCCAGGACTCGCCCTCGGCCGCGCCGGCCGGGCTGGCGAGGACGAGCAGCGTGATGGCCGCGAGGAATCCTGTCTTGCGCATGCCGCTTCCCTCCCCTGTGCGGCGATTATGAACCTGCCCACGTGCCTTGCAAGCGGACGGCCTTCGAGCGCCGGCGCCGGTCAGCCGCGCAGCCGGGCCGCGTGCCACTCGAGGTGGTCGGCGATGAAGGTCGCGATGAAGAAGTAGGAGTGGTCGTAGCCGGCGTGGCGGCGCAGCGCCAGCGGAATGCCGGCCGCGGCGCAGGCCTGCTCGAGGCGCCCGGGCATCAGCTGGGATTCGAGGAAGGTGTCGGCGAGCCCCTGGTCGACCAGCAGCTCCGGCAGCCGGTGCCCATCCTCGATCAAGGCCGTCGAATCCCAGGCCCGCCAGGCGTCGCGGCGCGGCCCGAGGTATCCGGAGAAAGCCTTCTGGCCCCAAGGGCAGCGCATCGGCGCGGCGATCGGCGCCAGCGCCGACACGCTGCGGAAGCGGCCGGGGTTTCGCAGCGCAGAGACCAGCGCGCCGTGCCCGCCCATCGAGTGGCCGCAGAGACCGGCGCGGGCGCCGTCCACCGCGAAGTTCTCCTCGACCAGCGCCGGCAGCTCGCGGGTCACGTAGGAGTACATGCGGTAGTTCACCGACCACGGCGCCTCGGTCGCGTCAAGGTAGAAGCCCGCGCCCGAGCCGAAATCGTAGCTGTCGTGCTCGCCGGGCAGGTCGGTGCCCCGGGGCGAGGTATCCGGCATGACGAGCGCCAAGCCGAGTTCGGCGGCGCGACGCTGGGCGCCGGCCTTGACCGTGAAGTTCTCCTCGGTGCAGGTGAGCCCCGAGAGGAACCACAGCACCGGGACGGGGCCCGACTCCGCCGCCGGCGGCAGGAACACCGCGAAGCGCATCGGCGTGCCTGTCTCGGCCGACTCGTGCCGGTAATAGCCCTGCACGCCGCCGAAGCAGCGGTGCTCGCCGAGGGTCTCGACGGTCATCTCAGTAGACCACGACCGAGCGGATCGACTCGCCCGAGTGCATCAGGTCGAAGGCGTCGTTGATCTTCTCGAGCGGCATCACGTGGGTGATCAGGTCGTCGATGTTGATCCTGCCGTCCATGTACCAGTCCACGATCCGGGGCACGTCGGTCCGCCCGCGCGCGCCGCCGAAGGCCGTGCCCTTCCAGACCCGGCCGGTGACCAGCTGGAACGGCCGCGTGCGGATCTCCTGCCCGGCGCCGGCCACGCCGATGATCACCGACACGCCCCAGCCGCGGTGGCAGCACTCGAGCGCCTGGCGCATCAGGTCGACGTTGCCGACGCACTCGAAGCTGTAGTCGGCGCCGCCGCCGGTGAGCGAGACGAGGTAGGGCACGAGGTCGCCCTCGACCTCCTTCGGGTTGACGAAGTGCGTCATGCCGAACTTCTCGGCGAGCGCCTTGCGCCGCGGGTTGATGTCCACCCCGACGATCCTGTCGGCGCCGGCGAGCCGTGCGCCCTGGATGACGTTGAGCCCGATGCCGCCGAGCCCGAACACCACCACGTTCGCGCCCGGCTCGACCTGCGCCGTGTTGATCACCGCGCCGATCCCGGTGGTGACGCCGCAGCCGATGTAGCAGACCTTGTCGAAGGGCGCGTCCTCGCGGATCTTCGCGAGCGCGATCTCGGGCAGCACGGTGTAGTTCGAGAAGGTCGAGCAGCCCATGTAGTGATGGACCTTGCGCCCGTTGATCGAGAAGCGGCTGGTCCCGTCCGGCATCACGCCCTGGCCCTGGGTCGTGCGGATCGCCGTGCAGAGGTTGGTCTTCTGCGAGAGGCAGGATTTGCACTCGCGGCACTCGGGCGTATAGAGCGGAATCACGTGGTCGCCCTTCCTGAGCGACTTCACCCCCGGGCCGACGTCGACCACGACGCCGGCGCCCTCGTGGCCGAAGATGACCGGGAACAGTCCCTCGGGATCGGCGCCCGAGCGCGTGAACTCGTCGGTATGGCAGATGCCGGTGGCCTTGAGCTCGACGAGCACCTCGCCGGCCCGCGGGCCCTCCAGCTGCACCGTCTCCACCACCAGCGGCTTGCCCGCCTCCCATGCCACCGCGGCCCGGACATCCATCGTGCAACCCCCTGAAGCGACTTGAATTGTGCCCGCCGGGGCGGCTCGTCGCCCGTCGCCGCGCGGTGCCCCTACAATAGCGGCAATTCACGGCTACGGGGATTCCATGCCACTGCCCACGCGTCGCGCCTCTGTCGGCGTCCGCATCGGCCCGGTCACGGTCGGCGGCGGCGCGCCGATCGTGGTGCAGTCCATGACCAACACCGACACCGCCGACGTCGAGGCGACGTTCCGGCAGGTCAAGGAGCTGGCGCGCGCCGGTTCGGAGATCGTGCGCGTGACGGTCAACTCCGACGAGGCCGCGGCCGCGGTCCCGCACGTGCGGGACCGGCTGCTCGCCGCGGGCGTCGAGGTGCCGATCGTCGGCGACTTCCACTTCAACGGCCACAAGCTGCTGAAGGCCCATCCGGCCTGCGCCGAGGCGCTCGCCAAGTACCGGATCAACCCGGGCAACGTCGGCCGCGGCAGCAAGCGCGACCCGCAGTTCGCCGAGATGATCGAGGCCGCCTGCCGCCATGGCAAGCCGGTGCGCATCGGCGTCAACTGGGGCAGCCTCGACCAGGACCTGCTGACCCGGATGATGGACGAGAACTCGCGCTCGCCCGCGCCCCGCGACGCGCTCGAGGTGCTGCGCGACGCGACGGTGGTCTCGGCGCTCGACAGCGCCGCGCGGGCCGAGGAGCTCGGCCTGCCGCACGACCGGATCGTCATCTCGACCAAGGTGAGCGGCGTGCAGGACCTGATCGCCATCTACAGGAGCCTCGCGGCGCGCTGCGACTATCCTCTGCACCTCGGCCTGACCGAGGCCGGCATGGGCTCGAAGGGCATCGTCGCCTCGACCGCCGCCCTCGCCGTGCTGCTGCAGGAGGGCATCGGCGACACCATCCGCATCTCGCTCACGCCCGAGCCCGGCGGCGACCGCACGCGCGAGGTGATCGTCGCGCAGGAGATCCTGCAGAGCCTCGGCCTGCGGGCCTTCACGCCCATGGTCATCGCCTGCCCGGGCTGCGGGCGCACCACCAGCACCTACTTCCAGGAGCTGGCCCAGCGCATCCAGGGCTACATTCGCGAGCGCATGCCGGAGTGGAAGCGCCGGCACGTGGGCGTCGAGGACATGACCGTCGCCGTGATGGGCTGCGTGGTCAACGGCCCCGGCGAGAGCAAGCACGCCAGCATCGGCATCAGCCTGCCAGGCACCGGCGAGCGGCCGGTGGCGCCGGTCTACGAGGACGGCGAAAAGACGGTGACCCTGAAGGGCGAGCGGATCGCGGAAGAATTCCAGCAGCTGGTCGAACGCTACGTCGAGCGCCGGTACCCGGCGAAGGAGGCCCCATGAGCGACCTGAAGGAGCGGCGCTGCGTGCCCTGCGAGGGCGGCGTCAAGCCCTTCGACGCGCAGGAAGCGCGCGCGATGATGGAGCAGCTGCAGGCCGACTGGCGGCTGTCGGACGACGGCAAGGCGCTGCTGCGACGGGTGAAGTTCAAGGACTTCTACCGGACCATGAGCTTCGTCAACGCGCTCGCCCACGTCGCCAACCTCGAGGACCACCACCCGGACCTCGAGGTCGGCTACGACTACTGCAACATCCGCTTCAGCACCCACGCCATCGACGGCCTGTCGGAGAACGACTTCATCTGCGCCGCGAAGGCGGACTCGCTGCTCGTGTGAGCACCGGACCGGAGGCGCTGCCCTTCGTCGCGCCCTGCCGGCGGCTGCCGGCCACGGCGCCGCTCGGCTGGATCCGCAGGGGCTGGCAGGACGTCCGGCGGGCGCCACGCCAGAGCCTCGCCTACGGGCTGCTCATCGCGGCGCTCTCCTGGGGCGTGACGGCGCTCGCGCTCGCCAGGGGCAGCTACTGGGCGGTGCTGGTGCTGCTGTCCGGATTCGTGTTCGTCGCGCCGGTGCTCGCGCTCGCGCTGTACTCGATCAGCCGGCAGCTCGAGCGCGGCCTCGAGCCTTCGCTCGGCCGCTGCCTGCTGGAGCAGCGCAGGAGCCTCGGCACCGCGATGGTCTTTGCGCTGGCGCTGCTGGTGGTCTTTCTCGTCTGGGCCCGGGCCGGCTCGATGCTGCACGTGTTCTTCCCGGTCGAGGGACACCCGGACTGGCGGCAGATGGCCGCCTTCCTCGCGATCGGCTCGGCGGTCGGCTCGATCTTCGCGCTGCTGAGCTTCGCCGTCAGCGCCTTCTCGCTGCCGATGATCTGCGACCGCGACGTGGACGCAATCACGGCCGTGGTGACGAGCGTCAACGCGGTGCTCAGGAACAAGCGCGCGATGGCCGCCTGGATAGGCCTGATCGTGCTGCTGACCGCCGTCGGCTTCGCGACCCTGCTGCTCGGCCTCGCCGTGACCATGCCGCTGCTCGGCCATGCGACCTGGCACGGCTACCGCGAGACCATCGACGCCAGCGCCTGGCCCGCAAACTGAAGGGGACATTCGCTTCGAGTTTGCCGATGCTCAGGCCACGGCCCATGTCGTGCATCCCGCAAACTCGAAGCGAATGTCCCCTGGAGTTTCGATAGTCAGGCCACGGCCCACATGTGCAGCCCGCAAACTCGAAGCGAATGTCCCCTGCTTTCTAGCGCAGCGCGGCGGGCACGTCGCCGGCGAGCCCCATCGCGCGGCGGATCAGGCTTCGCTTGACCGGGTCGGCACGGTCCACCAGCCCGAGCCCGGTGCGGCGCGCCCAGCCGACGAACGGCAGGTCGCTGCCGAACAGGCGCTGCAGCCCGTCCATCAGCGCCAGCGCGGGCAGGTTCTCGGCCTTGCGCCAGCGCTCGTAGCGGCGCAGCACGGCGTGCTCGCCGACGTCCTCGCCGGCGGCGAGCGCCTCGCCGAGCACCTGCACAAGGGCCGCCACATCCATCAAGCCGAGATTGACGCCCTGCCCGGCCAG
Source organism: uncultured Steroidobacteraceae bacterium (assembly GCA_964406445.1). Taxonomy (GTDB): domain Bacteria; phylum Pseudomonadota; class Gammaproteobacteria; order Steroidobacterales; family Steroidobacteraceae; genus SG8-30. The sequence goes on from CAYORU010000014.1 coordinate 34,219, forward strand.
CGGGTGGACCGCGTGCGCGGCGTCCCCGACGAGCGCCAGGCGCGTCCGCGTGTACTCGGTCGCGTGCATCAGCCGCAGGGGGAACCCGGCGCGCGGCGTCGTCGGCGCAAGCGCGCCGAGCACGCCCGCCGACGCCTCGGTCACCCTAGCGCCGAAGGCGGCCTCATCGAGGCCGAGCAGCGCGTCGGCGTCCGCGGCGGGTACCGTCCACACGAGCGACACGCGACCGTCCCGGAGCGGCAGCAGCGCGAGCGGGCCGCCGGGCAGGAATCGCTGCCACGCGGTGTCCTGGTGCGGCCGCTCGGTGGCGAGGTGGGCGACGATGCCGGTCTGCGCGTAGTCCCATCCGCGCGTCTCGATGCCCGCCGCCCGGCGCACCGAGGACTCGTGCCCGTCGGCGCCGACCACCAGCCCGCAGGTGAGCCGCCGGCCCTCCGGGGTCATCACCTGCGCAGAACCGCCCTGGACGGTCACCGCCGCGGCGCCACTCTGGACCAGCACGACGCCGCGTTCGCGCGCGGCGTCGAGCAAGGCGGCCTGCACGCTGCGGTTCTCGACGATGTGCCCGAGGTCGGGCTCGGCGAGCTCGGCCGCGTCGAAGCGGATCGCGCCGGGCCCGTCGGGACTGTCCGCCGCGTCCCAGACCACCATGCGCTGGTAGGGGGACGCGCCGCGCGCGGCGACCGCCGGCCAGGCGCCGGTGCGCTCCAGCAGTCGCTGCGAGGCGCGCGACAGGGCCGAGACGCGGAGGTCGAGCGGCTCCCCGGCCGCGGGCGGCGCGGCCGGCCGCGGCTCGAGCAGCGCGATGCGCAGGCGCGCGGTCGCCGGATCCGCGGCCGCGAGCGCAGCGCAGGCGGCGCCGACCATGGCCCCGCCGACGATCGCGAGGTCGAAGTCGCGCTTCACGCGAGCGGCAGCCCGCGCGCGAGGCGCGGCAGCCGGCCGGCGAGGCCCATGGTGACGCGGGCAAAGCCGTCCTTGGCCGGCTGCAGCAGGTCGAAGAGCAGCATGCCGCCGCCGCGCACGGCCCGCACCGGCAAGAGCGGATTGCCGAAGACGCGCACGAGGCCGTCCGTGAAGGCGATGACGCTGCGACGGTCGCTTCGCCGCCAGGCGGCGTAGCGTTCGAGCACCCGTTCCGCGCCAGGATCGGCGGCTGCGCCGTTCGCCGAGAGTTCCTCCGCGATGACTTCGGCGAGCGTCGCGACGTCGCGCAGGCCGAGGTTGAAGCCCTGCCCGGCGATCGGGTGCAGGCCCTGCGCGGCATTGCCGATGATCACCGCGCGGCGCGCGACCTGGCGCTCCGAGCGGGTCAGCGAGAGCGGGTAGGCGTGGCGCCGCCCCGCGCGCCGCAGGCGGCCGATGCGCCACCCGAAGGCGTCCTGCAGCCGCGCGAGGAACGCCGCGTCGTCGAGCGCGAGGATCGCCGGCGCGTCGCCGTTCGCGACCGTCCAGACCACCGTGCAGCGTCCGTCGGCGAGCGGCAGGACCGCGATCGGCCCGTCCGGCGTGAAGCGCTCGTAGGCCACGCCGCCATGGAAGCGGTCGCCCTCGACGTTGGCGATCACGGCCTGCTGGCCGTAGTCCCAGACGGTGGCGTCGATGCCGAAGGCGCGGCGGACCAGCGACTTCGCGCCGTCGGCGGCGACCACCAGGCGCGCCTCGACCCGGCCCGCCGGCGCGCCCTCGACGTCGAGCGCGACCGAGTCTTCGCCGGGCTCGACCTTCGCCACCCGCGCCGGGCGGCGCAGCTCGAGCCGCGGCGCCGCGGCGCAGACTTCGTCGAGCGCCGCGCCGAGCACCCGGTTGGTCAGGGTGTGGCCGAGCGCCGGTACGCCCTGCTCCTTCGCCGACAGTCGCGCGAAGGCGAAGGCGCCGCGGTCGGAGACGTGGATGCGCTCGATTGCCGCCGCCTCGCCGGCCACGCGGCGCCACACGCCGAGGCCCTCGAGGATCCGGCGGCTGCCGTTCGACAGCGCGGTCGTGCGCTCGTCGAAGCTCGGCGGCTCCGCGCCGCCCGGCGGCGCCGGCTCGATCACGACCACGTCGAGGGGCAGTTCGCGAAGCGCCGCCGCGAGCGACAGGCCGACCATGCCGCCGCCGACGATGGCGACGTCGCAGCGCCGCGGTTGCAGCGTGGGCTCCATATGCCCCCAGTTTACTCCGCCGCGCGCCGGGCGGCCGGCCTCAGCGGTCCTGTACGAGCCGCTCGATCTCGTCCGGGTCGCTCGGCAGCGCGGCGGTCAGGACCTCGGGGCCCGCGTCCGTGACCGCCACGTCGTCCTCGATGCGGATGCCGATGCCGCGCCACGCCCTCGGCACCTCCGCGAGGCCCGGCGGCAGGTACACGCCCGGCTCGACGGTGAGCACCATGCCGGCCTCGAGCAGCCGCCAGTCCTCGCCGACCTTGTACTCACCGACGTCGTGGACGTCCATGCCCAGCCAGTGACCGGTGCGGTGGGTGAAGAAGGGCCGGTAGGCGCCGTCGCGAACGAGCCGTGCCGGCCGGCCGCGCAGCAGGCCGATGCGCACCAGGCCCGCGGTCACCGCGCGCACCGCCGCCTCGTGCGGGTCGTTCCAGTGGTTGCCGGGCTTCGCCGCGGCGATCGCCGCCTGCTGGGCCTCGAGCACGACCTCATAGACGGCGCGCTGGCGCGACTCGAAGCGCCCCCCGACCGGGCAGGTGCGGGTCACGTCTGCCGCGTAGGAATCGAGCTCGCAGCCGGCGTCGATCAGGAGCAGCTCGCCTTCCCGCAGCTCGCGGGCCGTGGCGTGGTGGTGCATCACGCAGGCGTTCGGGCCGCTCGCGACGATCGGACGGTAGGCGGCCTCGCCGTGGTGGCGGTGGAACTCGTACAGCAGCTCGGCCTCGATCTCGTACTCGGTCCGTCCGGGCGCCGCCGCCTTGAACGCCCGACGGTGCGCGCCGACCGTCACCGCCGCGGCGCGACGCAGGGCCTCCAGCTCGGGGCGCGACTTGAGCAGCCGCATCTCGTGCAGGAGGTGGTCGAGGGCGACGAATTCCTGCGGCGCGTGCAGGCCGCGGCGCGCCTGGGCGCGCAGCTCGTTCACCCAGCCCATCAGCCGCTGGTCGAACTCCGGGTGCGAGCCCATCGTGCAGAACACCCGGCTGCAGCGCTCGAGCAGGCCCGGCAGGATGTCGTCGATGTCGTCGATGGGAAAAGCGTCATCGGCGCCGCAGGCCTCGACGGCGCCTTCCGGCCCGGCGCGGGCGCCGTCCCAGGCCTCGCGACGCGGGTCGCGCTCGCGCACGAACATCACGAACTCGCCTTGCGGCCGGCCCGGCACCAGCACGGCGACCGCCTCCGGCTCGTCGAAGCCGGTCAGGTAGTGGAAGTCGCTGTCCTGTCGGTAGCGGTGCTCGACGTCGGCATTGCGATAGCGGACCGGCGCCGCGGGCAGCACCGCGATGGCGCCCCGGTCCATCATGCGCATCAGCTGCCGCCGGCGGCGGACGAACTCGGAGCGGCGCACGGCGGGCCGGTCAGTGCGGACGCGGCGACGGGTCGGCCGGCGGGGAGCGCCGGGGACGCAGCTCCTCCCAGGCCAGCTGCACCGAGGCGCGGACGAACTCGACGAGCTCGGCGTAATCGCGCTCGCTGCCCTCGCCGCCCTCGTCCGCCGCGAGCGTCGCGCGGGAGATCTCCGCGAAGTCGCCGGTGATCTCGACGAGGTCGCCGGGAAGCGTGCGTGGCCCGCCCGAGCGGCCAAGCCCGTAGAGGAAGCCGCTGCACCAGGCCGCCAGCGCGCGCACGCGCTCGCGCATCGCCACGGCGTCGCCGGGCAGCAGGGGCACGAAGGCGAGGTCGTCGCCGGCCAGCGAGTCGCGGGCGTCGTCGAGCGCCTGGCCCAGCACGTCGAGTGCCCCGGCAGGCCATTCCGCGGCGCCGGATTCCGGCAGCAGCTCGAGCGCCCACTCGGAGGCCTTGAAGTCACGCTCGGCGCAAAGCGCGCCGCTCAGGCAGCCGTGCGCCTCGGCGGCCTCGATGGGGGATCCCGCGTCGGCCAGCACGCGGGCCAGTTCCTCGTAGCTGACGGCGCTCATGCATCGACCCCGTTGCCTGCGGGCAGCCGGTTCAGTATGCCACCGCCGCGGCGGCGCGGGCCTCCCGCGTGGCGGCCGCGGCGCGCGTTGACCCTGCCTCCGTGGGGGGCAGATAATGCCGGCATGGACGAAGCGGCGGCACGGACCTCGCTCGAGGCGGAACTCAAGCGGCTCGAGAAGCGGCTCGAGGAGCTGGTCGTCGTGGTCGGGCAGCTGAAGGACGAGAATCGCGCCCTGCGCCAGCGCCAGGACGCGCTCGCCGCCGAACGCTCGGTGCTGCTCGCCAAGAACGAGCAGGTCCGGGCCCGCGTCGAGGCCATGGTCGGGCGGCTCAAGGCGATGGAGAACAACGCGTGAGCGAACTGACCCGGGTCAGCATCCGGATCCTCGAGAAGGAGTATCACGTCGCCTGTCCGCCGGACGAGCGCAGCGACCTGCTCGACTCGGCCGACATGCTGAACCGCAAGATGCGCGAGATCCGCGACAGCGGCAAGGTCGTGGGCCTAGACCGCATCGCGGTGATGGCCGCGCTCAACCTGACCAACGAGCTGCTGAAGTCCCGCGGCCGGGACGAGGAGTCGGACGCCGAACTGGCCGCCCGACTCAGGTCCATGCGCGAGCGCGTGGAGTCGGCCCTCGCGAGGGGCCAGCAGCTGGAACTTTGAGATTCGTCGCGCGTCCGAGGGATGCGCGCAAGGTTTGGCGCCGCCTGCGGTGTTCGATGTGGGCCTGGGTACCTCTCGACCCTAATGTGAAACACCCAGGGGCCTGGCTTAGCGACAGCGTTGTGCATGTCCGCCCTCGTGCGGGAAGCCTGAGCTGTAGCGGCTCGCCCCACCTGTTGCTCCGGTTCGAGAGCAGCGGTCCGCAACGGCACATGCGGGTGGCGCCTCCCTCCTTCCCCGCGCGGTCGGTCGAGCCGTGACCGGCGACGGCGACCGGACCTCGCTGCGCCTCCAGATGCGCGAGCGCCGCCGCGCGTTGCCGGCGGCCGAGCGCGAGCGCGCCGCGCTCGCCGCCTGCCACCATCTCCTTTCGCTCGGGCTGCCGCGTCCAGGCAGCCGCATCGCGGCCTACCTCCCGGTGGCGGGTGAACTCGACCCCGGCCCGATACTGGACTGGGCCCGCAGGCGCGGTTGCCGCATCCACGTGCCGGTGATCACCCCGGGCCAGCGCAGCCGCATGCGTTTCGCCAGCCTGCGCGGACCGCTGCGGGCCAATCGCTTCGGCATCCCGGAGCCCGACGCCAGCGCATGCGTCGACGGGCGCTGGCTCGACCTGGTGCTGCTGCCCTGCGTCGCCTTCGACGAGCACGGTGCGCGGCTCGGCATGGGCGCGGGCTTCTACGATCGTCACTTCGCGTTCCTGCGGCACCGGCAGGCCTGGCGGCGGCCGCGCCTGATCGGCCTGGGGTACGCGTTCCAGCGCGTGGCGCCGCTCGCGCCGCGGTCCTGGGACGTGCCGCTGTGGGGCGTCGTCACCGACGCCGGGTTCATCCGCTGCCGACCGACCTGAGAGACCGTCCATGAAGCACTGGCTGTTCAAGTCCGAGCCCGACACCTTCAGCATCGACGACCTCGCGCGGTCGCCGCGGCGCACCACCGCCTGGGAGGGGGTGCGCAACTACCAGGCCCGGAACATGATGCGCGACGAGATGAAGCGCGGCGACCAGGGCTTCTTCTATCACTCGAGCTGCGAGGTGCCCGGCATCCAGGGCATCGTCGAGATCGCGCGGGAGTCCTACCCCGACGCGTCGGCGTTCGACCCGAAGAGCCCCTACCACGATCCGGCGAGCGACCCGGCCAACCCGCGCTGGCAGCTGGTCGACGTGAAGCTCCTGCGCAAGTTCGCGCGGCCGGTCACGCTCGAGGAGCTGAAGCGGCACTCCGGCGGCAAGCTGAAGGACATGCTGGTGCTTCGTCGAGGCAACCGGCTGTCGATCACGCCGGTGACTCCGGCCGAATGGAAGTTCATCCTCTCGCTCGCCCGAGAGTGAAACGTGCGGCACGCGTTTCGTTCGGGAAAATCCGGCACTTCGCGCAAGCGCTCTTCCGCCCGAAGCATCGTGACTCGATCGCGGTCGCGATGCGGCGACGCGACGCGGCGAAGACGCGGCGGCGATGACGGCACAGCGCGACGCGCCATCGCGACGCGAAAGGGCCATACCCCTTGCTTGCATTCCCGTCAACCATGTATATACTCGCACCCCGGATTAACCCGACATGGAGATCCAACATGGCGACCAAGAAGAAGGCTGCGAAGAAGAAGGCGACGAAGAAGAAGGCTGCCAAGAAGGCAGCGAAGAAGAAGTAGTTCTTCTAGCAGCCGGGACGGCGGCCGGCGATCCAAGGAAAGCCTGCCGCCCGTTCTGACTCTTCAGACTGTGCCCGCGAAAGCGGGCACAGTCGTTTCCGGAGCTGGAAAACAAGGGATTTTCGCGATGTCCGACGCCGACACGAAGAAGCGGCAGGCCGCGCTCGCGGCGATCGAATACGTCGAGGACGGCATCGTGGTCGGTGTCGGCACGGGCTCGACGGTCAACCACTTCATCGATGCGCTCGCCGCGCGCCGCGACCGAATCGCCGGCGCGGTGTCCTCCTCGGAGGCGAGCACGCGCCGCCTGCGTGCCGCCGGCATCGAGGTGCTGGAGCTCAACTCGACCGGCGACCTGCCGCTGTACGTCGACGGCGCCGACGAGGCGACGCCGAGCCTGCAGCTCATCAAGGGCGGCGGCGGCGCGCTGACCCGAGAGAAGATCGTCGCCGCGGCCAGCCGGCGCTTCGTTTGCATCGTCGACGACTCGAAGCTCGTCGACGTGCTCGGGCGGTTCCCGCTGCCGGTCGAGGTCGTGCCGATGGCCCGCTCGCTGGTCGCCCGGCAGCTCGTCCGCCTCGGTGGCCAGCCGGCGTGGCGGGAGGGCGTGGTCACCGACAACGGCAACGTGATCCTCGACGTCCACAACCTCGAGATCCTCGACCCGCCCGCGCTCGAGACGGAGATCAACCAGCTCGCCGGCGTCGTGACCGTCGGGCTGTTCGCGCGGCGTCCGGCCGACGTCCTGCTGGTCGCCGGGGCCGGCGGCGTCCGCACTCTCACCCGCTGAGCCACGCGCCGCCCGGCACCGTCGTCGCAGGCCGGCGGCCGGGCGCCGCGCTATGCTGCCGGCCATGAAGACTCGTCGATGCTGGCACGCGACCCGCCTCCTGGGCCTGCTGGCCCTGACCCTCCTGCCTGCCGTCGCGGCGCGCGGCGGAGAACTCCCCGCCGCGCCGCCGGCCGGCTTCGCGGTGCCGATCGGCGGCGCACTCGAGTACGGCAACGACGAGGTGTGGTCGCGCCTGGTCGAGCTCGCCGGCGGCGAGGGCTCGCGCTGGGTCGTTCTGGCCACGGCGGCCGGCAATCCCGAGACGTCGGCGGCCGCGATCGTCGACGCCCTGCGCCGACGCGGCGCCGCGGCCGAGGCGCTGCCCATCGCGCCGCGCCTGCCGGACGTCGACGCCGCCGCCGAGGCGCGCAACCCCCGCTGGGTCGAGCGCATCGAGGCCGCGCAGGGCGTCTACTTCTCCGGCGGCGACCAGGCGCGGATCGTGGACACGCTGCTGCCCGGCGGCACGCCGACGCCGGTGCTGGCCGCAATCCGCGCCCTGCAAGCGCGCGGCGGCGTGGTCGCGGGCAGCTCGGCCGGCGCCGCGATCATGAGCGAGACCATGTTCCGCGACGCGACCGACGTCATGGGCGTGCTGCTCGGCACGCTGCGCGACGGCGCCGAGGTCGACCGGGGCCTCGGCTTCGCCGGTCCGGCGTTGTTCGTTGACCAGCACTTCCTGCGCCGCGGCCGCATCGGCCGGATGCTGCCGCTGATGGTCCAGCGCGGCTACCGGCTCGGCCTCGGCGTGGACGAAGACACGGCGGCGGTCATCCAGGGCAACGAGGTCGAGGCCATCGGACGGCGCGGCGTGCTGTTCGTCGACCTCGCCGCCGCGCGCGCCGGACGGCGCGACGGCGCCTTCGCGCTCACCGGTGCGCGCCTCGCCTACCTCGAGCGCGGCGACCGGCTGGACCTTCGGACGCGGGAGGTGACGCCGTCGCCCGCCAAGCTGCGAGGCGGCCCGATCGATCCGGCGTCGCGCGAGTTCCAGCCCTACCACGGCGCGCGCCCCTGGTTCGGCGACATCCTCGCCGACGGCGCGCTGCTCAGCGCGATGATCCACGTGGTCGACGGCGCGTCGGCCGAGGTGCGCGGACTCGCCTTCGACCCCCGGGAGGGACTGCCTGCCGGAAGCGCCGCGCTCGGCTTCGAATTCCGGCTGTACCGCGGCGAAGGGACCCGGGGCTGGTACACCGGCGCCTTCGGCAACGAGGCCTACACCCTCGCCGGCGTGATGCTCGACGTCACGCCCGTGCGCGTGAGCTGGCCGGCCTACGAACCCTGGAGCGAGTGAGGCTGGAGGCCGTCGCCGCGGTTCGAATCCTGGGGCGGCCGCACTGCCCGCCAAGCGAAAGGGCCGACCCTCGCGGGCCGGCCCTTTCGCTTTGTTGGCTGGGGGACTTGGATTCGAACCAAGGTTGACGGAGTCAGAGTCCGTAGTCCTACCGCTAGACGATCCCCCAATGGAATCGGAGGCGACCGCCGGTCAGCGCTTGCTGAACTGGGTCCCGCGGCGGGCCTTGCGGCGGCCGACCTTCTTCCGCTCGACCTCACGCGCATCGCGCGTGACGAAACCCGCGTCGCGGAGCGCCTTGCGGAGCGACTCGTCGTACTCGATCAGCGCGCGCGTGATGCCGTGGCGGATGGCGCCGGCCTGGCCGGTGACGCCGCCGCCCTCGACGCTGACCGAGATGTCGAAGCGGTCGAGCGTCTGGGTCAGCTCGAGCGGCTGGCGCACGATCATCCGGCCCGTCTCGCGGCCGAAGAACTCGTCGAGCGAGCGGCCGTTGACCGTGATGTCGCCGCGGCCCGGCTTGATGAAGACCTTGGCAGTCGCGGTCTTGCGCCGGCCGGTCCCGTAGTTCGTCGAAAGCGCCATGGTGTCTGTCCTGCTGTTGTCGGTCGCTTACGCGATATCGAGCGGCTTGGGCTGCTGCGCGGCGTGCGGGTGCGAGGCGCCCGCGAAGACGTGCAGCTTGCGGTACATCTGCCGGCCGAGGACGTTCTTCGGCAGCATGCCCTTCACGGCGAACTCGATCGCGCGCTCCGGGTGCTCCTTCAGCAGCTTCTCGAGGTTCGTGCTCTTGAGGTTGCCGAGGTAGCCGGTGTGCCGGTAGTACATCTTCTCGCGGAGCTTGTTGCCCGTGACCGCCACCTTCTCGGCGTTGATCACGATCAGGTGATCGCCGCAGTCGACGTGGGGCGTGAACTCCGGCTTGTGCTTGCCGCGCAGGCGGAAAGCGAGCTCGGAGGCGAGGCGCCCGAGCGTCTTGCCGGCCGCGTCGACCACGTACCAGTCCCGGCGAACCCGCTGGGGGGTCGCGAACGTCGTCTTCATCGTCTGGCCCCTAGGGACGGTCCGTCCCGGGAAAGGGCCGAAATTCTAGAGAAGAACCGCCGGCATTGCAAAGCGCAGGCCATGGGGCCTGCCCGGGGGTGTCGCCGGGCGGGCCCTATATAATGTCGTTGCCATGAGCCATCGACTCCTGACCCCGCTGGACAAGGTCCTCGACCAGGCCGACCGGGCGCTCAGGGCCACGTTTGGGCGCCCCGCCGCCCAGCGAGCCACCCCCGCTACCACTGAAGATGACCACCTGTCGGACAGCGGCGCCCGCCGCCATGCCGCCGGTCTGATGCGGGTGAACCACGCGGGCGAGGTCGCGGCGCAGGGCCTTTACCACGGCCAGGCGCTCACCGCGCGCAGTCCGGAGATCCGGGCGGCGATGGAACAGGCTGCCCGCGAGGAAGGCGATCATCTCGCATGGTGTCACGACCGCCTCGGTGAACTCGGCGAGCGGCCGAGCCTCCTCGCTCCGTTGTGGTACGCGGGCTCGGTCGCGATCGGCGCGATCGCCGGCGCCGCCGGCGACCGCTGGAGCCTCGGCTTCATGGCGGAGACCGAGCGACAGGTCGAGGGGCACCTCGAGGATCACCTCGCGAGGCTGCCCGAGGGCGACGCGCGCAGCCGCGCGATCCTCGCGCAGATGAAGGCCGACGAAGCCAGGCATGCGCGGACGGCGCGGGATGCCGGCGGCGCCGAGCTGCCGGGGCCGGTGCGGGTGCTGATGCGGCTCACCGCGAAAGTGATGACCACCACCGCCTACCGGATCTGATCCGGCGCAGGGGAATTATGTCTTGCGATGCAGCAGCCGCTGTAATAAAAGAGCGGTGGCCGCAAGAACGGCTCTGGGGAGGCACATGGAAGACGTCAAGCCGCTGACCGACATCCCGGCGATCAACCGATTCCTGAGCTATTGCCGTGTCAGGACCGTGCCGTCCAAGACGGTGCTGATCCACGCCGGCGACCTGCCGGACGTCCTCTACTACATCACCCGCGGCTCGGTCGAGGTGATGATCGAGGACGAGGAAGGCAACGAGATGGTCCTCGCCTACCTCAACAAGGGGCAGTTCTTCGGCGAGATGGGCCTGTTTTCCGACAGCGGCCAGCGCAGCGCCTGGGTGCGCACCCGCACGCACTGCGAACTCGCGGAGATGACCTACCCGCGCTTCCGGCAGATCGCCGCCGAGAGCCCGGGCCTCGTCTTCGAACTCGCCACCCAGCTCGCGACCCGCCTCGACCGCACCAACCGCAAGCTCGGCGACCTCGCCTTCGTGGACGTCACCGGCCGCGTCGCCCACGCGATCATGGACCTGTGCAACGAGCCGGACGCGATGACGCATCCGCAGGGCATGCAGATCAAGGTCAGCCGCCAGGAGCTGTCGCGCCTCGTCGGCTGCTCGCGCGAGATGGCCGGCCGCGTGCTGAAGGTGCTCGAGGAGCAGGGCCTGCTCACCGCCCACGGCAAGACCATCGTGGTCTTCGGCGCACGCCCCAAGGTCAAGTCGCGACCGGTGGTCGCCGTGGCGAAGGCCGGCAGCGCGGCCTGATCGACGGTCGGGCTCAGCGACCGGCGGCGATCGCCCGGCGCATCGCCGCGATGGTCGCCGCGTAGTCCTTCGAACCGAAGATCGCGCTGCCCGCCACGAACGTGTCCGCGCCGGCGCGGGCGATCGCGCCGGCATTGTCGACCTTCACCCCGCCGTCGATCTCTAGCCGCACCTCGCGGCCGGAGGCGTCGATTCGCCGGCGCACCTCGGCCAGCTTGTCGAGCGCCGACGGGATGAACGCCTGGCCGCCGAAGCCCGGATTCACCGACATGAGCAGCACGAGGTCCACCGAGCCGAGCGTCCAGTCGAGCCACTCGAGCGGCGTGGCGGGGTTGAGGACGATGCCCGGGCGGCAGCCACAGTCGCGGATGATCTGCAGGGTGCGATCCACGTGCCGCGTCGCCTCGGGGTGGAAGCTGATCCAGGTGGCGCCGGCTTCGGCGAAATCAGGAATGATCCGGTCGACCGGCTCGACCATGAGGTGAACGTCGATGGGAGCAGTCACGCCGTGGCGGCGCAGCGCCTTGCACACCACCGGCCCGATGGTGAGGTTCGGGACGTAGTGGTTGTCCATCACGTCGAAGTGGATCCAGTCGGCGCCCGCGGCGAGCACCGCGTCCACCTCGGCGCCGAGGCGCGCGAAGTCCGCGGACAGGATCGAGGGGGCGATGACGGGCGTCGGCATGGGGTTACCGGGTCGCGGCGCGGGAGCCCTACTCTAACCGAGCGCGCCGCCCGCCGCAGGCAGCCGCTCAGCGCAGGCCGCGCGCCTCGCGCACGCGCTCCCAGGCCGCCTGGATCGCCTGGGTCTTTTCCTTCGCCATCTCGAGCATCGACTCGGGCAGGCCGCGCGCCACGAGCTTGTCGGGATGATTCTGGCTCATCTGCCGCCGGTAGGCGCGCTTGACCTCCGCGTCGCTCGCCTCCGGCGGCACTTCGAGCACCTCGTAGGCCTCGCGCAGCAGGTCGCGGCGCGGCGGCGGCGGCCGCGAACCCGGCCCCGGGCCGCCCGCAGGACCCGCGCCGCCCGCGTAGGCGTAGCCACCGTAGCCCTGCAGCCTGAGGATCGCCTCGAGGTGCGCGAACTCGAGCCCCGACACGCCGAGCACCTGCGCGATGCGCCCCAGCACGACGCGGCTGTGGCCCTGCATGCCGTTGCCGAGCAGCGCCGCGCGCATCTGCACCTCGAGGAACACCCGCAGCAGGTCGTGACGGTCTCCGCAGGCGCGCCGGAGCGCCGCGAGCGCCGCGTCGAGGCTGAAGTCCGGCTGCTTGCCGCGGTTGAAGCAGTCGATCGCCTCGCGGGTCTTGGCGTCGTCGAGGCGGAACTGCCGGAAGACCTGCCGCGCGGCGGCGATCTCCTGCTCCGAGACCCGGCCGTCGGCCTTGGCCACGCAGCCCATCACCTCGAAGGCGCTGCGAAAGAACGTCGTGCTGACGGTGTGCGCGTCGGCGGCCGGGGCGTCGTCCACTTCCGAGCCCATGCGCTCGTCGTAGGCGTGGCCGATGACCAGGCCCACCAGCGCGCCGACCGGTCCGAGCCCGGTGGCGACGCCGATCAGCGCGCCGACGATCTTGCCGCCCCACCTCATGGACTTTCCTTGACCGCCTCTCGCGGGGCCTGCAACAATCGTTTCGCCTTCCCGCGGCGCGCGTGCCGCCGTATGTTAGCAGCAGCTCCCGCCATGACCGCTGACGCCGTCTTCGAAACCGCATTGAGCGGCCTGCGCCTGCTCCACCGGGGGAAGGTGCGCGACATGTACGCGCTCGACGAGCGGCACCTGCTGATGGTGGCGAGCGACCGGCTCTCCGCGTTCGACGTCGTGCTGCCGGACCCGATCCCCGGCAAGGGCCGGACGCTGACGCAGATCTCGAATTTCTGGTTCGCGCACACGACCCACCTGGTGCCGAACCACCTCACCGACTACTCGATCGACGCGTTCGTCCGCGACCCCGCGGAACGGGCCATGCTCGAGGGCCGGGCCGTCGTCGTGAAGAAGCTGCGGCCGCTGCCGGTGGAGGCCGTGGTCCGCGGCTACCTGATCGGCTCGGGCTGGAAGGACTACCAGAGGAGCGGCCGGGTCTGCGGCATCGAGCTGCCGCCGGGCCTCGTGCAGGCGGACCGGCTGCCCGAGCCGCTGTTCACGCCCGCGACCAAGGCCCCTGCCGGCGAGCACGACGAGAACATCTCCTTCGACGACGTGGTCGGACTGATCGGCCACGAGGTCGCCGCCGAGGTGCGCCGCCATGCGCTCGCGCTGTACCGCTTTGCCGCAGCCTACGCCCTCGGGCGCGGCATCATCATCGCCGACACCAAGTTCGAGTTCGGGCTCAACGAGGCCCACCAGGTCGTGCTGATGGACGAGGCGCTGACGCCCGACTCGTCGCGCTTCTGGCCGGTGGACACCTGGAAGCCAGGCTCGAGCCCGCCCTCCTTCGACAAGCAGTACGTGCGCGATTATCTCGAGACGCTCGACTGGAACAAGCGGGCGCCCGGCCCGCGGCTGCCGGCCGAGGTGATCCTGCGCACCGCCGAGAAGTACGCCGAGGCTCTGCGCCGCCTGACCGCGTAGGAACCAGGGGACATTCGCTTCGAGTTTGTGCGTGCCGGTGACCACGAGTCTCGCGCCGACACCGACAAACTCCAAGCGAATGTCCCCTAGTTCTTGCGGGCCCAGTCGAGGATGCGGCGCTGGATCTCCTGCACGCCCTCCGTCAGCGCCGCCGGGCCCGGCTGCAGGATGATCGCTGACTTGACCTCGTGCAGTTCGCCGGCACGCACTGCGGGCACGTCCTGCCAGCCCGGGCGGGCCGCGACGTGCTCCGGACGGAACTTCTTCCCGCACCAGGATCCGAGGATGATGTCCGGCGCGCGGCGCGGCACCTCGTGCAGGTCGGCGATGATCCGGTTGCGGCCGAGCGACTCGCGAGCCAGTTCGGGAAAGCAGTCGTCGCCGCCGGCGATGCCGATCAGCTCGCTGACCCAGCGGATCGCCGAGATCTGCGGCTCGTCCCACTCCTCGAAGTAGACGCGCGGCCGGCGGTGGAGCCGCTGCGCGGCCCGGCGCACGTCCTCGAGACCGGCCTCGAGACGCTCCACCAGCGCCGCCGCCTTCCCTTCGCAGCCGACCAGTCCGCCGAGAATCCGCACCGTCCGGAGGATCTCGGCGACGCTGCGATGATTGAAGACGTGCACCTCGCAGCCGGCGCGCACCAGCTCGGCTGCGATGTCCGCCTGCAGGTCCGAGAAGCCGAGCACGAGGTCGGGCCCGAGTTCGAGAATCCTGCCTATTTTTGCGCTCGTGAACGCCGATACCCGGGGCTTCTCCCGCCGCGCCCGCGGCGGGCGCACCGTGAATCCCGAGATTCCGACGATCCGCCAGTCCTCCTCGAGCAGGTACAGCGTCTCGGTCGTCTCCTCGGTGAGGCAGACGATGCGGGACGGAAACGCGCTGGCGGCGACCGGGGACATGGTCCTGGCACTGTAGCGGCTCGGCGCCCGGCGGCACAACGGAACGCGAATTGCGGGATCCCCGCGGGGTGTGACACCCTCGAGCCATGCCTGCCGGCTTACAGCTCCCCGAGAACCTGCACTTCCACAAGCGCGTCGAGCAGCTGCTGTTCGAGCCGGCCCGCCAGCCCGACCTGCCGCTGCTGCGCAAGCTGCTCTCGGTGCTGCGCTATCCCTATGCGCTCGGCCGCGACCTGCTGCGCGGCGAGCTCAACCTGAGGGCGATGGGCCTCGTCTACACGACCCTGCTGTCGGTCGTGCCGCTCATCGCCTTCGCCTTCGCCGTCCTGAAGGGCCTCGGGATGCAGCGCGACCTCGAGCCGCTGATCCTCGAGTTCCTGAACCCGATCGGCGAACGGGCGAACGAGCTGACGGCGCAGATCATGGAGTTCGTCGACAACACCCGCGGCGGCGTGCTCGGCTCGCTGGGCCTCGCGTTCCTCATCTACACGGTGATCAGCACCGTGCAGAAGCTCGAGGAGAGCTTCAACTTTGCCTGGCACGTCGAGCAGCCACGCAGCGTCGTGCGGCGGGTCAGCGAGTACCTGAGCCTGATGGTGCTCGGGCCGATCTTCGTGGTGGTGGTGCTCGGCCTGCTCGGCGCGCTCGCCGACACGCGGGTGAGCCAGTGGCTCGCCTCGCACGAGCCCTTCGGCAGCCTGCTCGTGGGCCTCGGCGCGGCCGGCCCCTACCTGCTGGTGACGGCCGTGTTCACCTTCCTGTACATCTTCGTACCCAATACCCGCGTGAGGTTCCGCGCGGCCCTCGCCGGCGGCGCCGTCGCCGGCGCGCTGTGGGCCGCGAGCGGCGCCGTCTTCACCAGTCTGGTGTTCGCGTCCACGCGCCTGGTGGCGGTCTACGCGGGCTTCGCGATCTTCCTTGCGACCCTGATCTGGGTCTACATCAGCTGGTTCATTCTGCTGATCGGCGCACAGCTGTCGTTCTACGTGCAGAATCCGCGCTACCTGCGGGCCGGACAGCGGGAAGTCAGGCTCACCAGCCGCCTGCGAGAGCGGCTCGCGCTATCGGTGATGTACCTCGTCGGGCGCAGCTTCGTCGGCGGCGAGCGCGGGTGGAAACCACGCGCGCTGGCGGCGCGTCTGGACGTGCCTGGCTCCGCCCTCGCTTCGGTCACCGTCTCGCTCGAACAGGCGGGGCTGCTCGTCGCGACCGAGGACGAGCGCCTGGTGCCCGGCCGCGCCCTCGACCAGATCGGCGTGCCGGCGATCCTGGCCGCCGTGCGCGACGAGCAGCACTACGAGTCGTGGCTGCTGGCGCGGGCCCGGACCGAGCCGGACGCCGACGCCGTCGCGGAGGCCGTCGAGTCGGCGATCCGCGAGCGGACCGGCGGGCAGACGCTGAGAGACCTGGTTGGACGAGGCGATGAGCCGGAAACGGTGACCGGTGATCGGTGATCGGTGACCGGCCGATCCGGTCTGCGCCCACTAAATCGGCACAGCCTGGTTCGGCTGATCACTGGTCACCGGTCACCGGTCACCGGTCACTCTCCCGCGATCGTCATCTCCCCGACAAGCACCGAGCCGGTGCGTATCCCGCCCCGCACATCCATGTCGCCGCCGACGGCGAGGATGCCACGGTACATCTCGCGCAGGTTGCCGGCGATCGTGACCTCGTGGACAGCGTGGACGGGCTCACCGCCCTCGACCCACAGGCCGGCAGCGCCGCGCGAGTAGTCGCCGGTGACGCCATTGACGCCCTGGCCCATCAGCTCGGTGACCACGAGGCCCGTGCCGAGCCGGCCGAGCATCGCCTCGAAGCCGCCCTGCCCGCCCTCGACCTCGAGGTTGTGGACGCCGCCGGCGTTGCCGGAGGTCACGAGCCCCAGCTTGCGGGCAGAGTACGCGTCGAGGACGTAGCCCTGCAGCACGCCGCCGTCCACCAGCAGCCGCTCGCGGGTCGCGACGCCGTCGTTGTCGAACGGCGCCGAGCCCAGCGCACGCGGCAGGTGCGGCCGCTCCCGCATCGAGAGCCAGTCCGGGAACAGCGTCTCGCCCGCCGCCCCGAGCAGGAAGCTGCTCTTGCGGTACTGGGCGCCGCCGCGGATCGCGCCGACGAAGTGCCCGAAAAGGCCGCGCGCGAGTTCGGGCACGAACAGCACCGGTGCGCGCCGCGTCTGCAGCTTGCGCGCGCCGAGGCGCCGCAGCACGCGCCCGGCGGCGCGCCGGCCGATCTCGCCGACCGGCTCGAGGGCGCCCGCGTCGCGAGCGGTGTCGTACCAGTAGTCGCGCTGCATCTCGTCGCCGTCCTGGGCGAGGACGACGCAGCTCACGCTGTGGCTGCTGTGCGGGTAGCCGCCGACGAAGCCATGGCTGTTGCCGTAGACCCTCAGGCCGCGGTGCGTCGCGACGGTCGCCCCTTCCGAGTTCCCGACCCTGCGGTCCACGGCGAGCGCAGCGGCCTCGCACTCCCGGGCGAGGCCGATCGCGTCCTCGGCGGTGACCGCCCACGGGTGGCAGAGGTCGAGGTCGGGGACGTCGCGCGCCATGAGCGAGGCGTCGGCGAGGCCCGCGAACTCGTCGCTCGCCGTGAAGCGCGCGATCGACAGCGCCTTGCGGACCGTTTCCGAGACCGGGCCCGGACCGAGGTCGGCGGTGCTCGCGGAGCCCTTGCGGCCGCCGACGTAGACCGTGATGCCCATGCTGCGATCGCGCTGGTACTCGAGCGTCTCGACTTCGCCGAGCCGCACGGTCACCGACAGGCCTCCGTCGACCGCGACGCCGGCCTCGGCCTGGTCGGCGCCGCCGCGGCGGGCCTCCTCGAGCGCGCGCGCCACGACCGACTCGAGTTCGGGCTGGGCCATCGGCCCGGAAGTGCTGCTGTCGGCCATGCGGGGCTCCGGAAGGTTTCGCCGATTGTACCGGGATGACCCGGCGCCCCGCGGCGCCCGTGCTAGCATCCCGCCGATGCGCCGTCGCGAGATCCCGGGTGAGCCGCCGCCTCCCACCAAGGGCGAGCTCAAGCGCCGCGCCGAGTCCCTCCGGGACCTCGGCGAGGCGCTGATCGACGCGCCGGACGATCTGCTGGACGGGCTCGACCTGCCCGAGAAGCTGCGCGACGCGATCGCGCTGGCGCGCCGCATCACGAGCCGCGCGGCGCTGGTCCGGCAGCGGCAGTACATCGGCAAGCTGATGCGCCAGCTCGACGAAGCGCCCATCCGGGCGGCGCTCGCCGCGGCGGAGGAGCGCCACCGCCTCGACGCACGCCGATTCCAGGCGGTCGAGCGCTGGCGCGACCGCCTGGTCGCCGAGGGCGAGCCCGCGGTGGAGGCGCTGCTGGCCGAGCGACCGGCGATCGACCCCGGCGCGCTGCGGCGACTGACGGTCGAGGCCCGCGGCGGGCAGGGCGCGGCGGGCGGCGCACGCGCGTTGTTCCGATTCCTGCGGGAGTCGCTCGACCCGGCCCGGGACTGACGCCCGGCGCGGCCCCTGATACCATTTCACGATGAAGCCGCTGGTGGGCATCGTCATGGGCTCGTCTTCCGACTGGGAGACGATGCAGCACGCCGCCTCGATGCTCGAGGGCCTGGGCGTGGGGCACGAGGTGCGCGTGGTCTCCGCGCACCGCACGCCCGACCTCCTGTTCGAGTACGCCGCGACGGCGCGTGCGCGGGGACTCGAGGCGGTGATCGCAGGCGCCGGCGGCGCCGCGCACCTGCCCGGCATGCTCGCCGCGAAGACGACGCTGCCCGTGATCGGCGTGCCGGTGCAGTCGAAGGCCCTGAACGGGCTCGACTCGCTGCTCTCCATCGTGCAGATGCCGGCCGGCGTGCCGGTCGCGACGGTCGCGATCGGCGTGGCCGGCGCGAAGAACGCCGCCCTGCTCGCCGCCTCGATGCTGGCCCTGCGCCACCCGAGGATCGAGGCCGCCGTGGTCGCCTACCGGGAGAAGCAGACGGCCGACGTGCTGGCTCGCCCGGACCCGCGCGCGTCCTGACCATGCGCATCGGCATCATCGGCGCCGGCCAGCTCGGCCGGATGCTGGCCCTCTCCGGAATTCCGCTCGGCCTCGAGTTCCTCTTCTACGACCGCTCGGCCGACGTGCCGGGCGCCGCGGTCGCGCCGGTGGTGACCGGCGGATTCGACGACCTCGCCGCGTTGCGCAGCTTCGCGCGACGGGTGGACGTGGTCAGCTTCGACTGGGAGAACGTGCCGGTCGCCTCGGTGCGCGCGCTGGCGAGCCTCGCTCCGGCCTGGCCGCCGCCCCGCGCCCTCGAGATCGCGCAGGACCGGCTTGCCGAGAAGCGGCTGTTCGTCCGCCTCGGCATCCCGGTCGCCCCGCACGCGGCCGTGGATTCGCTGGCGGCGCTCGAGCGCGCCGTGGCCCGCATCGGCACGCCCGGCATCCTCAAGACGCGCCGGCTGGGATACGACGGCAAGGGGCAGATCCGCATCGACGGTGCGGCGCAGCTGGCCGAAGCCTGCGCCGCGCTCGGCGGCCGCGGGCTCATCTACGAGGGCTTCGTCCGCTTCAGCCGCGAGGTGTCGCTGGTCGCCGCGCGCGACCGCCGGGGCGCGATTGCCTTCTATCCCCTCGCCGAGAACGTGCACGAATCGGGCATCCTGTCGGTGACGCGCGCGCCGCACCGCTCCCCGAGCCTGCAGCGCGCCGCCGAGTCGCACCTGCGGCGCCTGCTCGAGCGCCTCGGTTACGTCGGCGTGCTGTGCGTGGAATTCTTCGTCTGCGGCCGGCAGCTGGTGGCCAACGAGATGGCGCCGCGGGTCCACAACTCGGGACACTGGACCATAGAGGGCGCCGAGACCAGCCAGTTCGAGAACCACGTGCGCGCGCTGGCCGGCCTGCCGCTCGGCAGCACCCGGCCGCGCGGCGCCGCCGGCATGGCCAACTTCATCGGACGCATGCCGCCAGCGGACGCGGTGCTCGCGATCGAGGGCGCCCACCTGCATGATTACGGAAAATCCCCGCGCCCGGGCCGCAAGCTGGGCCACGCCACGGTCGTCGCGGCGACCGCAGCGGCCCGGGAGAGGCGCCTAGGCGCCCTGCTGGCGCTGGCGGGACGCGCTTCGCAGGTCGCGGAGGGCCCGTTCAGGTAACATCGGGCGAAACGGCCGCAGCCAGGGTGGAACTCGCCCGCAGGAACGCGGGTCACGACCTGAAACCATGTACCTCGAGCACTTCCAGCTGACGGAACTCCCCTTCCGGCTGAGCCCGGATCCGGCGTTCCTGTTCCTGTCGAAGCACCATGCCCGGGCCAAGGCCTACATGGAGTCGACGATCTGGTTCACCGACGGCTTCGTCGTGATCACGGGCGAGGTCGGCTCCGGCAAGACCACCCTGATCGAGACCTTCCTGAAGGAGCTCGAGAAGGACGTGGTCGTCGCCCAGGTCAGCCAGACGCAGGTCTCGCCCATCGAGTTCCTGCAGGCGGTCCTGGTGCAGTTCGGCTTCTCGCCCTTCCGGATGAAGAAGGCCGAGCTGCTCGCGACGCTCAACCAGTTCCTGATCGAGCAGTACGCCGCCGGGCGGAAGGTGCTGTTGATCGTCGATGAGGCGCAGAACCTCTCCAACCGGGTCCTGGAGGAGGTACGTCTTCTCTCCGGCGTCGAGACGACCAAGGAGAAGGTGCTGAGGATCATCCTCTGCGGCCAGCCCGAGCTCAACGAGAAGCTCGACTCGCCGGAGCTCGTCCAGCTCGTGCAGCGCGTGCGCCTGCGCTTCCACCTGACGGCGCTCACGCCGGAGGACACTCGCGCCTACGTGCTCCACCGGCTCGACGTGGCGGGTGCGCAGGGCCGCCGGATCTTCGCCGAGGAGACGCACCCGGTCGTGTTCCGCTACACGGGCGGCGTGCCGCGGCTCGTCAACACGCTGTGCGACACGGCGCTGATGGGCGCGTTCGCGCTCGAAAGCAAGACGGTCGGCCTGAAGGAGCTGCAGGCCGCGATCGACGAGCTGGGCTGGGTGGAGTTCGCGGCCCGCACGAGCCGCTTCGCGCGTCCGCGGATGGCGCCGCCGGTCGATTCGCCGCAACGCTTCGCACGCATCATCGTCGTCCACGAGGGGCGCACGCTGGAGGAGCGCGAACTGAGGCCCGGGCGGCTGATCATCGGCCGCACCGGCGACAACGACCTGCAGGTCGACAGCAAGTTCGTCAGCCGCCACCACTGCCAGATCATCACGAACCCGGAGTTCAGCGTCCTCGAGGACCTGAACAGCACCAACGGCGTCTACGTGAAGTCGAAGCGCGTCCGGCGCCATCACCTGAACGACGGCGACGTGATCATGCTCGGCCGGCACGAGATCATGTACGTGGACGAGCGGGGCGCGCGGAGCCGCCAGGACCATGACGCGGTCGAGACGGGCGCGGACGCCGAGGCGTCGGACTCCGAGGACGTGCCTCGGGCGAGCGAGGATGCGGCGTGAAGGAGAAGTGATCGGTGATCGGTGATCGGCCAGACCGGGCAGCGCCTCGGCGAGCGGTTCCGGCCGATTACTGATCACCGGTCACCGGTCACTCGTCCTCGTCCAGCTCCTGCCCGTAGCGCCGCTTCTGGATCCGGTAGTCGCGGCGCCTCAGGACCAGCACCAGCCCGCCGACGACCAGCAGCAGGCCCGCGAGGATCAGCGCGTCCGACCAGGGCGGCTCGCGCCAGTAGAACGAGAATCCCAGGACACCCAGTCCGAGCCCCATGTAGAGATAGGGCAGCGACTCGTAGACCGGTCGCGATAGCCGCATCGTCATCCCCTCCCCGATCGCCTTCGCGTCGACGCGCCCTAGGCGGTGCCGCCGACCGTGAGGCCATCCACGCGCAGCGTGGGCTGGCCCACGCCGACGGGGACCGACTGGCCCTCCTTGCCGCAGGTCCCCACGCCCTCGTCGAGCTGCAGGTCGTTGCCGACCATGCTGACCCGCGTCAGCACGTCCGGCCCGTTGCCGATCAGCGTCGCGCCCTTCACGGGCGCAGTGATGCGCCCGTCCTCGATGAGATAGGCCTCGCTCGCCGAGAACACGAACTTGCCCGAGGTGATGTCCACCTGGCCGCCGCCGAAGTTCGCCGCGAACAGCCCGCGCTTGACCGAGCGCACGATCTCCTCGCGCTCGTGCGGGCCGGCCAGCATGTAGGTGTTCGTCATCCGCGGCAGGGTCATGTGGGCGAAGGACTGGCGCCGGCCGTTGCCGGTGGGCGCGACGCCCATCAGCCGCGCGTTCAGCTTGTCGTGGATGTAGCCGCGCAGCACTCCGCCCTCGATCAGCGTCGTGCACTGGGTCGGCACGCCCTCGTCGTCCACGTTGAGCGAGCCGCGCCGGCGCGCGAGCGTGCCGTCGTCGACGACGGTGCACAGCGGCGAGGCCACGCGCTGGCCGACGCGCCCGCTGAAGGCCGAGGTGCCCTTGCGGTTGAAGTCGCCCTCGAGACCGTGGCCGATGGCCTCGTGCAGCAGCACGCCGGGCCAGCCCGGCCCCAGCACGACGGTCATGTTGCCGGCGGGCGCCGCGACGGCCTCGAGATTGACGAGCGCCTGCCGCACCGCCTCGCGCCCGAGCGCCATGGGCCGGTCGTCTTCGACCAGCTCGGCGAGCGTGAAGCGACCGCCGCCGCCGGCGTAGCCCTGCTCGCGGCGACCGCCCTGCTCGACGATCACGGAGACGTTCAGCCGGACGAGCGGCCGCAGGTCGGCGGCGAACGTGCCGTCGGTGCCCGCCACCAGAACCACCTCGTGCACGGCGGCGACGCTCGCCATCACCTGGCAGACCCGCGGGTCAAGCGCGCGGGTCTCGCGGTCGATGCGCGCGAGCAGCGCGACCTTCTCGGTGTCGCCGAGGGTCACGATCGGGTCGACGGGCGCGTAGAGCCGGTGCGGCGAAGCCGGCCGCCAGGCGCGGACCCGCCCCTCGCCGCCGGCGCGCGCGATCGCCCGCGCGGCGCGCGCGGCCTCGAGCAGCGCCTCGGGCACGAGCTCGTCGGAGTACGCGAAGCCGGTGCGCTCGCCGGCCAGCGCGCGCACGCCCACGCCGGTCTCGATGCTGTGCGAGCCCTCCTTGACGATGCCGTCCTCGAGCGACCAGTGCTCCTCCCGCGAGGCCTGGAAGTAGAGGTCGCCGCCGTCGATGGCGGCGCCTAGCAACGCGCCCAGCGCGTGCTCGATGCGGGCGTCGTCGAGACCCGCGGGCGCCAGTATCGCGTCGCGGGCGCTCTGCAGCGGGTCGGCGGGAATCGCATCCAGGCTCGCGTTCATCCTCACTCCAGCACCCGGTGCGACAGCGCCGGGAAAGATCGGCGGGTGCGGCCCTGGGCGTCGCGGTCCACTTCCGCGACGACCACGCCGCTGCCGCGCGGCCGCCGGCACTGCACCCGGCCCCAGTAGTCGGCCACGAGCGTGTCGCCGTAGGTCTCGCGCCCGTTCGGGTGCAGCCCGGACTGCGCCGCCGCCGCGACGTAGCAGAGGTTCTCCACCGCACGCGCCCGCAGCAGGATCTCCCAGTGGGCCCTGCCCGTCGGCGCCGTGAAGGCCGCGGGCACCGAGAGGATCTCGGCGCCGTCCGCGACGAGGCGGCGATACAGCTCTGGAAAGCGAAGATCGTAGCACACGGTGAGTCCGACCCGGCCGGCCGGGGTGTCCACCACCACCGGCTCGCGACCCGGCGCCGCGTTGGCCGATTCGCGATAGCCCTCGTCGCGCCCGGGCAGGTCCACGTCGAAGAGGTGGATCTTGTCGTAGCGCGCCACGGTGCGCCCGCGGTCGTCGAAGACCAGGCAGGCGTTCGCGGGACGCGCGTCGCCCGGCACCGCGACCGGCGTGGTCCCGGCGACGATCCACAGCCCCAGCTCGCGCGCCGCCTCCGCCATGGCGCGCTGCACGGGCCCGTCGCCGGGCGCCTCGACCACGCTGCGACGCGCCGCCTCGCTGCGGCCCATGAACGCGAAGTTCTCGGGCAGGACGGCGAGGCACGCGCCGGCCGCGCGCGCCTCGGTGAGCAGCCGGCGCGCCACCAGCAGGTTCTCCTGCACGTCCAGGCCGCTGGTCATCTGCAGCGCGGCGATGCGCGGCAGCCCGCTCATGGCGCACCCGCGCCGGCGCCGCCCGCGCCCTTCGCCGCGGCCGCAGGCGGAGCGACCGCCAGCCCGGTCGCCTTCTTGAGCTCGTCGGCGTCGATCTTGCGCACGTTTGGCGCCTCCCAGGAACCGGTGATGCGATAGTAGGCGCGCACGGCGCCGGCGAGCGGCTCCTTGAAGATCTGCGAGAACAGGTACACGGCCGCCCCCACCGCCGGTCCGCCCGCGAGCGCGCCGGCGACGCCGAGCGACGCGCCGAGCTGGCCGGTGACGATCGCCGTCTGGTCGTAGCTGCGGTCGCCGAGGCCGGTGCGCCCCGACACGCCGATCTCCGTCGCCGGCCCGCGCAGGGCCAGGTCGTCGGTGAAGGCATCGCCCGCGACCAGCCTGAAGTTGCCGCTGATGCGGTCGAAGGCGAGCCCTTCCCCGGTGACGTCGTTGAAGTCGAGCGACAGCCGGCGCGGCAGGTGCGCGAGGCTCATCAGCCCGAGCACGCGGCCCGCGCCCGGATCCACCGCGAGCAGGCGCCCCTTGCCGAACTCCAGCGCGGCGGTGCCCGACAACCGCCCCAGCACCTCGGCGTCCGGCGCGCCCGGCCAGGTCAGCCGCGCCGTCAGCCGGGACCGGTCCGCCTCGACCAGCGGCGCGAAGCCGAAAGCCGCGAGCAGGCCGCGCGCGTCGTCGCTCGCGAGGTCGAAATCGAGCGCGCAGCGCTGCCCCTCCCCGGTCGCGATCCACTGGCCGCTGCCATCGGCCTCGTAGGCCGCATGGTCGATTCGGAAGCGGTCCAGCCGCAGCCCGTCGGGCCGCCGCGTCAGGTCCGCCGTGAGGTGCCCGAGGTCGTAGCGGTCGAACCTGAAGGCGCGGACGTCGACGCGCAGGGCCGGCAGCTGCCGCGGGTCAACCTCCGCACCGCCGCCGCGGACGCGCGCACCGAGCGTGAGACGCTCCATGTCGAGCGCCAGCGGGACCGGCCCGCCGAACTGGTAGGGCAGCAACAACCGTCCCGCGGCGTCCGGCGCTTCGAGCTCGATGTCCCAGCCGACCGGCCCGGGCCGCATGCGCCCGGCGACGCGCTCGAACCCGTAGCCGAGCACCTCGAGTCGGCCGACCGACAGGTCGACGTCCGCGAGCCAGTCCTGCAGGCGCCGCGCGCCCGACTGGGGCGAACGCAGCTCGAGCAGCTCGCTGACGCTCAACGCGGCGACCCTCCCGGTCACACGCAGCCCCGGCGTGGCCGGCAGTCCCGGTGGATCGCCGGGCCCCAGGCGCAGCACGCCGCGGTCGAGCGCGCGGCCCGCGTCGCCGGCGCCGCGCCTGAAGAGCAGGCGCGCGCCGAGTTCGCGATCGAGCGATGCCTTCACCTCGAGCCCGCCATCGTCCGCAGGCTCGATCTCGACGCGAAGCGCCCGCCGCTCCGCGGCCGCCTTGGCGAGCGGGGCCGGAAGATCCGAGGCCAGGCCCGCGAGGTCGCTGTCGACGCGCAGTTGCGCCGGCGCCGCCGCGCCGCCCGCGGGCGGCTTGCGCGGCACGGTCCAGCTGGCACGCCAGGGCGTGACGCCGGACAGCCGCGCGCCGGGCGGCAGCTTCAGGATCGTCCCCAGCCGCGCGCCATCGAGGGTCCCGCTGGCTGCGAGCGTCGTCGTGAGCGGGCCGCGGGCCCTGCCGCGCGTATCGAGGCTCGCCGCGAAGCGGCCGCCGAGCGCGCTGCCTGTCAGGCTCGGCGCATACAACTCGGTGTTGCGGACGGTCAGCTCGCCCGCGAGGTCGGTCACGCCTTCGGCCAGCCCGGCGATGCCCAGGGACAGCCCGCGACCTGCGGCCCGCACCGTGACGACGCGATCGGAGAGTTGCTTGAGCGGCAACACGAGCACCGCCTCGCCGGCGAGCGGCCCCGCGGCCTCGAGGCGCGCGAAGGTCTCGCCGAGCGAGGGCCCGAGCGGGCTCTCCGCCAGCAGCCGATGCACGTCGCCCGCGTCGCCCTCGGCGTCGGCGCGCACGAGCAGCAGCGAGTCGCGCCAGTCGGCGAGCTCTGCGCTGGCCGAGACTACGCGCACGCCGGCGAGACGGCCGCTCGCGCCGGCGACGCTGAAGCCTGGTCCCTCGAACCTCGCGTCGAGCGCCAGCGCCTCGGCGGCCGGCCAGCCTTGTGCATACTCGAGCGTCAGTCCCTCGACGCGCGCGTCCGCGACGAACCGGCCCTCCCCCGCGCGATAGGGAAAGCCGCGCGCCGGGCCCGTCACCTCCACCCGGCCCGCCACGACGCGCCCCGCGACGAAGGCGCGATCGAGCCACTCGAGCGGCTTCGGCTTGAGCCGCGACACGGGCAGGTAGGCGGGGAGCCGGCTCACGTCGAAGTCGCGGACCTCGGCGGACAGGTCAATGAGCGGCGTGTCGTCGGGCCGCAGGAACGCGCGCAACCTGCCCTGCACGGACCCGGCGCCCGTGTCGACCTCGATCTGGTCGGCCCAGATCCTGACGCCCGCGGGGCTGCGCTCCCAGCCGGCGATGGCCGAAACCGCGGGCAGGCGCTGCGGTTCGCGCCACTCCGCCGGCCAGTCCACCGCGAGGGCAGCCTGCGACAGTTCGACGCGGCCCGCGGCGCCACGCGCCGTGAGGCGGCCGGTGAGTCCGGCGACGCCGGGTGCGCGCCCCTGGGGCGCGAACCCCAGCTCCTCGAAGGCCAGGCGACCCTCGAGGTCGGGCACCTGCCCGCCCGAGAAGCCGCTCGCGACGAGGTCGACGTTTCGCAGCAAGCCGCGGGGCGCGAGGCTCGCGAGTCGCTCGCGTGCCGCGGCATCCGGCAGGAGTGCCGCGAGCGGCGCCAGGTTCTCGAGCCGCAGCCAGGCGGCGCGCAGCGCGGCTCTTTGCAGGCGCCCGTCCTCGCGCTCCAACTCGAGATCGAGGGAACCCCGCTGCCAAGGACGCCCCTCGATGGACAACTCGAGGTTGCGAAGCCGAAGGCGCCAGTCGGGGCCGCCTGCGGCCGAGAAGCGGCCGGCGGCGCGGGTGTAGGCCGCCCCCCTGGCGGCGGGCAGCTTGAGCCCCGCGAAATCGAACGCCCCCTCGGCGTTCGTGGCCGTCCTGCCCCGGCCCCCTGCCTCGAGCCACGCCGAGCCGCGTCCCGCGGACGGCAGCGCCGTGGCCCAGGGGAAGCTCTCGACGATGCCGCCGAAGTCGAGGTCGCGGGCATCCGCCGAGGCCGTCCAGTCTAGGGACTCCGGATCGGCGAGGTCGCCCTCCACCTCGGCCTCGAAGTCGAGCCTCTCGCCGAAGCGCCGCGGCAGCTCGATGCGGCCGGACAGCGACAGCGAACGACGCGCGCGGCTGAGCTCCACGTCGACCTCTTCGAGCTGGAAGTCGGCGCCCTCGATGCCGAGATCCCTGAAGCCGAGCGTCGCGTCGCGGATCTCGACCACGCCGCGCGGCAGCCGTTCGAGGCTGAACGGCTCGCGCGGCCGGTCCGGATCCAGCTCGATGCCCGCCTGGCCGGCGAGCTCGACGTGCCGGTCGGGAAAGATCACGAAGTCGAGGCGCGGCGACTCGAGCACCACCCTGCCGATCTCGACCTGGCGGCGCAGCAGCGAGCGCAGCGGCGCCAGGCTGACGCGCCCGGCCCGTGCCGTGACGAGCACTTCGCCGCGCTCCGCGCCGACCACGCGCGCGCCCTCGAAGTACACCTCGGGACCGTAGCGCCCGAAGCGGGCGTCGAGCGAGTCGAAGGTCAGCGCGAGCCCGGTCTGGGCGCGGACCTCCTGCGCGACGCGGGCCTCGAGGTCCGGCAGGTGCGCGATGGCGAGGCGCAGCGCGCCGACGGTCACGGCCGCGCCGATCGCCAGGGCCGCCACGGTCCCGGCGATCCATCGCCATGCCTTTCTGCCGGCGGCGGTCAAGCGCCAGGCTCCTCCGGGGTCGGGTCGGTCAGATCAGCACCACGTCGAACTGGTCCTGCGCGTACTGGGCCTCGGCCTGCAGCCGGATCGGCTTGCCGGTGGCGAGCTCGAGCTCGCCGAGCGCGGCCGACTCCTCGTCGAGCAGCAGCTCGATGACGTCCTGATGGGCGAGCACCATGCACTCCTGGAACTCGAACTGCCGGGACTGGCGCAGCACCTCGCGGAACACCTCGTAAGCGACCGTCTCCGGCGTCTTGACGAAGCCGCGGCCCTCGCAGGTAGGACAGGGCCGGCACAGAAGATGTTCCAGGCTCTCGCGGGTCCGCTTGCGGGTCATCTCCACGAGACCGAGCGACGACACCGCCGAGACGTGGGTCTTGGCGTGATCGCCCGCGAGCGCCCGCTCCAGCGCCTGCAGGACCTGGCGGCGATGCTCCTCGTCCAGCATGTCGATGAAGTCGACGATGATGATCCCGCCGAGGTTCCGGAGCCTCAGCTGGCGGGCGATGGCCACGGCCGCCTCGAGGTTGGTGCGGAAGATCGTGTCCTCGAGGTTGCGGTAACCGACGAACGCGCCGGTGTTGACGTCGATCGTGGTCATGGCCTCGGTCTGGTCGATCATCAGGTAGCCGCCGGACTTGAGCTGCACCTTGCGATCGAGCGCGCGGCCGATCTCGTCGTCGATGCCGTAGAGGTCGAAGATCGGGCGGCTGCCGGAGTAGCTCTCGATGCGCCCGGCGCTGTCCGGCATGAAGGTGCGGGCGAACTCGAGCATCCGCGCCGCCGCCGCGGGCGCATCGACGAGGACGCGCTCGATGTGCTCGCCGAGCTGGTCCCTCAGCACCCGGACCTCGAGCGGCAGGTCCTCGTGAACGAGTTCGCCGGCAGCCGCCGCCAGGCCGCGCTTGCGGATCACCTCCCAGAGCCGCTGCAGGAACAGCATGTCGGCGCGCAGCGCCTCCACCCCGCAATCCTCGGCCGCGGTGCGCACGATGAACCCGCCGGCGGGCTCCGCTCCGGCGAAGGCCTGCACCGCTTCGCGCAGCCGCGCGCGTTCGGCCTCGTCCTCGATGCGCGCGGAGACTCCGACGCCACGGCCCTGCGGCATGTAGACGAGGAAGCGCGAGGGCAGCGTGATGTAGGTGGTCAACCGCGCGCCCTTGCTGCCGAGCGGGTCCTTCAGCACCTGCACGAGGATCTCGTCGCCCTCGCGCAGAAGCTCGCGCACGGAGGACGGCGCCGGCGCCTCCAGCGCCCCCTCGAGTCCCGGCGGCGCGACGATGTCGGAGGCGTGCAGGAAGCCGGTCCGGTCGAGCCCCACGTCGATGAACGCGGCCTGCATGCCCGGCAGCACGCGCGTGACCCGGCCCTTGTAGATGTTGCTGATGAGCCCGCGGCGGTTGGCGCGCTCGAGGTAGACCTCCTGCAGCACGCCGTTCTCGACGAGCGCCGCCCGGCTCTCCCGTGGCGTGACGTTGACGACGAGCTCGGTGCTCACCGCGGCGCCTGCCAGGTGGCGATCCCCGCGCTGCGCAGCAGGCGCGCCGTCTCGAACAGCGGCAGCCCCATGACGCCGGAGAAGCTGCCCTCGAGCCGCTCGACGAAGACCGCCGCGAGGCCCTGCACCGCGTAGCCGCCGGCCTTGCCGCGCGGCTCGCCGCTCGCCCAGTAGCGCCGGCACTCGTCCTCGTCGACCGGCCGGAAGCTGACGCGGCTCACGCTCACGTCGGCGAGCAGCGCTTCGCCGGCGAGCAGCGCGACGCCGGTCATGACCTCGTGGGTCCGGCCACCGAGTGCCATCAGCATGCGCACGCAGTCGGCCTCGTCGGCCGGCTTGCCGAAGATCTCGTCGCCGAGCACGACCGCGGTGTCGGCCGCGAGCACCGGCCGCGCCGTCCGTCCCGCCAGTGCCCGGCCCGCCGCGCGGGCCTTGTCGCGGGCGAGCCGCTCCACGTAGACCCGCGGCGGCTCGCCCGGCAGGCGCTCCTCGTCGAGGCCGGCCGGGCAGACCTCGTGGGCGACGCCGATCTGCGCGAGCAGCTGGCTGCGCCGGGGCGATGCGGAGGCAAGGTAAATGGGCGCGTAACTCATTGATCGGACTGCAGATGAGCCAGCGCCCCGCGTGGGCGCCGTGCAACCCGAAGCATAGCCGTCCGGCCTGCGGTTGTCCCGGCCCGACGGCCGGGACGCCGGGGGTCGACCGACCGTCAGTCGAGCAGCTTCTCGATCGCCTGCTCGAGCTCCGGCGACCCGGGCGCGACGCTGCTCTTGAAGCGCTCGATCACCCGCCCGTCCGCGGCGACGAGGTACTTGTTGAAGTTCCAGGTCGGCTCGCCCGCCTGCCGCACCAGCTCGCGGAACACCGGGTTGGCCGCCGGTCCCTTGACCGGCGACGGCGCGAGCATGGTGAAGGTCACGCCGTAGTTCACGAAGCAGACCTCGGCGGTTTTCGCCTCGTCGCCGGCTTCCTGGCGGAAGTCGTTCGAAGGGAAGCCGACGACCACCAGGCCGCGGTCGCGGTACTTGCGGTGCAGCGCCTCGAGGCCCTCGAACTGCCCCGTGTAGCCGCAGTGGCTCGCCGTGTTGACGACGAGCAGCGGCTTGCCGGCGGTCTCCTCGCACAGGTTGACGGTCTTCGACGAGTGCAGCCGCTTGAACTCGTGGTCGAGGAAGGCCGGGCACTGCGCGGCGCCGGCCGGCTGCGCGCCGAGGGCGAGCACGGCGGCAAGCGCGGCGAGGGAGAGGGATCGGCTCATCGGAGACTCCTGGCGTGGCGGGCCGCGTGGCGCGGTCCCGCGGATTGAGGATCCGTTGCTGGTTTCGCGGCCGCCGCCGGCGTGGATGCGCCGGCCTCAGGCGCGGTGGTAGGGGTGGCCCTTGAGCAGGCTCGCCGCGCGGTACAGCGCCTCGGCCACCACCACGCGCACGAGCCCGTGCGGCAGCGTCAGCGGCGACAGCGACCAGCGCTCGTCGGCGCGCGCGAGGCAGGCGGCGTCGAGTCCGTCCGGACCGCCGACCAGCAGCGCGAGGTCGCGCCCGTCGGCGAGGCGCGCGGCCAGCCAGCGCGACAGGCTGGCGGTGTCTCGGGCGCGGCCCTCCACGTCGAGGGCGCACACGTAGCTGCGAGCGTCGATCTTCGCGAGCATCCGGCGGCCCTCGTCCGCGCGCGCCGCGGCGGGATCCGCGCCGCCGGCGCGGCGCCCCAGCGCGATCTCGACGAGTTCGAGGCGAAGCTCCGGGCCCAGTCTGCGCGAGTAGTCCTCGTAGCCCGCGCCGACCCACGCGGGCAGGCGGGTGCCGGCGGCGATCAGCCGGATGCGCAGGGCCGCGCGCCCGCGCTCAGGCGGGCGCCGCCGCGGGCGTCGCCGTCGGCGTGCCCCAGAGCTTCTCGAGGCCGTAGAACTCGCGGATCCGCGGCAGCATCACGTGCACCAGCACGTCGCGGAGGTCGACGAGGACCCACTCGCCCTCGCGCTCGCCCTCGACGCCCATCGGCCGGTAGCCGGCCTCGGCGCACTTCTGCAGCACCCGCCCGGCGATCGACTTGACGTGCCGGTCCGAAGTGCCCGAGGCGATGATCATCGTGTCCGTGACGTCGGTCAGCTCGCGCACGTCGAGCACACGAACGTTCACCGCCTTCATGTCGGCGAGCGCGGCGACGGCGACGTCGGCGATCCCTGGGGGTGCGGCGGGCTTGGTCGGCGGTGACGCGGTCTTCTTCTTCGCCGCGCGCTTCGCGGCGGGGCGCCTCGCCCGCGTGGCGGCCGGGGCGGTCTTCTTCTTGGCGGGGCTCTTGCGTTTCGTCGGGCGGCTTGGGGTTTCGCTCATCCCTCGTTGACACCTGGCCGGGCATAGGCGCCCGTGGCGAGGATCATCCTACGCACCGGCTCGGGCATCAAGTAGCGTGGATCCCGGCCCGTCTCCAGGACGCGACGCAGCTCCGTCGCGGACAGCTCGACCTGCGTGCCGGCGAAGAAGAACACGCGGCCCGCGGGTGACTGGGCAAGCGCATCCGGCGACCGCGCGAGGCGGGCGGCGACCAGTTCGCCGAGCGGCCCGTCCGCCGGCGGGGAGAATCCCGGACGGTGCGCGACCGCCAGGTGCGCGAGCCGCGGCAGCTCCGTCCAGCGGTGCCAGCCCGCGAGCCCGAGGAAGGCGTCCATGCCGAGGCACAGCACCAGCGGCTGCGCGCCGCGTTCCGCGCGAAGCTCCTCGAGCGTGAGCACCGTGTAGGAGCGACCGCCGCGCGCGAGCTCGCGCTCGTCCAGCGCGAAGCGTGGTTCCGCCTCGATCGCCGCGCGCACGAACTCGACGCGACGGGCCGCGGGCACGCGCGGTGGCGGCCGGTGCGGCGGGTCGGCGGCCGGCACGAACAGCACGCGCTCGAGGTCCAGGCACTCCGCCAGCTCGAAAGCCGTGCGCAGGTGGCCATTGTGGACCGGATCGAAGGTGCCGCCGAAGACGCCGAGCGGACGCATCGTCTCAGCTGCCGGAAACCAGCCGACCCTCGACGCCGGCGAGCGAGGCAGTCAGCGCCTCGAGCTCCTCCCAGGGCCGGCCTTCGCCCCGGCCCTTGATCGCGCGGTCGGCCCGGCCGGCAAGCCGTGTGAGCTCGCGCAGCCGCGGCCCGGGCAGCCGCCGCGCGGCCGCCGCGACCGCCGCCTTGTGGCGCTCGGCCTGCCGGCCGCGGCCGTGGAAGCCGCCGCCCGGGTTGCGCCGCTCGGCCACGACCGCCCGCAGCTCGCGGCACAGCAGCCACAGCACGAGCGTCGGCTCGCCGCCCTCGGCCCGCAGGCCGTCGAGGATGCGCAGGCTGCGCGCGGCGTCGCCGGCGAGCGCCGCCTCGCCGAGCCTGAAGACGTCGAATCGCGCGCTGTCGGCCACGGCTTCGGCCACGGCATCCTCGTCGAGCGCGCCGGCGCCGTGGGTGAGCGCGAGCTTCTCGATTTCCTGGTGCGCGGCGAGCAGGTTGCCCTCGACGCGCGCGGCGAGCAGCGTGGCCGCGTCGCGGTCGAGCTCGAGGCCATGCCGGCGGGCGCGCGCCGCGATCCACTGCGGCAGCCGGTCGATCTCGACTGGCCAGGCCTGCACCACGTGGCCGCGCTGCTCGAAGGCCGAGGCCCACCCGCTCGACCACAACGCCCCGTCCGGACGCTGCGGCAGGAGCGCCAGCAACACCGTGTCGGGCGGCGGGTCCGCGGCGAGCGCCTTGAGCAGGGCACCGCCCTCGGCGCCAGGGCCCGACGTCGAGAACCGCAGCTCGAGGATGCGGCGCGACGCGAACAGCGAAAGCGACCGGGCGGCGGCCGCGAGCTCGTTCCAGTCGAAGCGGCGGTCGACGTCGAAGACCTCGCGGTCGACATGGCCCAGCTCACGGGCCTTCGCGCGGATGCGGTCCGCGGCCTCGTTGAACAAGAGCGGCTCATCGCCGACCACGAGCCAAGCCGCCGCGAACGACGCATCGAGGTTTCGATCGAGCTGGTCGGCGTAGACGCGCATCGTATTTCCCGGCGGACCCCTCAAAGCCGCCCCGGCACCGGGGAATGCCGGCCATGGGCGACCCCGGTATACTACGCGGCTCGTCGAGGAACGGCCCGATGACCGTGACACCTGACCTGCGATCGACGCGTGCACGCAGCGCCGGGCCCTGGGCCCTGCTGCTGGCTTGCCTGCTCGTCGCCGCGCAGTGGCTGCTCGTCACGCACGGCCACGAGCACCACGCCGACGATCCCGCGCCGGGCGAGCATCACGCGCCGCACGCCTGCGAGCTCTGCGTCGCTTTCGCGTCTGTGGCGCCGGCGCCCGCGGCGGCAGCCGGCCTCGCCGTGCCGCGGGCCCGTGCGTACCTTCCCCAGCCGGCGGCCGCGCACGCGGTCACGGCGCCGCGGCTTTCCGCCCACCGCAGCCGGGCGCCTCCCGCACTCCATTCCGCCTGACGCAGGAACGCGCGGCCGCGAGGCCGCGTCCCGGCCGGCGCAGCTGCGCCGGCGTCAAACGGAAGGGAAACATGCACAAGTCCAGTCTCCTGGGCGGCACCATCGTCGCCGTCCTCACCGCCGCGACCGCGGCGGCCGACCCCCAGCAGCACCGCGAACTCCAGGAAGTCGTGGTCACCGCGACCCCGATCCCGCTCGGCCCCGCGAGCACCGCGAAGCCGACCGTCGTCCTCGCCGGCGACGAGCTGCTGACCGCGCTCGCCCCGACGATCGGCGAAACCGTCTCCGGCGAGCCCGGCCTGCGCTCGACCTTCTACGGACCCGCCGCCTCCCGGCCCGTGATCCGCGGCCTCGGCGGCGACCGGGTGCAGGTGATGACGGACGGGCTCGCGACGCTCGATGCCTCGGGCCTGTCCGAGGACCACGCGGTCGCCATCGACCCGGCGCTCGCCGACCAGATCGAGATCATCCGCGGGCCGGCGACCCTGATGTACGGAAGCGGCGCCGCCGGCGGCCTCGTCAACGTGGTCACCAACCGGCTGCACGACCGCGTGCCCGAATCGCCCGAGGGCCTGGTCGAGGCGCGCGGCGACACGGCGCTCGGCGAGCGCGCGGTCGCCGGGCGGCTCGACGCCGGCGTCGGCCGCGTCGCCCTGCACTTCGACGGCGTGTGGCGCGAGACCGACGACTACGACATCCCGGGCTTTGCCGAGTCGCGGCGCCTGCGCGCCGAGGAGATCGCGGAGGGCGAGGAGCCCGGCGACATGCGGGACACCGTGGAGAACAGCTCGAGCCGCACCAAAGCCGGCGGGCTTGGCGCAGCCTACGTCGGCGACGGCTGGACCTTCGGCCTCGCCTTCAGCCGCTACGACACCCGCTACGGCATTCCGGGCGGGCACGGCCACGAGCACGGCGCCGAGGAGCCGGGCGGCGAGCCGATCGAGGAGGAAGAAGAGGAAGGCGACGTGTCGATCGACCTGAAGCAGGATCGGCTGGACCTCTCCGCGAATGTCGACCTCGCGGCCTTCGGCGGCTCGACGCTGCGGCTGCGCGGCGCGGCGAACGACTACGAGCACGCCGAGCTCGAGCCCAGCGGCGAGGTCGGCACCCTCTACAAGGTCGACGGCCGCGAGCTGCGCGCCGCGCTCGACCACGGCCGGCGTGACGGACTGTATGGCACCGTCGGCCTGCAGTGGCAGGAAGTGGATCTCGTCGCGGACGGAGAGGAGGCGTTCATCCCCGATTCCCGCACGCGCACTTTCGGCGCGTTCCTGTTCCAGAAGCGTGACTTCGCGTCCGCCTCGGTCGAGTTCGGGCTGCGCTGGGACCGACAGGAGGTCGACGGCACGGGCCTCGCCGGCTACGACGACGATTCGCTCAACGCCTCGCTCGGCGGCCTGTGGCAGTTGGGCCAGAGCATCGCGCTGGTCGGCCAGGTCGTGCGCAGCGAGCGGCACCCGAGCTCGACGGAGCTCTACGCCGACGGCCCGCACGCCGCGACGCGGCAGTTCGAGGTCGGCGACGCCGGACTCGGCACCGAACGCGGCATGACCGGCGACATCGGCCTGCGGGTCGAGGCTGCGGGCGCGACCGGCGAGATCCGCGCGTTCGCCAGCCGCTACGACGGCTACATCTTCCTCTCGCCCACCGGCGCCGAGGAGGACGGCCTGCCGGTCTACCAGTTCCTGCAGCGCGACGCGCGCTTCTGGGGCCTCGAGGCCGAGGCCACGCTGCCGCTCGGCGCCGGCAGCGGCTTCACGCTGGGCCTGTCCGGCGACTACGTGCGCGGCGAGCTCGACGCCGGCGGCAACCTGCCGCGCGTGCCGCCCCTGCGGCTCGGCGCCAGGCTCGCCTGGGAGCGTGGCGCCTTCGGCGCCAGTGTGGACGTCGAGCGTTACTTCGAGCAGGACGAGGTGGCCGACCGCGAGCGGCCGACGGACGGGTTCACGATGCTCGATGCGGAACTGCGGTTCCGGCCGGCCTGGGGGACGGCCAACGCGGTCTTGTTCCTGCGTGGCCGCAACCTGCTCGACGAGGACGCCCGCGTGCACTCCTCGCCGCTCAAGGACGAGCTGCCGCTGCCAGGCCGGTCGCTCTCGGCCGGCGTCCGCCTCGGGTTCGGGCGCTGAACCCCGCGCGCGGCCTGCGGTCAGACGGGAGTCGTGCCCGGCTGGCCGCAGGCCGCGATACCGAACCAGGAGAGCGACCCATGCCCTGTATTCCGCGCAGCGCGCTGCTTGCTTGCACCCTGCTCGCCGCCGGTGTCGCGGCGCCCGCAGCGCTCGCCCACAAGGCCCACGTCCACGGCCTCGCCGACCTCGACGTAGCCCTCGACCGCGGCCGGTTGAGCGTCGCGCTGACCGTACCGGCCGCGGACGTGGTCGGCTTCGAGCATGCGCCGCGCAACGACGCGCAGCGCGCGGCGGTCGCGGAGGCCGAGCGCCTGCTGCGCGGCCACGCCGAGCTGTTCGCGATGCCGCCCGCGGCCCGCTGCCGGTTCCTGTCGGCCGAGGTGGACGTGCCGTGGACCGGCCCGGCGGCCGGCGGCGAACACGCAGATTTCTGGGCCCGCTGGGAGTTCGACTGCGCCGAGCCGGCGAAGCTCGCCTTCCTCGAGGTGCGCCTCGCGACGAAGCTGCCGGGCGACCTCAAGCTGCGCACGACGGTGCTCGACGGACGCGGTTCGCGGCAGGCCGAGCTCGGCCGCAGCCGCACGCGCCTCGCGCTGCGTTAACCTGCACCGGACTCCGCCAGCCTCGAGACGCCGCGTGACCGAACCCGCCATCGACATCGCCGAGCTGCGCTTCGCCTGGCGCCCGGGCCAGCCGGTGCTCGACCTGCCGCGGCTCACCGTCGAACGCGGCGAGCGCGTCTTCCTGCGCGGACCGAGTGGCAGCGGCAAGAGCACGCTGCTCGGCGTGGTAGGCGGGGTGCTGGCGCCGCAGGCCGGCAGCGTGCGCATCCTCGGCGAGGACTTCGCGCGCCTGCCTGCGGCGCGGCGCGACGCGCTGCGCGCCGACCGCATCGGCTTCGTGTTCCAGATGTTCAACCTGCTGCCCTACCTGTCGGTGGTCGAGAACGTCACGCTGCCGGCGCGCTTC
Organism: uncultured Steroidobacteraceae bacterium; assembly: GCA_964406445.1. Classification (GTDB taxonomy): domain Bacteria; phylum Pseudomonadota; class Gammaproteobacteria; order Steroidobacterales; family Steroidobacteraceae; genus SG8-30. Next base: position 70,797 of record CAYORU010000014.1, read on the forward strand.
TCCGCGCGCCGTCGCGAGCGCGCCGGGGCCGACCTCGACGCGGCGGCCCGGCGCCTGCTCGCCCACCTCGGCCTGACGCAGCCTGCGCTGCTCGCCCGGCCGGTGGCCGAGCTCTCGATCGGCCAGCAGCAGCGGGTCGCCGCCGCGCGCGCGCTGCTCGGCTCGCCCGAGCTGCTGATCGCCGACGAGCCCACCTCGGCGCTCGACGCGGACGCGCGCGAGGCCTTCCTTTCGCTGCTCATGCAGGAATGCGCCTCGGCCGGCACCACGCTGCTGTTCGTCAGCCACGACACCACGCTCGGGCGGCTGTTCGACCGCCAGCTCTCGCTGCCCGAGCTCAACCGCGCCCGGCCGGATTCGGAGGCCGCCTGATGCGCCTCCTGCCGCTCGCCGCCAGGAGCCTCTTCAACCGCCGCGTGACCGCGACGCTCACCGTGCTCGCGATCGCGGTCAGCGTCGCGCTGCTGCTCGGCGTGCAGAAGCTGCGCACCGAGGCGCGCGAGAGCTTCGCCAGCACGATCTCCGGCACCGACCTGATCGTCGGCGCGCGCAGCGGCCCGGTGAACCTGCTGCTCTACTCGGTGTTTCGCATCGGCGACCCGACCTCGAACATCTCCTGGCAGAGCTACCAGCTGGTGGCCCGGCACCCCGACGTGGCCTGGACGATCCCGATCTCGCTCGGCGACTCGCACCGGGGCTACCGGGTGGTCGGCACCACGGGCGCGTATTTCGAGCACTACCGCTACGGCGAGCGCCGGCCGCTCGCGTTCTCTGCCGGTGGGCCGTTCTCGAACCTGCACGACGCAGTGGTCGGCGCCGAGGTCGCCCGCGCGCTAGGCTACTCGGTGGGCGAGCGCATCACCATCGCGCACGGCATCGGCGAGGGCAGCTTCGCCGAGCACGACGACCAGCCCTTCAAGGTCGTCGGCGTCCTCGCCCCGACCGGCACGCCGGTGGACCGCAGCGTCCACGTCAGCCTCGAGGCCATCACGGCCATCCACGAGGGCTGGGAGAGCGGCATGCGCGCACCCGCGATCGGCGCGCCGCCCGGCGAAGCGCTGGCCGCCGCCGACCTCACGCCCAAGGCGATCACGGCCTTCCTGGTGGGGCTGGACTCCCGCGCCGCCGTATTCCAGATGCAGCGGGCGCTCAACGAGTATCGCGGCGAGGCGCTCTCCGCCGTGATCCCCGGCGTCGCGCTGCAGCAGCTGTGGCAGGTGGTGGGCATCGCCGACACCGCGCTGCTGCTGGTCGCGGCCTGCGTCGTGGTGGCCGGGCTGCTCGGCATGGTCACCGCGCTGCTCACCAGCCTGAACGAGCGGCGCCGCGAAATGGCCATCCTGCGCTCCGTCGGCGCGCGGCCGCGGCACGTGTTCCTGCTGCTCGAGTTCGAGGCCGCACTGCTCGCCGCCGCCGGCGTCGCGGCCGGCTTCCTGCTCGCCTTCGGCGGGCTCGCCCTCGCCGCGCCGGCGCTCGAGCGCCGATTCGGGCTGTTCGTGCACATCGGGCCGCCGGGCGGCTACGATCTCGCCATCGCCGCCGCCGTCGTCGCGGCCGGGCTGCTCGCCGGGCTGCTGCCCGCGTGGCGCGCCTACCGCAACTCGCTCGCCGACGGCCTGTCCCTGCGAACCTGAGGTACCCGATGCGTGTCCTGACCCTCGCCGCCCTGCTGCTCGCCTCGACCGCGGCCCTCGCGCAGCCGAAGACCCTCGACTGGGTCGAGCTGATTCCCGAGGACGCGCGCCAGGGCTTCGACCCCGCGCCACCGCCGCCGACGCACGACTATCTCTCCGGCGAGGGCGGCCTCGCCGCGCAGCAGTTGATGGACTTCCGGGTCAACGCCAAGCTCGACGGCCAGCAGGTGCGCATCCCCGGCTTCATCGTGCCGCTCGAGCTCGACGCCAAGGGCCTCGTCATCGAGTTCTTCCTGGTGCCCTACTTCGGCGCCTGCATCCACGTGCCGCCGCCGCCGCCCAACCAGCTCGTCTACGTGAAGATGGCGAAGGGCATCAGCCTCGACTCCATGTACTCGGCCTACTGGATCACCGGCACCATGAGCACGAAGCGCCGCGACACCACGCTCGGCGCCGCCGCCTACACGCTGGCCGGGACGCGCGCCGAGGAGTACAAGTTCTAGGGCGCTGTTCCCGTCCCGGTTCCCGGATACTGCGACCGTCCGCTTCGAAGGAGCCTGCCCATGACCGACAAGCGCAAGCGCCGCCGCGGCCGCACGGCCGCCAAGCCGGGCAAGGCCAAGCCGGCCGCCAAGTCCGCGCTCGGCGCGGCCGCGAGCCGCAGCCGCCCGACCCGGGCCCGGAAGCCCTCGTCACCCCGCACGCTGCGCAAGCTCTACCCGCCCGTCGAGCCCTACCGCATGGGGCACCTCGCCGTGCCGGGCGGGCATGAGATCTACTGGGAGGAATGCGGCAACCCGCGGGGCAAGCCGGCCGTGTTCCTGCATGGCGGACCGGGCGGCGGCGGCGACACCCGCGCGCGGCGCTTCTTCGACCCTAAGCGCTACCGCATCGTGCTCTTCGACCAGCGCGGCTGCGGCCGCAGCCGGCCACACGCCAGCCTCGAGCAGAACACGACCTGGCACCTCGTCGAGGACATCGAGCGGCTGCGCGAGCACCTCGGCATCGAGCGCTGGCTGGTGTTCGGCGGCTCCTGGGGCTCCACGCTCGCCCTCGCCTACGCCGAGAGCCACCCGGACCGGGTCACCGAGCTGGTGCTGCGCGGCATCTTCATGCTGCGCCGGCGCGAGCTCGAGTGGTTCTACCAGCACGGGGCGAGCGAGCTCTTCCCGGACCGCTGGGAGCACTACCTCGCGCCGATCCCGCCCGAGGAGCGCGGCGACCTGATGCAGGCGTTCCACCGGCGGCTGACGGGGCCGGACCCGGCGGTCGCCGCCGCCGCGGCGCGCGCCTGGTCGGTGTGGGAGGGCTCGACGAGCTTCCTGCTGACCGACGACGACGCCGTCCGTCGCTTCGGCGATGACGCATTCTCGATCGCCTTCGCGCGCATCGAGTGCCACTACTTCGTGAACGGCGGCTTCCTGCGCAGCGAGAACCAGCTGCTCGACGACCTGCACCGCATCCGGCACATTCCCGCGGTGATCGTGCAGGGCCGCTACGACGTCGTCTGCCCGATGCGCACGGCGTGGGAGCTGCATCGCGCCTGGCCCGAGGCCGAGTTCCACGTGGTGCCGAACGCCGGCCACTCGGCGCTCGAGGCGGGCATCACGCACGAGCTCGTCAAGGCGACGGACCGGTTCGGTAAGGCCTAGCCCGAACCTGGTCTTCCCGGACGCTTCCGGGGCGGCATGCGCAGCATCGAAGCCAATTCGGCGTATTGCGGCGCAACAGCAGGATGGATCATGTTGCGTCCAGGGCCGACAGGCACTTAGGCGTCATGGGGCTATTAACGGGGCCGAAATGACGCATTATTCTGCGTCAATGATTACACCCATTTATTGTTAGACGGCAAAGTCAGCCTATCGAGGTGTCGAGATGGAGACGGCTACTTTGCG
>CAYORU010000015.1:0-70021 GCA_964406445.1 uncultured Steroidobacteraceae bacterium
GGCCGCGCGGGGGCCGCGCCGCCGTTGCCGGCAGCGGGGGCTGCGGGCGCGGCGGGACGCGCCTCGGCCGCGGCGCGCAGCCGCTCCTCGCTGATCTGGCCGGGGCCGATCACCATGGTCTTCTCGAACTCGTCGGCGTCCGGCGCCTCGACCTGGCTGTCGACGAAGCGCAGGTGGTGGTGGCCGACGGTGATCACGTCGCCGTGCTTGAGGGCGTGCTTCTTGATCAGCTTGCCGTTGGCATAGGTGCCGTTGGTGCTGTTCAGGTCCTCGAGGAAGGAGTCGTTCAGGATGTTGATGATCAGCGCGTGGTGCCCGCTGACGGCGGGATTGTCGATGCGCACGTCGTTGTCCGGGAGGCGCCCGATGGTGTAGCGCTCCTTGCTCATGTTGTACTCGGCGAGCACGTCGCCATCGAGACTCAGGATCAGGCGTGCCATCGCGTTCCTCGTCGCCGGTTAGCCGAACCAGCCCAATATTCTGTCAAGTATGCCCTTTTTCGCCGGGAAAGTTTCGGTGACCTCCGTCAACAGCACCGAAATGTTGTCCCGACCCCCGTTGTCGTTCGCCAGCTGCACCAGCTGCTTAGCAACGGTCTCAAGATTCGCGCCGAACGTGCTGATCGTGAGATGAATGTCCTCATCCTCGATCATGTCGCTCAGCCCGTCCGAGCACAGCACGTAGCAGTCGCCGCGCTGTACCGGCTCTTCGCGGATTTCTACCTCGACGGCGGTCTCGACGCCTAAGGCACGGGTCACATAATTCTTGTTCGTGACCCGTTGCGCCTCCTCCGGCGTGTAAAAGCCCCGGTCCACCAGCTCCTGCAGGAGCGAATGGTCCATGGTCACCTGCTCGAAGCGCTCGCCGCGCAGCCGGTACAGGCGGGAGTCGCCGACGTGGGCAATGATGATTTTATTGTCGTGGAAGAGTGCCGCGACCACGGTGGTGCCCATGCCTTCGCACTGCGGCTGGGTCTTGGCGGTCTGGTTGATGATCTTGTTGGCGCGGGTGATGGCGTCCCGCAGGATGATCGCCGGCCGGCTGAGCCCGTTGCCCTTGTCGTGGCCGCCCAGCTCCTGCACGGCGTAGGCCTCGCGCACCAGGTTCATGATCGTCTTGACCGCGATGCCGCTCGCCACCTCGCCGGCGTTGTAGCCGCCCATGCCGTCGGCGAGGACGAACAGCCCGATGTCCCCGTCCCAGGCGATCGCGTCCTCGTTGTGTTCGCGCACCTTGCCGGCGTCGGTGAGCCCGACGGACCGCAGCTTGCCGCGCAGCGGGATGGAGGCTGGCATCAGCGCAGTCCCGGATCGATGGTTCGCCCGACCGCGCGCAAGGCCTCGGCCATCTCGGCGCCGGTGGCGAAGCGCTCCTCAGGGTCCTTGGCGAGCGCCTTGTCGAGGACCCGCCCGAGCGCCGCCGGAAGGTCCGGCCGGATGGTCGCGAGCGGCGGGTGCGGCTCGAGCACGATGCGGCGCATGAGTCCCGGCATCGAGTCGGAGCGGAAAGGCAGGGCGCCGGTCAGCAGCTGGTACAGCGTCACGCCGAGCGAGAACAGGTCGGAGCGGCCGGTCACCGGCCGCGCGTCGAGCTGCTCCGGGGCCATGTAGGAAGGCGAGCCGAGCACCACGCCCGTGCGCGTCGCACGGCTGTCGACGAGCCGCGCCACGCCGAAGTCCATGATGCGCACCCGGCGCCGGTTCTGGTCGAAGAAGATGTTGGCCGGCTTGATGTCGCGGTGGATCACCCCGCGCTGGTGGGCGAAGCCGAGCGTTTCGGCGACCCGCGCGCACATCTCGCAGGCCATGCGCGGCGGCAGCAGCCGGCCCTGGGAGGCGTGGTTGTCGAGGCTCAGTCCGTCGACGTGCTCCATGGCGAGGTAGAACTGGCCATCGTGCTCGCCGGCCTCGAACACCTCGACGATGTCCGGGTGGCCGATGCGCGAGGCCGCCTCGGCTTCGCGGACCAGCCGGAGCCGGCCCTCGTCGAGCCGGTCGGCAGGCCAGTCTTCGCCGAGCGAGAGCAGCTTGAGGGCCACTTTCGAGCCGTTCCGCTCGTCCGTGGCCAGGTACACGGTGGCCATGGCTCCGCGTCCGAGCTCGCGCTCCACGCGGTAGTGGCCGAAAGCCTGGCCCGGGCGCAGGCGCGCAGTCCCGGCTGGACGGGCGGCCGGGGCGAGCGCACGCGCGGCGGCCGACGGCGCATGCGCGCCGCCGCCGGAGGGTGTCCCTGCTTCCTGCGTCGTCGTCCCGCGCAGCCATCGCGCCAGGTGCGATTCATCGCTCATGCGCCTGCGATCGGCCCCCTGTGATGCGTGGGGCGATCATAAACGTGCGCCGCAGCCGCGGGAACGAGCGCGCACGGTTTTTTGCGCGGCTCGAGCCTGAATTCGCGAACTGGCCCGCAGTCCCCGCAGGTGCGTGCTAGCATCGCCGCTCCCTCGACCGGCCCGCGCCATGGCCAAGCCACGCACCGTATTCGTCTGCTCGAGCTGTGGCGCCGAGGCGCCGCGCTGGCAGGGCCAGTGCCCCGCCTGCGGCGAGTGGAACACCCTGTCGGCTTTCCACCCCGCGCCCGCCGCGCGGCGCGGCCGGGCTCCCGCCCTCGCCGCCGCCGCGCCCGTCGAGTCGCTCGAGGCCGGCGAGGAACCGCGCCTCGGCACGGGCATGACCGAGTTCGACCGCGTGCTCGGCGGCGGCCTCGTGCCGGGCTCGGTGACGCTGATCGGCGGCGATCCCGGGATCGGCAAGTCCACGCTGCTCCTGCAGGCGGCCGCCTCGCTCGCGGCGGGCGCGCCGGTGCTGTACGCGACCGGCGAGGAGTCGGTGCGCCAGGTCGGCCTGCGGGCGAACCGCCTCGGGCTCGGCGGCGCCCCGCTGCGGCTGGTCGCCGAGACTTCGGTGGAGCAGATCGTCGAGCAGGCGCGCGCGCTGGCCGCGCGCGTGCTGGTCGTCGACTCGATCCAGACCATGACCGCCGCCACCGTCGAGGCCGCCGCGGGCTCGGTCTCCCAGCTGCGGGAGTGCGCGGCGCAGCTGGTCGCCCACGCCAAGTCCACGGCCACCGCGGTGCTGCTCATCGGGCACGTCACCAAGGAGGGCGTCATCGCGGGCCCGCGGCTTCTCGAGCACATGGTCGACGCGGTGCTCTACTTCGAGAGCGATTCGGGCAGCCGCTACCGGGTGGTCCGCGCCGTGAAGAACCGCTTCGGCGCGGCCAACGAGATCGGGGTCTTCGCGATGGACGAGCGCGGCCTCAAGGAGGTGCGCAATCCCTCGGCGATCTTCCTGTCGCGCCACGAGCAGCCGGTCGCCGGCTCGGTGGTCACGGTGGCCCGCGAGGGGACCCGCCAGATGCTGGTCGAGGTGCAGGCGCTCGTGGATCCGAGCCACGCGGCGAATCCGCGCCGCGTCGCGGTCGGTCTCGAGGCGAACCGGATCGCGATGCTGATCGCGGTGCTGCATCGCCACGCCGGCGTCGCGCTGCACGCCCATGACGTGTTCGTGAACGTGGTCGGCGGCGTGCGACTCGGCGAGACCTCGGCCGACCTGCCCGTGGTGGCGGCGCTGCTGTCTAGCCTCGAGGACCGCCCGCTGGCGCAGGACCTCGTCGCCTTCGGCGAGGTGGGACTCGCAGGCGAGATCCGTCCCGTGCCCTATGGCGAGGAGCGACTGCGCGAGGCGGCCAAGCACGGCTTCCGGCGCGCGGTGGTCGCGCGCGCGAACGCCCCCCGCCGTCCGGTGGAGGGCATGGAGGTGGTCGCCGCGGCGCGCCTCGACGAGGCGGTGCTGGCTCTCGGCCGCGCCCACGCCACCGGCATCGAGCGTCCCTAGGCCGGCGGGCCGTGCACGCGGGCGGTCCGCACGGTGTTGTCCGCCACCTGCAGCACCTCGACGCGGCGTCCGGCGAGGTCGAGCGCCACGCCGGCTTCGGGGATCGCCTCCAGCTGCTCGACGATCAATCCGCTGAGGGTCCGCGGCCCCTCGGTCGGCAGGTCCCAGCCGAGCCGGCGCGAGAGCAGCCGGACCGGCGCACTGCCGGCGATCACGCAGCTGCCGTCGGGCTGCGGGGTGATGTCGCGCTCGAGCAGCGCCGGCTGGGTCGTGAACTCGCCGACCACTTCCTCGAGGATGTCCTCGAGCGTCACCAGACCCAGCACGTCGCCGTATTCGTCCACGACGAAGGCGATGCGCCGGCGCAGCTTGCGGAAGGCGATCAGCTGCGCCTGCAGGGTGGTGCCCTCCGGCACGAACAACGCCTCGCGGCTCATCGCCGCCTCACGCAGCCGCTCGCGGTCGAGGCGCCCCAGCGCGAGCTCGTTGGCGACCCGCCGCATGTGGAGAATGCCGATCACCCGGTCGAGCTCGCCCTCGTAGAGGGGCAGCCGCGTGTGCGGCGTCCGCGAGACGAGCTCGATGATCTCCTCCCACTCGGCGTTGACGTCGATGCCGAGCACCTCGCTGCGCGGGATCATGATGTCCTCGACGCGGATCTGCTCGAGCGCGAGGAGGCCCTGCACCATCTGCTGGCGGTCCTCCGGAGCGACGGCGATCCGGTCGGCGATCTCCTCGATCGTCTCCGCCGCGCCGGCGGCGTCGTTCGCCGAGCCGCCCGCGGCGCCCGCCCGCCCGCGCGGCAGCAGCAGGAACAGGGGGTACAGCACCCGGGCGACCGCCGGCCCGAGCAGCGGCGCCTGCGCACCTACGGCGCGCAGCCGACCCGCGCGCTCGAGCACGTAGAGCAGCGCCAGTCCGCAGGCGACGACCGAGCCCGTGGCCGCCGAGCCGAATGCGGCCGCGGCGACCGACAGGGCGACCAGCGCCGCGAGCAGCAGCACCCGCAGCAGGCCTGCCGCGTGCCGCATGCGTCGCGGCGCGGCCTGCAGCCGGCGGAGGATCGCCGGGGCCGCGGCGCCGCGCCGCCTCGACAGGGCCGTGAGGCCGGCCTCGAAGAGCGCGAGGGCCGCAAGCAGGAGGCCGGCAGCAAGGGTCGTCGCTGCGGCTGTCTGGGGATCGGGCAAGTTGGGCTGCGGCGGGCGGCCATCCGGCCGGTAGGCCTGGGATTGCAGCAAGCCGCGGGTCGCGGCGTCAAGGCGCGGCGCCCGGGGCGGGCGGTCAGCCCCAGTGCCGGTCGAGCAGCACCTCGAGCACGAACTTGGTCAGGAAGTAGGAGGCGGCCAGCACCGCGAAGCCCGCCAGCGCGAGGCGGCGGGCCTTGCGGCCGCGCCAGCCGAAGCGCCTGCGGCCGAGCAGCAGGGTTCCGAAGATGGCCCAGGCCGCGATCGCCAGGGTGACCTTGTGGACCAGCCGCTGGCTGAACAGGTCGGTGACGAAGAAGAATCCGATCAGCAGGGTGGCGGACAGTGCGACGAAGCCGATGCGGATCAGCGTGAAGACCGCGTGCTCCATGCTCTCCATCGGCGGCAGCGCGGCGAGCCATGGCGCCGGCCGGCGGCTGCGGAGGTTCGTGTCCTGCACCGCGAGCACGAGCGTGAGCAGCGCCGCGGTCGCCAGCAACCCGAAGGCCAGCGCCGACAGCGTGATGTGCGCGGCGAGCGGCCAGCCGGGCTCGTGCACCTCCCTCAGCGTGGACAGGCTGCCCGTTCCCAGCGCGAGCACGCCGGCCGTGGCGAGCAGGATGGCCGCCGGCGCGCGGAAGTTGACCCTGAGCGCGAGGAGCACGGCGATGCTGCCGACCACCAGCCCGAACAGCGACAGCGAGGTGGCGATGTCGAGCGCGTAGCCCGGCTCGGCGCGCAGCGTTCCGGACAGCCAGAGCACGTGTGCGACGACCGCCGCGCCCGCGAGCCCGGCGCCCACCGCCCCGGCGCGCAGCTGCCCCGCGCCTCGCCAGGCCGAGAAGGCCGACAGGCCGGCGGCGCCAAAGTAGAACCCGATGACCAGGACTCCGAACAAGGGAGGCTCCGCCGGAGGAACGCCCCGATTGTAAGGCATGGCCGCCGCCGCCCGCAGGGCTGCCTATAATCACGGGCTCTCACCGCCACGGGCGCCGCCGCCCCGGCGCCGAGCCGAGAGGCCCCGCGATGTTCGACGCCCTGACCGAAAGACTGTCCCAGACCCTCGGCGCGCTGAAGGGCAGGGGTCGGCTGACCGACGAGAACGTGGCCGACGCGCTGCGCCAGGTGCGGATGGCGCTGCTCGAGGCCGACGTCGCGGTGCCGGTGGTGAAGGCCTTCACCGACGCCGTCCGAGCCCGCGCGGTCGGCGCCGAGGTCGCGAAGAGCCTCACGCCCGGGCAGGCGTTCATCAAGATCATCCACGACGAGCTGGTCCGGGTGATGGGCGAACCGGCGCCGGGCCTCGCCCTGCGCGCGCAGCCGCCGGTCGTGATCCTGCTCGCGGGCCTGCAGGGCGCCGGCAAGACGACGACCGCGGCGAAGCTCGCCCGCCACCTCGCCGGAGCGCGAGGCAAGCGGGTGCTGCTCGCCAGCACCGACGTGCACCGGCCGGCCGCGATGACCCAGCTCGAGCGCCTCGCGGGCCAGGTGGGCGCCGACTACTTCCCGGCCGACGCGACGACGCCTCCGGTCGAGATCGCCAGGGGCGCGGTGCAGCACGCCCGCAGACACGGCCACGACGTGCTGATCGTCGACACGGCAGGCCGGCTGCACGTCGATGCCGGCATGATGGCGGAGGTGCAGGCCGTCGACCGGGCGATCGAGCCGCTGGAGCGGCTGTTCGTGGTGGACAGCATGGCCGGACAGGACGCGGTGAACGCCGCCCGCGCGTTCAACGAGGCGCTGGCGCTGACCGGCGTGATCCTGACCAAGGCCGACGGCGACGCGCGCGGCGGCGCCGCGCTGTCCGTGCGTCACGTCACCGGCAAGCCGATCCTGTTCCTCGGCACCGGCGAGAAGACCGACGCCCTCGAGCCGTTTCACCCGGACCGCGTCGCTTCGCGGATCCTCGGGATGGGCGACGTCGTGTCGCTGGTCGAGCAGGTTCAGGCCCGCGTCGACCAGGACAAGGCCGAGCAGCTCGCGGCCAAGCTGAGCAAGGGACAGGGCTTCAACTTCGAGGACCTGCGCGAGCAGTTGCGACAGCTCGCCGGCATGGGCGGGCTCGCGGCGCTGCTCGAGAAGCTGCCGGCCGGCATGATGCCGCCCGGGGCCGCCGGGCAGGTCGACGACCGCATGGTGCGCCGCCAGATCGCGATCATCGACTCGATGACCCCGGGGGAGCGCCGCCGCCCGGCGGTGATCGACGGGTCGCGCCGCCGGCGCATCGCGGCTGGCGCCGGCGTGGCGGTGCAGGACGTCAATCGCCTGCTCAAGCAGCAGTCCGAGATGGCCCGCATGATGAAGAAGCTGAAGGGCGGCGGGCTCAAGAAGATGTTGCGGGGGCTGGCCGGGCGATTTCCCGGCGGCTTGCCGGGCGGCCTGCCGCCCCGGCGCTGAGTCGCGGCCGGGCGGCCCGGCGAGGCGGCGGTGGCCGGTCCTAACCCTTTAACTCCCGGACGGATTTGGGTACCATGCCCGGCTCTTTGGCGGGGCACCGATGTCGGCTGTCCCCCTGGGCGCGAGCGGCGCCCTCTTGGCAGGATTGAGAGGACCTTCGATGGTGACGATTCGACTGACCCGCCGCGGCGGCAAGAACGCGCCGTTCTATCACGTGGTGGTGTCCGACAGCCGCAAGCGCCAGGGTGGCCCGGTGCTCGAGCAGGTCGGGTACTTCAACCCGGTCGCGCGCAAGCTGGACCGCAAGATCGAGCTGGACCTCGGGCGCATCGACCACTGGACCGCGACGGGCGCGCAGATGTCCGATCGCGTTCGTGCGCTGGTGTCCGCCTACCGCAAGCAGGCGGCGACCGCCTGACGCGTCCGGCCGGGCGATGACGTCCCCGGCTGGAGGATCCGTGCCGTCGCAGCGTGAGGTGGTCCTCGGCCGGGTGGTCGGCGTGTTCGGGGTGAAGGGCTGGGTGAAGGTCAAGTCCTACACCGAGCCCGCGGAAGGCCTCCTCGGCTACGCCTGCTGGCGGCTGCTCGGACCCGGCGACCGGCGTGCGGAGGCGCGGCCGCTGGAGGGTCGCCGGCACGGGAGCCTGCTGGTCGCGCGCCTCGAGGGCGTGGCCGACCGCGACGCGGCGGCGGCGCTCACGCATCGCGACATCGCGGTGCCGCGGGCAGAACTCCCGCCGCCGGGGCCGGGCCAGTTCTACTGGGCCGACCTCGAGGGGCTGGAAGTCGTCACGACCGAGGGCGTGGGTCTGGGCAGGGTGGATCATTTCGTGGAGACCCCGGCCAACCCCGTGATGGTGGTGCGGGGCGAGCGCGAGCGTTGGCTGCCGCTGGTTCCCCGGCACGTCAGGTCGGTCGACCTCGACGCCGGCCGGGTGGTGGTCGACTGGGACCCGGAGTTCTAGCGGATGGCGCTCGGCTTCGAGGTCGTGACGCTGTTTCCGGAGTTCATCCGGCAGGCGCTGCGGGTGGGGGTGGTCGGGCGGGCGGTCGAGCGCGGGCTCGCGGTCGTCGGGACGGTGGATCCCAGGGACTTCGCGAGCGACGCGCACCGGACCGTGGACGATCGCCCCTATGGCGGCGGTCCGGGAATGGTGATGAAGCCCGAGCCCCTGTGGGCCGCCCTCGAGGCGGCGCGGGCGAGGGCCCCGGCAGGCGCGCCGGTGATTCACCTGAGCGCGCAGGGCCGGCCGTTCGACCAGCGTGAAGCGGGACGGCTCGCTGCGTCGGCCGGGGCGGTGCTGGTGGCAGGGCGGTACGAGGGCGTGGACCAGCGGCTGCTCGACGCCGCGGTGGACGAGGAGTGGTCCATCGGCGACTACGTGCTGTCCGGCGGCGAGCTGCCGGCGCTCGTGGTGATCGACGCCGCGGTGCGGCTGCTGCCCGGGGCGCTCGGCGACGACGCCTCCTCCGCGGAGGAGTCGTTCGCGGACGGGCTGCTCGACTGGCCGCAGTACACGCGGCCCGAGGCTTGGCGCGGCCGCCGGGTGCCCGAGGTGCTGGCGAGCGGCAACCATGCGGCGATCGCGCGCTGGCGGCTCAAGGAGGCGCTGGGGCGCACCTGGCGACGGCGGCCCGACCTGGTCGGGCGGCGCGGGCTGGCGGAGGCGGAGCGCAGGCTCCTCGAGGAATACTGCGCCGAGGCGGGCATCGAGCCGCCGGGCGGCGGATGAGGCGGATCGGTACACTGGGTTTCGAAACCGGCAGGACACGGCCATGAACAAGATCATTCAGGACATCAACGCGCGGCAGATGAACAAGGAGATCCCGGATTTTTCCCCCGGCGATACCGTGGTCGTGCAGGTCAAGGTGAAGGAAGGCGACCGCGAGCGCGTGCAGGCCTACGAAGGCGTCGTGATCGCGATCTCCAACCGCGGCCTGAACAGCTCGTTCACCGTCCGCAAGATCTCGCACGGCGAGGGCGTGGAGCGCGTCTTCCAGACCTACAGCCCCGCGATCTCGGACATCCAGCTGAAGCGCCGTGGCAATGTGCGCCGCGCCAAGCTGTACTACCTCCGCGACCGGTCCGGCAAGGCGGCGCGCATCGAGGAGAAGCTCGGCGCCTGAGGCCGGCCTGACCGCGCATGCGGCTCATCGGAAGAGTGCTGCGGGGCGTCTGGCACGTGCTGGACGGGGTGCGCAAGGTGCTGCACCTCGTCCTGCTCCTGTTCATCTTCGCCATCGTCCTGATGGCCCTGCGCGGTTCGGTGCCCTACCTGCCGCGCGAGGCGGCGCTCGTGCTCGCGCCCCAGGGAGACCTCGTCGAGGAGCTCAGCGGGGATCCGCTCGACCGGGCGATCAGCCGCGCCATGGGCGAGGACCGGCCCGAGACGCGCCTGCACGACCTCGTCGAGGTGATCGACGCCGCGGCGGAGGACGGCCGCGTCAAGGCGCTGGTGCTCGACCTCGGCGGTCTCGAGGGCGCGGGACTGCCCAAGCTGCAGGATGTCGCGGCGGCGCTCGGGCGCTTCCGCGACGGCGGCAAGAAGATCTTCGCCTGGGGCAGCGAATTCGACCAGCGGCAGTACTACCTCGCGGCGCAGGCCGACGAGGTCTACCTCGACCCGTTCGGCTCGGTGCTGGTGCAGGGCTACGGATACTTCCGGCCCTACCTGAAAGGCGCGGTGGACAAGCTCGGCGTCGAGGTCAACGTGTTCCGCGCCGGGAACTACAAGTCGGCCACGGACACCTTCACCCGCGCCGACATGTCGCCGGAGGATCGGGAGGAGGCGGGCGTGTGGCTCGCCGCCCTCTGGGAGGCGTGGAAGGCGGACGTCGCCCGGGCCCGCGACCTCGAGCCCGAGGCCCTGCAGGACTACGCGGACCGCGCCGCGGAGGACCTCGTCGAGGTCGGCGGCGACCTCGCCCAGTACGCGCTGAATCGCGGCCTCGTCGACGGACTGCTCACCGAGGAGCAGTTCGCCGAGCGGGTCGCCGAGGTGGCAGGGAGCGACCCGGACACGCACAGCTTCCGCGCGATGGACTGGTCGTCCTACCTCACGGTCCTCCGCTCCGAGCAGGCGCTGCAGGCCGGGTCGGCGCAGAACGTCGCCGTGGCCGTCGCCGCGGGCGAGATGCTCGACGGCGAGCAGGCGCCCGGCATCGTCGGCGGCGACAGCTTCGCCGCGCTGCTCAGGGACCTGCGCCACGACGACGAGGTGCAGGCCGTCGTGCTGCGCATCGACAGCCCGGGCGGCAGCATGTACGCGGCCGAGCGGATCCGCCGCGAGGTCGCGGCGCTGCGGGACGCGGGCAAGCCGGTCGTCGTCTCGATGGGCTCGGTGGCCGCCTCGGCCGGCTACTACATCGCCGCGCCCGCCGACCGGATCTACGCCGCGCCGACCACCCTCACCGGGTCGATCGGCGTGTTCCTCGTCTTCCCTACCTTCGAGACGACGCTCGGCAAGCTCGGCATCACGCAGGACGGCTTCGGCACGACCGAGCTCGCCGGCGCGTGGCAGCTCGATCGCAAGCTCGACCCCGAGTTCGCGGCCGTGCTCGAGGCCGGCGTGCAGGACGCCTACCGAAAGTTCCTCGGGGTCGTCGCCGAGGGCCGCCGGCGGCCGGTCGAGGAGGTCGCCAGCCTCGCGGAGGGCCGCGTGTGGTCCGGCGGCGACGCCCGGCAGAACGGGCTGGTGGACGAACTCGGCTCGCTCGACGAGGCGATCTCCGCCGCCGCCCGCCTGGCTGGGCTGGGCGAGGACCATGGCGTCGTCTGGGCGCAGCCGCCGCTCACCTGGCAGGAGGCGCTGGCGCTGCGCATGCGCAGCGCGCTCGGCCGCGGCCTCGACCTGCTCGGCCTGCAGGCACCGACGTTGCCGCTCACGGCCGCGGCGGCCGTGCCGCGTGACCTGCGCCCGGTGCTCGAGCTCGCGCGCGAGGGCCGGCCGGTCTACTGGTGCCCCTGCCGGGTGCGCTAGCCCCCCTGGCCCGCCTCAGGCCGCCCAGTCAAGCACGACCTTGCCGGAGCGGCCCGAGTTCATGACCTCGAAGGCGCGGCCGTAATCCTCGATCGGGAAGCGGTGGGTAATCACCGGCGTCACGTCGAGCCCGCTCTGCAGCATGCTCGACATCTTGTACCAGGTCTCGAACATCTCGCGGCCGTAGATGCCCTTGATGACCAGGCCCTTGAAGATCACCTCGTTCCAGTCGATGGCGACGTCCGTCGGCGGGATGCCGAGGAGGGCCACGCTGCCGCCGTGGTGCATGGTGCGCAGCATGTCGCGAAAGGCGCCGGGGTTGCCGGACATCTCGAGGCCGACGTCGAAGCCCTCCTCCATGCCGAGCCCGGCCATGGTCGCCTCCAGCGAGTCGCGGGTCACGTTGATGGCGCGGGTCGCGCCCATGCGGGTGGCGAGCTCGAGGCGGTAGTCGTTGACGTCGGTGATCACGACGTGGCGCGCGCCGACGAAGCGTGCGATCGCGACGGCCATGATGCCGATCGGGCCGGCGCCCGTGATGAGCACGTCCTCGCCGACGAGGTTGAACGACAGGGCCGCGTGCGTCGCGTTGCCGAGCGGATCGAGGATCGAGGCGATCTCGTCGGTGATCGCCGCCGGCAGCTTGAAGACGTTCGAGGCGGGCAGCGCCATCAGTTCGGCGAAGCAGCCGGGCCGGTTGACGCCGACGCCCACGGTGTTGCGGCACAGGTGCCGGCGTCCGGCGCGGCAGTTGCGGCAGTGGCCGCAGGTGATGTGTCCCTCCCCGGAGACCCGGTCCCCGGGCGCGAAGCCGGCCACCTCGCTGCCGACTTCGACGATCTCGCCGCAGTACTCGTGCCCGACCTGCATCGGCACGGGGATGGTGCGCTGCGCCCAGGCATCCCAGTTGTAGATGTGGATGTCGGTGCCGCAGATGGCCGTCTTGCGCATCCGGATCAGCACGTCGTTCGGGCCGACCCGCGGCGCGTCGATCTGCTGCATCCAGATGCCGGGCTCGCGCCTCGCCTTGACCAGGGCCTTCATGTGAACCTCATTCGATGACGCCGAGCTCGCGTCCCGCCGACGCAAAGGCTCCGATCGCGCGATCCAGCTGCTCGCGGGTGTGGCCCGCGCTCATCTGCGTGCGGATGCGGGCCTTGCCGAGCGGCACGACGGGATAGGAGAAGCCGACGACGTAGACGCCGAGCTCGAGCAGGCGCTCGGCCATGCGCGCCGCGAGCGGCGCGTCGCCGAGCATGACCGGGATGATCGGGTGGGCGCCGGGCACAAGCTCGAAGCCGAGCGCCGTCAGGCCGGCGCGGAAGTGCGCCGCGTTGTCGTGCAGCCGCTGGCGCAGCTCCGGCATCGAGCCGAGCAGGTCGAGCACCCTGAGCGTCACGGCCGCGACCACCGGCGGGATCGAGTTCGAGAACAGGTACGGGCGCGACCGCTGCCTGAGCCAGGCGACGATCTCCCGCCGCCCGGAGGTGTAGCCGCCGCTCGCACCGCCGAGCGCCTTGCCCAGCGTGCCGGTGAGCACGTCGACGCGGTCGAGCACGCCGAAATGCTCCGGCGTGCCGCGGCCCGCCGCGCCCATGAAGCCGGTGGCGTGGGAGTCGTCGACGATCACGATCGCGTCGTGGCGATCGGCCAGGTCGCAGATCTCCGGCAGCGGCGCCAGGGTGCCGTCCATGGAGAACACGCCGTCGGTCACGACGAGCCGGCTGCGCGCGTCCCGCGACTGCCGCAGGCAGTCCTCGAGCGCGCCCATGTCGCGGTTGGCGTAGCGCAGCCGGCGCGCCTTGGACAGCCGGATGCCGTCGATGATGCTGGCGTGGTTGAGCGCGTCCGAGACGATCGCGTCGTCCTCGCCGGTCAGGGTCTCGAACAGCCCCCCGTTGGCGTCGAAGCACGAGGAGTAGAGGATCGTGTCGCCGGTCCCGAGGAACGCGGACAGCCGCTCCTCGAGTTCCCGGTGCACGCCCTGGGTGCCGCAGATGAACCTCACCGAGGCCACGCCGTATCCGTAGCGGTCGATGGCGCGGTGCGCCGCCTCGCGCAGCAGCGGGTGGTTCGCGAGGCCGAGATAGTTGTTGGCGCAGAGGTTGACCACCTCGCGGCCATCGGCGAGCCGCACCAGCGACTGCTGTGCCGAGGCGATCACGCGCTCGCGCTTCAGCAGCCCCTCGCCCTCGAGGCGGGCGGTGTCGGCGGCGAGTCGGGCGAGGAGGGCCGGGTCCATGCGGCTGTCTCGGCTGCGGCAGGAGCGCGATTATACCGCCCGCCCCGGCGCCCCCTCCTATAATCCGGCTGGTTTTCCGGATCCGGAGTCCAGCGCCGATGGGCAGAGGCAGCGCGCCGCAGGCGCCGGAGGGCGAGGCCGGCCTCGATCCGCAACGCCTCGACCGGTGGCTGTGGTGCGCGCGCTTCTACCGCAGCCGCTCGCAGGCCGCCGAGGCCGTCGCGGGAGGACGCGTGCACGTGAACGGGGTCCGGGTCAAGGCCGCGCACAGGGTCAGGCCGGGCGACCGGCTGTCGCTGTCGCTCGGATCCCGCGAGGTGGAGGTGCAGGTGCTGGCGCCCCTCTCGCGCCGCGGCCCCGCAACCGAGGCGCGGGCTGCCTACGAAGAGACGATCGAGAGTCGCGCGCTGGGCGAGCGGCTCGCCGCGCAGCGCCGCGTCGCGGCGCTCGCGCCGCGGCCGGCCGGTCGGCCGGACAAGCACGAACGGCGCGAGCTTCGGCGCCTGCACCGGGGAGACGATTGATGCCACGCCTCATCCAGCGCCCGACCGTGGTCGCAGCCGCGGGCAGCAAGCCCAAGCGGATCGAGGAGTTCGTCGGGCGCGTCAACAGCGGCGAGCCCGCCGTGAGCATCGCGCGCATGACGAGTCCCGCCGGCTGGGTCGAGCCGGGGCAGCGGCCCGAGTTCGACGAGTACACGCTGGTGCTGGAGGGCTGCCTGCGCGTCGAGAGCGAGGCCGGCGCCCTCGAGGTGCAGGCCGGCCAGGCGGTGCACGCCGCGGCCGGCGAGTGGGTGCGCTACTCGACGCCCGCCGGCGCGACCTACGTCGCGGTCTGCCTGCCGGCGTTCTCGCCGACCACCGTGCACCGGGACGCCTGAGCCGTGTCGAGCCTCTCGAGCCGCCCGACCCGGCTGTTCGTGTTCCTGGCCGGCCTGTTCCTGACCAACGCGCTGATGGCGGAGTTCATTGGCGTCAAGATCTTCGCGCTGGAGGACACGCTCGGCCTGCCGCCGTTCGACTGGCGGCTGTTCGGCCAGACCGGCTCGTTGTCCTTCACCGCGGGCGTGATGCTCTGGCCGGTCGTGTTCATCATGACCGACGTCATCAACGAGTACTTCGGCGTCCGCGGCGTGCGGTTCATCTCGTGGCTGGCGGTGGGCTTCATCGTCTATGCGTTCGCCTTCGCCTTCCTCGCCATCGAACTCGCGCCGGCGTCCTGGTGGGTCACCGTCGCCGAGTCCCGCGGCGTGCCCGACATGCAGGCGGCCTTCGCCAACGTGTTCGGCCAGGGGCTGTGGACGATCGGCGGATCCGTCACGGCGTTCCTGATCGGCCAGCTGATCGACGTCGCGATCTTCCAGCGGATCCGCCGGCTGACGGGCGAGCGCTGGATCTGGCTGCGGGCCACGGGCTCGACCGCCGTCTCGCAGCTGGTGGACAGCTTCGTGGTGCTCTACATCGCCTTCGTGCTCGGGCCCCAGCAGTGGCCCATCGACCTGTTCCTGGCGGTGGGCACGGTCAACTACGGCTACAAGATGCTGGCGGCCATCGCGCTGATCCCGCTCATCTACCTCGGGCGGCGGCTGATCGAGCGCTACCTGGGGACGGCGGAGTCGGACAGGCTCAAGGCGGAGGCGGCGGGCGGCTGACCGGTCACCGGTCACCGCCGGCGCGCGTCTCCGTCACTCCAGGGCCTTGCCCTCGGTCTCGGGCAGGAACAGGGCCGCGACGAAGGTGCAGCCGAGGAAGGCCGAGATCAGCGAGACCGTCCGCAGGAAGCTGCTGCTCTCCAGCGTGGCGCCGATCGCGACCGGCGCCAACGCGTTGGCGACGCGCTGCATGGTCACGCCCCAGGCCACCCCCATGCCGCGCAGGCGCGTGTCGTAGATCTCGGCCAGCCAGGTGTTCCAGACCCCCCAGGCGCCGAGGCTGAAGAACGACAGGGTGAAGTTCCAGAAGTACATCTCGCCGCGGGTCGCGGAGCCCGCGAACGCGAAGCCGGCGATGGCCGCGACCAGCACGAACGCCGTCATCGTCCGCTTGCGGCCGAAGCGGCCGGTCAGGTAGCTGGCGGCGAGATAGCCGGGAAACATGAACAGCGCCGAGACCGCGATGAAGCCGAGTCCCTCGGGCGCGCTGAGCCCGCGCTGCGCGAGCAGCGCGGGCATCCAGGTCGCAAGCGCCCAGTATCCCCAGGCAAAGCAGAAGTTGACGACCATCTGCAGCAGCGTGAGCCTCAGGACCGGTCCCCGGAACAGCGCCGCGAACGGCTCGCTGCGGCCGGTCCCGGCCGGCGGCGGCAGGGTGCTCGCCGAGATCCTGCCGCGCGACAGCCGGCCGATCACCGTCGCCGCCTCGGCGTGGCGGCCGCGCGTGGCCAGCCAGTAGGGCGACTCCGGGACCAGGCGATGGATCGCGACGGCCCACAGCAGCGATACCGAGCTCAGCCCGATCACGGCGCGCCAGCCGGCGTCGGCCAGCGCCGCGGTAACGCCGACCGCGACCAGCAGTCCGACCGGCCAGCCGGCCGAGAGGTAGACGGTGGCGCGCCCGCGCAGCCGCGCCGGCACCAGTTCCTCGAAGTACGGGAAGGTCACGACCAGCGCGCCCGCCAGGGCGACGCCGCCGGCGAAGCGCAGCCACCAGAGCACCTCGAAGGAGGGCGCGAAGGCCGACAGCAGCGGGATCGGCGCGTACAGCGCGAGGCTCGCGACCGCGCAGGTCCTGCGGCCGAGGCTGCCGCTCAGGCGGCCCCACAGCAGCGCGCCGGGGATCATGCCGAGGAACAGCGAGCCGATCAGCGATCCGGTCTGGCGTGTGTCGAGCCCCCATTCGGCGGCGATCGCCCCGGCGTTCAGGACCAGGATCATCATCTCCCAGGACTCGAACACGAACGCGCCGAACAGCACGCTGCCCGCAGTCCAGTGCGAACCGGTCAGCGGCATTGCCTGGAACCAGTCGCCGACCGGGCGGGGGCCGCCCGTCGCGTCCGGCGGCGCGGGTTCGCGGTCCGGCCCGAGCCGCCCGGCTTGCGGATCCGGTTTCACCCGGCAGTCTCCATCACGGCGATGCTCGTGATCGGGATCGGCCTCGCGAGCAGCTCGGTGGTCTCGGCGAGCGCATAGGCGGCCTCGACGGC
The DNA here is from genome assembly GCA_964406445.1 of uncultured Steroidobacteraceae bacterium. Classification (GTDB taxonomy): domain Bacteria; phylum Pseudomonadota; class Gammaproteobacteria; order Steroidobacterales; family Steroidobacteraceae; genus SG8-30. The sequence goes on from CAYORU010000015.1 coordinate 16,781, forward strand.
CTGGAAACCGCCGACCACGCGGCCGAAGGCCGCGAAGCCGCGGCCGTCGGGCTGGCGCCGCCCGCCGAAGTCGAGCTCCGGCTCGTCGCGCATGCAGATGAAGAAGCTGCCGTAGAGCTCGTCCAGCTCGAAGCGTGCCGCCGAAACGGTCCATCGGCGGTGGCGCAATCCCGTGACTTCCGTGCCTTCGTGCGGAATCGCATGCCGCGGGCTCTCGAAGGCGGGCATCGGGCCGAGCTGCACGACGTGGATCGGGCAGCAGTCGTCCGCCGCGTGATTGGCTTCCGAGACGATCCTGTAGATCGCCGCCGAGTCGAGGGCGCCGCGTCGCACGAGATCGCAGAAGTACCGGCAGGTGCGGGGCGCGGCGCGCGTCTCGAGAGCCACTTCGAAGGTCCCGAGGCGCGATTCTACGCGGAGCTGGCTCACTGGCCCGTGGACTCCTGCCGCGCCTGCAGCCGCCGCGTCAGTCCCGACCGTCGTCGGGGCTCGTGGGGAAGAGCACCGGCGTGCCGACCCACAGCAGTTTCGCAACGCGCCTGCTCTTGTTCATCACCGAGTGATCTACCTGTGTGTTGTGGTGCGCGCTGTCCCCCTTGCGCAGCGTGAAGACTTCGTCGCCGATGGTCTGCTCGACCTCGCCCTCGAGCACGTAGAAGAAGTCCTCGCCCTCCTCGCGATGCACGACCGGCAGCGCGGTGGCGGGCGGGATCTCCATGAGCAGCGCGTTCATCCGCTGGTTGCGGATCTGCGCGTCTAGGCGCCGGTAACGGACCGGCGAGTCGATCTCGATGAACTCCGGCTCGTCGGCCCGCCGCACGAGGCTGGTCGCGGCGGGTGGCGTGATGAAGTAGTGGATGTCGGTATCCAGCGCCTTGGCGAGGTTGATCAGCGACACGATCGAGGGCGTCGCCTTGCCGCGCTCGACCTGCGAGATGAACGCGGCAGACAGCCCGGAGCGATCGGCGATCTCCTGCAGCGTCAGGCCGCACTCGCTGCGGCGGGCCTTCAGCAGGCTGCCGATGGTGCGTTTGACGGTGTTCTGCTTCCTCGTCGAGCCGATCATCTGTCGTCCCTGCGCGCACGCGGCGCTTGGCTGCTCCGACCGGCGCAATTCTAATGCCCGAGAAGCGTTTGTCAAAAAAGTTGAAAAAGTAAAAAAATAAAGTACAGTCGAGTTCGTAAACAGGGCCCTGTCCGGTCTTCCCGGGCGGGCGCAGGGGTCGGCAAGTCGCAATCTGGCGCGGCAGCGCGCTTTCGGGAGGAGACCATGGGCAACGCGAGCGTGAAGGGCCTCGTCATCGGTGCGGCGGTATTGGGCGCGTGGGCGCCGCCGGAGGCCGCAGCGCAGGAGACGACCGCGCCGGCCGCGTCCGCCGCGCTCCAGGAAATCATCGTCACCGCGCGCCGGCGCGACGAGAGCATTCAGGAAGCGCCCTATGCGGTGACGGCATTCACCGCCGAGTCGATCCAGGACGCCGGCATCGAGCGCGTCGAGGATTTCATCGGATTGACCTCGAACGTGACCCTCGCGACCTCGCAGGGCATCGGCACCAGCTTCCTGAGCATCCGCGGCATCACCCAGGTCAGGAACGGCGAGTCGCCGGTGGCCACCGTGATCGACGGAGTGCTGCAGTTCAGCGCGATCCAGTTCCGTCAGGAGATGTTCGACGTCGAGAGCATCGAGGTCGTGAAGGGGCCGCAAGGAGCGATCTACGGGCGCAACGCCACCGGCGGAGCGATCATCGTCAACACCCGGCGTCCGACCGCCGTGCCCGACGCGTACGTCAGCGCCGGGGTAGGCGATGGCGACGAGTACTCCATCGAGGGCTCGCTCGGCGGCGCACTGGTGCCGGACACGCTGTTCGGCCGCGTCTCCGCGAAGTACATCGACCGCGAGGGCTACCTCGAGAACATCACCCGCGGCGAGAAGGCCGACCGTTTCGAGGACCTGACGGTCCGCGGCCGCCTGATCTGGGAGCCGAGCGATGCGCTGTCGCTCGACTTCCGCGCCAACGTCAACCAGCACAGGGGCCGCGGCATCGGCTTCCAGTTCCAGGCCGTGGACCTGGCGCCGGACGGCATCACGGCCATCGGCTTCGGTACGGATACCGGCCCGATCGACGCCAACAACGTGCTCCCCGTGCGCGACAACAACAAGGACCTCGGCGAGCGCGACATGTACGACTTCGCGCTCAAGATCGACTGGGACACCCCGATCGGCAGGGTCACGTCCGTGTCGTCGTACACGGACATCGAGGAGTGGGCCGACTCCGACCAGTTCCCCTACACCAACGCGCGCAGCTCGCCGGCGCTGTTCGGGTTCGACGGGACGCAGACAGGATTCTTCGACATCTCGGCGTTCAGCCAGGAAGTGCGGCTCTCGTCGCCGTCCGAGCAGCGGGTGCGCTGGGAGATCGGCGCCTACTTCCTCGACTGGTCGAGGTTCGTGTCGCTGTCGACCGGCGTGGACACCGGCGCGGGGATCATCCGGCTCGAGCGAGAGCCCACCACGGATCCGCGGAATCCGACCACCTCGTTCCTGGCCGACGACAACGACAACGAGGCGGTGGCCGTGTTCGGCCAGCTCGCCGCCGACCTGAGCAGCAACACCGAGCTCGCGATCGCGCTGCGCTACGACGAAGAGAAGCGCGTGCAGAACGTCTCGCCGCTGCAGTTCCCGGCCGGCGAGCCCGGCGCGCGCAACAAGGCGACCTTCGACAAGCTGCAGCCCAAGGTCACGCTCCGCTACCGGCCGACCGAGCGGCTCAACCTCTACGCGACCTGGGGCGAGGGCTTCCGCAGCGGCCAGTTCAACCAGAACGGCATCTCCGACGTCGCCGCATCGGTCGGCCTGAACGGCGTCTCCGACATCGCCGACCAGGAAGAGACCGAGTCCTTCGAGGTCGGCTTCAAGGGGCAGTTCCTCGACGACAGGATGCGGGTCTCCGCGGCCTTGTTCGACACCTCGGTGGAGGGCCAGCACTTCTTCTCGTTCATCGGCGCCATCAGCGCGCAGATCCTCACCAACATCGACAAGGTCGACCTGCGTGGCGGGGAGATCGACCTCGAGTTCAAGCCGACCGAGCGGCTCGACCTGTACGCGTCCTTCGGCTACACGGACAGCGAGATCGAGGCCTACGAGGTCGATCCGGCCGCGGTCGGGAACCAGGCGCCCTACATCGCCCGCAAGACGGCGAACCTCGGCGCGCAGTACGAGTTCCCGCTGCCCCTGGGCGACAGCGCGCTGCTGGCCCGCGCGGACTACGAGTATCGCGGCAGCCAGTACTGGGACGTGCAGAACAGCACGGCCCGGGACGCGCTCAACTTCGTCCACCTGCGGCTGTCGCTCGAAGGCGATGGCGGGCGCTGGTCGCTGAGCGGCGAGGTCGAGAACCTGACCGACGAGCGCTACAACTCGGAGTGGGTCGCCGGCGGCTTCTCGGCGGCCGCCCCGGGTCGCATCTGGAAGGCGCGCTTCCGCTGGAACTTCTTCTGAAGATGACCACCTACCGGGTCTCCGCCGACATCGGCGGCACGTTCACGGACATCGTCGTCGAGCCGAGCGACGGCCCCGTGTTCGTCGGCAAGGTCGCGACCACGCCCGGCAACCCGGCCGCGGGGGTCATCGAGGGCATACGCGGCCTCGTGCCGGACGTCGCCGACGTCGAGTTCTTCGTGCACGGCACGACCGTCGGCCTCAACGCCTTCCTCGAAAGGCGGGGAGAGCGGGTCCTGCTGATCACCACCGCCGGCGTCCGGGACAGCTACAGCATCGCGCGCGGCAACCGGCACACGCTCTACGACCTTCGCTACCGCAAGCCGAAGCAGCTGGTGCCGCGGCGGGACGTGCACGAAGTCCGCGGCAGGTTCGCGTGGGACGGCACGGAACTCGAGCCGCTGGCGGTCGAGGACCTCGAGCCGGTGATCGACAAGGTGCGCCGCGAGGGCATCAACGCGGTCGCCGTCTGCCTGCTCCACGCCTACGCCTATCCGGGCCATGAGGTCAAGGTTCGAGAGGTGCTCGAAGCGGCGCTTCCGGGCCTGTCGGTGGCCCTGTCGCACGAGATCGCGCGGGAGTGGCGCGAATACGAGCGCGCCTCGTCGACCGTGATGAGCGCCTACGTGGCGCCGGTCGTCCAGCGCTACCTCGAGAGTCTCCAGCGCCAGCTCCGCGAGGAGGGCATGGAGGCGCCCGTCCACATCATGCAGTCGAGCGGCGGCGTGACCACCGCCGAGACCGCGCGCCGCAATCCGGTGTTCACGCTCCTGTCGGGCCCGGTCGGCGGCACCATTGCGGGCATGGCCCTTGCGCGGAGCACCGGGCGCGCCAACCTGCTGTGCGTGGACATGGGCGGGACGTCGTTCGACCTGAGCCTGGTCGTCGACGGCAGGGCCAACACGACGCTGGAGACCGAGCTCGAAGGGCTGCCGCTGCTCATGTCCATCGTCGACATCCAGACGATCGGCACCGGCGGTGGATCGATCGCGTGGCTCGAGAACGGCGCGATGCGCGTCGGTCCGCACAGCGCGGGTTCGGTTCCGGGACCGGCCTGCTACGGCCGCGGCGGCAAGCAGCCGACGGTGACGGACGCGAACCTGTTCCTCGGCCGGCTCGGCACGGCGTCGCTGCTGCGCGGGGCCATGACCCTGGACGAGGCGGCGGCGCGTACGGCGATCGGGCGGGTCGCGGCCGAGGCGGGGCTGGACCCGACGGCGTTCGCGGAGGGCGTGCTGGCGATCTCCAACGCGGCGATGGCCGACGCGATGCGGACGATCACCGTGAGCCGCGGCGTGGATCCCAGGCAGTTCACGCTGGTGGCCTTCGGCGGCGCCGGCCCGATGGCCGCCGCGTTCCTGGCCGAGGAACTCGGCATCGCGGAGGTCCTGGTCCCGCGGTTTCCGGGGACCTTCTCCGCATGGGGAATGCTGCAGACGGACCTGCGGCACGACCTCACCCAGAGTTTCTTCCGGCCGCTGGAATCCGTGGACATCGCGGAAGTCGTAGAGAGCTTCCGCTCGCTCGAGAGCGAGGGACGGGAAGCGATGCTGGCCGAGGGCGTCGAGCGCGACGCCGTCGAGTTCCAGCGCTCGGCGGACATGCGCTACGTCGGCCAGGAGTACACGATCAACGTTCCGGTCCGCGCGGATTCCACGCTGGCCGAGATGTCGCGGGAGTTCCACGAGGAGCACCGCCGGCGCCACGGCCATGCGAACGTCGCGGCCCCGGTGGAGTTCGTGAACCTCAGGGTCGCGACCTTCGGGGTGGTGCCGAAGCACGACAACCCGCCGGCGCTGCGCCCGGCCGGCGCCCGGATCGAGGCGGCGGCCGAGCGGACCGCTGTGTTCGGCGGAGTCGCGCGGCCCGCGCGGGTGTTCGTCCGCGAGGACCTTTGCGCGGGGTTCGCGGCGGAAGGTCCGGTGATCATCGAGGAGCAGAGCGCCACGACCGTGGTGCCTCCAGGGTGGCTTGCCGAGGTCGACGACCAGGGCAACATCCTGCTGAAGAAGGGGGCTTGAGGCATGTCCAGCGTCGATCCGGTGACGACGGAGATCATCCGCAACGCTTTCATCTCGATCGCCAACGACATGAACGCGACGCTGATCCGCAGCGCGTTCACGCCGGTCATCTACGAGGGCAAGGATTGCTCCGTGGCCCTGCTCGACGAGTTCGGCGACGTGCTCGGGCAGTCGCTGGGCCTGCCGCTGTTCCTCGGCAACCTGGAGATCTGCGTCAAGCTCATCGCCGAGAAGCACGGCTGGGACTACTTCCAGGACGGCGACGTGTTCTACATGAACGACTCGTACATGACGGGCACGCACCTCAACGACTCGACGATCATCATGCCGATCTTCTGGCGGGGCCGGCGGGTCGGCTTCGCGGCCTCCCGGGCGCACTGGCTGGACGTCGGCGCGAAGGATCCGGGCACCCCGGTGGATTCGCACGAGATCTACCAGGAAGGCACGCGCTGGGGGCCCACGCGACTCTACGACGCCGGCAAGGCGCGTGAGGACGTCATCGACCTGCTCCGCCGCAACAGCCGGTTCGGGGAAGCGACCATCGGCGACATGAACGCGCAGGTCGCCGCGGGCCGGACCGGCGAGGCGCGCCTGCGCGCCCTGTTCGACCGTTTCGGCGCGGAGTCGATCTCCGCCGCCCGCGACGAGATCTTCCGGCAGACGGAAGAACTCGAACGGAACGCCGTCAGGGCGCTGCCCGACGGCACCTACGCGGCGGAAGGCTTCCTCGACAACGACGGCCTCGGCAGCCCGCCGCTGCCGGTCAAGGTCCAGGTCACCGTCGCCGGCGATTCGATGACGATCGACCTCGCCGGCTCGGCCCCGCAGGCACGCGGGCCCGTCAACTGCGGCTTCACGCAGACCGTGGCGGCGGCGCGGGTCGCCTACAAGCTGCTGATCTGCTCCGGCGTGTCGCCCAACGGCGGCTCGTTCAGGCCGCTTGCCGTCAGCGCGCCCCCGCGGACGATCTTCTCGGCGCAGGAGCCGGCTGCCTGCGGCTGGTATTTCTCCTCGCTCGGCCTGCTCATCGATCTCGTCGTCAAGGCGCTGGCGCCCGTGATGCCCACGCGGGCCGCCGGTGCGCACTACGGCGACTCCATGGTGATCACCGTCGCCGGCGCGGACCCGCGCCGCAACGGGCAGTTCTACCTGATGATCGAGCCCACGACGGGAGGCTGGGGCGCATTCGACGGCGGCGATGGCGCCAGCTCGCTCATCAACAACGTCAACGGCAGCTTCAAGGACCTTCCGGTGGAGGTCTTCGAGAGCAAGTACCCGATCCGGATCCTGTCCTACGGCATCCGCCAGGACTCCGGCGGAGCAGGGCGCCAGCGCGGCGGCAACGGCACCTACCGCGAGTATCTCGTCGAGGCGGACTCCGACCTCTTCCTGTGGTTCGAGCGCTCGGTCACGACGGCCTGGGGCTTGTTCGGCGGCGCCGCCGGAGCCGCCCCGAGGGTCGTCGTGAACCGGCCCGGCGAGGCGCAGCGCGAGTTCCTGAAGGTCAACGGCATCAAGGTCCAGAAGGGAACGGTGATCCGGTCACTCACCGGCGGAGGGGGCGGCTACGGCCCCGCGTTCGAGCGTGACCCGGAGGCCGTTCGCGCCGACGTGCTCGACGGCTACGTCTCCGTTGGCCATGCGCTCGACGCCTATGGCGTCGTCATCGACGACGACGGGCGGATCGACCCGCAGGCGACGCGTCGCGCGCGGGAGAAGGCCGGCAGCCCGGCGTGAAGCGGGGGTCATGGCGTCGGAGACTCGCCGGCCCGGGTCGCCCGGGCTGCTGACGCACGGCACCGTCTCCGCTCGAGGAGGAGAGAAAGGTGAAGGATTCCTGCCTGGAATGGGTCGTCACCGAGTACTCGGGGGTGGACGGGCTCGCGCTCAGGGAGTACGCGCCGGCCGACGCGGGGCCAGGCGAGGTCCGGCTCAGGGTCGAGGCCTTCGCCCTCAACTGGGGCGACATGGACCTCATGCAGGGTCGCTACTCCTTCAACTTCAGCCGGCTGCCCGCCCGCGTCGGGTGCGAGGCGGTCGGCATCGTCGACCAGGTCGGCGAGGGCGTGAAAGACGTCGTGCCGGGCGAGCGCTACTGCACCCTGCCGTACTTCTATGACATGAAGGGCGCCAGCGGCGAGACCGTCATCATCGATTCCCGCTACCTGACCCCTGCGCCGGCCGGCATGAGCGCCGTCGAGGCCGGATCCCTCTGGATGCAGTACATGACCGCCTACTACCCGGTCGCGGAACTGGCCAGGGCGACTCCAGGCGTGAACATCCTGGTGACCGCGGCCACGAGCACCGCCGGCTACTCTGCACTGGAGATCGGGCGCCTCAAGGGCGCGACGATGATCGGCACGTCGCGGTTCGAGCACAATCGCGACTACCTCCTGCGGGGCGGGGCGAGTCACGTGTACGTCGGCGAGGGCGCGCGGCTGCCCGAGTTCCTGCGCGAATCCACCGACGGCGTGGGCGTGCACGCCGTGTTCGATTCCATCGGCGCGGGCATGATCGCCCAGTACAGCAAGGCTCTGGCGAAGGACGCGCAGATCTTCACCTACGGCACGCTCGACCAGAAGCTGCCCGAGCTGCCCATGATGGATCTCTACCAGGCCAACGCGACGTTCAAGCCGTACTCGCTGTTCCACTACATCGAGGATGCAGCCTGGAAGAAGAAGGGGCTCGACTTCGTGTACGGCGCCCTGGCCGCCGGGCGGATACGGCCGAACGTCGACAGGGTCTTCCCGATGGGCGAATTCAAGAAAGCCTGGGAGTACCTGCGCGCCCCACGGAAGACGCACGGCAAGGTCATGATCAGGGTCGCAGAGGCTTAGCGACGGCTCCGGGCTTCGCCGCGGCGAGTCGGGCGGCGCGCGTCGGCCTGGCCCGCTGCCTCAGTGCATCAGCGCCATCATGCGCCGCCGGTAGCGGTGCACCATCTCTTCCTCGTCGCCCAGCAACACGAAGGCCTTGAGCAGGCTGCGGCGGGCGAGCTCGTCGCCGAAGCCGCGGTCGCGCTGCATGGCGTCGAGCAGCCGCTCGAGCGCCTCCTGAGTCCTGCCCGCGAGCAGGTCGCGGGCGGCCAGCTGATGCCGGGCCGTGAGATCGCCCGGGTCCGCCGCGAGCCGCTTCCTGAGCGCGTCCTCGGCGGGCGCGTCGCGCAGCAGCCTGGCGAAGTGCAGGCGCGCGTCGACGGTCGCGAGTTCCGGGGCCTCCAGCGCCTGCACCGGCAGCGATGCGAGCCGCGTCTCGGCGTCGGCGATGCGGCCGGCCCGGGTGAGCGCGTCGACCAGCAGGATCTGCGCGGGCACGTGGTCGGCATGGTCGCCGAGCACCGCCTCGAGCGCCAGGGCGGCCTGCTCCGGCTGGTTGCGCTCGAGCAGCAGGGCGGCCTCGGCGAGCGTGCGGTCGGCCGGCTTCTCGAGGTGTCGCTCGATCAGCGCCCGCAGCGCGCCCTCCGGCTGCACGCCGATGAGCTCCTCGACCGCGCGGCCATGGCGAAAGAGGCGCAGCGTGGGCAGGCTGCGAACGCCGTGCCGCGCGGCGAGGTCGCGCTCGGCCTCCGTGTCCACCTTGACGACCCTCGCGCGGCCCGCGTAATCGCTGGCGAGCCGCTCGAGCGTCGGTGCGAGCATCTTGCAGGGGCCGCACCAGTCGGCCCAGAAATCCACGAGAACGGGCATCCGCTGCGAGACAGCGACGACCTCGGTGTCGAACGTATCGCGGCCCACTGCGGCTGTCAGCGTGGTCATGGGGTTCCTCCGGCGCTTTGACCAGACTGGAAATGGGGAGCCGTGCAAGGATATCAAGGGCGCGCCGGCGTCCCGCGGCGCAACGAGCAGGGTAAAATCACGGGCTTTTTGAGCGGAGAGCCTCGAAATGCGCCTGAATCCCCTGCACGTGTTGCCGCTGTTCCTGCTGGTTTCGCCCGCCCACGCCGACTGGCAGGGCAAGGGCGAGCTCGGCGGCGTGCTCGCGCGCGGCAACACCGAGACCGAAACCCTCAACGCAAAGGCCGACCTGTCGAAGGAAACCCAGGGCTGGAAGCACCTCCTCGGCCTGTCCGTCCTGCGCACGACCAACGACGGCGTCACCTCGGCGAACCGCTGGGAGCTGCGGGGCGAGACGCAGTACAAGCTGAGCGCGCGCAGCTACGTGTTCGGCGCGCTTCGCTACGAGGACGACGAGTTCACGGACTACAGCTACCAGGCCACCACCACCGGCGGCTACGGCTACCGATTCATCGACAGCGAGACGACCAAGCTCGACGGCAAGCTCGGCCTCGGCTACCGCCAGTCGGAGCTGCGGCTCTCGGGCGAGACCGAGGACGACGCGATCCTGCGCGGGGCGCTCGACTTCTCGCACCAGCTGACCGAGACGACGCGGCTGGTGGACAAGTTCCTCGTCGAGTCGGGCTCCGACAATACCTTCCTGCAGAACGTGCTCGGCATCGAGGTCAAGATCAACGCGGCCCTCGCGCTCGGGCTCAGCTATGAAGTCCGGCACAACACCGACGTCGAGCCCGGCACCGAGAAGACCGATCAGGTGCTGTCCGCCAACCTCGTCTTCGGCTTCTGAGGCCCGGGCCGTGCCGCGGCCGGTCACTCCGCTGCTCACCGTCGACGTCGTCATCGAGCTGGTGGACCGGCCGGGCCGGCCGGTCGTGCTGATCGAGCGGCGCAATCCGCCGCCGGGCTGCGCGCTGCCAGGCGGTTTCGTGGACGTCGGCGAAACCGTGGAATCCGCCGCGGTGCGCGAGGCGCGCGAGGAAACCGGGCTTGCGGTGACGCTCACCCGGCTGCTCGGCGTCTATTCCGAGCCGGGCCGCGATCCGCGCGGCCACACGGTGAGCGTCGTTTTCGTCGGCGAGGCGCGCGGCGAGCCGCGGGCTGGCGACGACGCCGGGGCGATCCGGGTGGTCGACCCCCGCTCGCCGCCGCAGCTCGCCTTCGACCACGCGCGGATCCTCGCCGACTACCTGCGCCGCTGACGGCCTCGTGACGCGGGCCGCGGCGCACGGCGCGGCAGCTCATCTGGCTCGGCGGGCGGCACGGCGATCGCCTGGGTGGACTTCACCTCCTCCATGACGAAGTAGGTGTGCGTCTGCTCCACGCCGGGCAGCGCCGTGAGCCGCTCACCCAGGATCCGGCGGTAAGCCTGCATGTCCGCGACCCTGAGCTTGATCAGGTAGTCGAATCCCCCGGCCACCATGTGGCACTCCTGGATCTCGGGCAACGCGAGCACCGCCTCCCGGAAGCGGTCGAAGACTTCCGGCGTCGTGCGGTCGAGGCGGATCTCCACGAATGCCAGCAGGCTCGCGCCGAGGCGCGCAGGGTCGAGGAGCGCCGCGTAGGACTGGATGTAGCCCTCGCGCTCGAGGCGGCGTACGCGCTCGATGCACGGCGTCGGGCTCAGGTGCACGCGGCGCGAAAGCTCGGCGAAGGAAACCCGCCCGTCGCGCTGCAGGATGTCGAGTATCTTCCGGTCCAGTCGATCCACCATGAAAAGCCCCCAAGAACCGCAGAGGTCTTCAACAGGATCGGCAGAATGCAGTGAATACAGCTACAAAACAATATGAATAGAGGCGATTACACCAAAAACGAATTGGAATAATCGGGGCCCAGGCATTCCCAGGAGCCGGCATGAGCGACTTTCTCTGGACGGAGGGCGGGCGGCCCGCGGGATCGGTCGGCGCGGCGATCAATCGCCAGTGGCTCGCGGACGAGGCCGAGGTCGTCCGCGACCTGCTGCCGCTCGCGCGGCTGGAGGCGGCCGAGGCCGCCGCCGTCGAGCGCGAGGCGGTCGCCCTGGTCGAGTCGCTGCGCGCCGCTCAGCGCGGCGCCGCGGGCATCGAGGCCTTCCTGCAGCAGTACGACCTCGGGTCGCGCGAGGGCGTGATCCTGATGTGCATCGCCGAGGCGCTGCTGCGGATCCCGGACGCGGACACCGCCGACCGGCTGATCGCCGACAAGATCTCCGGTGGCCGCTGGGAAGAGCACCTGGGCGAGGCGGACTCGCTGTTCGTCAACGCCTCGACCTGGGGCCTGATGCTGACCGGGCGGCTGGTGCGGCCCGCGAGGACCGACCTGGAGGACCCGGGCTCGTTCCTGCGACGGCTGGCGGGCCGCCTCGGCGAACCGGTGGTCCGCGCCGCATTCCGCCAGGCGATGCGGATCATGGGCCACCAGTTCGTGATGGGCCGGACCATCGGCGAGGCGCTCAAGCGCGCCTCGAGCGGCCGCGAGCGGCGCTACCGGCACACCTTCGACATGCTCGGCGAGTCGGCCGTGACGCAGGCCGACGCCGATCGATACCTCGAGGCCTATCGCGCCGCGATCGACGCGATCGGCGCGATCGCCAGCGCCGGGGAGGCGGCCGAGGCGGCCCCGTCCATTTCGGTCAAGCTCTCGGCACTGCACCCGCGCTACGAGTACGCGCAGTGCAACGCCGTGCTCGGGCGCCTCGGCCCGCAGCTAGAGGCGCTCGCGGGCCAGGCGATGGCGGCGGGCGTCGCGCTGACGGTCGACGCCGAGGAGGCCGACCGCCTCGAGCTGTCGCTCGAGCTCTTCGACCGGCTGCTCGCCGCGCCGTCGCTTGGGGGCTGGGGCGGGCTGGGTCTCGCGGTGCAGGCCTATCAGAAGCGTGCGCCGGACGTGCTGCGGTGGCTGGCGCGACGCGCGGACGAGGCCGGGCGGCAGGTCAACGTTCGGCTGGTGAAGGGCGCCTACTGGGACGCCGAGATCAAGCGCAGCCAGGAGCGGGGCCATGCGGGCTACCCGGTGTTCACGCGCAAGCCGAACACCGACGTCTGCTACCTGGCCTGCGCACGCCTGCTGCTCTGCGGCACGGCCCGGCTGTACCCGCAGTTCGCCTCGCACAACGCGCACACCGTCGCGTGGGTGTCGCGCCTGGCGCGCGCCGAGGGTCGGGCCTTCGAGTTCCAGCGCCTGCATGGCATGGGCGAGGAACTCTACGACGGCCTGACGGACGCGGATGGCGCGCCCGTTCCGTGCAGGGTCTACGCGCCGGTGGGCTCGCACGAGGACCTGCTGCCCTACCTCGTGCGCCGGCTGCTCGAGAACGGCGCCAACACGTCCTTCGTCAACCGGATCGTCGACGAATCCGTGCCGCCGCAGGCGGTGGTCCGCGACCCGGTGGCCGAGGCCGAGTCATTCGGCGGCGTCGCGCACCCGCGCATTCCGCTGCCGGTCGCGATGTTCGGCGACGGGCGCCGCAATTCCCTGGCGCCGAACCTCCCCGACCCGGCCGAGCAGGAACGCCTGGCCGCCGCCTGCGCCGCGGCTGCAAAGGGGCGCTGGCGGGCCGCGCCGGTCGTCGGAGGGCGCGAGCGCGCCGGCACGGCGCGCCGCCTCGCCAACCCGGCGCGGCTCGACGAGACGGTCGGCGAGGTGCTGGAGGCGGACGCGGCGCTGGTGGACGAGGCGCTCGGCCTCGCCCGGGCGGCCCAGCCCGGCTGGGACCGCCGACCGGCGGCGGAGCGCGCCGCGATCCTCGAGCGCGCGGCGGACGGCCTGGAGTCGCGCCTCGGCGAATTCGTCGCGCTGTGCGTGCGCGAGGCCGGCAAGACCGTTCCCGACAGCATCGCCGAGGTCCGCGAGGCCGTCGACTTCCTGCGCTTCTACGCCGCGCGCGCCCGCGCCGACTTCGGCCGGCCGGTCGCGTTGCCGGGGCCGACGGGCGAGAGCAACGAGCTCGAGCTGCACGGCCGCGGCGTGTTCGCCTGCATCAGCCCCTGGAACTTCCCGCTCGCCATCTTCACCGGGCAGGTCGCGGCCGCGCTCGCGGCGGGAAACGCCGTGCTGGCCAAGCCCGCCGAGCAGACGCCCCTGACGGCGGCGGCCGCCGTGCGTGTGCTGTACGCCGCCGGCGTGCCGGGCGATGTGCTGCATTTCCTGCCCGGCGACGGCGTCACCGTTGGTGCCCGCATGACCGCCGACCCGCGGCTCGACGGTGTTGCGTTCACCGGCTCGACGGAGACCGCCCGGCTGATCTCCCGCGCGCTCGCGGCGCGGGACGCGCCACTTGCTGCGCTCATCGCGGAGACGGGCGGCCAGAACGCCATGATCGTCGACAGTTCGGCGCTGCTCGAGCAGGTCGTGCACGATGCGGTCGCGTCGGCCTTCAACGCCGCGGGGCAGCGCTGCTCGGCGCTGCGCGTGCTGTTCCTGCAGGAGGACATCGCGGAGCGCGCGCTCGGCATGCTGGCCGGCGCCATGGATCTCCTTTCGCTGGGCGACCCGGCGCTGCTCGCCACCGACATCGGGCCGGTCATCGACGCCGAGGCCCGCGAAGGCCTCGAGCGCCACGCGGCCGGCATCGTGCAGGGCGCGCGCTGGCATCATCGGCTGCGCGTCGACGCGGCGCGACTGCCCGGGCACTTCGTCGCGCCGCTCGCTGTCGAGATCGCCGGGCTCGAGTCCCTGCCGCGTGAGGTCTTCGGGCCGATCCTGCACGTCGTGCGCTACGGAGCTGGCGAAGTGGACGCCGTGGTCGACGCCATCAACGCCACCGGCTACGGCCTCACGCTCGGTATCCACTCGCGCATCGAGGGCTTCGTCCGCCGCATCGCGGGCCGCGCCCGGGTCGGCAACGTCTACGTCAACCGCAACATGATCGGCGCGGTGGTCGGCGTGCAGCCTTTCGGCGGGCGCGGGCTCTCGGGAACGGGCCCGAAGGCCGGCGGTCCGCACTACCTGCACCGTTTCGCCACGGAAAAGACGCTGACCCAGAACACCGTGGCGATGGGCGGCAACACGGCGCTCCTGTCGCTCGAGGGCTGAGGCGACCGCCCGGCGTCGCGCCCGGCGAGGCGATCGCGCACAATGCCTGCGTCGAGGGCGGCCGCCGGCCGGCCCCGGCCCGGAGCACTTCCATGTCCCTCGCGCCCGCGAGCCGCCACTACGTCCTCACCATGTCCTGTCCCGACACGACCGGGATCGTGGCGGCGATCACCCAGTTCATCGCCGCCCACGGCGGGCTCATCACCGAGACGGCGCACTACGTCGACGGTTACGTGGTCCGCTCGTTCATGCGGACCTGCTTCGAGGGCAGCGCGCTGCCGCCGCGGGAGGCCATCGAGGCCGAGTTCGCGACCGTGGCGGCGCGCTTCGGCATGGACTGGGAGCTGCACGACGCCGACCGGCGCTGCCGGGTCCTGGTGGCGGTCTCGCGCGAGGGGCACTGCCTCAACGCCCTGCTGCACCGGTGGAGCATCGGCGTGCTGCCGATCGACCTGGTCGGGGTGGTCTCGAACCACGAGGCCGAGCGCCGCCTCGTCGAGTGGTACGGGGTGCCGTTCCATCACTTCCCGATCGAGCCGGGGCGGAAGGCGGAGCAGGAAGCGCGGCTGCTCGCGCTGTTCGACGAGTCGCGCGCCGACCTGCTGGTGCTGGCGCGCTACATGCAGATCCTCTCCGACGCCGCCTGTGGCCGGCTGCGCGGGCGCTGCATCAACATCCACCACTCCTTCCTGCCCGGCTTCAAGGGCGCCCGCCCGTACCACCAGGCCCACGAGAGGGGGGTCAAGATCATCGGCGCGACGGCCCACTACGTGACGCCGGACCTCGACGAGGGCCCGATCATCGAGCAGGGCGTGGAGCGCGTGGACCACACGCACGGGCCGGAGGAGATGATCGAGATCGGCCACGACCTCGAGAGCGTCGTGCTGAACCGGGCGGTGCGCTGGCACGCCGAGCACCGCATCTTCGTCGCCGGCGGCCGGACGGTGGTATTGCGCTCGTGAGCGCCGCCCTTGCGCCGGGCGCGCCGAATCGGGACCATCGGCGTGTCTCGGGCCGGAGGGCAAGGCCATGACCGCAACGGCACCGCCAGGCGACCGCGCCGCCTGGTCGTCGCGCTTCGTCTTCATCCTCGCGGCCATCGGCGCCGCGGTGGGGCTCGGCAATATCTGGCGGTTCCCTTACCTGACGGGATCGAGCGGCGGCTCGGCCTTCGTGCTGGTCTACCTCGGCGCGGTCTGCCTGGTGGCGGTGCCCATCCTGATCGCCGAGATGATGCTCGGCCGGCGGGGCCGCAGCCACCCCGCGGCGGCGGTCGCCGCGGTGGCCGAGGAATCGGGCCTGTCCCGCCGATTCGGGTTCGTCGGCGGAATCGGCGTCGTGGTCGGCTGGCTGATCCTGTCCTACTACGGCGTGATTGCCGGCTGGACCCTGGCCTACGTGTGGCCGACCGTGACCGGCGCCTTCGCGGGCGACAGCGTCGCCGCGTCGAAGGACCATTTCGATGCGCTCCTCGCGGATCCGCTCGCGCTGATGGGTTGGTCCGGGCTGTACGCGACGATCGCCGCGGTCATCGTGGCCCGCGGGCTCAATGCAGGCATCGAGCGCTCGATCACGGTGCTGATGCCGCTGCTGTTCCTGTCGCTGCTGGTGCTGCTGGGCTACGCGCTGCTGGTCGGCGATCTGGCCGCGGCGCTGACCTACCTGTTCCGGCCGGACTTCTCGCGCATCGACGGCGGCATCGTGCTGGCTGCGGTCGGGCAGGCGTTCTTCTCGATCGGCGTCGGCATGGGCATCATGAACGCCTACGGCTCCTACCTGCCGCGGGACGTATCGCTCACCCGCTCGGCGTTCCTGATCGCCGGTGCCGACACCCTCGTGGCGGTCCTGGCGGGAATCGCGCTCTTCCCGCTCGTGTTCGCCAACGGCCTCGATCCCGGACAGGGTCCCGGCCTCGTCTTCGTCACCCTGCCGATCGCATTCGGCAACATGCCCGCGGGCAGCGTATTCGGCGCGCTGTTCTTCGTGCTGCTGGCGGTGGCGGCGCTCACCTCGACGATCGCCATGCTCGAGCCGATCGTCATGTGGCTGGTGGCGCGCCTCGGCTGGTCGCGGGCGAGGGCGTCCTGGGTCGCGGCCGGGAGCGGATGGGTCGTGGGCCT
This sequence comes from uncultured Steroidobacteraceae bacterium, assembly GCA_964406445.1. Lineage (GTDB taxonomy): Bacteria > Pseudomonadota > Gammaproteobacteria > Steroidobacterales > Steroidobacteraceae > SG8-30. The sequence continues at coordinate 33,225 of CAYORU010000015.1, forward strand.
CGGCACGGTGCTGTCCTTCAGCGCATGGAAGGACTGGCACCCGCTCGGGATGTTCGCGCGCTTCGAGGGCAAGACGTTCTTCGACCTGCTCGACTACGCCACCTCGGCGCTCCTGATGCCGCTCGCCGCGATCCTCGTGGCGCTGTTCGTCGGCTGGCTGGTGAAGCCGGAGCACGCGGCGGACGAACTCGGGCTCGGCCGCGGCTTCCACTTCACGGTGTGGCGCACGGTGCTCCTGCGCTGGATCGTGCCCGCCGCCATCGTCGGGATCCTGGCGGTCGGCCTCTGATCGCGTGCCGGAGGGCCCCGAGATCCGCCGTGCGGCCGACGCGCTCGCCCGCGCCGTGGTGGGCCAGCCGCTCACCACGGTGTTCTTCGCGTTTGCCGGACTCAAGCGCCACGAGCGGATGCTGCGCGGCCGTCGCATCGAGGCGATCACGCCGCACGGCAAGGCGCTGCTGACCCGCTTCGACAACGGCTGGACGCTGTACTCGCACAACCAGCTGTACGGCGTGTGGAAGGTCGTCGACGCGGGCCAGCGGCCCGAGACGGCGCGCTTGCTGCGCGTGGCGCTCGAGACGCCTCGCCGCGCGATCCTGCTCTACTCCGCCTCCGACGTCGCGCTGTGGCGCAACGCGGACCTGCGCCGGCACCCTTTCCTGCGGCGACTGGGCCCGGACGTCCTGGATCCTTCGCTGACCACGGCCGCGGTCGGCGCCCGGCTCGAGGAGACCCGCTTTTCCGGCCGGTCGCTCGCGGCCCTGTTGCTCGACCAGGGCTTTCTCGCCGGGATGGGCAACTACCTGCGGTCCGAGGTGCTGTTCGAAGCGCGCCTCGCGCCGCGCCGCCGGCCGCGCGACCTCGACGCCGCCGAGCGGCGGCGGCTCGCGAAGGCGCTTCTCGCGGTGCCTCGCCGCAGCTACCGCACCCGCGGCATCCAGCGCGCCCGCGGGATGAGGGACGACTACCTGACCGACACGCCGGGCGCGTTCCGGTTCAGGGTCTTCGATCGCGCCGGCGAGGCCTGCCCCGGATGCCGCCGCGCCGTCATCCGCGAGGAACTCGCCGGCCGGCGGCTCTACTGGTGCCGCGACTGCCAGCGCTGAATCGCTAGTTCCCCGCGAAGTCGGCCGGGCGGCGTTCGGCTGCCAGCCGCGACTCGAGCTCGGCAATGCGCGCGTGCAGGGGCGCGACGGCGCGCTCGATTTCGGCCTCGGTAAAGCGCGGCGTGATGTGCTGCGGGCAGTTCCAGTCGTACGCCGCCACGTCGATCGTCGCCACCCTCTCGATGCGCGCACGGTAGCCTGGCAGCTGAACGCGCTCGACGAGACCAGGCTCCGCGTCGCGGGCGTCCGTGAACGCCAGCCGGCCGAGCAGCTTCAGCCGCTGGCGGCGCGGGTAGTCCATCACGATCATCGCGATCCGGCCGTCGTGGCTGACGTTGCCCGCGGTTACGAACTGCCGGTTGCCGCGGAAGTCGGCGAAGGCGAGGCGGGTCGGCGAGAGCACCTGGACGAAGCCCGCCGGGCCGCCGCGATGCTGCACGTAGGGCCAGCCGGTCTCGCTGACGCTCGCCAGGTAGAGGCTGTCGGCAGCGAACAGGAAGGAAGCCTCCCGGTCGGTGAGTCCCTCGCCGGGCCCGCCCCGTGCCTCCATGCGCTCGTAGTTGGCGCGGGAGCCGTCGCGCTCCTGCAGTGCCCTGACGGCCGGGGTGAAGGCGAGCTCGGCGAAGGACTTCATGATGCGCCTCCTCAGGCTGCGCCTCGAGCGGAGGCCCCGAGTGGCGCGACCCGGGGAAAGTCGATCTCGACGCGCGTCGACTTGCCGAGCAGGTTGGTGAACACGTTGAGGGCCACGACCGTGATCACCTCGACGATCTGGGCATCGGTCAGGCCAGCGTCGCGCGCCGCGCGCAGATCGGCGTCGGAGACGTCGCCGCCGGTGTCGTTGACGGCCCGCGCGAACCCGACCAGAGCCGCCGCGCGCGGGTCACCGGAGGTGCCCCGGCGATTCTGCAGCATTTCCTCGGCCGACAGGCCCGCGTGGCGGCCGATGGCGGTGTGGGCCGAGACGCAGTAGTCGCAGCCATTGCCCTCGGCGACGGTGAGCGCGATTCGCTCCTGGGTCGCCTTGTCGAGCGAGAGCCCGGCGGTGGCGCCGTACAGCGCGAGGAAGCCCTCGAGGGCCGCGGCTGAGTTCGCCAGCACGCGGATGAAGTTCGGCACGGCGCCGAGCTGCGCGCGGGCCGTCTCGAGGTGGCGACGGACCTCGCCGGTGGCGGTCGCAGGATCGACGATGTGGATTCGGGTCATGGCGGTTCTCCTTGGTCTGGTCGGCCAGGGACACCCAGGCCGCGGACACAGACTGCGTCATCGCATAGATTCGATAAATGGTCATTTGCTTACTTGATAGATGCGTTTTTTGCATTAATACTCGCCGCATGGACAAGCTCCGGGCGATGCAGACCTTCGTGCGGATCGTCGAGGCCGGCAGCCTCTCCGGCGCCGCGGCTGCGCTCGGCGTCTCGGGGCCGTCCGTCGTGCGCAGCCTGGCTGCGCTCGAGCGCTCGCTTGGCTCGCGTCTCCTGCACCGCACCACGCGGCGCTCCTCGCTCACGGACGCCGGGCGCGAGTACTACGCCCGCTGCCGGCGGATCCTTGCCGAGGTCGACGAGGCCGACCGGGCGCTCGATGCGCGCCGCGGGTCGCCGCGCGGCCGGCTGCGGCTGACCGCAGCGGTGAGCTACGGCCGCATGCATGTCGCGGCGGTCGTCATGGAATTCTGCCGGCGCTACCCCGAAGTCGAGGTCGAGCTGCTGCTGCTCGACCGCGTGGTCGACCTCGTGGAGGAGGGCGTGGACGCCGCGGTCCGCATCGGGGCCCTGCCGGATTCCAGCCTGATCGTGCGCCAGCTCGGCATGACCGGCAGGGTCGTCTGCGCGTCGCCCCGGTATCTCGAGCAGGCGGGCGCCCTGCGGCGTCCGGCAGACCTTGCGGGCCATCGCAGCGTCGTGTTCACCGGGCTGGCCCCCGACGCGCAGTGGAGCTTCGCCGGCAAGCCGGCGCGCCGCGCCGCGCCCGGCGTGGTGCTGCAGACCAACCAGCTCGACGTGGCGGTCGAGGCCTGCGTCGCCGGCCTCGGGCTCGGCCAGTTCCTCAGTTACCAGGTGGCGGCCCAGCTGGACGCGGGCAGGCTGCGCCCCGTCCTGGCCGGGCACGAGCCCCCCGCGCTGCCGATCCAGGTCGTCTACCCGAGCGCCCGGCTGCTGTCGGCCAACGTCCGCGCCTTTCTCGACCTTGCCGTACAGCGACTCGCCGGGAACCCGTTCGGCGCTACCGCCGTGCCGGCGGGTCAGAGGCGGCGCCGTCCCAGTCTGTCAGCACCGCGGGCACCTCGCTGAGCGACGCGGCCGTCGCCAGCCGGGCGTGCGTCGCCTCGTGATCCACCGACTCGAGGTCCCACAGCAGCGGGTAGGGCACGTGGACGGCAAATCCGCCGAGCGCCAGCACCGGCAGGCAATCCGACTTGACCGAGTTGCCCACCATCGCGAAGGCCCGAGGCTCGACGCCGAACTCGGCGAGCAGCCGGGCGTAGCTGCGCTCGTCCTTCTCGCTGACGATCTCGATGCGCTGAAACAGGTCCGCGAGGCCCGACACTGTCACCTTGCGCTCCTGGTGGAACAGGTCGCCCTTGGTGATCAGGACCACCCTGCGATCCGCCGCGACCCGCGCGACGGCCTCGCGCGCGCCGGGCAGCAGCTCGACCGGGTGCTGCAGCACCGACTTGCCGAGCTCCACGATCCGATGCACGTCCGCCGCCGAGATCCGCGCGTTCGTCAGCGCGATCGCGGACTCGATCATCGACAGGGTCATGCCCTTGGCGCCATAGCCGAACAGCCGGACGTTGACGCGCTCGGTCGCAAGCAGGCGCTCGTGGACGCCGCGGTCCCCGACGTCGACGTAACGGCCCACGATCTCCTCGAGACCGGCCTGCGCGGCCCGGTAGTAGGACTCGCTGTGCCACAGGGTGTCGTCGGCATCGAAGCCGACGACCTCGATGCGCGCAGGGGACCGGCCGGGCCCGGCGGTGGCGTTCAGTCGAGGCTCCGCAGCGCGAACACGAGACTGATGAGCGCCCCGGAGTGTCGGCGCAGCTGCTCGCGAAGGGGTGTCATGCGCCGGCAGGTTACACCGATGCGAGCCGCACGATAAGGCGCACGCAACCGAGTCGCGATGGGCAGGCCCGGGTTCCCTAGAGGGCCCGTGAAACGGCCCGCGCCGCGGACATCACGCCTGCCCGGACCTGCCGCAGCGGCGGGATCGGTGCAATACTGCCGCTTGCCGCAAGGGACCTGGCGCGCTCACGCGCCAGCGCCCGGTCGGGCCGGGCAGCCGCCGCGGCGGGGAGGAATCCATGCAACCCGAGCTTCGTTCGCTCATGTTCGCGGTCCTTTCGATCCCCCTCGGCGTTGCGATCGCCGCTGCTCCGCCCTTCACGGGCAGCTTCGTCGAGGTCGAGGAGGGCGTGCTCGTCCTGTCGCTGTCGGAGGGCGCCGATGGCCGGGTCGAGGGCGACCTTGCGGAGGCGGGACGGTCGGTGCCGCTGGTCGGGCGACGCGACGGCGACCTGCTCGTCGGCACGCTCGACCCGGCCGGCCAGGCGTTGCCGTTCTCGGCCAGGAGCGCCGACGGGGCGCTTCACGTCGACGTCGGCGACCCGGAAGAGGGCGAGAGGATCGTCTTCGTCCGCCCGGGGTCCCGTCCCTCGGCGCCGCCGCAGGCGGCCGCGACCGCGTCCCGCAATGTCGTCATCAATGGCCTGAGGCTCACTCACGAAGCGCTCGCCGAAGCCGAGCGCCGCTACGCGATCCGGATCCCCGACGCCGATTACTGGTATGACCCTGTGCTCGGCGCATGGGGCGTCGCGGGAGGACCGACGATGGGCTTCATCGCGCCGGCACTCGCGCTGGGTGGGCCGCTGCGGCCGGACGCGTCGGGCCGGGGCCACACGGGCGTGTTCGTGAACGGACGCGAACTGCACCCCTACGACGTGATGGCCCTGCAGACCGTCACGGGTCCGATCGTCCCGGGACGTTATTTCATCACCGCCATGGGGCTCGCCGGCTACGAGGGTGGACCCGCGCTGTGGAACCTCGCGCAGATGGCCGCCCAGGCGGGGGCCGCGAATGCCGGAGGCGGCAGCAATACCTGGCAGTCGAGGATCACGGGAGCCAGCGGTTTCTCCGACGGCACGACCGGAGCCGTGTTCCTGCCGAACGGCGGCATCGTCAGCACCGGCCACTGACAGGCCGAGGCCGCGACGGGACCCGCGGGCTCCGTCGCGGCCATGGCCCGTGCCCGCGCTCAGTTGCCGGACGGAGGCGTGCGCTCGACGCTCACGTCGCGGGTCCAGGTGCGCGTGCCGGCATCCCAGGTCGCCTCGACGTCGCGCTGCACCGTGCCGCCGTTCGGGTTCACCACCGTCGTCTCGCGCGTGTAGCCGTCGTCGGTGCGCGTGCTGACGTCGGTGAGGCTGCGGGTGCGGCCATCCGGCAGCGTGGTCACGGCTTCGCGGCTGCGCGTGCCGTTCTCGCGGTCGTTCACGACCGTGGCCGAGCGCGTGACGGTCTGCCCGGCCGGCCCGACCATCGTGGAGTCGCGGGTGTAGCCGTCCTCGGTCCGGGTCGTGACGTCGCGCCGGGTCGCGGTCTTGCCTTCCGGCCCGACCCACTCCACGTCGCGGGTGCGGACGCCCGCTTCCCGGTCGTTGACGACCGTCGCAGTGCGCGAGGCGGTCCTGCCGTCCGCACCCTGCCAGGTGTCGCGGCGCACGTGGCCGTTCTCGGTGCGCTGGCGTTCGGTGTGGCGCGTGAAGTCGCCGCGCGGCTTGGCCTGCTGCGCCGCCGGCCGCGGCGCGTGCTGGCCGCGCTCGCGCGCTTCGACGGAGGCGCTGGCGAGGCCGAGGCCGAGCGCGAGGGCGACGGCTGCTGCGAGCGCGGCCGGGAAGGGTCGGTGGGTCCGGATCATGTGGGCTGCTCCTTGGGATGCCTGGGTCGGGGTCTGGTCGGCGGCGGGTATCCCGCCGTTCGCAGACAACAACGCCGGCGCCCGGGGCGCGTTGACAGGGACGCCTGCCGGCGGCGGCCGTCAAACGCGACCTGGCTCACGAAATGCCCTGGAACGGCCCTCAGGGATCGACGAACCCGACCGTCTCGCGCGGCCGGCGGTCCACGACCAGCCGCGGCACTCGAGGTTCAGTGTGCTCCCGGCGGCACATCGCGCCCTCGGCGTCAGTCCCGGCTCTTCGGGAAATCGTAGAGGGCGCGCCGCGCGGCGCCGGGCTCGAGGTCCCGCCACGCATGCAGGTCCACCTCGAGGCTCACGACGGCGGTCGTCGGCACCTCGCCGAGGCTGTCGTCGCCGCTGAGCAGGGCGGCGAAGCCGGAGATGCCGGGATTGTGGCCGAACAGCATCACGTGGCGCGCGCGGCCGCCGAGGGTGCGGACGAGCTCGAGCAGCGTGCCGGGCGTCGCGAGATAGGCCTCGTCGGCCTGCCGGATCCGGCTGGCGGGATAGTCGAGCGCTTTCGCGAACGCGCGCGCCGTCGCCAGCGCGCGCAGCGCGGGACTCGTGAGCATCAAGGTCGGCCGCAGGCCGGCTTCCGCGAGCCGCGCCGCCATCTCAGGCGCGTTGCGCCTTCCCCGCCCGTTGAGCGGCCGGTCGAAGTCGGCGAGATCCGGGTCGCCCCAGTCGGACTTGGCGTGGCGGACGAGGGTGAGGCGCTTCAACGACTACATCATGCCGGTCGCGAGGCGGGCCGCCTCGGACATCATGGACTGGCTCCACGGCGGATCGAACACCAGCTCGACGCGGGCCTCGCGGATGGTCGGGACGAGCTCGACCTTGTCCTTGACGTCCTGCACCAGCACCTCGCCCATCCCGCAGCCCGGCGCGGTCAGCGTCATCGTCACCTCGACGTCACGCGAGCCATCGTCGTTCGGCGTCACCTCGCAGCTGTAGATCAGCCCGAGGTCGACGATGTTGACCGGGATCTCCGGGTCGAAGCAGGTCTTCATCTGGTCCCAGACCAGCTCGCGGACGTCCTCGTCGCTCGCCCCGGGGGGCAGCTCCGGCTTCTTCATCGGCTCCTTGCCGATCGCGTCGGCATCCTCGCCCGCGATGCGGAACAGGTTGCCCTCGACGTACACCGTGAAGCTGCCGCCGAGCGCCTGGGTGATGTAGCCGACGCTGCCCGTGCGCAGCTTGACCTCGATGCCCGCGGGGATGATCACCGCGCGGACGTCGCGCTGGACGACGATGGGTTCGTTCTCGTGGCGACGCACCGGGCTACTCCGTCTTGACCGGGGCGCTGTCGCCCGCGAGCGCGGCGTTGAGCGTGTGCCAGCACAGGCTCGCGCACTTGACCCGGGCGGGGAACTCGCGCACCCCGGAAAGGGCGGCCAGCTTGCCGAGCTCGGATGGGACCGGCGCGTCGCGCCGCGTCAGCATGTCGTGGACCGTGCCGAACAGCTGCCGCACCTCCGGCAGGCTGCGCCCCTTGATCGCCTCGCTCATCAGCGAAGCCGAGGCGGTGGAGATCGCGCAGCCCTTGCCCTCGAACCGGACTTCCGCGACGCGCTCGCCGTCGAGCTCGAGCTCGAGGTGCAGCCGGTCGCCGCACAGCGGGTTGTGACCGTCGGCGGCGTGGCTCGGGTGCGCCAGCCGGCCGAAGTTCCGCGGATTCCGGTTGTGGTCGACGATCACGTCGCGATAGAGGTCGGCGAGGTCCATCAGCCCAGCATCTCCCGCGCGCGGCCGAGCGCCGCGACCAGCGCGTCGACCTCCTCGCGCGTGTTGTAGAAGGCGAACGAGGCGCGCGCCGTCGCCGGCAGGTCGAAGAACTCCATCACCGGCATCGCGCAGTGGTGCCCGGTGCGGATCGCGATGCCGTCGGCGTCGAGGATCGTGCCGAGGTCGTGCGGGTGCACGCCCTCGATCACGAAGGAGACCAGGCTCGCCTTGTCGGGCGCAGTGCCGACGATCGACAGCCCCGTCACGCCGGACAGCCGCCGCGTCGCGTAGCCGAGCAGGTCCTGCTCCCAGGCCGCGATCCGCGCCATGCCGATCCCCGCGAGATAGTCCACGGCCGCGCCGAGGCCCACGGCGCCCGCGATGTTCGGCGTGCCGGCCTCGAAGCGGTAGGGCAGCTCGTTGTAGGTGGTGCCTGCGAACGAGACGGCGAGGATCATGTCGCCGCCGCCCTGCCACGGCGGCATCGCGCCGAGCAGCGCCTCGCGGCCGTAGAGCACGCCGATGCCGGTCGGCCCGAACAGCTTGTGGCCGGAGAAGGCGTAGAAGTCGCAGCCGAGCGCGCGCACGTCCACCGACTGGTGGGGCACGGCCTGCGCGCCGTCCACCAGGGTCACGATGCCGCGCTCGCGGGCGGCGGCGACCATTTCGCGCACCGGCAGCACGGTGCCGAGCGCGTTGGAGACGTGCGAGAAGGCCGCGATCCGGGTCCGCGGCCCGAGCATGTCCAGGTAGGCCTGGTGGTCGACCACGCCACGCCGGTCGATCGGCACGACCTTGAGCACGGCGCCGGTCTGCTCGCAGAGCATCTGCCAGGGCACGATGTTCGCGTGGTGCTCGAGCCAGGTGATGACGATCTCGTCGCCGGCGCCGAGGCGGCTGCGCCCCCAGGACTGGGCGACGAGGTTGATCGCCTCGGTGGTGCCGCGCACGAAAACGATCTCGCGCGTGGAGGCCGCGTTGAGGAAGCGGCGGACCCGCTCGCGGGCGCCCTCGAAGAGATCGGTGGCTTCCTGGGACAGGGTGTGCACGCCCCGGTGGACGTTCGCGTGGTGACGCTCCTCGTATTCCCGGACGGCCTCGATCACCGCGCGCGGCCGCTGCGAGGAGGCGCCGTTGTCCAGGTAGACGAGCGGCTTGCCGTGGACGCGCCGCGACAGGATCGGGAAGTCCCCGCGCAGGCGCGGGACGTCCAGGGGCGGCAGGGTGCTGGGCTCGGCGGCCATCAGACGAACTCCCGGATGATGTCCCGGTCGGGCAGCCGCCCCACCACCAGTTCCTCCACGTGCCGGCGCAGCTCGGGCCAGGCGAGCTTCGAGATCACGTCCTCGCAGAACGCGAAGGTCAGCAGGCCGCGGGCGGTCTCGGGGTCGATGCCGCGGGACAGCAGGTAGAACATCTGCTGCGGGTCGAGCGAGCCGATCGTGCTGCCGTGGCTGCACTTGACGTCGTCGGTCAGGATCTCGAGTTGCGGGCGGGAATTGATCTCGGCGAGCGGCGTCAGGATCAGGTTGCGGCTCGACTGGCGCGAGTCGGCCTTGGCGGCCCCCTCGTGGACCACGATGCGGCCGTTGAAGGCGCCCCGCCCGCGACCGCTCGCCACGCCGCGGAAGGTCTCCTCGGTGCGGGTGTGCGGCGCGAGGTGGTCGATCACCGTGTAGACGTCCGCCTGGCGCATGCCGTCGACCAGGAACAGGCCCTCGACGACCGTCTCCGCGCCGCGGCCGGCGAGCGCGAGTCGGGCGCCGCTGCGGACGACCCGGCCGCCCAGGATGAAGGACTGCTGGCGGTAGCGGCTGTCGCCGTCCTGGGTGATCGTCAGGGTCTCGACGTGGACGGTCGATGCCGACTGCTCGTGCACTCGCGCGTGCTCGAGGCTCGCGCCCGCGCCGACGCCGATCTCCATGGCGAGGTTGGAGAGCCCTCCCGCGTCGCCGCCACCGAGGAACTGCTCGACGACCCGGGCCCGGGCGCCGGGCGCGACCTCCACGACCAGGCGGCCGTGGCTCGTCGCGCCGGTGCCCAGGTGCAGCAGGTGCAGCGTGGTCGCGACCTGCGCGCCGGCCGCGATGCGGACCAGCGCGCCGCCGTCGGTGAAGGCCTCGGCGAGCAGCGCGAATCGGTCGTCGGGATCCTCGTCCGGCACGCGCAGGCGTCCGGCGAGGGCGGGGTCGCGATCCAGCGCGGCGCCGAGCTCCTCGACCGAGACGCCCTCGGGCAGGGCGCGGTCCGAGAGCGCCGGCGAGTGGCGCCCGTCGACGATCACGATCCGGCAGGCACCGGGCAGCGCGAGGGCCGGCACGGGCGGCGCGTCGGCGCCGCCGGGCGCGGCCGGCGCGAACTCGCGCCCCATGACTTCAGGCCAGTCCAGGTACTTCCAGTTCTCGTCGCGGCGGTCGGGCAGGCCGACGCGCAGCAGGCGCTCGAGCGCCGCCTCGCGGCGGGCCTGCCACGCGGCTCCGCCGCGCAGCCGGCCGCGCAGCGCGGCATGCGCCTTTGCGAGCCGCTCGACCACGGGGCTGCCTGCCGCGGCGCTCATGCCGCCGCCGCCTCCTGCCGCACCCAGTCGTAGCCGCGCCGCTCGAGCTCGAGCGCCAGCTCCTTGCCGCCCGTCTTGAGGATCCTGCCGCCGGCGAGCACGTGCACCTGGTCGGGGACGATGTGGTCGAGCAGGCGCTGGTAGTGGGTGACCAGGACGATGGCGCGGGCGTCGTCGCGCATCGCGTTGACGCCGCCGGCCACGACCTTGAGCGCGTCGATGTCGAGGCCGGAGTCGGTCTCGTCGAGCAGCGCGAGCGTCGGCTCGAGGATCGCCATCTGCAGAACCTCGTTGCGCTTCTTCTCGCCGCCGGAGAAGCCCTCGTTGACGCCGCGGTTGAGGAAGGACTCGTCCATCTCCATGAGCTTCATCTTCCCGCGCACCAGGCCGAGGAACTCGAAGGCGTCGACCTCCGGCTGGCCGCGGTGCTTGCGCATCGCGTTCAGGGCGGCCTTGAGCAGGTAGACGTTGTTCACGCCGGGGATCTCGACCGGATACTGGAACGCGAGGAACACGCCTTCGCGCGCGCGCTCCTCGGCCGGCAACGCCAGCAGGTCGCGCCCGAGGTAGCGGACGCCGCCGGACACGACCTCGAACTCGCTGCGGCCGGCCAGCACGCCGGCGAGCGTGCTCTTGCCGGAGCCGTTCGGTCCCATGATCGCGTGCACCTCGCCGGCGCGGACCTGCAGGCTGAGGCCGTTGAGGATCGGCTTGCCGGCGACCTTCACGTGCAGGTCGCTCACGTCCAGGATGATCTCGCCCTTGTTCGGCATCTCGCGTCGCTCCACTGGGTTCGTCAGCCGACCGAGCCTTCGAGGCTGACGGTCAGCAGGTTCTGCGCCTCCACGGCGAATTCCATCGGCAGCTCGCGGAAGACTTCCTTGCAGAAGCCGTTCACGATCATGCTGACTGCATCTTCGGGCGAGAGGCCGCGCTGGAGGCAGTAGAACAGCTGGTCTTCCGAGATCTTGGAGGTCGTCGCCTCGTGCTCGACGACGGCGGTCGGGTTCTTCACCTCGATGTAGGGGAAGGTGTGCGCCCCGCAGCGGTCGCCCATCAGCAGCGAGTCGCACTGGGTGTGGTTGCGGGCGCCGTCGGCGCCGGGCAGCACCTTGACCAGGCCGCGGTAGGCGTTCTGGCCGCGACCCGCGGAGATGCCCTTCGAGACGATGGTGCTGCGGGTGTTGCGGCCCATGTGGATCATCTTGGTCCCGGTGTCCGCCTGCTGGCAGTGGTTCGCGAGCGCCACCGAGTAGAACTCGCCGACCGAGTTGTCGCCGCGCAGGATGCAGCTCGGGTACTTCCAGGTGATCGCCGAGCCGGTCTCGACCTGCGTCCAGGAGATGCGCGAGTTGCGGCCGCGGCAGTCGCCGCGCTTGGTCACGAAGTTGTAGATGCCGCCGACGCCGTTCTCGTCGCCCGGATACCAGTTCTGCACGGTCGAGTACTTGATGGTCGCGTCGTCCAGCGCGACCAGCTCGACCACCGCGGCGTGCAGCTGGTTCTCGTCGCGCATGGGGGCCGTGCAGCCCTCGAGGTAGCTGACGTGCGAGCCTTCCTCGGCCACGATCAGCGTCCGCTCGAACTGGCCGGTCTTGGTGGCGTTGATGCGGAAGTAGGTGGACAGTTCCATCGGGCAGCGCACGCCCCTGGGGACGAACACGAAGGACCCGTCGGAGAACACCGCGGAGTTGAGCGCCGCGTAGTAGTTGTCGCCCACCGGCACCACGCTGCCGAGATAGCGCTCGACCAGTTCCGGGTGTTCCTGCACCGCCTCGGAGAACGAGCAGAAGATCACGCCCGCCTCCCTGAGGCGGCCCTTGAAGGTGGTGGCCACCGAGACGCTGTCGAACACCGCGTCCACCGCGACCCCGGCGAGGCGCGCGCGCTCGTGCAGGGGGATGCCGAGCTTGTCGTAGGTCTCGAGCAGCTTCGGATCGACCTCGTCGAGGCTCTTCGGGGCGTTCTCGTCGCGCTTCGGCGCCGAGTAGTAGGAGATCGCCTGGAAGTCGATCTTCGGGTAGCGGACGTGCGCCCAGGCCGGCTCGCGCATGCGCAGCCACTGGCGGAAGGCCTTCAGCCGCCAGTCGAGCATGAACTGCGGCTCGCGCTTCTTCAGGGAGACCGCCCGGACCACGTCCTCGTCGAGGCCGGGCGGCAGCGTGTCGCTCTCGATGTCGGTGACGAAGCCGTGCCGGTACTTCTGGCCGACGATCCGGTCGATGTCCTGCGGGGTCGATGACATGTGAGCTCCTGCGCGCGGCCCGTCAGAGCCGCGTCAAGGGCCGCCACGCGCCAGCGGGCGCGGGGCGGAGGTCGGGGACGCGCACCGTGGCGTCGCGGCGGACGAGAGCGCTCAGCGGAACCTCCGCGAGCGCGCGGTGAATCGAGCGGCTGACCTGCTGCCAGCTGTGCCCGACTTGGCAGTTCGCCTCGATGCCGCAATGGCTGTGGTCGCTCGAGCACTCGGTCAGCGCGACGGGCCCCTCGACCGCGTCGATGATGTCGGCGGCGCTGATCTCGGCGGCGGTCCGCGCGAGCTGGTAGCCCCCGCGAGGGCCGCGCAGCGACCGCACCAGGCCGGCCCGCTGCAGCTCCTTGAGCAGCTTGCTCACGGTGGGCAGCCCTACGCCGGTGCGCTCGGCGAGCCCGGCCGCGGAGAGCACGGTATCCGGGCGCTCGCACAGCGAGGCCAGGATGACCGTGGCGTAGTCGGTGAGCTTGCTGATCCTGAGCATGGGGGGCTGCCTGGCGGGATACAGGACGATTTTAGTCCTATTAATCCGCAATGGGTAGGGGAACGGCGGCCCGCGGCCGTGGTCTGCTAACATCGCCGGCCGTTCAACGGCTTGCCCCCGGCCCCTGCGGCCGACACCGGGAAGAATCGATGCATCCAGACGAGCCGCAGGCCGGGACCCCGCTGGTCCGACTTCGCGACGTCCATTACTCGGTGGGCGGACGCAGCATCTTCGACGGCCTCGACGTGGACATCCATCGCGGCGAGGTCACGGCGATCATGGGGCCGAGCGGGACGGGCAAGACGACCCTGCTGAGGCTGGTGACCGGCCTGGTGACCGCGGCCGGCGGCGAGGTGCTGGTCGACGGCCAGGAGGTCAGCCGGCTCGGGCGCGAGGCCCTGTACGGCCTCCGGCGGCGGATGGGCATGCTGTTCCAGAACGGCGCCCTGCTCACCGACCTGTCGGTGTACGAGAACGTGGCTTTCCCGCTGCGCGAGCACACCCGGCTGCCCGAGCGCCTCATCCGGCCGATCGTGCTCGCCAAGCTGCACGCCGTCGGGCTGCGCGGCGCCGCCCAGATGATGCCGTCGGAGCTGTCGGGCGGGATGGCGCGTCGCGTCGCGCTCGCGCGGGCGATCGTCATGGACCCGGAGCTGCTCATCTACGACGAGCCCTTCGTCGGCCTCGACCCGATCTCGATGGGGGTGGTCGTCCGCCTGATCCGCGAGCTCAACGACACGCTGGGCCTCACCAGCATCGTGGTCTCGCACGACGTCCGCGAGATCACCGCCGTCGCGGATCGCGCCTACCTGCTCTCGGGCGGCAAGGTCGTCGCCGCGGGGACGCCGGCCGAGCTCGATGCGCTCGACTCCGACGAGGTCCGCCAGTTCATGCAGGGCCTGCCGGACGGCCCGGTCCCCTTCCACTACCCGGCGCCTGACTACGCCTCGCAGCTTTTCGGAGACCCGCGGTGAACCGCGTCGCCCGCGAACTCGGCGCGTCCGTCTCCGGCTCGCTGGTCCAGCTCGGCGCCTACTCGTTCTTCGTCGCCCGCCTTTTCGCCGAGACGCCCCGGGCGCTGCTTCGCTTCCGGCTGGTGGTCGAGCAGGTCTACAACGCGGGCGCGCTGTCGCTCGTGATCATCATGCTGTCGGGCCTGTTCGTCGGCATGGTGCTCGGGCTGCAGGGCTTCGACCTTCTGCAGCGCTTCGGCTCGGAGGAGTCGCTCGGCACGGCTGCGGCGCTCGGCCTTGTCAAGGAGCTGGGCCCGGTGGTGACGGCGCTGCTGTTCGCGGGCCGCGCCGGGACCGCGCTCGCCTCCGAGCTCGGCCTGATGCGCGCCACGGACCAGATCGCGGCCCTGGAGATGATGGCCGTGGATCCCGTGCGTCGCGTCGTGATGCCGCGCTTCCTGGGCGGGGCCATCTCCATGCCGCTGCTCGCCGCCGTGTTCAGCATGATCGGCATCTTCGGGGCGCAGCTGGTCGGCGTGCAGCTGATGGGCGTCGACCCGGGACAGTTCTGGTCGCAGATGAAGGGCGCGGTCGAGGTCGGCGACGTCATGGAGGGCGTCATCAAGAGCTGCGTCTTCGGCATCGCCTGCGCGGCCATCGCGGTCTACGAGGGCTTCCACTCCGCCCCGACCGCGGAGGGCGTGGGCCGCGCGACTACGCGCACGGTCGTCACTTCTTCGGTGGTCGTGCTGCTGCTCGACTACATGCTGACCGCGGTCATGCTTTGAGGAGCTTCAAATGAGAGCCACTCGCGCCATCGAGCTCGGGACCGGGATGTTCGTGCTTCTCGGATTCGCAGCGCTGTTCTTCCTGATCACCCAGATCACCAGCCGCGAGATCGGTTTCGGCGACACGAGCTATCGCCTGACCGCCTGGTTCGACCAGGTCGGCGGCCTGAAGCCCGGTGCGCCGGTGTCGATGTCCGGCGTGACGATCGGCCGGGTCGAGACGATCGGCTACGACTTCGACCAGTACAAGGCGAAGGTGGTGCTGAGGATCGACCGCGGCTTCGACCGCATCCCGGACGACAGCGACGCCGCGATCTTCACCGCGGGCCTGCTGGGCGGCCAGTACGTGGGCGTGGGCCCCGGCGGTTCGGAAACCTATTTCAAGGACGGCGATCAGATAGAGTTCACGCAGTCGGCGATCGTGCTCGAGAACCTGATCAGCAAGTTCCTGTTTTCCAGGGCCGCGGAGGATGCCCCCGCGGCGACGGAGGAGGCAAGCCAGCCATGATGCGACCGCTCCCGATCCTCGCCCTCGGTCTCGCCCTGGTCACGGCGCCCGCGCTGGCCCAGGCCACGGCCAAGCCCGCGGTGCCGGGTCCCGCGCCGCAGGAACTCATCGAGACGACCGCGCGCCAGCTGCTCGACGCGCTGTCGAAGGACCGCGACGCCGTGCGCCAGGACCCCGCCCGGGCCAAGGCGCTGGTCGACAAGTACCTGCTGCCGCACTTCGACACGGAGTACTCCGCCCGGCTCGTGCTCGGCGTGCACTGGCGCAGCGCGACGCCGAAGCAGCGCCAGCGCTTCGTGGACGCCTTCTACCAGTCGATGCTGTCGAAGTACGGCTCGGCGCTCGCCGACTTCACCTCGGACAAGCTGGCGATCCTGCCGTTCCGCGGAGACCTCGCGAGCGGGCGCGCCACGGTGCGCACGGAGGTGACGACCACCGACGGCACCAAGGTGCCGGTTTTCTACACCATGCGTGCGACGCCCGGCGGCTGGAAGGCCTGGGACGTCACCATCGAGGGCATTTCCTACGTCCGGAACTTCCGCGAGGACATCGGCGCGGAAGTGAGCAGCAAGGGACTCGAGGCGGTGATCGCGCGTCTCGAGGGCGAGAATGCGGCCCGCGCGGCGAAGGCTGCCAAGACGTGAGCCGGCTCGCGGACCGGCCCACCGCGCGCCTTGAGCCGTCGGGCGACGGCCGGCTGGCCCTGTCGGGCCAGGCCGGCTTCGGGAATGCCGCGGCGCTGCTCGAGGAGGGCATCGACCGTTTCGCCGGCGAGGGTCCGCTGGTGATCGACCTGTCGGGCCTGACCCACGCGGACAGCGCAGGCGTGGCACTGCTCATCGAATGGGTGTTCGCGGCGCGCCGGGCCGGCCGCGAGCTGCGCTTCGACGGCCTGCCGGACCAGGTCCGGGCGATCGCCAGGCTAGGCGGCGTCGACGACTTCCTCCCCGTCGCCTGACGGGGCCGCCGCTGCCTCGGGATCCGCGGCCGGTGCGGCCGCGGCCGCATCTTCCTCGGCCATGTCCTGCTCTAGCTGGTCCAGCTCGTCGTCGCTGAAGCCGGCGTCGGCCGGTTCGGTCGCCACGTCCCCGTCGCGGACCTGGAACTCCCGGCGCTCGAGGAAGGCGTTGCGCACGAGCGCGTAGCGGTCGAAGGCCCCTTCGAGCGCCCTTTCGGCCGGCAGCAGGCGGGCACGCGTGTCGATGACCGAGAGCACGTTGAGCCCGATCTCGGCCTCGTCGTCGTCGACGTGGTTGCTCAGGTCCGTGTAGTAGTCGGCTGCGCGCGCGGGCGTGTCGCGCAGCGTGGACGGGCCGAGCAGGGGCAGGACGAGGTAGGGCCCGGGCTTCACGCCCCACCAGCCGAGCGTCTGGCCGAAGTCCTCGTCGTTTCGCGGCAGCCCTGCGTCGGTCGCCGGGTCGAACAGGCCGGCGAGCCCCAGCGTGCTGTTGATCACGAAGCGGGCGGTGTCGCCCGCCGCGTCCAGCAGCTTCAGCTGCAGGACGTTGTTCACGATGGTGGTCGGGTAGGCGAGGTTCGTCAGGAAGTTGTTGATGCCCGTCTGCGCGAACCGCGGCACGTACTCCCGGTAGCCCTTCGCCACGGGCTTCAGGACGGCGCGGTCGAGGGCGTCGTTGAAGCGGAAGGTCGCCCGGTTCATGCCCTCCCACGGGTCCTGGGGCGACGGCGCGCGCTGTGTAGTCGCGCAGCCGGCGAGCAGCAGGCAGGCGGATAGGGCCAGTGCCTTGGCGGCGGTGTCGTGTCGCGGCATGTGGGCGGTGTCCGTTGCAGGGGCGGCGGGGTGAGGCCGCCGCGGATTCTAGCGCGTCTTGGGGCGGCTCTCCCCGGAGGGACCCGGGCTCGCGGCGATTTCCCGCGCGCGGCGCCCTTTCGGCAGGTACTCCTCGAGTTCCTTGATGCGCGCCTCATAGCGCTGCCGCTGGACGTCGGTGGCCTGCGGCACCGCCAGCCCTAGCCTGAGCTGGTCGATCGCCATCTGCAGGTCGCCGTTCATGACGTGGTACTCGCCCATGTAGTGGTGCGCGTCCGCGGTGTCGCCAGCGGCGCTCGCCACCAGCGCAATGAACCGCGTCTGCTCGGGGGTCGGCGCGACGTTGTTGAACAGGTCGAGCAGCACCTGGTGCGCCAGCTTCTTCTCGCCGGTGCGCATCAGCGTCTCGGCGAAGCGCAAGGTGACCGGCACGTTCCGCGGGAACAGCTCGAGGGCCTCGGCGAGCGTGCGGCGCGAGCCCGCGACGTCGCCCGCGGCGAGCTGCGCCTGGCCGAGGGCCGAGTGGTAGAGCGTGACGTCCTGGTGGCGCGCGCGCAGGTCCTCGAGGATCGGAACGGCCTCGACCGGGGCGCCGGCGGACACCAGCGCCAGCGCGCGGCCGTAGCGGCGCGCGTCGGTGGAGGGCAGGTCGGCGCCTACGGCGTCCGGGTACATGCCGCGGAAGTCGGTCTCGGGGGGCAGCATCTGCACGCGCAGGCGTTCCCGGACCAGGCCGTAGCCGGTCGTCTCGTCGACGCTGCGCCGCCCGTACTGCTCGACGCGGTCGCGGGTCTCGGCGATGCGCTCGGTGGTGACCGGGTGCGTGCGCAGCAACGGCGGAATGCTGGCGCCTGCGCCACCCGCCCGCTGCTGCATGGTCCAGAAGAAGCTCGGCATGCCCATGGGGTCGAAGCCGGCGGAGGCCATGATCCCGACGCCGACCCGGTCCGCCTCGGACTCGTTCGAGCGGGTGAAGTTGATCTGCTGCTGGGCGGCGAGGCCCTGCGCGGCGGACACGGTGCCGAGCAGCGCGTCGGCGGGCATGCCCGTGGTTGCGCCGATCAGCACGGCGGCGAGCATCGCCGCTGCCGAGGCCATGTTGGCCCGTCCCGCGGCCTGCACCGAGCGGGCGATGTGGCGCTGCGTGACGTGGGCGATCTCGTGGGCGAGCACGCCGGCCAGCTCGCTTTCGCTGCGCGTCGCAGTGACCAGCCCCGCGTTGACCCCGATGAACCCGCCGGGAAGGGCGAAGGCGTTGATGCCGGCGTCCCTCACCACGAAGAAGGTGAAACGGTGGGCGCCCTCGTGGGCGTGGCTCGCGAGGCGCTGGCCGACCGACTGGATGTATTCGACGACCTCGGGGTCCTCGACGATCTGGCCCGCCTCGCGCAGCTGCCGGACGATCACCCGGCCGATGCGGTACTCGTCCTCGAGCGACAGCGTGGTGCTCGCGGGGCTGCCGATGTCCGGCAACGCGTCGCCCGCCTGCTGCGCCGGCGCCGGCGCGGCGGCGAGCAGTGACGCGGCCAGCAGGATCGCCCTGGCGGGGGCGGGCGGATGGTTGCTCCTCATCGAGCCTGAGACCTTCGCCGCCGCCCCGAGTTCGGCGGCGCTAGAGCGCTTCGGAGGCAAAATCGGCCAGTCGCGAGCGCTCGCCGCGGACCAGCGTGATGTGGCCGGAGTGTGGCCAGCCGCCGAAGCGGTTGACGACGTAAGTCAGGCCGGAGGTCGTCTCCGTCAGGTAGGGCGTGTCGATCTGCGCGATGTTGCCAAGGCAGACGAGCTTGGTGCCCGGACCGGCCCGCGTGACCAGCGCCTTCATCTGCTTCGGCGTCAGGTTCTGCGCCTCGTCGAGGATCAGGTAGCGCGAGAGGAAGGTGCGGCCGCGCATGAAGTTCAGCGAGCGGATCTTGATGCGGCTGCGCAACAGGTCCTGCGTGGCGGCGCGCCCCCAGCTGCCCGCGTCCTGGCCGCGCGTGAGGACCTCCAGGTTGTCCATCAGCGCGCCCATCCACGGCTCCATCTTCTCTTCCTCGGTGCCCGGGAGGAAGCCGATGTCCTCGCCGAGCGGGATGGTGACCCGCGTCATCAGGATTTCGGAGAAGCGGTTGAGGTCGAGCGTTTGCGACAGGCCCGCCGCGAGCGTGAGCAGCGTCTTGCCGGTGCCGGCCGGGCCGAGGATCGTGACGAAGTCGATCTCGGGGTCGAGCAGCAGGTTGAGCGCGAGGTTCTGCTCGCGGTTGCGGGCGACGATTCCCCACACCCCGTGACGGCCCGAGCGGTAGTCCTGCGTGAGCTCGAGCTTGGCCGTGTCGCCGTCGACCTCGCGGACGATCGCCTCGAAGCCGTCCTCCTGCGGCTCGAACACGAACTGGTTGACCTTCCACTGCTGCGCGAGCGGGCCGCGCAGTCGATAGAAGGTCCGCGCCTGCTCCTGCCAGGACTCCATGTCCCCGCCATGGCTGTCCCAGAAGTCGGCCGGCAGTGCGCTCATGCCGGTGAACAGCAGGTCCGCGTCCTCGATCGTCCGGTCGCTGTAGTAGTCCTCGGCATGCACGCCGAGGATCGAGGCCTTGATCCGCAGGTTGATGTCCTTGGAGACGAGCGTGACCGGAGTCCCGCTCATGCCGCGCTGCAGCGCGAGCGCGTAGCCGAGGATCGAGTTGTCGCCGCCGTGGCCGGGCAGCGATTCCTCGAGCCCGCTGTCGAAATGGCTGGTCTGGAAGAACAGCCGGCCGGAGGAGGGCCGCTTGTCGGGCCCGCTGCGCCCGCCCGGCAGGGAGATGCCCCGGTCGATCTCGGGCTTGCCGGCGTCCGCCATCAGCTCGTCGAGGAAGCGGCTGACCTGGCGCGCGTTGCGCGCAGGCTCCGACAGGCCCGTCTTGTGGGCGTCGAGTTCCTCGAGCACCGACATCGGAATGTAGATGTCGTGCTCCTCGAAGCGGAATATCGCGGCCGGGTCGTGCATCAGCACGTTCGTGTCGAGCACGAACACCCGCCGCGGGTCGCCGGCCGGGCCCACCGGGGCGGCGCTCAAGCCTTGCGGGCCGCGGCCAGCACGGCCTCGGCGTGGCCGTCGACCTTGACCTTGCGCCATTCCTCGCGGAGCACGCCCTCGGCGTCGATCAGGAAGGTGCTGCGCTCGATGCCCATCACCTTCCTGCCGTACATGTTCTTCTCTTTCCAGGCGCCGAACAGTTCCGCAACGGCGTGATCCTCGTCGCTGCCGAGCGCAAAGCCGAAGCCCATCTTCGCGGCGAACTTCTCGTGGGAGGCGAGGCTGTCGGTCGAGACGCCCAGGATCGTCGTGCCGGCCCGGGTGAACTGCGCCTTCAGCTCCTGGAAGTCGGCGCCTTCGCGGGTGCAGCCCGGCGTGTTGTCGCGGGGGTAGAAGTAGACGACCAGCTTGCCGCCGCGCGCGTCCTTCAGGCGGAACTGCCCGGCGGTCGTGGCAATGGAGAAATCGGGCACCTTCCTGCCCACGGCTACCTTGCTCATGCGGCCCTCCGCTGCGGGGGACTCAGTTCTTGACGGGCTCGAGGATCGCGTCCAGGTTGAGCTGGTCGCAGACGTCGAGGAACTCTTCGCGCATCGCGCCGAGGTGGATGGTCGACGGCACGTTCACCACCATGTAGAGCCCGAACATCGGCGCGCCCGTGTGGGCCGCCGCGTAGCTGCGGGTGGTCAGCTCCGCGATGTCGATGCCGCGGCTCGCGAAGAAGCCGGACAGCGCGGAGACGATGCCCGTCTGGTCGAGGCAGACCACGTCCACCGAGTAGGGCACCATGTCCTCGCGCGCCGCACGCTTCTCGGTGCGGCGCACCTGCAGCGTGATGCCGGAGGTCTCGGCCAGCTTCTTCAGGTCGGTCTCGATCCTGGCCACCGAGTGCCAGTTGCCGTTGACCAGGACGAGCACCGCGAACTCGGCGCCGAGGGCCGTCATGCGGCTCTCGCTGATGCTGCCGCCGCAGTCGGCGATCGTCTTGGTCAGGTCGTGGATGAGGCCGATCCGGTCGCTGCCGATCGCGGAAATCGCAAGGTATTGTTTCATGAGGGCAGGCGGGAAAAGATCCCCCGATTCTACCGGGACGGGGCCCGTCTTGCACCGCCGCGGGCCCGGCCAGTAGCATCGACGGCCGGCAAGCCAGGAGGCTCAGGCGCGCATGTTTCGCGGCAGCATCGTCGCCCTGGTCACCCCGATGTCGGAGAGCGGCGAAATCGACTTCGGCGCCTTCGAGGCACTGCTCGACTGGCACGCCGATCAGGGCACCGACGCGGTGGTCGTGGCCGGCACGACCGGCGAGGGCGTCACGCTGCTCGCGGCCGAGATCGAGGAATTGCTGCGCCGCGCCGTGCGCCGGCTGGGAGGACGCATGCCGGTCATCGCCGGCACCGGCTCGCCCTCGACCGCGATCACCATCGAGCGCACCCGGACCGCCTCTGAGGTGGGCGTGGACGGCGTGCTCGTGGTCACGCCGTTCTACAACCGGCCCGGCCAGGAAGGCCTGCTGCAGCACTTCTGGGCGGTCGCCGAGGCCTCGAGCGTGCCGGTCCTGCTCTACAACGTCCCGGCCCGGACCGCCTGCGACCTCCTGCCCGAGACGGTCGAACGCCTCGCCGAGAACCCGCGGGTCGTCGGCATCAAGGACGCGACCGGGCGCATCGACCGCGCGCGCGAGATCCTCGAGCGCTGCGGCGACGACTTCCTGGTCCTGTCCGGGGACGACGCCACCTGCCGCGAGTGGCTGCTCGCGGGCGCGCAGGGCGTGGTGTCCGTCACGGCGAACCTCGCGCCGCGGCTGATGCGCGAGATGGCCGAGGCCGCGCTCGAGGGCGATGCGGCCCGCGCGGCCGGCGTGGACGGGCTGCTCGCCGACCTCCATCGCGACCTTTTCGTCGAATCGAACCCGATCGCGGTAAAATGGGGGCTGTCGCGCCTCGGCCTCATCCCGCCCGGCATCCGCCTGCCCCTCACCCCCCTCGGGGCCGCGGGGCAGGGCGTGGTGCAGGCGGCGATGGCCCGGGCCGGGATCTTGTGAAGGAGTGGCCGATGCCGTGCCGGGCGCTGTTGCTGCTGCCGGTCGTCGCGCTCGCGGGTTGCAAGGCACTCTTGCCGAGCCCGACGGAGTGCACCGACCGGCTTCCCTACATGGACGCCCGCGAGGCGGCGCCGCTCGTGGTTCCCGACGGGGTCGACGCCCCGAACACGCGCGCCGCGCTGCGCATCCCCGAGGTGGGCACCCCGCAGCGCCCGGACGATGGCCGCTGCCTCGACTACCCGCCCCGCTACCGGACGGCTGCGCCGGCCCAGGCGGCGGGCGACTGATCCCGTCCTGCGGTTGCTGCCGGTCCCGACGCCTAGTACGCTTCGGCCCCCGCTGGAGAGGTGGCCGAGCGGTCGAAGGCGCTGGACTGGAATTCCAGTAATACCCAAAAGGTATTCGTGGGTTCGAATCCCACCCTCTCCGCCAGTCCCATCGTGAACGGCCCCAAAGGGGCCGTTTTGCGATGGGACCGGAGGGGGTGCGTGGACGAACCCACCGGGTTCGACGAGCCGTCGCATGGCGACGGCGAAGGACGGCGCCGCAGCGCGGCGCCGGTCCCGAGCGAAGCGAGGGATGCGCCTGCAGGGCGCACAATCCCACCCTCTCCGCCAGTCCCATCGTAAACGGCCCCAAAGGGGCCGTTTTGCGGTGGGACCGGAGGGGGTGCGTGGACGAACCCACCGGGTTCGACGAACCGTCGCCCCCCTGTCCGGTCGGTTGACGCTCCCTGGACCCCCCCTTAGGATGCCGGGGCACTCGCGGGCTGCCTGTCCGCGACCGCTTGACGTTTTCCAGGTCACCGATGGCGGCTCGCGTCGGTTCCTCCGCGACGATCAGCCGTGAACCCCGCCAGGCCCGGAAGGGAGCAACGGTAGCGGTGACATCGGGTGCCGGAGGGGTGCTGGCGCGGGCCGCCGCCCTCTTCACGATGGCCCGCCGGGAGCCTTGCCGCCGATGAGTTACCTCGTGCTCGCCCGCAAGTGGCGCCCGCGGCGCTTCGACGAGATGGTGGGCCAGGAGCACGTGTTGCGGGCGCTGGTGAACGCGCTCGATTCCGGCCGGGTGCACCACGCCTTCCTGTTCACCGGAACCCGCGGCGTCGGCAAGACGACCATCGCCCGCATCCTCGCCAAGTCGCTCAACTGCGAGCGCGGCGTGTCCTCGCGGCCCTGCGGCGAGTGCGGCGCCTGCGGCGAGATCGACCAGGGGCGGTTCGTGGACCTGATCGAGGTCGACGCAGCCTCCCGCACCAAGGTCGACGACACCCGCGAGCTGCTCGAGAACGTGCAGTACGCGCCGACGCGCGGCCGCTACAAGGTGTACCTGATCGACGAGGTGCACATGCTCTCGGCGCACTCCTTCAACGCGCTGCTCAAGACCCTCGAGGAGCCGCCCCCGCACGTGAAGTTCCTGCTCGCCACCACCGATCCGCAGAAGTTGCCGGTGACGGTGCTGTCGCGCTGCCTGCAGTTCAACCTGAAGCGCCTGCCGGTCGCGCTGATCGGCGACCGCCTGCGCGAGATCCTCGCGGCGGAGGGCGTGGCCTCCGAGCCGGCGGCCGTGGCCGCGCTCGCCCGTGCCGCGGACGGCAGCCTGCGCGACGCGCTTTCGCTGCTCGACCAGATGCTCGCCTTCGGCGGTGGCGCCGTCCGCGAGTCCGACGCGCGCGCCATGCTCGGCACGATCGACCGCGACCACGTGACGCGGCTGCTCGACCGGCTCGCGGCGGGGGACGCTGCCGGCCTGCTCGCCGCGGTGGCGGCCATGGACGAGTTCGCGCCCGACTACCTGCAGGTGCTCGAGGAGCTCGCCGGCCTGCTGCAGAAGGTGGCGCTGCGCCAGGCGGTACCGGGCCTCGACGACGACGAGACCTGGCCGGGGGAGGTGCTCGACGGCTTCGCCGCGCGGCTGCCTTCCGAGGACCTGCAGCTGTTCTACCAGATCGCGATCCTCGGCCGCCGCGACCTGCCGCTCGCCCCGGAGCCGCGCGGCGGCTTCGAGATGCTGCTGCTGCGGATGCTCGCCTTTCGACCGGCGACGGAGCAGCCGGGCGCTGCGGCCGCGGCCGCGCCGGCTGCGGCCCCGGCGCGGGGCGGGGCCCGGCCGGGGGCTGCCTCCCTGGCCGCCGCTCCCGCCGCTGCGCCGGCATTCGATCCCGGCGACTGGCGCGGCGCGCTCGACCGTGCCGGGGTCACGGGTGCGGCGCGGCAGCTGGCTTCGCACTGCACGGTGCTGTCCTTCGCCGGCGACGTGCTGCGCCTCAGGCTCGACGCGCGAGGGGAGCCGATGCGCACCCGCCAGCTCGAGCAGAAGCTGGCCCAGGCGCTGTCGCGCGCCGCCGGCTTCGACCTCAGGCTCGAGATCGAGGTCGCCGACGACGCAGGCGAAACCCCGGCCCGGCAGGAGGCGCGCGAGCAGCAGGCGCGCCTCGAGCAGGCGCGTGCGGCGCTCGAGCGCGATCCCACTGTGCAGGCCCTGAAGGACCGCTTCGGCGCGGTCATCCAGCCGGACTCGGTCAAGCCGGTCGGTTAGAATTCCGGGCCTGTCCCACGCGGAGTCGGCGATGAAGCAGAACATCGGTGCGCTGATGCGCCAGGCGCAGCAGATGCAGGAGAACCTGCAGAAGGCGCAGGAAGAGCTGGCGCAGCTCGAGGTCACGGGCGAGTCGGGCGGCGGCATGGTCAAGGTCGTCATGAACGGCCGCCACGAGGTGCGGCGCGTCACCATCGACCCGTCGGTCGCCTCCGGCGGAGACGTCGAGATGCTCGAGGACCTGGTGGCCGCCGCCTGCAACGACGCCGTCCGCCGCACGGCGGAGGCGGCCCAGCAGAAGATGTCCGGCCTGATGGGCGGCCTGCAGCTGCCGCCGGGCATGAAGCTGCCGTTCTGACGGCGCCCGGCGCTCCTTGAAGTACTCGCCGACGCTCGCCCGGCTGATCGAGGCGCTGCGCGTGCTGCCGGGCGTCGGCCAGAAGTCCGCGCAGCGAATGGCCTTCCACCTGCTCGAGCGCGACCGCGAGGGCGCGCTGGCGCTGTCGGCGGCGCTCGCGGATGCCGCGAGGAACGTCGGACACTGCCACCGCTGCCGCATGCTCACCGACGGCGAGCTGTGCACCATCTGCTCGGCGCCGGCTCGCGACGCGGGCCTGCTGTGCGTGGTGGAGTCGCCCGCCGACGTGGCCGCCGTGGAGCAGTCGGGCGGCTATCGCGGCCGCTACTTCGTGCTGATGGGCCACCTGTCCCCGATCGACGGGATCGGGCCCGACGAGCTCGGGGTCGGCCAGTTCGAGACGCTGCTGGCCTCCGGCGAGCTGCGCGAGGTGATCCTGGCGACCAATCCCACCGTCGAGGGCGAGGCTACCGCGCATTTCCTCGGCGAGCTCGCCACCCGTCGCGGCATCCGCGCCTCGCGCATCGCGCACGGCGTGCCGGTCGGCGGGGAACTCGAGTACGTCGACGGCGGCACGCTGGCGCACGCGCTGGCGGGCCGGCAGGTCATCTCCTGACGCCGCGGCCTGGCCGCGACGGGCCGCGGGTGCGCGTCCGGCCCGCGAATTCCTCGGCGAGCCGCAGCAGCCTGCGATAGCTCGCCAGGCGCCGGGCGTCGATGTCCCCGGCGCCGGCGGACGCCTCGACCGCGCAGCCTGGCTCGCCGCGGTGGTGGCAATCCGGGAAGCGGCAGCCACGGCCGGCGGCGGTGATTTCGCGGAATCCCGAGGCCACGTCGCGCGGCGCGGGCAGCGGCGGAGAAAAGTCCCGCACGCCAGGCGAGTCGATCAGCTCGCCGCCGCCCGGCAGTCGGTACAGGATGGAGGCCGTGGTCGTGTGGCGGCCCTCGCCCGTGCCGGTCGAGAGCGTGCTGACGGCGCTGTCCGTGCCGGGCACCAGCAGGTTGGTCAGCGAGCTCTTGCCGACGCCGGACTGCCCGACCAGCACGCTCGTGCCGCGCTCGAGGAGGCGTGCGAGCGCGTCCACGCCGCCGGCCTCGCGCTTGCTGGTCGTGACGACGTCGTAGCCGAGCGAGGCGTAGACCTCGAGCGCCCGCCGCAGGCCGGGGTCGGTGGCGCCGGGAAGGTCGCGTTTGTTGAGAACCACGGCCGCCTCGATCCCGGCCCACTCCGCCGCTGCCAGGTAGCGGTCGCAGAGCTCGAGGTCGGCGGCGGGCGCGGGCGCGAGCACCGCGACGAGGCGGTCGAGGTTCGCGACGATCGGCTCGGCGTGACCGCCGAGGTTGAGCCGCGACAGGACCGTGCGCCTCGGCTCGACCGCGACGACCAGCCCCTCGGCGCCCTCCGTGTCGGCGGCGAGCCAGCTGACCCCGTCGCCGCAGACGACCTTGAGGTCGCGGCCGAACAGGCGGCAGGGGAGGCGGCGCCCTGCGGCGTCCTCGAGCAGGACCCGCCGGCCGTGGCTCGCGACGACCCGGCCCGACGCCGGGCCGGCGGCTTGTGACTTGGGATCGGCCATGGGGACGGCGCGAATCTATCCTTTGGTACCATGAGCGGCAACATGCACGCCGCCGACCGCCTCGTCTGGATCGACCTGGAGATGACCGGCCTCGACCCGGACCGCGACCGCATCATCGAGATCGCCACCCTCGTCACCGACGACGCGCTCGAGCTGATCGCGGAAGGACCGGTGATCGCCATCCACCAGCCGGAGTCGCGGCTGTCGCTGATGGACGACTGGAACCGCAGCACCCACGGCGGCTCCGGACTCCTCGCGCGGGTCCGCGCGAGCGGGGTCGACGAGGGCGAGGCCGAGCGGCGCACGCTGGAATTCCTCTCGGCCCAGGTGGCGGCGGGCGCGTCGCCGATGTGCGGCAACAGCGTATGCCAGGACCGGCGCTTCCTCGCGCGGCACATGCCGGCGCTCGAGCGCTTCTTCCACTACCGCAACCTCGACGTCAGCACGCTCAAGGAACTGGCTCGCCGCTGGGCGCCGGCGGTCCTCGCAGGGGTCCGGAAGAAATCGTCGCACCTCGCGCTCGACGACATCCGCGAATCCATCGCGGAGCTGCGCCACTACCGTGCCGCGCTGGTCGCACCGGAGTGGCGCGGCGGCTGACGCGCGGCCTCAGGCCCGGCCGCCGGCGAGGAACAGCCAGGTCTCGACCACGGTGTCCGGATTGAGCGAGATGCTGTCGATGCCCTGCTCGACCAGCCAGCGCGCCATCTCGGGGTGGTCCGAGGGTCCCTGGCCGCAGATGCCGACGTACTTTCCGCGGGCACGGCAGGCGGTGATGGCCATCGCCAGCAGCGCCTTGACCGCGTCGTCGCGCTCGTCGAAGGCGCGCGCCACGATCGCGGAGTCCCGGTCGAGGCCGAGCGTCAGCTGGGTCATGTCGTTCGAGCCGATCGACATGCCGTCGAAGTGATCGAGGTAGCGGTCGGCGAGCAGCGCGTTGGTCGGCAGCTCGCACATCATCACCACCTTGAGGCCATCCTCGCCGCGCTTCAGGCCGTTGCCGGCGAGCAGCTCGACGACCGCGCGGCCTTCCTCGACCGTCCGGACGAAGGGCACCATGATCTGCACGTTGCGCAGTCCCATGTCCTCGCGCACGCGCCGCAGCGCGCGGCACTCCAGCTCGAAGCAGGGGCGGAAGCTCTCGTCGACGTAGCGGGCGGCGCCGCGGAACCCGAGCATCGGGTTCTCCTCGTGCGGCTCGTACAGCTGGCCGCCGATCAGGTTCGCGTACTCGTTCGACTTGAAGTCGGACAGCCGAACGATCACCGGCTCGGGCGCGAAGGCCGCCGCGATGCAGGCGACGCCCTCGGCGAGCCGCTCGACGAAGAACTCGACCGGGTCATCGTAGCCGGCCATCTGCCGCCGGATCTGGTCCTTGAGGCCGGCTTCGAGGCGGTCGAACTCGAGCAGCGCGCGGGGGTGGACGCCGATCATCCGGTTGATGATGAACTCCAGCCTGGCGAGCCCGACGCCCTGGTTGGGGATCGCGGCGAAGTCGAAGGCGCGGTCGGGGTTGCCGACGTTCATCATGATCCGGACCGGCGCCCTGGGCAGCGCGTCGAGCTCGATCAGGCGCTTCTCGTAGTCGAGCTCGCCGTCGAAGATGAGCCCGGTGTCGCCCTCGGCGCAGCTGACCGTCACGGGCTGGCCGTCGCGGATCGAGTCGGTGGCGTCGCCGCAGCCGACCACGGCCGGGATGCCGAGCTCGCGGGCGATGATCGCCGCGTGGCAGGTGCGCCCGCCGCGGTTGGTGACGACCGCCGAGGCGCGCTTCATCACCGGCTCCCAGTCGGGGTCGGTCATGTCGGCCACCAGCACGTCGCCCGGCTGGACGCGCGACATCTCCTTGACGTCGCGGACGATGCGCGCCGGGCCGGCGCCGATGCGCTGGCCGATGGCGCGGCCGCTCGCGAGCACGCGCGAGCGGCCCTTCAGGGCGAAGCGCTGGATGCTGCGCCCGGCGCGGCTCTGCACCGTCTCCGGCCGGGCCTGCAGCACGTAGATCAGCCCGTCCTGGCCGTCCTTGCCCCACTCGATGTCCATCGGGCAGCCGTAGTGCTTCTCGATGACCACCGCCTGCCGCGCCAGCTCGACGATGTCCGCATCGCCGATGCAGAAACGGCCGCGTTCCGCGGGCGGCACGTCGGCGGTCTCCACCCGGCGCCCGCTGCCGGCGGCGCCGTACACCATCTTGCTCGCCTTCGCCCCGAGGCTGCGGCGGATGATCGGGTGCTTGCCGGCGGCGAGGGCCGGCTTGTAGACGTAGAACTCGTCGGGATTGACCGCGCCCTGCACGACCATCTCGCCGAGGCCGTAGGAGGCGGTCACGAATACGGCGTCGCGGAAGCCGGACTCGGTGTCGAGGGTGAACATCACGCCGCTCGCGCCGAGGTCGCTGCGCACCATGTGCTGCACGCCCACCGAAATGGCGACCTGCGAGTGCTCGAAGCCCTGGTGGACGCGATAGGCGATGGCACGGTCGTTGTACAGCGAAGCGTAGACCTCGTGCATGGCGCGGAGCACCGGATCGCGCCCCTGCACGTTGAGGAACGTCTCCTGCTGCCCCGCGAAGGAGGCATTCGGCAGGTCTTCCGCGGTCGCCGACGAACGAACGGCGACGGCGATGTCCCGGCCGTCGGCGAGCGCGGTCCAGGCCGCGTCGATCTCCGCCTGCAGCCGGGGGTGGAAAGGCGTGTCGAGGATCCAGCCCCGGATCTTCGCGCCGGTCTCGGCAAGCTGGTCGAGGTCGTCGACGTCGAGCCGGGCGAGGACCTCGTCGATCCGCGCGGCGAGGCCGCCCTGGGCGAGGAAGTCGCGGTAGGCCTGCGCCGTGGTGGCGAAGCCGTCGGGCACGCGCACGCCCAGCGAGGAGAGGTTGGCGATCATCTCGCCGATCGAAGCGTTCTTGCCGCCGACGATCTCGACGTCGTGCCGGCCCAGCCGGGCGAAGGGGAGGATGTAGGCGGTCAAGTACGGCCCTCGCCGCGGCGGGCTCCTGCTACGATCTCGGCCGCGAGTCGAGAGCCGCAGAGCGCGGCCGCCCGCGCGGAAACGCAACAGTGAGCAACCAGCGAACCGTCTTCTTCGTGTCCGACCAGACCGGCGTCACCGCGGAGACGATGGGCCACAGCCTGTTGACTCAGTTTGACGGCCGCGAATTCAAGCCCGTCACTTTGCCATTCATATCGACCGTTGACAAGGCGGAGGAAGCGGCGCGGCGGATCAGCGCGACGGCGGCGGAACAAGGCGTCCGGCCGATCGTCTTCTCCACGCTGGTGAACGACGACGTGCGGGAGGTGATCCGGCGGGCCGACTGCCTCTACCTCGACTTCTTCGACGCCTTCCTCGGGCCGCTCGAGCAGGAACTGGGGCAGGTCTCCTCGCATGCGCTCGGCCGCGCCCACGGCATGACCGACCTGGCCGCCTACACGGCGCGGATCAACGCCACCAACTACGCGCTGGCCAACGACGACGGCGGCGCGACCCACGACTACGACCGCGCGGACGTGATCCTGGTCGGCGTCTCGCGGTCGGGCAAGACGCCGACCTGCGTGTACCTCGCATTGCAGTACGGCGTGTTCGCAGCCAACTTCCCGCTGACGGACGAGAACCTGGAGTCGAGGCGCCTGCCGCCGGTCCTGTCCTTCCACCGGCGCAAGCTGTTCGGACTGACCATCAATGCCGAGCGGTTGCAGCAGATCCGCCAGGAGCGCCGCCCGGACAGCCGCTACGCCTCCATGCCGCAATGCAACTTCGAGATCCGCGGCGCCGAGCAGCTGTTCGAGCGCTTCGGCATCCCTTTCCTGGACACCACCGGCTGCTCGATCGAAGAAATCTCGGCGCGTGTCCTGGATCGCATGTCGATTCCGCGCCGGGTCAGGCCGTGACGAATCCGTGAAATCGCGCACACCGGCCCGGCTGTCGCGCCGGGGGCGCGTGATATAGTCAAATCCATGCTGACGGACCACCTCTGCAGCGTTTCCTGGCGCACGCGGCCAGGGTCTTTCGTGGGCCTGATGACGCTCTATGAGAGCAACTTCATCAGGCTCGGCTGGATCGCGCCGGACGTGCGCCGGCTGCCGGACCACAGCGTCTCGCACGTCGACGGGGATTGCCCGCTCGAGCTCACGGTGCTGGACCGCGCCCGGTTCACGACGACGCTCGCGCTGTCCTACCTGTTCGACGAGCCGGCCGGGGCGCTGCGCGAGCCCGAGCTCGAGCTGCGCGTCTACCACGACGCGCGCCTGGTCGAGGCGTCGGGGCCGGCGGCGGGGCGCCATGCCGCGCTGCGCCGTCTGCGCGCCGCGCTGCCCGCGGCGGCCGGCCGCTGGCCGGCCAACATGCTGCTCAACAAGTGGCTCGAGTACTGCGCCGAGAGGGGCCACCGCTTCGCCGCGGCGGCCGCATGAACATGCCCCGCGGCATCGCGCTCGGCATCCCGGAGAAGCTCGGCGGCCTGAAGCTGCCCGCCCTCGGCCGGCCGGAGCAGGAGGAGCAGGAGCGGCTGCTCAAGCTGTTCTGGAACCGCGCCGAGCTCAAGAAGGAGCTGCAGGAACTCGACGACCAGCTGCACAACCTGCGCAACAAGCTCAAGCAGCAGGAGAGCGCCAACGCCCGACTGCAGGAGCAGCAGGAGCAGCTCGAGACGATCCTCGGCCGCCCGGCCCGCGCGCCCGACGCGCTCGTGCACTTCGCGCTGCGCGGCCTTTGGCGCGTCTGCCGCGACCAGCTCGACCGTCTCGCGGAGGACCTGCGGCGCCAGCGGCAGGACCGCGAGCGCAAGCGACAGCTGGCGGAGTTCCAGGCCGACCGGGCCGAGCGGCTCAAGGTCGCGGGCGCCCGGCTCGCCGAGGTCGAGGCGGTGGCCGCCACCGAGCGTGCGCGGCTCGCCGACGGCGAGCGCAGGCTCGCCCGGCTGACCGGCTTCTGGAACTACTTCCGGCGTCGCGAACTCGCCCTCGAGCTCGCCGTCCAGCGCGAGCGGGCCGCGGCTAGCGGGCGCCAGCTGGAGGACATGCGCGAGGCGCTGCGCACGCTCGAGAAGGAGCCCTGGCCAGAGTTCCCCGGCCTGTCGACCGAAGGGCGCCGCGTCATCAACCTGACGCTCATCGCCTACGCGCAGCTGCTCTACGAGCGGCTGGCGCCGGCGGGGCTCGCCGCGCAGGCGCGCCTCGCGATGAACCGCTCCGTCGAGGAGGCGCGCTTCGGCTCGCGCCACGACTGCCTCGGCCGGCTCGACGAGATCGAGCGCGCAGTGAAGGGGCTCGAGTCCCAGGACGGCCTCGAGGCGCAGCTGCGCGACCGTGCCGAGAAGCTGCGCGGCGCGGTCGGCTGGCGCAGCCGCGACGACGTCGTGCCGACGCCGGCGACGCTGCCGCAGTCCGCCTCGGGCGGTGCGAACGTGCTGCTCGACGACTACTGGGACGTGTACCGCATCCTGCTGCGATGAGCTGCGGGCCCCGCCTGCTCAGCCGCGCGCCGCGACCGGCCGCGCCTGCGCCGCGCCGGACACCCCGCGCAGCCACGCGCTGAGGTCGTCGAGCCAGACGTAGAACGCCGGCACGAAGAACAGCGAAGTGACGGCGCCGAACGCGAGGCCGGAGATCAGCGCCCTCGCCATCGGGTAGTACGCGGGACCGTCGCCGCCGATCTGGGTGCTGCCGAGCGCGAGCGGCAGCATCGCGAGCACGGTCGTCAGCGAGGTCATCAGGATGGGCCGCAGCCGGTCGCGCGCGGCCTGCAGGATGGCGTCGCGGCGGTCGAGGCCGGCGGCGCGCAGGTCGAGCACGTGGGCGACCAGCACGATCCCGATGTTCACGATGACGCCGATGAGGATCATGATCCCGAGCGTCGCCATGAAGGTCATCGGCGTCCCGGTCAGCGCCAGTCCCCAGCACACGCCCACCGCCCCGAACAGCGTCGAGGTCACGATCGACACCGGGGTCAGCGTCGACTCGAACAGCGAGGCCATCACCAGAAAGATCAGGGCCATCGCCAGCAGGATGTTGACCAGCATGTCCTGCGCGGCTTCGTCGCTCTCGCTGACGCCGCGGCCGAACTTCCAGGAGTATCCGGCGGGCAGCGGGAAGGACTTCATCGCCGCCTCGGCCCGCTCGCGGACCTCCCCGAGCGCCGAGCCGCGCGACACGATGCCCTCGATGGTCACCGACGTCAGCTGGTCGGTGCGGGTGATCGAGCGCTCGGTGGGCGCGACGCGGAAGCTCGCCACGGTGCCGAGGGTGCTGCGCTCCCCGCCGGGCAGGTACAGCGGCGTCGCCGCCAGGTCCTCGACGGTCTGCCGGTCGTCGGCACGGAAGGCGAGGCGCATGCGGATTTCGCGGTCGCCGGCGCGGAAGTCCTTGAGCCGATCACCGCGCATGGCGGCAGCGATCGTGCCGGCGACCGTCTCGGTGCTGAGGCCGAGCGCCGCCGCGCGGTCGCGGTCGACGATCACCTGCACCTCGCGCTCGCCGGCGGCGGCGGTCGAGCGGACCGACTCGAGGCCGGGGATCGCGCCGAGCAGTCGGGCGACGTCGCGGGACAGCGCGACGAGGCGCTCGGTCGATTCGCCGGTGACCTGCAGCGAGAAGCCCCCGGTGCCGCCCTGGTTCTCCTCGAAGCGGAAGCTCGGCTTGCCGATGATGATCTCCGGCAGGCCGCGCTCGATCTCGCTCATGATCTCCCGGGGGTGCATCGGCTGCTGGCCGGCCGGCAGCAGCTTGATCACGCTCGCGGCCTCCTCCGGCGTGAAATAGCTGTAGACGAGGTCGATGCCGAAGCGCTCGCGGTTCTCGACGAGGTACTCCTCGACGCGGTTCACCGCCTCCTCGACCCTGGCGAGCGGATAGGTTCCCTCGATGTGGTACGCGAGGTTGAGCCGCTCCGAGGCCTCCTGCGGGAACATGTCCACCTTCAGCAGGCCGGTGGCGAACAGCGGCACCGGCGAGAGCAGGGTCAGCAGCACCAGCGCACCCGTCTTGCGCGGATGCGACA
Organism: uncultured Steroidobacteraceae bacterium; assembly: GCA_964406445.1. Lineage (GTDB taxonomy): Bacteria > Pseudomonadota > Gammaproteobacteria > Steroidobacterales > Steroidobacteraceae > SG8-30. The sequence continues at coordinate 66,835 of CAYORU010000015.1, forward strand.
GCACCCAGTCGAGCCGGCGCAGGTAGGCCTCCTGCAGGCGCGCGAAGCGTCCGCCGGGCTCGATCGGCGGGGGCGCCGGGAAGCGCGCGGTCAGGGTCGGGATGATGGTCTGGGCCACCAGCAGCGAGGCGATCATCGCGACCACGATCGGCACCGCGACGTGGACCATGAACACCGACATCTCGTTCTTTTCTCCGAACACGATCGGCAGGAACACGATGATGGTCGAGAGCGTTCCCGCGAGCACCGCCACGCCGACCTCGCGGACGCCCGCGAGGGTCGCGCCCGCCGCGTCGCCGGGCTGCAGCTGGCGGTGCCGGAAGATGCTCTCGGTCGTGACCACGGCGTTGTCGACCAGCAGGCCGACGGCCAGCATCATGCCCATCATGGTCAGGATGTTGAGCGACAGGCCGAGGAAGAACAGCGCCGCGAGCGTGATGACCAGCGAAAACGGCACCGCGAGGCTCACGATCAGCGTCGTAGGCAGGTGGCGGAGGAACAGCAGCAGCACGAGGAAGGCGAGTGCGCCGCCGACCAGCCCGGCATCGCGAAGGTCGGAGAGCGAGGAGCGGATGTTGCGCGCCTGGTTGGCCAGCACGAGGATGTCCACGCCCTGCAGCTGCGGCAGGCGGCGCGCCGCATCGATCTCGGCCATGACGCGCTCGGCGACGTCGACGATGTTGGCGCCGGTCGACTTGTAGACGTCGAGCCCCACGCCCGGGCGCCCGTTGAGGTGGCGCCCCACGGTCAGGTCCGGTACCACCAGGCGCACGTCGGCGACGTCGCGCAGGCGGATGTCGCGATCCACGAGGAAGTCGCGCACGTCGTCGATCGAGCGGAATTCGCCGATGGGACGGACCTGGAAGCGCTCGCCGCCGGCCGTCATCTCGCCCGCGCTGACCGAGAAGTTGGCGCGCTCGAGCGACCGGCGCAGGCGCGCGACGTCCACGCCGTGGGCGGCGAGCCGCACGGGGTCGGCGAGGATCCTGAGCTCCAGCGGCTCGACGCCCTCGAGCGAGACGCGGGCGACGCCGTCGAGGCGCTCGATCGGCCGCTTGAGGTAGCGCTCGAGCATGTCGTACTGGCGGGAGAGGTCCTCCTTGCTCGAGATCCGCACCACGACCACGCGATCGTCGCCTGCCGCGAAACTGCGGGTCAGCACGCGATTGGCGCCCGAGGGGAAGCGGTGGCGGATGGACTCGATCTTGGTGCGCACCTCGAAGGCGACCGCGGCCGGTTCGCGGTCCCAGTCGAACAGGACCACCATCTCGAGCCCGTTCTCGGAGGAGGTGCTGCGGATCTCGCGCACGCCGGACAGCGTCGCCACCGCCTCCTCGGCCGGCCGCGTGATCAGTTCCTCGACCTCCTCCGGCGTGGAGCCCTCGTAGGGGATGTTGACCAGGATGCCCGGGAAGCGGATGTCGGGGAACAGTTCGAGCGGCAGCAACGAGGCCGACATCAGCCCGACCAGCGAGACCGCCACGAATGTCATGAGCGTGGTGACCGGCCGGCGCAGCGCGAAGCGGGTGTGCAGCATCGCTCAGGCCCCGGCCGCGCCTTCGGTGGCGGCCCGCGCCGCGGCGAACCGCTTGCGGTCGAGCAGGGAGTACACGACCGGGATCACGATCAGCGTGAACACGCTCGCGATCGCGACGCCGCCGATCACGGTGATCGCCATGGGCCGGCGGATCTCGGCGCCGTCGCCGAGCCCGAGCGCCATGGGCAACAGTCCGAGGATCGTGGTCAGCTTGGTGATCAGGATCGGCCGCAGGCGCGTCCGGCCGGCCTCGAGGATGGCGGCGTGCTTGGCCGCGCCGCGCTCGCGGGCCTGGTTGACCGCGTCGATCAGCACGATCGACTGGTTGACCACGATTCCGGCCAGCATGATCACCCCGATGTAGGCGACGACGTTGACCGTCGTGCCGGTCAGGTACATCGCCCAGACCGAGCCGACCAGCGCCAGCGGGATGGTGAGCAGGATCACGAACGGGTGGAGCAGGGACTCGAACTGGGAGGCCATGACCAGGTAGACGAGGAACACGGCCATCAGCAGGGCGAGCTGCAGCGATGCGAAGGACGCGCCCATCTCGGCGCTCTGCCCGCCGACCGAGATGCCGGTGTCCACCGGCAGCTGGATGCCGGCGACGATGCGCTCCAGGTCGGCCACGGCGCTGCCGAGGTCGCCGCCCGCCAGGTTCGCAGAGATTACCGCGACACGCTCCTGCTTGAGCCGACGCACTTCGGCCGGACCGGTGGCGACGCGCACCTCGGCGACGGCCTCGAGCGGCACCGGCCGGTCGCTTCCTGGGTTGACGATCAGCGAGCGGATCTCTTCGACGGACGCGGCGCGCGTGTCGATGCTGCGCACGAGCACGTCGATGTTGCGCTCGCGCAGCTTGTAGCGCGTGGCGACGTCGCCGCGCACGCTGGAGACCACGCGGTCCGCGAGCTCGCGGACGGTCAGGCCGAGCTGCGCGGCGCGCTGCTGGTCGAACAGGATCTGGATCTCCGGGCTGCCGGCCTCGACCGTCGACTTGATGTCGCTGAAGCGACCGCTCGCCTCCATGGCCCGGCGCGCCTCGGCCGCAACTTCGCGCAGCCGCTCGAGGTCGTAGCCGGTGACGACCAGCTCGAGCGGCGTCTCGAAGCTGAACAGCGCCGGCCGGCTGAACTGGTACTGCACGCCTGCGAGCGAGTCGAGCTGGCGGCGCAGGCTGGCGATGGCCGCCTCCTCGGCGTCACGGCCGGTTCCGGGCTGCAGCAGGATGGACAGCCGGCCGGTGTTGTCGCCGGCATCGGTCGGGTTGGCGTCGAGCCGGTTGCCGGTGCCGGTGACGGCGTAGGCGCGCTTCAGCGCCGGCAGCTCCATGGCCATGCCCTGGGCCGCGGCCATGACGCGGTCGGTCTGCTCCAGCGTGCTGCCCGGCGGCAGGCGAAGGTCGACGAGGAACTCGCCTTGCGAGAGTTGCGGGATGAGCTCGGTGCCCAGTCGCGGCACCAGCGCAAGCGTCGCGAGCAGGGCCAGCAGCGCGGCGCCGACCACGCGGCCGCGGTGCACGAGCGACCATTGCAGGGCAGGGAGGTAGGCCCGCTCGATCGCGCGATAGCCGGCCTGCGTCGCGTCCGCCGCGGGCGCCAGGATCCGCCGCGCGAGCGCGGCGACGCCGCGCCCGGCGCGGCGCAGGGC
>CAYORU010000016.1:0-48897 GCA_964406445.1 uncultured Steroidobacteraceae bacterium
CACCGCGGTGCGCCCGATGAAGGACGGCGTGATCGCCGACTTCACCTACACCGAGAAGATGCTGCAGTACTTCATCGGCAAGGTGCACGGCAACCGCTGGCTCAGGCCGAGCCCGCGGGTCCTGATCTGCGTGCCCTTCGGGTCGACTCAGGTCGAGCGGCGCGCCATCCAGGAGTCCGCCGAGGGCGCCGGCGCGCGGCGCGTCGACGTGATTCCCGAGCCGATGGCGGCGGCGGTCGGCGCGGGCCTGCCCGTCCACGAGGCCTGCGGCTCGATGGTGCTCGACATCGGCGGCGGCACCTCCGAGGTCGCGATCATCTCGCTGAACGGCATCGTCTACGCCGAATCGGTGCGCATCGGCGGCGACCGTTTCGACGACGCGATCATCCAGTACGTGCGCCGCAACTACGGCATCCTGATCGGCGAGACCACCGCCGAGCGGATCAAGATCGAGATCGGCTCGGCCTATCCCGGCCAGCAGGTCAGGGAGATGTCGGTCAAGGGCCGCAACCTCTCCGAGGGCGTGCCGCGCAGCTTCACGCTCAACTCGAACGAGATCCTCGAGGCCCTGCAGGAGCCCCTGCAGGGCATCGTCCAGGCGGTCAAGAAGGCCCTCGAGCAGACCCCGCCCGAGCTCGGCGCCGACGTCGCCGAGCGCGGCATCGTGCTGACCGGTGGCGGCGCCCTGCTGAAGGACATCGACAAGCTGCTGATGGAGGAAACGGGCCTGCCGGTCATCGTCGCCGAGGACCCGCTCACCTGCGTCGCGCGCGGCGGCGGCCGGATCCTCGAGCTGACCGAGGAACACCCCGGGCTGTTCGGGCTGCACTGAGCCCCCGCGCGGAAGGCGCGGGGCACGCGCCGCTGGTGTACATTTGAGCGCAACTTCTCCCCTCGCCTGCCGGGGCTGACCGCGCCTTGTCGCCGATCCAGGACCAGGACCACCGGCCACTGTTGCTGGAAGGCCCCTCGCTGGGCCTCAGGCTCGCTGTGCTGAGCCTCCTTTCGGTCGCGATCATGGTCGCCGACCACCGCGGCCGCTACCTCGCCGCGCTGCGCGGCGCGATCACGGCCGCGGCCTACCCGGTGCAGCGCGCGGTGGACATGCCGTTCACCGCCTGGGAGTCGCTCGGCGGCGAGATGAAGAGCCGCGCCGAGCTGCAGGCCGACAACGTCGAGCTGCAGGCCGAGAACCTGAAGCTCAAGCTGAAGCTCATGCGCTTCGACTCGCTGGAGCGCGAGAACATGCGCCTACGCGCGGCCAGCGAGGGCTCCTCGCGGGTCGTGCAGCGCTCGCTGGTCGCTGAGATCATGAAGGTGGACCTCGACCCGTTCCGGCAGCGGGTGCTGGTCAACAAGGGCTCCCGCGACGGCGTCTACCGTGGCCAGGCCGCCCTCGACGCGAGCGGCATCTTCGGGCAGGTGACCCGGGTCGGGCCGGTCAGCGCCGAAATCATCATGGTCTCCGACCCGGAGCACGCCATTCCGGTGGCGGTGAACCGCACCGGCGTGCGCACGATCGCGGTCGGGACCGGGCGCGCGGACCGGCTGTCGCTGCCCTATCTGCCGCGCAACGCCGACCTCGAGGCCGGCGACCTCGTCGTCACCTCGGGCCTCGGCGGGGTCTTCCCACCCGGCTATCCCGTCGCGCGCGTCCTCGAGGTCAACCGCAACCCGGCACAGCCGCTGCTCGAGGTGGTGGCCGAGCCGCTGGCCGCGCTCGACCGGGATCCGGAGGTGCTGCTCGTCTGGTTCGACCGGCAGGTCGTCGAGCCCGAACCTCCGGCGGCCCCGGCCGCCGATGCGCCGGCCGGGGCAGCTCCCGTGTCGCCCGCGCAGGGGCCGGCCAGGGCGCCGCCGCAGCCGGCCCCGGCGTCCCCTGCGCAGGCCGCGAGCGACGTGACGCAGCCCCCGGCTGCGCCGCCGGAGGCGCCCTGATGGTCGGCCGGCGCGGCGTCGGCTGGCCTACCCTCGTCGGGCTCCTGCTCGCGGCCCTCGCCGCCCTCATCGTTCCGCTGCCCTGGTTCCTCGCGCCGCTGCGCCCCGATTTCGCGGCGCTGGTGGTGCTTTGGCTGTGCCTCGTCTCGCCGCGGCCGGCGCGCCTCGCGGTCGCCTTCGTCGCCGGTCTGGCGGTGGACGCGGTGCACGGCCTGCTGCTCGGCCAGCACGCGCTCGCCTTCATCGTGATGGCGTACCTGGCGCTCAAGCTTCGCCTGAGGATCCGCGCCTTTCCGCTGCTGCAGCAGACGGCGGTCGTGTTCGCCCTGCTCGCGCTCAGCGAGTTCATCGTATTCTGGATCGACGGCGTGACCGGCCACGCGGTGACCCAGTGGACCCGCTGGCTCGGGGTGCTCGTCGGCGCGGCCTTCTGGCCGCTGCTCGTCGGGCTGCTCGAGCGCCACCTGCCGCGGTCCTGAGGGACCGGTGCGCCGCGTCCGAATCAAGGACCTGTTCCGGGAGCAGCGGATCTTCGAGATCCGCGCGCTCGTCGCGGCCGCGGTGGTCGCGAGCCTGATGCTGGTCGTCGGCGGCCGGCTTTACTGGCTGCAGGTGGTGGACTACGAGCACTACGCGAGCCTCTCGCAAGGCAACCGCGTGCGGATCGAACCGCTGCCGCCGGATCGCGGGCTGCTGCTCGACCGCCACGGCCGCGTGATCGCGGAGAACACGCCGGCCTACCAGATCACGCTGACGCGCGAGCAGGTGCCGGACCTCGCCGCGACGCTGGCGAGGCTGGTCGAGATCGGGCTGGTGGACGCCGACCAGCGCGACCGCGTCGCGCGTCTCGTCCGCGAGCGGCCGGCCTTCGAGGCGGTGCCCATCCGCCTCCGGCTCACCGACGAGGAAGTCGGCCTGTTCGCAGTGCATCGCCACGAGTTGCCCGGGGTGGAACTGGCGACGCGGGTCGCGCGCTACTACCCCTACGGCGCCGTGGGCGTGCATGCCATCGGCTACGTCGGCTCGATCAGCGAGGACGATCTCAAGCGCATCAACAAGGACGACTACTTCGGCACCGCGGCGATCGGCAAGATCGGCCTGGAGCACAGCTACGAGGACCGCCTCCACGGGCGAGGCGGCTTCCGCGAGGTCCTCGTCAACGCCAAGGGCCGCAGCGTGCAGATGCTCGGTGGCGCGGAGCCGGACCTGCGCCTGCGCCCGCCGCACGCCGGCGAGGACCTCCAGCTCGCGCTCGACATCGAGCTGACGCGCGTGGCGGAGGAGGCGCTCGGCGAACAGCGCGGCGCGGTGGTGGCGCTCGATCCCTGGAGCGGCGACGTGCTGGCGTTGGCGAGCACGCCGACCTACGACCCGAACCTGTTCGCGAGGGGCATCTCGAGTGTCGACTACCGGGCGCTGACCGCCGATCCCGACCAGCCGCTCTACAACCGCGCGATGCGCGGCACCTACCCGCCGGGCTCCACGATCAAGCCGCTGATGGCGCTGGCGGGCCTCGAGACCGGCGTGGTGAGGCCCGAGGACAGGATCTTCTGCCCCGGCGCCTATTCGCTGCCCGGCTCGCGCCATCGCTACCGGGACTGGAAGCGCGAGGGCCACGGCACGGTCGCGATGCAGGATGCGGTCGCGTCCTCCTGCGACGTGTACTTCTACCGCCTCGCCAACACGATGGGCATCCAGCGCATCCACGACTTCATGGCGAAGATCGGCTTCGGCGCACGCACCGGGATCGACATCGACGGCGAGCGGCCGGGCATCATGCCATCGCCGGCCTGGAAGAAGCAGTCCTTCCGCCAGCGCGAGATGCAGGTCTGGTTTCCCGGCGAGACCGTGATCGTGGGCATCGGCCAGGGCTACTGGACGGCGACGCCGCTGCAGCTCGCCCACGCCACCGCCGTGCTGGCCACCCGCGGCAAGCACTTCGCGCCGCGCCTGGTCAACGGCATCCGCGATCCGCGCACGGGGAAGACCGCGCCGGTCCCTCCCCGGCCGCTGCCCTCGGTCGAACTCGAGAATCCCGCCAACTGGGAGGTCATCGTGGACGCGATGGTGGCCGTCACGTCCGGGCCGCGCGGCACGGCGACGCGCGCGGCGCGCGGGGCCGCCTACACCATCGCCGGCAAGACCGGTACCGCGCAGGTGTTCAGCCTCGGGCAGAACGAGAAGTACAACGAGGCCGAGATCGCCGAGCGGCTGCGCGACCACGCCCTGTTCGTCGCCTTCGCGCCGGCGGAGGAGCCGAGCATCGTCGTCGCCGTGCTGGTGGAGAACGGCGGCAGCGGCAGCGGCACGGCCGCGCCCGTCGCCCGCAAGGTCTTCGACGCCTACCTGAGCGGCGCGACCGCCGGGAAGGACGCGGAATCAGGCGCGCCCGGGGCGGCGCCGGGGGGCAGCCAGTGATGCTCGGCGACTTCGGCACCGGCCGGGGGCGGGCGGCGCTCGGCCGCGGCGGCCGGCTGCTGCGGGCCCTGCACCTCGACGGGCCGCTGCTGCTCGGCCTCGGCGCGATCATCGCCTTCGGCCTGCTGGTGCTCTACAGCGCGCTCGGCGGGAACACGGCGCTGTGGCTGCGGCAGGTCGCCGGCGTCGCCATCGCCGTGACGGCGATGGTCGTGATGGCGCAGGTCCCGCCGCGGTTCATCCGCATGCTGACGCCGCTCGCCTACGCCGGCGGGCTGCTCCTGCTGCTGCTGGTGGCGCTGTTCGGCGACGTCTCGAAAGGCGCGCAGCGCTGGCTGGATCTCGGCGTGGTCCGCTTCCAGCCCTCCGAGATGATGAAGATCGCCGTGCCGCTCATGTGCGCCTGGTACGTCCACGAGCGGCCGCTGCCTCCGTCGCTGCCGCAGGTGGCGGTGGTCGCGCTGATCTTCCTGCTGCCGGCGGCCTTCATCGCCGAGCAGCCCGACCTGGACACGGCGCTGCTGGTCTGCGCCTCCGGCTTCTTCGTGCTGCTGCTCGGCGGTCTCCAGCTGCGCTGGCTCGCCGTCGGCGCGGCGCTCTTGCTCGCCGCCTTGCCGGTGGCCTGGCACCTGCTGCGCGACTACCAGCGGCAGCGGGTGCTCACGCTTCTCGATCCGGAGAGCGATCCGCTCGGCGCCGGCTACCACATCATCCAGTCGCAGATCGCGATCGGCTCGGGCGGCGTGTTCGGCAAGGGCTGGATGAACGGCAGCCAGGCGCAGCTCGAGTTCCTGCCCGAGCGCTCGACCGACTTCATCTTCGCCGTCGCGGGCGAGGAGCTCGGGCTGCTGGGGCAGCTGACGCTGATCGCGCTCTACGTGCTGGTGCTCGGCAGGGCGCTGTTCCTCGCCGCGCAGTGCAACGACACCTTCGGCCGCCTCGTCGGCGGCAGCATCGCGCTGACGTTCTTCGTCTACGTGTTCGTGAACACCGGCATGGTGGTCGGGCTGCTGCCGGTGATGGGCCTGCCGCTGCCGCTCGTCAGCTACGGCGGCACGTCGATGGTGACCCTGCTGGCGGGCTTCGGTATCCTCCAGGGCCTGCACTCCCACCGGAAACTGGTGCGCTCATGAAGCCGACGGAACGACTTCAGGCGCTGGGCCTCGCGCTGCTGTTCGCCGCGACCCCCGCCGCCGCCTTCGACGCGTCCCGCGAGGACGTCCGCGCCTTCGTCGACGAGATGAAGCTGAAGCACGGCCTCGACCCCGAGTGGCTCGATGAGGTCGTGGGCCGGGCGACGCGCCAGCAGCGCATCCTCGACCTGATCAGCCGGCCCGCCGAGCGGGTCAAGCCCTGGCACGAGTACCGCGACCACTTCCTGACCGAGCAGCGGGTCCGCGAGGGCGTGGAGTTCTGGATGCGCCACCGCGACCGCCTCGCGCGACTCGAGCGCGAGACGGGCGTCGATGCGCGCATCGTGGTCGGCATCATCGGCGTGGAGACCTTCTATGGCCGGATCACCGGCAGCTTCAGCGTGCTCGACGCGCTCGCCACGCTCGCCTTCGATCATCCGCCGCGCAGCCCCTTCTTCCGCAGCCAGCTGGAGCACTTCCTGCTTCTCTCGCGCGAGGAATCGATCGACCCGTTCGCCGTCAAGGGCTCCTACGCGGGCGCGATGGGCGCGCCGCAGTTCATGCCCGGCAGCTATCGCGTGTACGCGGTCGACGGCGACGGCGACGGCAGGCGCGACCTCTGGGGCAGCTGGGACGACGTGCTGGCGAGCGTCGCCAACTATCTCGTCGAGCACGGCTGGCGGGGCGGGGAACCGGTGGTCGTCGCCGCCGACCTCGACTACCCGGGCGTCGAGGGCCTGGTCGCCAACCGCCTCGCCCTAGAGAAGACCGTCGGGTCGCTGCGGGCGCTCGGCGTGCGGTTCGAGACGGCCCTGCCCGACGATGCGCCGGCGATGTTCGTGGACGTGGCCGGCGACGGGGGCCCCGAGCTGCGGGTCGGGTTCGCCAACTTCTACGCCATCACCCGCTACAACCGCAGCGTGATGTACGCGCTCGCGGTCAACGACCTCGGTACGAGCATCGCCGCCCGGCTGCCGCCGGGCGACGCGGGTTGAGGGTGGTCCGCGGCGGCACCCTCCTGCTGGCGGTCCTGGTCGCGGGCTGCGCTGCCGCTCCGCCGCCGCGACCGCCGCCCGATCCCGCGGCCATCCCCGACGCGGTGCCGAGAGCCGAGCCGCGCGCCGCGCGCGGCAACCCGCCGTTCTACGAGGTGTTCGGGCGGCGTTACGTCGTGCTCGAAAGCGCCGAGGGTTTCGTCGAGCAGGGCGTCGCCTCGTGGTACGGCCCCGACTTCCACGGCAAGAGCACGTCCACGGGCGAGCCCTACGACATGTACGCCATGACGGCCGCCCACCCGACGCTGCCGCTGCCCTGCTACGTGCGGGTCACCAACCTGCAGAACGGCAGCAGCGTCGTGGTGAGGGTCAACGATCGCGGCCCGTTCAAGAAGAACCGCGTCATCGACCTGTCCTACGCGGCGGCGCTCCGGCTCGACATGGTCCGCGAGGGCACCGCGATGGTGGAAGTGCGCGTCGTGGGCCCCGGCGCCGCGCCGCCGGCCGCGGCCCCGGCCGCCGCCGGCTTCTACGCCCAGGCCGGCGCCTTCGGCGAGGAGTCGAATGCGCGTCGCCTCGCCGACCGGCTGGCGGCCGCGGGCCTCGCCGGCGTGGCGACCCTGCAGGCGAGCGTCGGTGGCCGTACGCTCCACCGCGTACGGGTCGGCCCGGTCGCGAGCGTCGAGGAATTCGACGCGCTGATCGAGCGGCTGCGCGTGCTGGGCCTCGCCGACGCGCGCCTCGCGCTCGACTGAGCGCCGCTACACGGCCCGCGCGCCGCGGGCTAGAATTTCGCATCGCGCCGCGGCCCGCGCACCCGCGTGTCCGCCCCGTCCCTTCACTGGAAGCATGATGCCCAAGATCGTCCGTCGCTTGTCCCTGCCCCTCGCCCTGCTCGCCTCCACGCTCGCGCACGCGGCGCCCCTGCCGGTGCCGCCGCCGCCCCGGCCCGAGGTGCGCGCCTGGATCCTGATGGACGCGCAGAGCGGCCGCGTCATCACGAGCCACGACGCGGACACCGCCCACGAGCCGGCGAGCCTCACCAAGCTTATGACCGGCTACGCGGTCTTCCACGCGATCCGGGACGGCCGGCTGTCTGCCGACACGGAGGTGCCGATCAGCGTCCGCGCCTGGCGCGCCGAGGGTTCACGCAGCTTCGTCGACGTCAACACGCGGGTGCCGGTCGAGGTGCTGCTGCAGGGCATGATCGTGCAGTCCGGCAACGACGCCACGATCGCGCTGGCCGAGGCCGTCGCCGGCAGCGAGGAGACCTTTGCGGACCTCATGAACGAGTACGCGCGGCGGCTCGGCATGAAGAACTCGAACTTCGAGAACTCGACCGGCCTGCCGGGGCCGCGCCACCGCGTCTCGGCACGCGACATGGCACTCCTCGGTCGCGCGATCGTGCAGGAGTTTCCCGGCGAGTACCGGCGCTACTCGCAGCGCCAGTTCACCTGGAACGGCATCACCCAGCAGAACCGCAACGGGCTGCTGGACCGCGACCCGGCCGTGGACGGCATGAAGACCGGGCACACCGAGTCGGCCGGCTACTGCCTGGTGAGCTCGGCGCAGCGCGACGGCATGCGCCTCGTGGCCGTGGTCATGGGCGCGCAAAGCGTCAAGGCGCGCGAGGACGCGAGCCTGGCGCTCCTGAACTACGGCTTCGGCTTCTTCGAGACGCGCCGGCTGGAGCCCAAGGGCGCCGAGCTGGCCAGGCCGCGGGTGCTCAAGGCGCCCGGCGGGCATGCCGCGCTCGGCATCCGCGAGGAGCTCTACGCGACCGTGCCGCGCGGCCGCGCCCAGGAGATCACGCTCGACCTCGAGCTGCAGGAGGGCCTGCGCGCGCCGCTTTCCGCCAGCGAGGCGGTGGGCCGCGTCGTGGCGCGCCTCGACGGCAAGCCGGTCGCGATCCAGACGCTCTATCCGCTCGCCGACGTGCCGACGGGCGGCTTCTTCCGGCGCCTCTGGGACACGATCGTCGGCTGGTTCAGCTGAGTGGCGGCGCCGGCGGGCATCGCCTGGCTCGACGGCCGCTTCCTGCCGCTCGCCGAGGCGCGGATCTCGCCGCTCGACCGAGGCTTTCTCTTCGGTGACGCCGTCTACGAGGTGCTGCCCGTGTACGGCGGGCGCGTGTTCCTGCTCGGGCCGCACCTCGCGCGGCTCGAGCGCAGCCTTGCGGCCCTCGGCATCCAGAATCCCTTCGATCCGGAGGGCTGGCAACGCCTGATCGGGGGGCTCATCGCGAAGAACGGGGGCGGCGACCTGCTCCTGTACCTGCAGGTGTCGCGCGGCATGGAGCCCGAGCGATCGCACGTGCCGCGCGGCTCGACGCCGACGGTGTTCGCGTTCGCGAGCGCCACGCCGCCACCACCCTTTGCGCCGCCGCCGGGCATCGCGGCGGTGACGGCCGAGGACACGCGCTGGGCGCGCTGCGACATCAAGTCGACCGCGCTGCTCGCGAACGTGCTGCACAAGTGGCGGGCTGCCGAGGCAGGCGCCGTCGAGGCGCTGCTCCTGCGCGACGGCCAGCTGACCGAAGGGGCCTCCAGCAGCGTGCATGCGGTCGTGGACGACGCGCTGCTCACTCCGCCGCTGTCGGACGCGCTGCTGCCCGGCACCACGCGCGAGCTGCTGCTCGAGCTCGCGCGCCGCTCTGGCCTCGAGAGCCGGATCGAGCCGATCAGCGAAGCGCAGCTGCGCTCGGCATCGGAAATCATGGTCGCTTCGGCCGGCGGCGGCGTGCGCGCCGTCACCGCCCTCGACGGCCGGCCCGTCGGCAGCGGCCAGCCGGGGCCGGCATTCCTGAGGCTCTTCGCCGCACTGGTCGCCGCGCGCGCCGAGTTCTCCACGGAGCTTCCGCCATGAGCGGCGGCGACGAGCTGTTCCAGTTCCCCTGCGACTTCCCGATCAAGGTGATGGGCCGCGAGGGCGAGTCGTTCCGCTCGCTGACGCTCGCGATCGTCGAGCGACACGCCGGGCCGCTCTCGCCCGGTCAGATCACCGAGCGGCCGAGCGCGAAGGGCAACTTCGTCTCGATGACCTACACCATCCGCGCCGAGAGCCGCGCGCAGCTGGATGCGATCTACCAGGACCTGACCGCGAGCGGGGTGGTGCTGGTGGCGCTTTGAGGAAGTGACCGGTGATCGGTGATCGGTGACCGGCCGAACCGGGCCGCGCCGATTGGTGAAGGGTCCGGCTGGTCACTGGTCACCGGTCACTGATCACCGGACTTCCTCTCATTCCCAGCGTCCGCGCCAGCCTCGGCGCCAATCGCGCCGCAACGTCCCGCAGCCCCAGCGTCACCCCCAGATCCGCGAGCCGCGTCACCTCGAGGCCCGCGTAGCCGCAGGGGTTGATCCGCGAGAACGGTTCGAGGTCGCCGTTCACGTTGAGCGCAAGCCCGTGGTAGCTGCCGCCGCGGCGCACGCGCAGGCCGATGCTCGCGAGCTTGCGCCCGCCGACGTAGACGCCGGGCGCGTCGCGCCGGCCGGCGGCCTCGATGCCGTGCTCGGCACAGAGTCCGATGACCGCCTGCTCGAGCGCGACCACCAGCTCGCGCACGCCGAGCTTCAGGCGGCGCAGGTCGAGGAGCGGATAGACGACGAGCTGGCCGGGGCCGTGGTAGGTCACCTGCCCGCCGCGGTCGATCTGCACCACCGGGATGTCGCCCGCGGCCAGCACGTGCTCGGCCTTGCCGGCCATGCCCTGGGTGAAGACCGGCGGGTGCTCGAGGAACCAGACCTCGTCAGGTGTCTCCTCGCCGCGCGCGTCGGTGAAACGTTGCATCGCCCGCCAGGTGGGCTCGTACTCCACCCGCCCGAGCCAGCGGAAGGAGGGGACATTCCCTTCGAGTTTGTCGATGGCGGACACAGGGGACATTCCCTTCGAGTTTGTCGTTCGAGGCTGAGCTGTAGCCCAAATTCCGTGCTGCAACGACAAACTCGAAGGGAATGTCCCCCTGCGTCAGGCGATCTCGAAGTCGAGGTGGCGCTCGGCGCTGAGCGAGTTGGAGATCAGGCAGACCTTCTCGGCCTTCTCGAGCAGCATTTTCGCGCGGGCCGGGTCGGCGCCCGGCGCGATGAGCCTCGCGCGGGTGTGGAAGCGGGTGAAGCGGCTCACGCCGTCCACCCGCTCGAGCTTGCCTTCCACCTCGGCCGAAAGGCTCTCCCACTTGAACTTGGAGGCGGCCGCGACGGCGCGGAAGCTCAGCACGAAGCAGTCGGCGATCGCGGCGGTGAGCAGCGTCTCGGGCGACCAGTAGCCGGGCGGGCCGTCGAACTCGGGCGGCGGCATCGAGGCGAGGTCCGGAAGGCCCTGCCCGGACAGCGTCACCTCGCCCTCCGCCGCGCAGCGGACGCCGACCTTGTAGACATGGGGAAACGGATGCATCGTGAATCTCTCCCAGGCGGCGATCAGGCGCGCGCGGCGCCGTCCAGCCCGCAGTTGTTGCGCTCGAGCGCGCGCTCGGCGCGGTAGCTCGAGCGGACCATCGGCCCGGAGACGCACTCGAGGAAGCCACGCGCGAGCGCCTGCTCGCGGTAGCCCTCGAACTCCTCGGGCGTGACGTAGCGCTGCACCGGCAGGTGGTTCGCGGTCGGCCGCAGATACTGGCCGAGGGTCAGGATGTCCACCCCCACCGCGCGCATGTCGTCCATCGCCGCGCGGATCTCGTCGCCGTTCTCGCCGAGGCCGAGCATGAGGCTCGTCTTGGTGAGCACGCCGGGCCGGTGACGCTTGGCGTGCGCGAGCACGTCGAGCGTCTGGCGGTAGCCGGCGCGCGGGTCGCGCACCGGGTGCGTGAGGCGCTCGACCGTCTCGACGTTCTGCGCGAAGACCTCAAGGCCCGAGTCCACGACCGTCTCCACGTCGGCCAGCACGCCCTGGAAATCCGGCGTCAGCGCCTCGACGGCCGTCTCCGGGCTCGCGGCCTTGATGGCGCGCACCGTGGCGGCGAAGTGCGCGGCGCCGCCGTCCGGCAGGTCGTCGCGGTTCACCGAGGTCAGCACCACGTACTTCAAGCCCATCAGCACGACGGTGCGCGCGGCGTTCTCGGGCTCCTCGGCGTCGAGCCAGCCGCGCGGGTTGCCGGTGTCCACCGAGCAGAAGCGGCAGGCCCGCGTGCACACCGCGCCCATCAGCATCAGCGTCGCCGTGCCGGCGTTCCAGCACTCGCCGATGTTCGGGCACTTGGCCTCCTCGCAGACCGTGCTCAGGCGATGCTCGCGCACCACGCCGCGCACGGCCTCGAAGCGCGCGCCCGCCGGCATCGGCGCGCGCAGCCAGCGCGGCTTGCCGCCCGGCACGAAGGGCTCGGCGGCCGCGCTGCGCTTGACGCCGTCGCGGATCGCGGTGAAGCCCTGCGGCGTCACGTACTTCTCGCCGCTCGAACGGCGGATCGGGATGCCCTTGAACTCGCTCATGGCCCCATTGTACCGCCCGCCGGCCACGCCGGAGCGGGCAGTTCCCCGCGGCGCAACCGGGCGTCGAGTTCGGCGAGGCGTGCCGGCGTGCCGACGTCGAACCAGGCGCCGCGGTGATGCTCTCCGGTCGCCCGCCCGGCGGCGATCGCCGCGTCGATGAGCGGCGCCAGCGGGAATTTCCCCGCCGTACAGGACACGAACAGCGCCGGGTGGTAGGCGCCGATGCCGGCGTAGGTGAGCCTGGCCTCGCCGCGCGTGAGCCGCCCCCCTTCGAGCGCGAAGTCGCCGCGCGGGTGGTGCGGCGGGTTGTCGACCATGACCAGGTGGGCGTGCGACCCCTCGGGAAGCGCGAGCCGGTCCAGCGGATAGTCGGTCCAGACGTCGCCGTTCACCACCAGGAACGGCCCGGGACCGAGGAAGTGAAGCGCCTTGTGGATGCCGCCGCCGGTCTCCAGCGCCTCGGCGCCCTCGTCGCTCCAGACGACCGAGAGCCCGTGGCGCGCGCCGTCACCGACGTGCTCGCGCAGCCGCGCGCCCTGCCAGGCGAGGTTGACGATCACCTCGCGGACGCCGGCCCGCGCGAGTGCGTGCAGGTGCCAGTCGATGAGCGCCATGCCGCCGACCTCGAGCAGCGGCTTCGGGCGGTCGTCGGTCAGCGGGCGCATCCGCTCGCCGCGCCCGGCGGCGAGCACGATCGCCCTCACGCCGCCGCCAGCGCGCGCGCCTGCGCGGCCTCGAAGGCCGGCACGAGACGCCTGCGGAAGAGATCGTCGAGGTCCGCGAGCTCGGCGAAGGCCCCGGTCACCTCGAGCGCGTAGTCGAGCACCAGCGGCAGGTCGCGCAGGTAGGAGGACTTGCCGTCGCGGTACCACAGGCGCGCGAAGATGCCGAGCACCTTGAGGTGGCGCTGCAGGCCCATCAGGTCGAAGTCGCGCAGGAAGCCCTCACGCGAGGCGACCATGGGCAGGCCCGCCGCGGCCGCCAGCCCGCGATACTCGTCCACCCACGACAGCACGCGCTCGCGCGGCCAGCGCACGTAGCAGTCCTTCAGCAGCGAGACGAGGTCGTAGGTCGCGGCGCCGACGGTGGCGTCCTGGAAGTCGAGCACGCCGGGGTTGTCGCGTTCCACGACCATCAGGTTGCGGGAGTGGTAGTCGCGATGCACGAGGACCGCCGGCTGCGCGAGCGCGGCGGCCTCGAGGAAGGCGAAGGCGCCGAGCACGACCTCCGTCTCCGCCTGCGAGAGTCCGATGCCGAGGTGGCGGGCGATGAACCACTCCGGCAGCAGCGACATCTCGCGGCGCAGCTGCGCGGCGTCGTAGCGCGGCAGGCCGGCGGTCGCGGCGAGCGGCGTCGCCTGCAGGCGCACCAGCATCGCGAGCGCGTCGGCGTACAGCCGGGCGGGGTCGGCGCCTTGGCGCAGCGCCGCGAGCATCTGCGTCGAGCCGAGATCCGACATCAGCAGGAAGCCCTGCGCGGGATCCTCCGCGATCACCTTCGGCACGTGCACGCCCTGCGCGCCGAGCAGCGTGGCGACCCGCAGGTAGGGCCGCACGTCCTCCTGCTCCGGCGGCGCGTCCATGGCGACCCAGGTCCGCCCGCCCGCGTAGGCGCGGAAGTAGCGCCTGAAGCTCGCGTCGGCGGACGCCGGCTCGACGCGCTCCGGCGCGCGGCCGAGGGCGCCCGCGAGCCATTCGGTGAGGCGCTCGAGGCGCGGGTCGGGGGCTTTCGGTGGGGACATCGGGAGGGGACGCGACCGGGGGCGACATTATAGACTTGCGGCTCGCCCGGACAGCCTGCAAGCCCAGTGCGTTGAAGCTCCTCCCCCACTCGCTGCTCCTGGTCGCGCTCGCGACCCTGCCGCGCGCCGCCGCGGCCGAGGACTGCGGCCCGCCGCCCGCCGACCCGGCGGCCGCGGCCGGGCCGCCGGCCGGCGAAGCGGATCCCGGCTCGCGCCCGATCGAGATCACGAGCGACGGCGCCGAGCTGTCGCGCGCCGGCGAAGGCCGCCTGCTGGGCCACGTGGTGGTGCGCCAGGGCGACCGCACCCTGACCGCCGACACCGCGAGCTTCAACGCCGAGACCCGCGACTTCGAGGTCGAGGGCGCGGTCGAGTACCGCGACCCGCGCCTGCGCGTGGGCGGCGACAGCGGCAGCTGGAACGGCACCGAGGGCGGCGTGTTCACCGGCACAGAGTTCGAGCTGCCCGAGCGGCCGGCGCGCGGCACCGCCGGCGAGCTGCGCCTGTCGCCGCAGGGCGACCTCGGCCTGCGCGACGTGATGTTCACGACCTGCCCGGCGGGCAACGACGACTGGCTGCTGCGCGCAGGCGCCATCGACATCGATCGCCAGGCCCAGCAGGGCACCGGGCGCAACGTGCGCCTCGAGTTCCTCGGGGTGCCGCTGCTGTACCTGCCCTGGATCTCCTTTCCCGCGGGCCCTGCGCGCCAGTCCGGCTTCCTGTTCCCGAGCATCGGCACCTCGTCGCGCAACGGCTTCACCGTCGGCGTGCCCTACTACTTCAACCTCGCGACCCACTACGACGCGACCCTGGAGCCGCGGTTCCTCAGCCGGCGCGGCGTCGGGCTCGACGGCCGCTTCCGCTACCTGACGGAGCGAAGCCAGGGCCAGCTCGAGGGCAGCCTCCTGCCGGGCGACGACCTCGCCGGCGACGACCGCAGCTACCTCAGGCTCGATCACCGGACGGACGTCACGCGCCGGCTGCGGTTCACGGCTGCCGGCGAGAACGCGAGCGACAACAAGTACTTCGAGGACTTCCGCAGCGGCGTCGAGGGCACCAGCGTCACGCACCTCGAGCGCCGGGCGCGGCTCGAGTGGCTCGGGCGAGGCTTGCGCGTGCAGGCGCTGGTGCAGGACTTCCAGGTCATCGACGAGCGCATCGATCCGCTCGACCGGCCGTACGCCCGGCTGCCGTCGATCGGCGCCAAGGGCCGCTGGCCGCTCGGCGGCGGACTGCAGGCAGAGCTCGACGGCGAGGCCGCCTACTTCGACCGCAACGCCGGCGTGACCGGTGCGCGCCTGGACCTGTCCCCGCGGCTGTCGCTCAGGCTCGGCGGCGCCGGCTGGTTCGTCTCGCCCTCGGTCGCCTGGAGCTACGCGGGTTACGCGCTCGACGACCTGGCGCCGGGCGAAGACGAGTCGCCGAGCGTCAACGCGCCCATCGTCGCGGTGGATGCGGGGCTCGTGTTCGATCGCGACGCGACGGCCGATGGCCGCCTGACCCAGACGCTCGAGCCGCGCGTGCTCTATACCTACATCCCGTTTCGCGAGCAGTCCGGCCTGCCGGTCTTCGACAGCGGCCTGCCCGATCTCGACCTCGTGCAGCTTTTCCGCAGCAACCGGTACGTGGGCGGCGACCGCCTCGGCGACGCGAACCAGCTCGCCTGGGGCGTCACGAGCCGGCTCCTGCAGACTGCCTCGGGCCGCCAGTTCCTCGCGGCGACCGTCGGCCAGAAGGTGTACTTCGAGTCCCCGCGCGTGACCCTCGAGGGCGAGGAGCCGGAGCGGCGGGCGAGTTCCGACGTGGTCGGCGAGCTCGAGCTGAACGCCTACCGCAACTGGTCGGTGCGGCTCGCGACCCAGTTCGACACCGACGCCTCGAGCACCGTCTTCTCCCGCTTCGGGGTGCAGTACCGGGCGGGCCGCGACAAGGTCGCGAACATCGGCTACCGCTACCGCGCCGGCCGCATCGCGCAGTGGGAGGCCTCGGCCGCCTGGCGCCTGTCCCCCCGCTGGAGCGTGTTCGGCAGCCAGGTCTACTCGACGCGCGACAGCCAGGGCATCGACTCCTTCCTCGGGGTCGAGTACGCCTCCTGCTGCTGGCGGCTGCGCGTGGTCGGCCGGCGCTATCTCTCGAACCGCACCGGCGAGCAGGACAGCTCGGTCACCGTCCAGCTGGAACTGAACGGGCTCTCGTCGGTCGGAACCACCGATGCTTTCCTGGAACGCCGCATTCGTGGATACTCCGGCGACCCGGAATCCCCGCCCTGACCGGTTCCCCATGAAGACCCAGACCCTGCTGCTGGCCGCCGTGCTGGCTCTCGGCGCGCCCGAGGCGCCCGCGCAGACCCGCGAGCTGTCCGCCACCGGCGCGCAGCTCGACAAGATCGTCGCCGTCGTCAACGACGGCGTGGTGCTGCAGAGCGAGGTGGACAACCAGGTCGGCCTGATCATGGCGCGGCTGCGCGAGCAAGGCGGGCAGATGCCGCCGGAACGGGTGCTCCGCCAGCAGGTCCTCGAGCGCCTGGTGCTGCAGGAGATCCAGCTGCAGCGCGCCAAGCGGCTCGGCGTGACGGTCTCCGACGAGATGCTGAACGCCGGCCTGCGCGACGTCGCCCGGCGCAACAACGTGCCCTTCGACCAGATGCCGGCGCTGCTCGCCACGCAGGGCATGGACTACGCGACCTACCGCGACGACATGCGCCGCGAGATGACGCTCACGCTGCTGCGCCAGCGCGACGTGCTGCCGCGGATCTACGTGTCCCCGCGCGAGCTCGACCAGGCGCTGGAGCGCGAGTCCTCGCAGTCGGGCCGCAACGTCGAGTACGACGTTTCGCACATCCTGCTGGCCCTGCCGGAATCGGCGACGGTCGACGAGATCGCCGCCGTCGAGCGGCGCGCCGAGGACGTCCACCGGCGCGCCGCGGCGGGCGAGGACTTCGGCCAGCTGGCGCTCTCCTTCTCGCAGGCGCAGTCGGCCCTCGAGCGCGGCAAGCTCGGCTGGCGCCGCGCCGAGCAGCTGCCGCAGTTCATCGCCGAGGAGGTCGAAAGGCTCGAGCCGGGGCAGGTGTCCCGCCCCATGCGCACGCCGACCGGCTTCCACATCGTGCGGCTCGACGGCGAGCGCGGCGGAGACGCGCCGATGATGGTCGAGCAGGTGCGGGCGCGGCACATCCTGCTGCGCCCGACCGAGGTGCAGGACGACGCGACCACGCGGCAGCGGCTGTCGGACCTGCGCGAGCGCATCCTCGCCGGCGAGGACTTCGGCGCGCTGGCGAGCGTGACGTCGGAGGACCCCGGGTCGGCGACGCAGGGCGGCGACCTCGGCTGGACCGGGCCCGGGACCTTCGTGCCGCAGTTCGAGCAGGTGCTGAACGGCCTCGAGGAAGGCGAGCTCAGCGAGCCCTTCCGCACCCAGTTCGGTTGGCACATCGTTCAGCTGATGGGCAAGCGGGTCCACGACCAGAGCGACGAGGTGCTCCGTCAGCGCGTCTTCTCCGCCCTGCGCGAGGGCAAGGTGGACGAGGAGACCGAGCTCTGGCTGCGGCGGCTGCGCGACGACGCCTTCGTCGAGTACCGCTAGCCCCGGCGCCCGGGGTGGGCTGATGCGCCTCGTCGTCACCTCCGGGGAGCCCGCCGGCATCGGCCCGGACCTGTGCGTGGCGCTCGCCGCGCGCGACTTCCCCTTCGCGCTCGCCGTCGCCGCCGATCCCGGCCTGCTGCGCGAACGCGCCCGGCTGCTCGGCCGCGACCTGGCGCTGCGCACCTGGTCGGCGGCGGAGGCCTCGCGCCCGCACCGCGCCGGCGGGCTGGCCGTCGTGGGCCATCCGCTCGCCCGGCCCGCCACGCCCGGCCGCCTCGACCCGGGCAACGCGCGCTACGTGCTCGGCATGCTCGACGCCGCGGCCGACGGCTGCCTGCGCGGCGAGTTCGACGCCATGGTGACGGCGCCGGTGCAGAAGAGCGTGATCGCCGACGCGGGCATCGCCTTCAGCGGACATACCGAGTACCTGGCGGCTCGGCTCGGCGTCGCGCGACCGGTGATGCTGCTCGCGGCGGAGGACCGGCTGCGGGTGGCGCTCGTCACCACGCACCTGCCGCTCGCCGCGGTGCCCGCCGCGATCACGCGCGAGGCGGTGCTCGAGACGCTCATCGTGCTCGACCGCGACCTGCGGGCGCGCTTCCGCCTGCCCGCGCCGCGCATCCTCGCCTGCGGCCTCAATCCGCACGCCGGCGAAGCCGGCCACCTCGGCCGCGAGGAGATCGAGGTGATCGCGCCGGCGCTCGCCGAGGCCCGGGCGCGGGGCATCGACGTGGCCGGCCCGCTGCCCGCCGACACGCTGTTCACGCCCGCCGTGCTCGAGGGCGCCGCTGCGGTGCTCGCGATGTACCACGACCAGGGCCTGCCGGTGCTCAAGCACGTCGGCTTCGGGCACGCGGTCAACGTGACGCTCGGCTTGCCCATCGTGCGCACCTCGGTCGACCACGGCACCGCGCTCGACCTCGCCGGCTCGGGCCGCGCCGACCCCGGCAGCCTGCTCGCCGCCGTGGAGCTCGCCGCGCGGCTCGCCGGCCCATGAGGCACCGCGCGCGCAAGCGCTTCGGCCAGCACTTCCTGCACGACCCCGGCGTGATCGCACGGATCGTGGCGGCCATCGACCCCGCGCCATCCGACCGCATCGTCGAGATCGGCCCCGGCCTCGGCGCGCTGACGCGCCCGCTGCTCGAGCGGGCGGGCCGCGTCGAGGCGGTCGAGATCGACCGCGACGTGATCGCCGAGCTGCGCCAGCGCCTCGCCGGCGCCGGCGAGCTGCTGGTCCACGAGGGCGACGCGCTGGAGTTCGACTTCGCCGCGCTCGCCGGCGACGGCCGGAAGCTCCGGGTCTGCGGCAACCTGCCCTACAACGTCTCGACGCCGCTGCTCTTCCACCTGCTGGCGCAATCGGCCTGCATCGACGACATGCACTTCATGCTGCAGCGCGAGGTCGTGGAGCGCATGGCCGCGAAGCCCGACACGCGCGAGTATGGCCGGCTGACGGTCATGCTCGCCGCCGCCTGCCGCGTCGAGGCGCTGTTCCGCGTGGGCCGCGGCGCGTTCCAGCCCCCGCCGCAGGTCGAGTCCGCGATCGTGCGCATGGTCCCGCTGGCCGAGCCGCCCTTCCCGCTGCCCGATCGCGCGCGCTTCGCGCGCCTCGTCGCGGCCGGCTTCTCGGGCCGGCGCAAGACCGTGCGCAACTCGCTGCGCGGCCTGGTCGACGAGGCGGCCTTCGCGGCGGCCGGCGTCGATCCCGGCCGGCGTGCCGACACGCTCGCGCCCGCGGAGTTCGCCGCGCTCGCCGCCCTCCCCGCGCCGGCCGTCAGCCCGGCGCCGTAGCCTTCGCGGCGCGCGCCTCGATCGCCGCCTGCGCGGCCGGGCGGTGCTTGCGCGCCGGGGTCACCAGGAAGTACCGGGCCACGAGGTCCGGCAGCGTCCCCGCGCAGGCTACGCCGTAGACCTTGGCGAGCGCCGGCGCAATCAGCATAGGCGCGAAGAACAGCCCCGCGCCCGCCGCGCCGAAGGCCTCGCGCAGGCCCGCATCGTCGAACTCGCCCACCACGCGGGGCGCGAGGCCGCGGCCGGCGAGCCAGGCGTCGACGAGCCGGCGCGCCTCGCTCCTCGCCCCGGGCAGCAGCAGCGGCGCGCCGGAGAGGCTCGCCGGGAAGCGCGGCCGCAGCCGCCGCAGCAGCGCGCGCGTGCCGAAGGCGCCGACCGCGGAGGTGGCGAGCAGCTTCACGCCGAGCCCGGCGGTCTGCGCGGGTACGCCGGTGGCGAGCACCGCGTCGAGCCGCCGCGCCCGCAGGTCCTCGAGGAGCCGGGGCTCGTCGCCCTCCCTGCACAGGAGCCGCGGCGCCGGGTCCAGCCCGAGCACGGGCTCGAGCAGCTGGCGCGCCACCAGCTTTGGAACGATCTCGTCGACGCCCACCGCGAAGCTCGCCTGCGGTCCGGCCCCGCTCTCGACGGCCCGCAGCAGGTCCTCGCCGCGACTCAGCATGTCCGTCGCGTAGTCGAGCACCAGCCGGCCGGTGTCGTTGAGCCGGAGGCTGCGCCCCGCGCGATCGAACAGCGCCCGCCCGAGGTTCTGCTCCAACACGCGCAGCTGGCCGC
This sequence comes from uncultured Steroidobacteraceae bacterium, assembly GCA_964406445.1. GTDB lineage: Bacteria > Pseudomonadota > Gammaproteobacteria > Steroidobacterales > Steroidobacteraceae > SG8-30. The sequence continues at coordinate 19,790 of CAYORU010000016.1, forward strand.
TGACCGTCTGCGGCGCGACCGCGAGCGCCGCCGCCGCGCCGGTGACCGAGCCGCTCTGGGCCACGGCCCGCAGGTAGGCGAGCTGGATCAGGTCGAGGCGCCGGAGGTTCATCCAGATATCCTGTTTTCCCGGATATCTAATAAGAATAATCCGACTTCTCCTGATAAGCGAAGGGCTTCAGACTGCAACCCGATTTCTACCGCCCGAGGTCCCCATGTCCGCAGCAGCCGCTTCGCTCGCCCGACCGGCCGACACCGCAGCAGACGGCGCCCCGCGTCCGCCCGCGCAGCTGCCGCTCGGCACGCTGCCGCAGCCCTGGCACACCATCGGCCGCCACGCGGCCCTGGCCCGGCTCTCGCACGACGAGCAGGCGCGGCTCGATGCCGCAGCTCACCTGAACCATTTCCTGGCGCAGCAGGTGGTGCCCGTGATGCGCCGGCGCTTCGAGGCTGCGGCCGCCGGCGCCGAGCCCGCGACCCGCGAGGCGGCCTGGTCGCTGCTCGAGCAGGACCCCGCGTTCGCGGTCTGGAGCCGGCTGCGGCGCGGCTCCATGGAGGCCCGCCAGCGCAGCGCCTTCGAGGCCGCCTTCCGCCAGCGCGAGGCGCTCGCCGGCGCGACCCGGGAACTCCTCGCGCAGGCAGGCACGCTCGAGCTCGATCCGGACCTCTCGCCCCCGGCATACCTGAAGGACACCCACGCCCACCTGATGCCCGGCGGCTACCTGTCGACGCACGGGCCCGACGACCTGACCGCCGGCGCCGCCTACGAGGCGTCCGTCTACTCGGTGGTGCCGGGCCGCTCCGGGCCCTACAGCGATGGTGCGGGGCGCGCCCTCGCCCGCTGGCTCGCCACCCGCTTCCCGTCGTTCGCGCCGCGGCGCATCCTCGACCTCGGCTGCGGAGCAGGGCTCAACACCTGCGCGGTGGCGCAGGCCTTTCCCGATGCCGAGGTGATCGGCGTGGACGCCGGCGCGGGCATGCTGCGCTACGCCGCCGCCCGCGCCGCCTCGCTCGGCATCGCCAACGTCCGCTGGGTGCAGGCCGACATCGAGCGGCTGCCGGCGCGGCTCGGCCCCGTCGACCTCGCCTACACCGCGATCGTGCTGCACGAGACCAGCCACGAGGCGCTGCGCAACGTCTTTCGAAGCTGCCGGGAGCGCCTCGCGCCGGGCGGGCTCACGCTGCACGTCGAGCAGCCCGCCTACCACGACCGCCCCTGGTTCGAGCAGTGCATGCGCGACTGGGACGGCCGCCACAACAACGAGCGGTTCTGGAGCCGGCTCTACGAGCTCGACCTGCGCGAGGAACTGGCCGGGGCGGGCTTCGCGCCGGCCCGGACCTTCCTCGACGCCATTTCCGCGGTGCCGTGGAACACCGATCCCGCCGCGCCCGGCCGGATGGAGGACTACGGCCGCACCGGCAACTGGCAGGTCGTCGGCGCGTGGAGGGAGAAAGCATGAGCGGCGCGACGCAGCCCGTCGCCGTGGCCGGCGCGCCGGCCCCGCGCTTCATGGCGGACGCCACGGTCGAGAAGCTCTGGGACGTGGTCGCGGCCTTGAGCACCGAACTCGCCGCGACGCGCGCGCGGCTCGACGCGCTGGAGCGGGTCCTCGCCGGCCAGGGCGCGATCGCGCCGGGCGCCGTCGACACCTGGCAGCCGCCGCCCGAGGCCGCGGTCGCCCGCGCAGAGGACCTGCAGGACTACACGCGCCGCGTCTTCGCCTCGCTCGCGAACGACTGAGCCGGGCTTCGCGCGACCCGCCCGTGGCGGGGCCGCTCGCGCGGGGTAGAATGCCGCTGCCGGCGTTTCGCCGCGCCCGGAGCAGCGCATGAGCCCGTACCGCAACATCCTGCTGGTCGTGGACCTGACCGAGGACAGCGCCACCATCGGCCAGCGCGCCCTCGCCGTGGCGCGCGACGCGGGCGCGAAGGTCTCGCTGCTGCACGTCGTCGAATACGTCCCGGTCGAGCCGATGGGCGAGACGCTGCTGCCGGCCGTGCAGATCGAGGAGGAGCTGGTCGCGAGGGCGCGCGAGCGCCTCGCGACGCTGGCCGGCCAGCTCGGCATGCCCGGGGCCGCGCAGCAGGTCGCGACCGGCAACATCAAGGCGGAGATCGTGCGGGCGGCAGAGGCGCAGGGCGCCGACCTGATCGTGCTCGGCTGCCGCGAGCGCCACGGCCTGTCGATCCTCGTCAACTTCACCGAGGACACCGTCCTGCACGCCGCGCCCTGCGACGTGCTGGCGGTGCGCCTGCGCGGCTGACGTCCCCCATGCGCAAGAGCCGCGCCATCCTGGTGGACGTCAGCACCCGCTACCTCGACGACCAGTCCGACCCGGACGAGGACCGTTACGTCTTCGCCTACACCATCACCATCCGCAACCAGGGCGAGGTGCCGGCGCGGCTGCTGACCCGGCATTGGGTGATCACGGACGCCAACGGCAAGGTGCAGGAGGTGCGCGGCGACGGCGTCGTCGGCGAGCAGCCCTACCTCAAGCCCGGCCAGGGCTTCCGCTACACCTCGGGCGCCGTGCTCGAGACGCCGGTCGGGTCCATGCAGGGCAGCTACGGCATGGTGGACGACGACGGCGCCGCGTTCGACGCGCCGATCTCGCCGTTCACGCTCGCCATGCCCGGCACCCTGAACTGAGCCTGCCGCGCTCGGATGGCCGTCTACGCGATCGGCGACATCCAGGGCTGCCACCTCGAGCTGCTGCGCCTCCTCGAGCGCCTGGCCTTCGACCCGGCGGTGGACCGGCTCTGGCTCACCGGCGACCTCGTCAACCGCGGCCCCGACTCGCTCGCCGTGCTGCGCTTCGTCCGCGGCCTCGGCGAGGCCGCCACGGTGGTGCTCGGCAACCACGACCTGCACCTGCTCGCGGTCGCCGCGGGCCTGAAGGCGCTCAAGCCCGGGGACGAGGGCCTGGCGCCGGTGCTCGCCGCGCCGGACTGCGATGCGCTGCTCGACTGGCTCGCCGGCCAGCCGCTGCTGCATCACGACGGGACGCTGGGCTGGACCATGGTCCACGCCGGCCTGCCGCCGCAGTGGGACCTGGCGACGGCGGCGGCCTGCGCAGCGGAAGTGCGCTCTGCGCTCGCCGCCGACCGCGAAGGCTTCCTCGCGCGGATGTACGGCAACCAGCCCGATTGCTGGGGCGAGGGCCTCGGGCCGGCCGAGCGGCACCGGTTCACGGTCAACTGCCTGACGCGGCTCAGGTTCGTGGACAACGCCGGCCGCCTGCTGCTCGCCTACAAGGGCACGGTCGAGGACGCGCCGGCCGGCGCGATCCCCTGGTTCCGCCACCCGGGACGACGGTCCGCTGGCGAACGGATCGTGGCCGGCCACTGGTCGGCGCTCGGCTACCTCGACGAGGGCGGCGTGCTCGCGCTCGACACCGGCTGCGTGTGGGGCGGGTCGCTGTGCGCGGTGCGTCTCGACGCGCCCGGGCCGCCGGTTCGGGTCGCCTGCCGTGGCACGCTGCGGCCCGACGAGGACCGCGCAGGCGCCGAGTGAGGCGCCTCAGCGCCGCGCCGGGGCATCAGGATCCGGCAGGCCCTCGAGCACGTCGAAGCCGAGCACGAAGCTCGTGCCCGACAACTGGTGGGGAATGCAGCGGATGTCCGCCGACAGCCGGCGGGTCGTGAAGGCCGGCAGCACGCGGTCGCGGAACTGCTCGACCAGTTCGCAGTCGCCGAGCTCGAGCTCGCGCGGTTTCTTGCGCGTGAGGGCCACCGTCTTCCAGCGGGCCAGCACCGGCTCGCCCAGGTCCGTGTCGGCCGGCTTCGGCAAGGCGGCGGTGTGGAACACCATGCGCACCCGCGGGAAGGGCTCGACGCGGCCCGCCTGCTCGGTGCAGGCGCGCGTGAGGACCTTGAAGTCCGGGCGGGCGCCCGCCGCCTTCAGCAGCAGCTTCATCTTGCTGCGCAGGCCGTCGCAGCTGTAGCGGGTGGTGAAGCCCATGTAGGTGAACTCGATCTCGTGCCGCTGCCAGCTCGCCGCGACCTCGCGGCCGTCGGGCGACGCGGCCGGCGCCGCCAAGGGCAGCGACGCCAGCAGCAGCAACAGCACGGTACCAGTCCTCGGCACGGTCTCGAACGCTCCTCGAGGCGGGCAGCGCGGGGGGGGCATCCCGGGGGTATTGCGTAGACCGGACCCGCGGCCGGCGGTTCCGCGGACCTCGCCTGTGTCCGGGCGAGCCGTGGTTATACTGGCGCCCGCGCCCTGACGGAAGCCCCGCATGACCGTGATGCGCTTCGAGCTGGAGGGAAGGCGGCTGCTCGCGGATCTCGCCGATCCGCTGTCGGTGGCGATCCCGCTCGACTTCGGCGGGCCGCAGCCGGCGGCCTTCGGCGCGCCGCCGGCGGCCGCCCGGGTGCTGCGCGGGGCGGGGTTCGTCGGCGACACGCGCCAGGGCGGCAGCTGCAACTGCGAGGAGCTGACGCTCGCGCCGCACGGCAACGGCACGCACACCGAGTGCGTCGGCCACCTCACCGACGAGCGCGTGTCCGTGAGCGAGGCCGTGCGCGGCGGGCTGTGCCTGGCGCTGCTCGTTTCCGTCCGGCCGACGTCCGCCGCCGCGACGAGCGAGTCCACGGATCCTGCGCCCGAGCCCGGCGACCGGCTGATCACCGCGGCGGACCTCGCCTCGGCCGCGGCCGGTCATCGCGAGCTCACGCCGCGCGCGCTCGTCGTGCGCACGCTGCCGAACGGCGTCGAGCGCATGTCGCGCAGCTACGCCGGCCCGGCGCCGGCGCCCTACCTGACGCGCGAAGCCGCCGCCTGGCTGGTCGGGCGCGGCGTCGAGCACCTCGTGCTGGACGTGCCCTCCGCGGACCGGGCCTCCGACGGCGGCCGGCTGACCGCCCACCGGACCTTCTTCGGCCTGCCGCCGGGCAGCCACCGCGCGCACGACGCCACGCGCCCGCTCGCGAGCATCACCGAGCTCGCCTACATCGCGCCGACCATCCGCGACGGCTGGTACCTGCTGAACCTGCAGCTGCCCGCGTTCCTCACCGACGCCGCGCCGAGCCGGCCGATCCTGTTCCCGGTCAGGTTCGAGTAGGTGCGCGGCAAGCGAACCAGGGCGCCGGGGCGCTTCGGGCGGGCGATTGAGCCGACCCGCGACCCGCTGTTTGCGGGCGAGGCGGCGCTGCTGAAGTCGCTGCCATGGCGGCGGCGGCCAGGCCCACGGCGGTAGACAGGTCGCCGTCAGGAATGACATCCGCCGACTCTCGAGAGGCACCACGACCGTTCCTGATCCGGGCCGAGGCTCCGGGCGATGCCCCCGCCATCGATGGCCTGATCCGGCGCGCGTTTGCTGACGATCCGCATGGCTCCCACAACGAAGAGCGCATCGTCCGCGCGCTGCGGGCCGCAGGCGCCCTGTCCGTGTCGCTGGTTGCCGGGCAGGGTGATGCGATCATCGGGCACGTGGCCTTCTCGCCCGTCGCCGTCGGCTCTGGCGCGCAGCGCTGGTATGGGCTCGGTCCGCTGGCGGTCGAGCCCGCGTTCCAGCAACGCGGCATCGGCAGCGCGCTCGTCGAGGCCGGGCTTGCCGAGCTCGAGGCCCTTGCGGCCGCTGGCTGCGTCGTGCTGGGTGAGCCCGGTTACTACGGCCGCTTCGGCTTCAGGGTCGTCGAGGGCCTCGTGTATCCAGGCCCGCCCCCGGAATACTTCCTCGGCAAGGTGCTCGACGGCGTGCCGCCGACGGGCGTGGTCGAGTACCATGACGCCTTCTCGATCGAGCCCTGAGCGCCCGCCCGCGCCGCGCGGTGGGAGCCGAACGTGATCCCGGTCATGTTCCGGCATCGCCTGCTGTCGATGCGGGCACGTGACGCGGGTGCGCTGATGAGGGTTCGCCGGGCCTGAGGAGGTCCTCGAATGTACGGGCTCATCGGCAAGCTGCGGGCCGTTGCGGGCAAACGGGACGAGCTGGCATCCATTCTCCTCGAAGGCACCGCCGCCATGCCGGGAAGCCTGAGCTACGTCGTCGCGGCCGACGCCGGCGACGAGAACGCGCTGTGGGTGACGGAGGTCTGGGACTCGCAGGAAAGTCACCGTGCTTCGCTCGGGCTGCCTGCCGTGAAGCAGGCGATCGCCCGCGGCCGGCCGCTGATCGCCGGCTTCGGCGAGCGATTCGAGACCCTGCCGCTCGGCGGGACCGGGCTTGCCGACGCGACGGACGCGTCCTGACGCGATTGCTGCCGTGACGCGGCCCGAGGCGATCCGCGCCGGAACTTCGACATGGCCAGAACATGTGAGGCGAGCTTGCTGATACGCCCCGGCGGACTCGACGAGCCGAAGGTGCAGGCGCTGTTGCGCTCGCACCTCGACGAGATGCACTCGCTTTCGCCGCCGGAGAGTGTCCACGCGCTGGGCCTCGAGGGCCTGCGGCGGCCGGAGCTGACCTTCTGGAGCGCCTGGCGCGACGGCGAGCTGCTCGGCTGCGGCGCCCTCAAGGCGCTTTCAGCGAGCCACGGCGAGGTCAAGTCCATGCGCACCGCGCCCGGGTGGCGTCGGCAGGGCGTCGGCCGGCAGCTCATGCTGACGATCCTCGACGAGGCCGGGCGGCGCGGCTACGGCCGGCTGAGCCTCGAGACCGGCTCGGCCCCGGCCTTCGAGCCGAGCCGCAGGCTGTATGAGCGCTTCGGGTTCACGTACTGTCCGCCCTTCGCCGACTACCGCGAGGATCCGAACAGCGTCTTCATGACGCGGCCCCTCTGACGGATCCGGCATCGACGGCGGCGCGGGATTCATGGAGGATCCGGTGGGCAGGCAGGCGCTGGTGCCCTCGCGGCCAGTTCGCTTGCCCCGTCCGCCCGGCGGCGATGCGCCGCAACCAGACAGCCAGTGAGGCCCTGACGCATGCTGACGCTGCACATCGCCAACAGGAACTACTCGTCGTGGTCGTTGCGGCCTTGGGTGCTGATGCGCGAGCTCGGCATCCCGTTCGAGGAGAAGCTCCATCCCTTCGGGCAGGGCGCGCCGTTCACCTCCTTCTCGCCGAGCGGCAAGGTGCCCTGCCTGGTCGACGGCGACACCGTCGTGTGGGACTCGCTCGCGATCGTCGAGTATCTCGCCGAGCTGTACCCCGCCGTCTGGCCGGCGGCGGCCCGGGCGCGCGCCTTCGCACGCTGCGCCGCGGCCGAGATGCACTCCGGCTTCCAGGCGCTGCGGAACACCTGCAGCATGACTTGCGGCCAGCGCATCCGCCTGCACGGCGTTTCCGCCGCGCTCGCGGCCGACCTCGCCCGCCTCGAGGCGCTGTGGAGCGAGGGCCTCGCGCGCTTCGGCGGGCCGTTCCTCGCCGGCAACGCCTTCGGCGCGGCGGACGCCTTCTTCGCGCCCGTGGCCTTCCGTCTGCAGACCTACTCGCCGCCGGTGTCGGCGCGGGCCGAGGCCTATGCCGGCCGCCTTCTCGGACTGCCCTCGATGCGCGCGTGGTACGAGGCGGCGCTCGCCGAGCCCTGGCGCGACGAGCCGCACGAGGCCGAGGTGCGGGCGGTCGGGACGGTCACCCGCGACCTGCGGCGCGTGGCGTGACGGGCGCCTGACGGCGGCGCGGCGCCACGGGGCCAAGGGACGAGCCGGCATGCGCAGGTCGACGCTCGCCTACCTGTGGGCATCGCCCTGCTCCGCCGTCGGCCTGGCACTGGGTCTTCTCGCGGTGGCGGGCGGCGCCCGCTTCACGCGCCGCGCGGGCGTGCTCGAGATCGCCCCGCCTCAGGCGAGGCCGCGCCGGCTCCGGCTGCCGTTCGTCGCCATCACGCTCGGGCACGTGGTGCTCGGCCGCTCGGCGGGCGACCTCGAGCGCCTGCGCGGGCACGAGCACGCGCACGTCGCGCAGTACGAGCGCTGGGGACCGCTGTTCTTCGTCGCCTACCCGCTGGCGAGCCTCGTCGCGCTGCTTCGCAGCGGGCGCCCCTACTGGGACAACGCGTTCGAGGTCGAGGCGCGGGCCGTCGCGAGGCAGGGGCTCAATCCCGCCGTTCGAGCGTCAGGAAGCTGAAGGCGAGCGCGTGGCGCTCGTCCGCCGGATGGTGCTCGCGCGCGAGCTCGCGCCACTGCGAGGGGTCGAAGGCGTCGAGGCGCGTGTCGCCCTCGACGTCGCCGTGGACCTCGGTCAGCTCGAGCCTCGCAAGCCACGGCCAGGCGAGCCGGTAGACCTCGGCGCCGCCGATGACCATGACCTCGGCGGCCTCCCCCGCCGCGGCGAGCGCCTCGTCCAGCGAGTGCACCACCCGGCAGCCGGGCGCCGACCAGGCGCGGTCCCGCGTCAGGACGATGTTCTCGCGCCCGGGGAGAGGCCGCCCGAGCGATTCGCAGGTCCTGCGGCCCATCAGGATGGGCTTGCCCATCGTGATCGCCTTGAAGCGCCTGAGGTCGTCCGGCAGGCGCCACGGCAGGCCGCCGTCGCGGCCGATGACGCCGTTTCGCGCCATCGCGACCACGCCGACCAGCCGCGGCACTCGCGGCCTTGCGGTGGGCGCGCTCAGCGGTGGCTCACCGTGCGCCCATGGGCGTGGTGCTCGGCCTTGGCGCGCCTCGCCTTCGCGCTGGCCTTCCCCTTGCGCTTCGGCGGGTCGCTCAGCATCGTGCCGCGGCAGCCGGCCTTGCCGCAGCGGCAGGCGAAGACCTCGTCGATGTCAGGCGGGTCGCCGGGCTCGCGCTGGATCTGGTAGTCGTAGGACAACTCCTCGCCCGGCTGGATCGTGCGGATCACCTCGATGAACACGCGGCGCTGCTCGGTGATGGTCTCGCAGTTCGGGTCGCAGGAGTGGTTGATGAAGCGCGCCTCGTTGCCGTCCACCCCGGCGTCGATGACGGTGCGCTTGTCGACGATGAACAGGAAGGTGTGGTTGTCCGTCGCAGGCCGGTCCTCGTAGCGCCGGTCCGCCTCGGCGTGCGAGACGCGCTCGCCCACGTACTCGATGATCCGCGTGCCCTTGCGGATGCGGCGCAGGGCGAACACGCCCTTGCCGTGGATCCTGGAATTCCGCACCTTGAACATCGGCGCGCGGCGGCTCGTCGTGGTCATGCCTGGTCTGTTCCCCTGTTGAGTGGAGTCGTCACACCGCGACCGGCGCCTTGATCGCCGGATGGTGCTGGTAGCCCTCGATCGCGAAGTCCTCGAGCGCGTAGTCGAACATGGACGGCGGCCGGCGCCGGATCGCCAGCCGCGGCAGCGGATAGGGCTCGCGCGACAGCTGCAGCTCTGCCTGCTCGAGGTGGTTGAGGTAGAGGTGGCAGTCGCCGCCGGTCCAGATGAACTCGCCCGGCTCCAGGTCGCACTGCTGGGCCAGCATGTGGGTCAGGAGCGCATAGGAGGCGATGTTGAACGGCACGCCGAGGAAGATGTCCGCGCTGCGCTGGTAGAGCTGGCAGGACAGCCGGCCGCCCGCGACGTAGAACTGGAAGAAGGCGTGGCAGGGCATCAGGGCCATCCGGTCGAGCTCGCCGACGTTCCACGCGCTGACCAGGATGCGCCGCGAATCCGGCGTGCGGCGCAGCTGCTCGACCACGGCGGCGATCTGGTCGACGTGGCCGCCATCGGGGGTCGGCCAGGACCGCCACTGCTTGCCGTAGACCGGCCCGAGTTCGCCGTCCCCGTCGGCCCACTCGTCCCAGATGGTGACCCCGCGCTCCTGCAGCCACCGCACGTTGGTCTCGCCGCGCAGGAACCACAGCAGCTCGAGGATGACCGACTTGGTGTGGACCTTCTTGGTCGTCACCAGCGGAAAGCCCTCGGCGAGGTCGAAGCGCATCTGGTGGCCGAAGACCGACAGCGTGCCGGTGCCGGTGCGGTCTTCCTTGCGCACGCCGTGCTCGCGCACGAGGCGCATCAGCGCGTGGTACTGGCGCATCAAGCGTGGTTTCCGGACGGCTGGCCTGTCCGGTAGGCCCAGGCGATGAGCGCGAGGCCGGCGAGCACCATGGGCAGCGAGAGCAGCTGGCCCATCGTGAGCCAGCCGAAGGCGAGGTAGCCGAGGTGAGCGTCCGGCAGGCGCACGAACTCCGCGAGGATGCGGAACGTGCCGTAGCCGACCAGGAACAGGCCCGAGGGCGCGAGCCGCGGCCGGGGCTTCGAGGTGAACCACCACAGGATCGCGAACAGCACGAGGCCCTCGAGCGCCGCCTGGTAGAGCTGCGAGGCGTGGCGCACCTGCCCCTCGACCAGGAAGCCCCAGGGCAGGTCGGTGGGCTTGCCCCACAGCTCGCCGTTGATGAAGTTGCCGACCCGCCCCGCGCCGAGCCCGAGCGCCGGCAGCGGCGCCATGAAGTCGAAGACGTCGGCGATCCTGCGGCCGCGGCTCTTCGCGAAATACGCCATCGCCGCCAGCACGCCGAGGAAGCCGCCGTGGAAGGACATGCCGCCCTGCCAGACCTTGAGCGCCGACAGCGGGTCGGCGAGCACGCCCCCGAAGCCGTAGAACAGGATCCAGCCGAGCCGGCCGCCGACGATCACGCCGATCGCGGCGAAGAAGATCAGGTCGTCGACGTCCATCGGCTTCCAGGTCGAGCCCGGCGCGGCCGCGCGGCGGCGGGCCAGCCACCAGCCGAGGCCGATGCCGACCACGTACATCAGCCCGTACCAGCGGACCTTGAGCGGGCCGAGGGACAGCGCGATGGGGTCGATGTCGGGATAGGCGATCACGGTCGGGATTCTAGCAAGCGCGCGCCCGGTCTCAGGCGTGGCGGACCGAGAACAGCAGGGCCTTGAGGTAGCGCGTCTCCGGGATCGCCGGGTGCACAGGGTGGTCGGGCGCCTGGCCGCCCGCTTGGACGAGCTGCACGAAGCGGTCGACGTGACGCGCGGCGCGCTGCACCGCCTCGATCAGCTCGCCCTCGGCGAGGTGCGAGGAGCAGGAACAGGACATCAGCAGCCCGTCGTGGTCGATCAGCTGCAGCGCGAGCCGGTTGAGCCTTTGGTAGGCGGCAAGGCCCTTGCCGTGGTCCTTGCGCCGCTTGATGAACGCCGGCGGATCCACGACCACCACGTCGAAGCGCCGCCGCTCGGCGGCCATCTTCTCGAGCACGTCGAAGGCGTCGCCGGTCACGGTGGCGACGGCGAGGCCGTTGGCTGCGGCGCTCGCCTCGACCGACGCCAGCGCCGCGGCCGAGGCGTCCACGCAGGTCGTCTCGCCCGCGCCCGCACGCGCCGCCTGCAGGCCGAAGCCGCCGGCGTAGGAGAAGACATCGAGCACGCGCGCGCCGGCGCAGTGCCGGGCCACTGCCGCCCGGTTCGGCGCCTGGTCGAAGAACCAGCCGGTCTTCTGGCCGGCGGCCAGCGCCACCGTGAACCGGACGCCGCCCTCCTCGAGCTCGACGCGTTCCGGCGCCTCGCCGAAGGCGGGCTCGACGTACAGCGGCAGGCCCTCGAGCTCCCGGGCCGGCGAGTCGTTCTTCCACAGCACGGCGCGCGGCGCGACGGTCTGCGCGAGCGCGGCGAGCACGTCGTCCTTCATGGCCTCCATGCCGGCCGTGCCGAGCTGCACCACGCAGGTGTCGCCGAAGCGGTCGATGACGAGGCCGGGCAGCTGGTCGGACTCGCCGAAGGCGAGCCGGTAGTACGGCCGGCCGTAGAAGCGCTCGCGCAGCCGCAGCGCGGCCTCGAGCCGGCGCGCCAGCCAGGCTCGCCCCGGCCGCTCCCTGGCGCTTCGCGCGAGGATCCGCCCGGCGATCAGCGTGTGCGGGTTGACGCTCGCATAGCCGAGGAAACGTCCCTTGCTCGAGGTCACGGCCGCCACCTGCCCGGGCGCGAAGGCGGCCAGCGGGGTCGCGACCACGTCGACCTCGTTGGAGAAGATCCAGAGGTGCCCGGCCTGCAGCCGGCGCTCCTCGCGCGGCTTCAGCACGAGCGGCGGCAGATCGTCGGGCGTGGCTGCCGTGCCGGCGCCGGTCGTGGGTTCATTGGACACGTCGGGTTTCCAGAGCCCGCAGCACGGCGCCGCAGGGCATTGGCTATAGTCGCTACATTGTAGCCCACCCAAGGCCAGCGCCGATGCGCGACGCCGCGCCGAAGAACCGCCTCGCCGGCGAGACCAGCCCCTACCTGCTGCAGCACGCCGACAACCCGGTGGACTGGCACCCCTGGGGAGAGGAGGCGCTCGCCCGGGCGCGCGCCGAGGACAAGCCGATCCTGCTGTCGATCGGCTACTCGGCGTGCCACTGGTGCCACGTCATGGCGCACGAGTCGTTCGAGGACCCCGGCACGGCCGAAGTGATGAACGAGCTGTTCGTCAACGTGAAGGTGGACCGCGAGGAGCGGCCCGACCTCGACAAGGTCTACCAGATCGCGCACCAGGTCCTCACGCAGCACGGCGGCGGCTGGCCGCTCACCATGTTCCTGGCCCCCGACGACCTGACGCCGTTCTTCGCCGGAACCTATTTCCCTCGCGAGGCGCGCTACGGCATGCCCCCCTTCGTCGAGGTGCTGCGCCGGGTCGCCGGCTTCTACAGCGAGCAGCGCGAGGAGATCCGGCGCCAGAACGGGGCCCTGCGTGCGGTGTTCGACGACATCGTCCCGCCGACCGCGGCCGCGGGCACGCGGCCCGACGCCGCACCGCTCGACGCCGCGCGGCGGGAGGCGGAGTCGAATTTCGACGGCGAGCACGGCGGCTTCGGCGGGGCGCCGAAGTTCCCGCACCCGGCGACGCTCGAGCGCCTGCTCCGGCACTGGCATGCCACCGCCACGGGACCGGAGCCGGACCTCAAGGCGCTCTACATGGCCACGCTGACCCTGACGCGCATGGCCGAAGGCGGCGTCTACGACCAGCTCGGCGGCGGCTTCTTCCGGTACTCGGTGGACCGCCACTGGATGATCCCGCACTTCGAGAAGATGCTCTACGACAACGGCCCGCTGCTCGCCGCCTACGCCGCAGCCGCGGTCGCCACCGGCGAGCCGCTGTTCCGGCAGGTGGCGGTCGAGACGGCGGGCTGGGCGATCCGGGAGATGGAGGCGCCGGAGGGCGGCTTTTATTCGGCGCTCGACGCCGATTCCGGGGGCCACGAGGGACGCTACTACGCCTGGAACCGGGCCGAGGTCGAGGCCGCGCTGCCGGGCGAGGAGTATCGGGCCTTTGCACGCCGCTTCGGCCTCGACCGCGAGCCGAACTTCGAGCAGGCCTGGCACCTGCACGGCTTCGTCGCGCCGGCGACCGTCGCGGAGCAGCTCGGCGAGGATCCCGGGCGGACGGCGGCGCGGATCGAGCGCGGACGCCGGCAGCTGCTCGAGCTGCGCACGCGCCGCCCGCCGCCGGGCCGCGACGAAAAGCTGCTGACCGGCTGGAACGGACTGATGATCCGCGGGCTCGCGATGGCCGCGCGGACGCTGGCCCGGCCCGACTACGCGCTCGCCGCGACGCGCGCCGTCGACCTGATCCGCCAGCGCTGCTTCGCGGATGGACGGCTGCTCGCGGCCGTGCCGGCCGGCAAGGCCCGGCTGCCCGGCTACCTCGACGACTACGCCTTCATGATCGATGCGCTGCTCGCGCTGCTCGAGGCGCGCTGGCGCGGCGAGGACCTGCAGTTCGCCTGCGCGCTCGCCGACCGCCTGCTCGAGGACTTCGAGGACCGGGACCGGGGCGGGTTCTGGTTCACGGCCGAGGGCCTCGACCCGCCGCTGCACCGGCCGAAAGGCTTCGCCGACGAAGCCACGCCCGCCGGCAACGGCATCGCCGCGCAGGCGCTCGGCAGGCTCGGCTGGCTGCTCGGCGAGACCCGCTACCTCGAGGCCGCCGCGCGCGCGGTGAGCGGCGGCTGGCCCTCGCTCGCGCGTGCGCCGCACGCCCACGCCACCATGCTGACGGCGCTGGAGGAATACCTGCACCCGCCACAGGTGGTGATCATCCGCGGCCCGCAGGCCGAGGCGCGGCAGTGGGCAGAGGCGCTCGCGGCGCTGTACGCGCCGCGGCGCATGGTGCTCGCCATTCCCGACGACGCGCCGGACCTGCCGCCTGCGCTCGCATCCAAGGCGCCGCGAGGGGGCACGGTCGCCTATCTCTGCGAGGGCCCGCAGTGCTCGGCGCCCGCCGACGACCTGTCGCGCCTGGTGCGGCTGCTGCGCGACGGCGTCGGGACGCGCGACGCCTGACGGTCAGCCGGCGCCGCCGGCCAGCGTCAGCGCCCCGAGCAGGAAGAAGAGCGCGGCCGCGCCCCAGCGCAGGTAGCGCATGTCGATCCGCCGGGCGAAGCGCTCGCCGAGCCACACGGCGGGCGCGTTGGCGAGGGTCATCCCGAGCGTCGTGCCGAGCACCACCGCCGCGAGCCCGTCGAAACGGGCCGCGAGCGCGACGGTGGCGAGCTGGGTCTTGTCGCCCATCTCGACCAGGAAGAAGGCCACGACGGTGGCCACGAAGACGCTGGCCGCGGGCAGCGCGGGCGTCTCCTCGAGCCGGTCGGGCACCAGCGCCCACAGGCCGAAGCCGAAGAAGGCCACGGCGAGGATCCAGGTCAGCGCCGCCGGCGCGAGCAGCGACGCGAGCCAGGCGCCGAGGACGCCGGCGAGGAAGTGGTTGGCGAGGGTCGCGACGACGATGCCGAGGATGATCGGCAGCGGCTTGCGGAAACGCCCGGCCAGCACGAAGGACAGCAGCTGGGTCTTGTCGCCCATCTCGGCAAGGGCGACGATCGCAGTCGAGGTGAGGAAGGCTTCCATGGACGCTCCGCAACCGGCGCGGGATTCTAGGGCAGGCGGCGCGGCCGCGGCGCCGGGATTTGCCGAGGTCGTCGCGGCTGCCGGTCGGCTGGCGGGCATCGCGCGGCGCACCCCGCTTCTGACCGACACACCGCTCGACGGCCTGGTCGGCGCGCGCCTGCTCCTGAAGGCCGAGTGCCTGCAGGTCACCGGCTCCTTCAAGATCCGCGGCGCCTGGAACCGGCTCGTGCAGCTGTCGCCCGCCGAGCGGGCCGCGGGCGTCGTGGCCTTCTCCTCCGGCAACCACGCGCAGGGCGTGGCCGAGGCCGCGCGGCGGCTCGGGATCCCGGCGACGATCGTCATGCCCGCGGACGCGCCGCGCGCCAAGCTCGAGAACACCCGCGCGCTCGGCGCCGAGGTCGTCACCTACGACCGCTCGCGCGAGAACCGCGAGGAGATCGCCGGCCGGCTCGCCGCCGCGCGGGGCGCGACGCTGGTGCCCTCCTTCGACGACCGCGAGATCATCGCCGGCCAGGGGACGGTCGGCCTCGAGATCATGGAGCAGGCGGCCGCCCGCGGCCTCGTGCCCGACGACGTCGTCATCTGCTGCAGCGGTGGCGGGCTCGCCGCCGGCAGCGCGCTCGCGGTGCGCGCTCAGGCGGCCGCGACGCGCGTATTCACCGCCGAACCGGCCGGCTTCGACGACACGCGACGCTCGCTCAAGCGTGGCGAGCGGGTGGCCAACGACCCGGGCGGCGCGAGCTTCTGCGACGCGCTGCTCGCGCCGGCGCCGGGCCGGATCACCTTCGCGCTGATGCGCGAGCTCGTGGCAGGGGGCCTCGTTGCCACGGACGACGAGGTGCGCGCGGCGATGATCCTGGCGTTCCGCCACCTGAAGCTCGTGCTCGAGCCCGGCGGCGCGGTGGCGCTCGCCGCGGTGCTGGCTGGCCGGCTGCCCTGCCGTGGCCGCACCGTCGCGGTGGTGCTCTCGGGCGGCAACGTGGACGCGGGCCTCTACCGCGAAGTGCTGGCCGGCGCCTGAGCGACTAGCGCCGCGCGGGCACGGCCCGGTATCGGGCGAGGCCCGGGTCGTCGGTGTCGTGGGTCGGCAGCGAATCGCCGACCAACGCCCACGCGACGCGCTGGTCGTAGAAGCAGTGCAGCCCGGGGTCGCGGTCCACCTCGCCGTCGAAGGAGGCGCGCGTGACGTGCATCTCGCCAGGGCAGAGGGCCGAGGCGAAGAACAGCGTCGTGCCGCAATCCGCGCAGAAGCCGCGCCGGCTCTGCGTCGTGGACGCATGCCACCGCAGCCGGTCCGCGCCCGCCACGAGGCGGAACCGCGCCTCGGCCGCGCCGACCCAGGTCACGAAGGCCGCGCCGTGCGCGCGACGGCACCACGCGCAGTGGCAGTGGGCGTGGAACAGGCTCGGCGGCGTGACCTCGTAGCGCACCGCGCCGCAGAGGCAGCCGCCGGTCATCGGGGCCATCGCGCGTCCTCCTCGTCGCCGCCGTCGCGCCACGATATCCTCGCGCCTGCCGCCGCGGCAATCCGGCCGCCGTCACCCAGGTCCCGATGCGCGCCCTGCTGCTCCTCGTCTCCTGCCTGGTCCTCGGGGCGCTGGTCGCGCGGCTCGCGCGCCCGCCGCCGGGCCTGGCCGACGCGCTCAACTGGTGGGTGATCAACGTGGCGCTGCCCGCGCTCGTGCTCTCGATCGTGCCCGGGCTGACGCTGTCGCCGGAGCTGTGGTACCCGGCGGTCGCCATGTGGCTCGTGTTCGCCGGCGGCTGGGCCGTGTTCGCCGCCCTGGGCCGCGCGGCCGGCTGGAGCGGCGCGCGGGTCGGCGCGCTGACGCTCACCTGCGGCCTCGGCAACTCGGCCTTCATCGGCCTGCCGTTGATCGAGGCGCTGCGCGGGCGCGCGGCGCTGCCGGTCGCGGCGATCGCCGACCAGGCCGGCGTGTTCCTCGCGCTCGCGATCGGCGGCAGCCTGGTCGCCGCGGTCTACTCGGGCGGATCGGTCACCGCCGCCGCCGTGGCGCGCCGGATCGCCCTGTTCCCGCCGTTCCTCGCCCTGCTGGCGGCTCTCGGCTTCGGCGCGGGGGGCGGCCTGCCGGAGTCCATCGCGCCGGTCGTCGCGCGCATCGGCGAGACGCTGGTGCCGCTCGCGCTGTTCTCGGTCGGGCTGCAGCTGCGGCTGCGACTCGAGCCCGGCCAGGCGGGGCCGGTCGGCGTGGCGCTCGGCTGGAAGCTCGCGCTCGCGCCCGCACTCGTGTGGCTGATCGGTCGCGCGGCCGGAATGGAAGGCACGGTGCTCGACGTCACCGTGCTGCAGGCCGCCATGGCGCCGATGATCTCGGGCGCGGTCCTCGCGCAGCAGAATCGCCTCGAGCCGTCGCTCGCCAACGCCGTGCTGGGCCTCGGGATCCTGCTGTCCTTCCTGACCGTGCCGCTGATCGACCGCCTGCTCCAGTGAGTTCCCGTGCGCGGCGGTCCGGTGCCCTCAGGCGGGCCAGGACGGCGTGTGCACGTACTCGAGCTTCACGCCGTCCGGACCCTCGAAGAAGAAGGCGTAGTAGCCCTCGCAGTACTGCGGGTAGTCGCCCGGCGCATCGAGGATCACCACGCCGGCGGCGGCCAGTTCCTCGTGCGCGCGGTCCACGTCCGCGCGCGCAGGCGCGACGAAGGCGAGGTGGTGCAGGCCGGGCGCGTAGCGGTCGTGCGCCGCCTGGCGCCGTGCCGCCTGCAGGCCGAGCTCGAACCCGGCGCCGGCCCACAGCGGCCCCTCCTCCACGTCGTCGATGCGCCGGAAGCCGAGCACCGGCAGCACGCGGTCGTAGAAGGCGGTCGCAGCCGCGAGGTCCGACACCGTCAGGTCCAGGTGGTGCACGCCGCCGGTCGCTGCCGGCGCCGTGACTCCCGACCGGGCGAGCGCCTCCCTCAGCGCGTCGCGCAGCGCCGCGTGCCGCAGCAGGTCGAAGGGCTCCGCCCGCGACCAGTCGTAGGCCCAGGGGTGGGCCTTGCGCAGGTCCTCCGGCTCGTGGCCGTAGCGCGGGATGACGTGCGCGTGCAGCGCGGGCTCGACGTTGCCGAACAGGGCGTAGTTCGCCCTGAGCGCGCCGGTGACCGCGAGCACCGCATCGCCGAGCGCGGCCATGTCGTCGAGGAACCGCCGGCGCGCCGCGCCTTCCAGGTCGTTCAGCGTCGGCACCACCGGGTCGGGCAGCAGCAGGCAGTAGCCGGGCAGCACCTGCGGATCGCCGAGCACCGCCCAGCCCGAGGCGAGCCGCGCGATCAGCGTGGGGTCGGCGCCGGCGCGCAGCGCGTCGACCCGTCGGTGGATCGCGGTGCTCACGGATGGCCCTCCCGGACGACGAAGCGCAAGGCCACGGCGGGGCGGTCGTTCACGCGGGCACGCCGAGGGCGCGCAGGTCCTCGGCCGTGCTCGGCTGGTCACGGTGGTGGATCGCGTGCCAGTGCCGCTGCCGCGCGGCGTCCACGTTCGCGATCATGTCGTCGATGAACACGGTGCGGCCCGGCTCGAGGTCGAAGTCCAGCTCGGCGCGGCGGTAGATGGCGGGGTCGGGCTTCGAGGCGCCGACCCGGTAGGAGGCGATCGCGCCATGGCCGAGCGAGCCGATGCCCCAGTGGGCGTCGAGGTGCTCCCAGTGCAGGTCGCCGACGTTGGAGAGGATGAAGACCCGGTGCGACCGCGACAGCCGCCGCGCGAGGTCGAGCATGCCCTGCTGAGGCACGAAGATGTCGAGCCAGTGACTGCGCATGGCGAGGCGGTCCATCGGGCGGCTCGCGAGACCCTCGATGCGCGCGAGCAGGGCCTCGCCGTCGAAGGCGCCGCGCTCGTAGGCCGCGAGGTCGATGCGCTCGAGCAGTTCGCTGACGTGCGCGACGTCGATGCCGTGGTCCTCGAGGAAGGCGAGCAGGCGACGGAAGTCGAGGTGCACGAGCACCCGGCCTACGTCGAAGATGACGGTGTCGATCGCGGGCATCTGGATCCCCGCGGCCGGGCAGGGGCCGGCCGCGGGCGCGATTCTGTCAGCCGGCGGCCGCGCGCGCCACGGGCCCGCGGCCGGCCTCCGCGGCGCGGTCGAGCGCCGAAGCCAGGGTCAGGAACTGCCGGCCGGCCGGCTCAGGGGCGTGCGCCGGGTGATCGCTGCGGAAGTGACCGCCGCGGCTTTCCTCGCGACCGAGGGCCGCCGTCGCGACCAGCAGCGCCGAGGTGGCGGCATTGCGCAGGGCCGGTCCCGCGGCATTCCCGGCCGCGAGCGGCGCGAACGCGGCGATCGCCCGCGACAGGCCGGCGGCGTCGCGCTCGACGCCTACCTCGGCGTCCATGGCGCGGCGCAGTTCGTCGAGCGCCGGCCAGTCCTCGGCCCCGCCGCGCGGCTCGCTGCCGGCAGGGCCGCCGAGCGCAGCGCCGCCCGGGGCGAGGCTCGCGATGTCGCGACCCGCGCGCTCGCCGAAGACGAGCGCCTCGAGCAGGGAGTTGCTGGCGAGCCGGTTGGCGCCGTGCAGCCCCGTGGCCGCGACTTCGCCCACGGCCCACAAGCCGGCGACCGAGCTGCGCCCGCGGGCGTCCACCGCGATGCCGCCCATGTGGTAGTGCGCCGCGGGCGCCACCGGCATCGGCTGGGTGGTCGGGTCGTGGCCGGCGTTGCGGCAGGCCGCGTAGACGGTCGGGAACCTGTCCCGGAAGCTCGCCCCGAGCGCGGCGCGGGCATCGAGGAAGACGCGCCGGCCCGCCGCGCGCTCGCGGAAGATCGCGCGCGCCACGACGTCGCGCGGCGCGAGCTCCGCCAGCGGATGGAGGCCCTGCATGAACCGCTCGCCGGACGAATTGACCAGCACGGCGCCCTCGCCGCGCAGCGCCTCGGTGGCGAGCGGCATCGGGTCCTGACCGAGGTCGAGGGCGGTCGGGTGGAACTGCACGAACTCGAGGTCGGCGAGCACCGCGCCCGCGCGGGCCGCCATCGCGAGCCCGTCGCCGCGCGCGCCTAGCGGATTGCTGGTGCGGGCGAACAGTCCGCCGAGGCCGCCGGTCGCGAGCACCACGGCGCGCGACGAGATGCGCAGGCGCTCCGCGCCGCGGCGCGCGGCGAGGCCCACCACCGCCCCGTCGCGCAGCAGCAGGTCCTCGACTTCCACGCCTTCGAGGACGGTGACCGAGGGCGTGCGGCGCAGTTCGGCCAGCAGCGCCCGCGTGATCGCAGCGCCGGTGGCGTCGCGGACGTGCAGGATGCGACGGCGATGGTGGCCGCCCTCGCGGCCGAGCAGCGGCAGTCCGCCGGCGCCGGCGTCGAACTCCACACCGAGCCGGCCGAGCCGCTCGACCACGGCCGGCGCGGACCCGGTGACCAGCGAGACGACGGCCGGGTCGCAGAGGCCGTCGCCGGCCGCGTGCGTGTCGGCCGCGTGTTCGGACGGGCTGTCGTCCGCGCCGACCGCGGCGGCGAGCCCGCCCTGCGCCCAGGCGCTCGCGAGGTCCTCGCCGAGTCTTGCACGGGTGACGAGCAGCACCGGCCGGGGCGCGAGCTCGAGCGCCGTGGCGAGGCCGCCGAGGCCGGCGCCCACCACCACCACCGGCGAGCAGGCCGGGATCACGGCCGCGGCGCCTGCGGCGGCGCGCCGATCGCGAGCATGCGCTCGACGGCCGCGCGCGCGCGCTCCGCGACGGCCGGATCGACCGTCACCTCGTGGGTCATCGTCTCGAGCGCGCGGCGGATGTTGCCGAGGTTGATGCGCTTCATGTGCGGGCAGAGATTGCACGGTCGCACGAACTCGACGTCCGGGTTCGCCACCGCGACGTTGTCGCTCATGGAGCACTCGGTGATGAGCGCCACCTGACGCGGCTTTCGCTCGGCGACGAACTTCGACATGCCGTGCGTCGAGCCGGCGTAGTCGGCCGCCTCGACGACCGGGCGGTCGCACTCCGGGTGCGCGAGCACGACGATGCCCGGGTGCTCGGCGCGCAGCGTGGCGATGTCGGCGGGCGTGAAGCGCTCGTGCACCTCGCAGCGGCCCTGCCAGGGGATGATGCGGACCCGGGTCTGCTGCGCGACGTTCTTCGCGAGGTACTCGTCGGGGATGAAGATCACCTCGTCGACGCCGAGCGACTCGACCACGTGCACCGCGTTGCCCGAGGTGCAGCAGACGTCGCTCTCGGCCTTCACGGCGGCCGAGGTGTTGACGTAGGTGACGACCGGCACGCCAGGGTGGCGCGCCTTGAGCGCGCGCACGTCCTCGGCGGTGATCGACTCGGCGAGCGAGCAGCCGGCGCGCAGGTCGGGGATCAGCACGGTCTTGGCGGGATTCAAGAGCTTCGCGGTCTCGGCCATGAAGTGCACCCCGCACAGCACGATCACGTCGGCGTCGACCGTGGCCGCCTCGCGGGCCAGCGCGAGGCTGTCGCCGACGATGTCGGCGATGGTGTGGAAGATCTCCGGCGTCTGGTAGTTGTGCGCCAGCACCACCGCGTTGCGGCGGCGCTTGAGTTCGAGGATCGCGTCGATGTCCGGCGCGAACACCGGCCACTCGACCGCCGGGACGACGCGCTTGACGCGCTCGTAGAGCGGCGCGGTGCGCGCCTCGACCTCGGGCGTGAAGGTCGGCGCGGGGATTCGGGTTGCGGGAGTCGCCATGGCCGGCTCCTTATTCTCAATACGAGTATTTATCTGCGGAAAGAAAAGCCGGCATCACCGGCCACGCTTATTCTAGATTTGGGAATAAGCTTGTCAACCCCTCCCCGGCTCAGCCCGCCGGCCGGGCCCGGGTGGCCCGGACCCGCAGGCCCGGCGCCGGCCGCTCCAGCAGCGCTTCCCGGCGGAAGCGCACGAGGCGCGCCGGCCGGCCGCCCGTGCCGAGCGTCACCGCGCCGGTGTCCTCGACCAGGCCCTGCTGCTCGACCAGGCGGCGGAAGTTCGGCTTGTGCAGCCGAAGCCCCGCCAGCGCCTCGACCGTCTGCTGCAGCTGCAGCAGCGTGAAGGTCGGCGGCATCAGCTCGAACACGACCGGCCGGTACCTGATCTTGCCCCGCAGCCGCGCGATCCCGGTCGCGAGGATGCGGCGGTGGTCACCGGCCATCGGCTCGCCGCCGACGCCGCGCGGCGGGCCCTGTCCCGCCGCGGCGCCGTCGGCGTAGGCCTCCGCCACGAGGCCCGTCTCGTAGGCGAGTTCGTAGCGCTCGAGCACGCGATCCTCGCTCCACGAGCCCCCGTCCGTCGCGAAGGTGATGGCGAGGCGCTCGGCGCGCGCGCGCCGCTCGCCCGGTCCCGCCGCCGCCGTCGCCCAGGCGCGCAGCCATGGCTCGATCGCGTCGATCACCGCCGGACGGCCCCGGCGCCAGTCCTCCCAGGGGAAGTAGCGGTACCAGTCCCGCCACGCGACCGATTCGGCGCCGGCCTGGCGCGGCTCGCGCACGAGCGCGAGGTAGCCGATGGACAGCGCGCGCGCGGTGCCGCCGCCCGGCGAGCGGCGGTCGCGGTCGCCGAAGGTGTAGAGCTGCTCGACGTAGCCGAGCGACTGCCGGGTCTGCGACTCGACCCAGCCCCGAAGGCCCTGTTCCAGCGTACGGTGCTGCGCCTCGAAGGGCCCGGAGGGCAGCCGCTCGAGCTCGCTCGCGGTGCCATCGAGCGTCAGCACGCGCGGCTCGCCGTCGGTGACCGCCACCACCACGGCGGTCAGGTCGGCGGTCACCGCCTCGCTGCGCCGCTCGCGCCCGCCGCCATTGCGGCTCACGCGGCCACCCGCTCGAGCCAGGGCAGCGGCCCGTCGCGGCCGGCGAGGCGCAGCACGAAGTCGAAACGGTCCGTCGCGGTGCACAGCTCGAAGTCGCGCTCCGGCGCCCAGTCGGCGCCCGGGTCGAAGAACTTCGCCGCCGCCGGCGCGTCGCGCAGACGCCCACGCAGGCCGTCGACGTCGAACGGCCGGCCTTCGAGGCGCGCGCGGATCAGGGCCGCGCAGAGATCATCCTCCGCGCAGCGCTCGCGCGCCTCTTGCCCCATGCGCACCAGCGACACGACCCGCGGCGCGCGGCGCGCGAGGTGGCGGCAGACGGCGCCCGCGTTGACCAGCGCGCCCGTGATCACCTCCTCCGCCGCCGCCGCGGCGCAAAGGCCCTGCGTGCCCGAGTGCGTGGTGTGCAGCAGCGTGCGGCCGGCGACGTCGGCCGCCTCGATCTCCGTCGGGGAATTGCCGAGGTCGAAGCCGGGCAGCCGGCGCGCGTGGCGCTCGCCCACGAGCAGCCAGTCGGGATGCGAAGCCTTCAGGCGACGGGCCTCGTCGAGGTCGGCGACGGGGTGGATGCGCGCCGCGCCGCGGGCCACGGCGTAGCAGGCGAGCGAAAAGGCCCGGAAAACGTCGATCACCACCGCAACGCCCCGCGCCGCCCGCGCGCCGGCGACGAAGTCGAGCTCGCGGATCTCGGGGCTCACTCGGCCTTCCGGGCCGCCCGCACGTCCGCCACCATCGCCGCCGTGACCGGCGGATAGGCGTTGCCGAAGCTGCCGCGCACGTGGGTCAGCACCGCGGCGAGGTCCTCGTCGGACAGCCAGTGGAACTGCGGCATCACCACGATGCTGCGGCCGCGGACGAGGCCGGCCGGCCGCACGCCGAAGGCCGTCCAGGCGA
Source organism: uncultured Steroidobacteraceae bacterium (assembly GCA_964406445.1). Lineage (GTDB taxonomy): Bacteria > Pseudomonadota > Gammaproteobacteria > Steroidobacterales > Steroidobacteraceae > SG8-30. The sequence goes on from CAYORU010000016.1 coordinate 43,066, forward strand.
TCAGCGCCCCCGGGTCGCCGGCCACGGTGGGCGTGCCGACCAGGCTCGGCTGGGTCTCGCCGAGCCCGCGGCCGTTGCGCTGGTGGCAGGCCATGCAGTGCTGGGCGTAGACCGCCGCGCCGCGATCGACGGGGCGCGAGTCGCCGTCGCCGCAGGCGGCGAGGCCGAGCAGGGACGCCGCGGTCAGCACGGCGAGGGACAGGGTCTTCATCGGGACTCGACAGGGCTCGGGGCCCCGCATCGTACCGCAGGGCGGGGGCTGCCGATCAACCGCTCCAGGTACGGACGCGCCCGGTGTCCAGGTGGACGAAGTCGGAGCTGCGGTAGTAGCCGACGCCGCCCTGCGCCATCGCAAGGGCGAGATCGCGCAGCCGGTCGGTCCGGTAGCCGGCGAGGCGCACGTCGATCGCGCGCCCGTCCATGTGCAGGCTGCGCCGCGCCACGCCGTCGGAGCGGGCGTTCAGCATCGCGTTGGTCACGGGCGATCGGTAGCCGGAGATGACCTCGTACCGCGGTTCGCGGCCGGCGAGCACCGCCGCGTCGTGGAGCAGGTCGAACAGCCGCGGGTCGATCGCGCTGACGTCGCCGGTGCGATGGTCGCGGAGCAGTTCGTTCAGCGAGGCGAGCGCCTCGCCGCGGTACGCGCCGTCGCTGAAGTAGTCGACGGCGAGGGTCTCCGCCGTATGCGTATTGACCAGCGCGATGCTGCGCCGCTCGATGGCCTGCCCGAGCGCGCGCGCGGGGCCGGTCAGGGCGACGGCGGCCGGCACGCCGATCAGCACGCCGCGCAGGAAGCGGCGGCGGCGGGCGCAATGATTGGGCGGGGCGTCGGTCATGCGGTCCGGTCGGCCGGGGCCTGGGCGAAAACAGCGGTCAGGATCCCGGATTCGGCCGGCACTTTCAACCGATTCAGTCACATGCGGGGGCTGTCACCGCGGGCGGCACAGGGACGGTCCCCTGCCGGGACGGTCCCCTGCCGGGACGGTCCCTTGTGGACGCGAGGGCGCTGCTTCAGACGTTCACCGCCAGCACGCGCGCCCGCGGGAAGAAATTGAAGTCGGTGGCCGAGGCGCTGGTGTAGGCGCCCATCTGGCGCCCGACCAGCAGGTCGCCGGCCCGCATCGGCGGCAGTTCGATGTCCTCGGCGATCACGTCGATGCTGTCGCAGGTCGGGCCGGCCAGCACGCTCGGCTGCAGCGGCCCGGCCTGCGGCGCGAGCGGCTCGACCGGGTAGCGGGCGTGATCGTAGACCTGCCCGCTGAAGGAGCCGTACAGCCCGTCGTCGAGGTAGTACCACCAGCGGCCGTCGCGGAACGCCCGGCCCATCACCGTGGCGAGCACCGTGCCGGCGGGCCCGCAGATGAAGCGGCCCGGCTCGGCGATCACCCGCGTGCCGGCCGGCAGCCGCCCGAGGGCGGCGCGGATCGGCGCGCAGAAGGCCTCGATGGGCACCGCCTGCTGCAGATAGTCGATCGGGAAGCCGCCGCCGATGTCCAGGGTGTCGAGCGACGCGAACCCCTCGCGCCGCGCCTCCGCCATGAGCGTGCTGCAGGCGTCGATCGCGTGGACCTTGGTGTCGGGCGAGCGGGACTGCGAGCCGACGTGGAAGGACAGCCCGCGGACCTCGACCCCGGCCTGGCGGGCCTGCCTGATCAGGTCGAGCGCGGTGTCGGCGTCGCAGCCGAACTTGCGCGAGAGATCCACGACCGCCTCGGGGCTCCGGAACGACAGCCGGATCAGCAGCTGCGCGCGCCCGGCAAAGGGCGCGAACTTCGCGACTTCGTCGGGGTTGTCGGCGACGAAGGTGGTGACGCCGAAGTCGAGCGCGTGGCGGATGTCCGAGTCGCGCTTGATCGGGTGCGTGTGGATGCAGCGCGCCGGGTCGATGCCGGCCGCGCGGACGAGGTCCACCTCCCCGTCCGTCGCGAGGTCGAAGCCCGCGCCCTCGCGCTCGAGGGCCGTGACGACCGCGGCCTGGGGCAGGGGCTTGAGCGCGTAGTGCAGGCCGACGCCGGGCAGCGCCGCCGCGAGCCGGCGGTACTGCTCGCGGATCACGTCGCAGTCGACGACGAGCAGCGGCGAGCCGAAGCGCGCCGCCAGGTCGGCCAGCGCCTGCGGCTCGTAGGGCCGCGACAGCACCGGCGCGGGCGGCTCGGGGGGCGTCGTGATTGGCCGGGTCTCGGGCTGCACGGGCGTGCCTTCGGAAAACGGGGAAGTCTAGGCCAAACGGCCGGCTCGCGACACTACCGGCCCGCCGGCCCGTCGACCGGGGACTCCCGCAACAGCGGCTCGACGAGCTCGAGCAGGCGCGCGACCGCGCCGCGGTTCGCCTGCAGGACCTCGCGGCCGCGCGCGCCCATCCGATCGCGTGCCGCGCGATCGGCGAGCAGCGCCGCCGTCGCCGCGCCGAGCGCCCCGCCGGACGGCACGCGCCGCACGGCGCCGGCCTCCTCGAGCTTCGCGAACACGTCCTCGGCGTTGAAGTTGTACGGCCCGGTGAGGATCGGCACGCCGAGCGAGGCAGGCTCCAGCAGGTTGTGGCCGCCGACCGGGACCAGGCTGCCGGCGACGAACGCGACGTCCGCCGCCGCGTAGAAGTCCATCAGCTCGCCCATCGTGTCGCCGAGCACGACCTCGGTCGCGGGATTCGCGGCCTCGCCGCGCGAGCGCAGCGCGTGCGCCACGCCGCGCCGCTCGAGCAGCTGGCGGATTGCGTCGAAGCGCGGCGGGTGCCGCGGCACCAGCACGAGCAGCGCGTCCGGGAAGCGCCGCCGGACTTCGGCGTGGGCGTCGAGCACCTGCTCCTCCTCGCCCTCGTGGGTGCTCCCTGCGACCCACACCGGGCGATCGGGCGCGTTCGACTGCCGCCACGCCCGGCCGCGGCCGGGCACCTCGGGCGCAAGCTCGAAGTCGAACTTCACGTTGCCGGTGACCCGGGTCCGGCCGGGGCTCGCGCCGATGGACAGGAAACGCGCGGCATCGGCCTCGCTCTGCGCGCCGATGACGATGCCGTGGGCCAGCGTGGCGCGAAACAGCGGCAGAAGCCTCCTGTAGCGGCGCACCGAGCGCTCCGAGACGCGCGCACTGGCGAGCACCAGCGGCACGCCGCGCCGGCCGCATTCGGCGAAGAGGTTCGGCCACAGCTCGGTCTCGAGGATCACCGCGAGCCGAGGGCGCGTCCGGTCGAAGAACCGCCGCACGGCGCCGGGCAGGTCGTAGGGCACGTAACGGTGCAGCACCGAGTCGCCGAACAGCGCCCGTGCGCGCGCCGCGCCGGTGGGCGTCACGGTCGTGAGCACCAGCGGGATCCCGGGGTAGCGGCGCAGCAGCCCGCGCACCAGCGGCTGCGAAGCCTGCACCTCGCCGACCGAGACCGCGTGCACCCAGATCGAGCGGCCGTCGATCGCGGCGCCGAACCCGAAGCGCTCGCCGGCGCGCTCGCGGTAGGCCGGGTCCCGCAGGCCGCGCGAGAGGTGCACGCCGAAGGCGACCGGCGCGACAAGGCGGATCAGGAGGTTGTAGATGAAGCGCATCGCGCGTCAGCCGCCAGCGTCGTGCGCGGCGACGAGGCGCGCGAAGCCTTCGCGCCACGGGAGGTCCGGACGCGGGGCGCAGATCTTGCCGAGCGAGCGGCCGAGCCGGGCCAGGACGCCCTGCGACCAGCCGCCCGGCGCGCGCAGCCGGCCGCGGTCGAAGTCGAGCAGCCACACCTCGCCGGGCCCGCCGAGCATGACGTTGTTCGCATTGAGGTCGGCGTGCTGAACGCCCGCGTCGTGGAAGCGGCGGATCGTGCGGCCGGCCGCTTCCCATTCCGCGTCGGTGAGCCTGCCGGCGAGCAGGCGCGAACCGAGCGGCTCGCAGGGCGGCAGGCGCAGGGTGGCGATCTCGGCCCGATAGACGAGGCCGCCTCTCAGGTAGCGGGCCGCCGCGGGCGCGGGCACCGGCAGCCCTGCGTCGACGAGCCGGCCGAGCAGCTCCAGTTCCTGGAAACCGCGCGTGCGCGCCTCGCCGAGCCAGAGGTAGGCGTCGCGCGAGATCCGTGCCGGCAGGCCGCCGCGCAGGTAGCGCCTGAGGACGAAGCCACGGTCGCCCGCGTCGAGGAACAGCACCGAGCCGCGGCCGCCGGACTGCTCGGCGAGCGCGCCGCGGGCGCGCCAGGCCGCGGTGTCGAACAGTTCCGCCGCGTTGTTGACGCAGCCGGGGTCGTATAGGATTGCGCCGCCCTCGGTGGCGATGCGCCGGAACTTCATGCCCGCCATCCTACAGTCCGTGCCGCGGCGCGTCTGCATCCTCCGGCTCTCGGCGATCGGCGATACCTGCCATGTCCTGCCGGTCGTGCGGACGCTGCAGGCGGCGTGGCCCGAGGCGCGCTTCACCTGGATCATCGGCCGGCTCGAGGCGAAGCTCATGGGCCTCGCCGACGACATCGAGTTCATCGTCTTCGACAAGCGCGGCGGCGCGCGCGAGCACCTGCGCCTCGCCCGCCTGCTTTCGGGGCGCCGCTTCGACCTGCTGCTGCACATGCAGCTCGCGCTGCGCGCGAGCGCGGTCGCCGCGAGCGTACGCGCGCCGGTGAAGCTCGGCTTCGACCGGGCGCGGGCGCGCGAGGCACAGTGGCTGTTCACGACCCACCGGATCGCGCCGCGCGAGCGCGAGCACGTCCTGGACTCGCTGTTCGGCTTCGCCGAGGCGCTCGGCGTGCACGACCGGCAGCTGCGCTGGGACCTGCCGCTGCCCCCGGACGCCCTCGACTACGCCGCGGCCGTCATCCCGGACGGGCGTCCGACGCTGGTCATCAGCCCCTGCTCCAGCCACGCGCTGCGCAACTGGCGGGCGGAGCGCTACGCCGAGGTCGCCGACCACGCCGCGAAGCGCCACGGCATGCGGGTCGTGCTGGTCGGCGGCCCGTCGCCGGCGGAGAAGACGATGGCCGCCGGGATCGCCCGGCACGCGCGCGAGCCGGTGGTGGACACGGTCGGCAGGGACACGCTGCCGCAGCTGCTCGCGCTGCTGTCGCGCGCGAGCGTGCTGCTCTCGCCGGACTCCGGGCCGGCGCACATGGCGACGATGGCGGGCACGCCGGTGATCGGGCTGTACGCAGCGACCAACCCCGCGCGCAGCGGCCCGTACCTGAGCCGCGCCCACTGCGTGGACCGCCATGCCGACGCCGCCCGGAGGTTTCTCGGCCGCGAACCCGCCGAGCTGCCCTGGACCACCAAGATCGAGCGTCCCGGCGTGATGGACCTCATTACCGTGGACGAGGTTACGGACCGGCTCGACAGGCTGGCGCGCAGAGGCTTCGCGGTGGGCTGAGCCCGGATCGGCTACCCTTGCCGGCAGGACTTCCGCGGAGACGCCCGTGACCGACATCCTGGTGCCGATCTCGCCCGGCGAGCTGCTCGACAAGCTGACGATCCTGAGGATCAAGGCCGGGCGCATCACCGATGCCGCCAAGCTGGCGAACGTGCGGCTCGAGCTGGAACTGCTGGAGCGCACCTGGGCGGCCACGCCGCACGCCTCGGTGGACCTCGCGGCCGAGATCGGCGCGCTGCAGGCCGTGAACGAGCGCCTATGGGACATCGAGGACGACATCCGCGACCAGGAGCGGGCGCAGGACTTCGGGCCCCGCTTCGTCGAGCTCGCGCGCGCCGTCTACTTCGAGAACGACGAGCGCGCGGCGATCAAGAAGCGGATCAACACGAAGCTCGGCTCGCGGATCGTCGAGGAGAAGTCCTACCGCGACTACAAGGCCCAGTAGCAAGACCAAGGGAAACTCCAGGGGACATTCCCTTTGAGTTTTGCCCTTTGCACGGGCGAGGAAGTTCTGGGCCG
>CAYORU010000016.1:48997-68302 GCA_964406445.1 uncultured Steroidobacteraceae bacterium
AGGGGACATTCCCTTTGAGTTTTGCCCTTTGCACGGGCGAGGAAGTTCTGGGCCGCTCTGCCAATGAAAGGACACAAAACTCAAAGGGAATGTCCCCTCGAGTTTCCCTGGAGTTTCCCCTTGAGCTTCCGGGTCAGCCGAGCAGCGAGTACTCGGCGCTGCAGTACGGGCACTTGGCCCAGCCGGTCTTCTCGATCGCCAGGTACACGCGCGGGTGGCTGTTCCACAGCTGCATGCCCGGCATCGGGCAGGCGAGCGGCAGGTCGACGCGCGTCACCTCGTAGCGGTTCTGCGCGTTCGGCTGGATCAGCCCGTCGGTGGTTGCAGTGGCCACGATCGGTCCTGGTGGCAGGGTCGGAAGGCCTCGATTATAAGGCGTCTGGCGCCTCGCCTGCGACCATCACCCGCTCCCAGACCGCGGCCACCGTCGCTCGCTCCGTCCGGAACGCGGCCTCGTCGACCACACCCGGCCGCTCCTCGAGCGCGAGTCGGTGCGCCACGTGGCGAAGCGCCCGGTAGGCGTCGACGAGCTGGTCGATCACGGCGTGATCGACGAGCGCCGCCGACCCCACCGACTCGAGCTGGCGGATGGTGTCCGAGTACATGACGACCGGCGGGTAGTCGCCCGCCCAGCGCAGCGCCCAGTACTGCGCCAGGAACTCGATGTCGGCGATGCCGCCACGGTCCTGCTTGAGGTCGAACTCGCCCTCGCCGGAACGCGACAGTTCGCCCCGCATGCGCTCGCGCATGCTGCGGACGTCCTCGCGCAGGCTGTCGCGGCGGACGTGGCCGGCGAGCACCGCCAGGCGCACCTCCTCGAAGCGCGCGCGCAGCGAGTCGCTGCCGGCGACGGAGCGCGAGTGCAGCAGCGCCTGGTGCTCCCAGGTCCAGGCCTCGCCGCGCTGGTACTCCGCGAAGGCGTCGATGTGGGTGACGGTGAGGCCGCCCTTGCCGCTCGGGCGCAGCCGCATGTCGACCTCGTACAGGCGGCCGGCGGCGGTGTGCACCGTGAGCAGGTGCACGAGGCGCTGCCCGAAGCGGTTGAAGAAGACGGCGTTGTCCACGACCTTCGGGCCGGCCGTCTGCTGCTCCTCGCCCGCCGAGTCGTGCAGGAACACCAGGTCGAGGTCGGAGGCGTAACCGAGTTCGAGGCCGCCGAGCTTGCCGTAGCCGACGGCCGCCAGGCCCGCGACCCGGCGCGCCTCCGCCGACCCGCACATCGGCTCGCCGTGCGTGCGCACCAGCTGCTCCCAGGCCATCCGCATCGCCTGCCCGAGGATCAGCTCGGCGACGTCGGTCAGCCGGTCGCTGACCTGCATCAGCGGCAGCCGGCCCATCAGGTCGAGCAGCGCCACCCGGAAGCGCGCGGCCCGGCGGAAGTGGCGCAGCGCGTCGACCCGCCGCTCCTCGTCGTCCCCGGCCTGCTCCAGCCGCGCCTCGAGCTCCGTCGCGAACTGCCCGCGGTCCGGCAGCACCTCGAGCACCCGCGCATCGATCAGCTCGTCGAGCAGGATCGGGAAGGAAGCGACCTGCCGGGCCAGGAAGTCGCCGTGCCGGCACACCTCCACGAGACGCTCGAGGGCCTGCGGGTTCTCGTAGAGCAGCGCGAAGTACGCCGAGCGACCGCCGATCGCCTCCAGGATGCTCGCCAGCCGGCGGACCAGCGCGTCCTCCGTTCCGTCCGGCGCCCCGCCGGCCGCCCCGGCCGCGCAGGCCTGCGCGACCGCACGCACGAGTCGCGGCAGCAGCCGCTCGAGCCGCTGCCGGCCGTGCTCGTCGAGCCGGGCGATCACGCCCGAGGCGCCGAGCGCCCGCAGCCGGCGCGTCACCGCCGCGCGATCGGCGATGCCGAGGCGGGCGAGATCCTCGTCGAGATCCTCGTCGTTCGGCTCCAGCGCCCACAGGGATGCGAGCTCAGGCTCGCCGTGCTCCGCCTCGCGCTCGGGCCCGAACACGACGTTGCGGAAGTGCCCGGACACGGCCTTGCGCACGGGCTCGAGCGCGCCCATGGCCCCCTCCCATGCGTCGCAGCCGAGCGACGCGGCGAAGCGCGCGCGCTCGAGCGGGGACTCGGGCAACGCGTGGACCTGCCGGTCGCCGGCCATCTGCAGCCTGTTCTCGGCGCGGCGCAGTGACGCGTAGCACCCGGCCAGCTCCCGGACCGCCGCGTCGGGCAGCAGCTTGGCACCCGCGAGCCGCGGCAGCACCTCGAGCAGCGACGGCGACTGCAGGCGCCGGTCGCTGCCGCCGCGGATCAGCTGCATCGCCTGGACGATGAACTCGATCTCGCGGATGCCGCCGGGCCCGAGCTTCACGTTGTCCTGCAGGTCGCGCCGCTCGACCTCGCGCTCGATCATGGCCTTCATCGAGCGCAGCGAGTCGAAGACGCCGAAGTCGAGGTAGCGGCGGTAGACGAAGGGCCGGACCACCTCGTCGAACAGCTCCGAGTAGCGCGCCGCGCCGGTGATCGCCCGCGCCTTCACCCAGGCGTAGCGCTCCCAGTCCCGGCCGTGCTGCTGAAGGTAGTCCTCGAGCGCGCCGAAGCTCGCGACCAGCGGGCCCGACTCGCCGAAAGGTCGCAGGCGCATGTCCACGCGGTAGACGAATCCGTCGACCGTGGGCGCGTCGAGCAGGCGGATCAGCGTCTGGCCGAGGCGTGTGAAGTACTCCTCGTTGGCCACCGGTCGGCGGCCATCGGTCTCGCCGCCCTCCGGGAAGAGGAAGATCAGGTCGATGTCGGAGGAGAAGTTGAGTTCGCCTCCGCCGAGCTTGCCCATGCCGAGCACGACCAGTTCCTGCGGCTCTCCCGAGGCGGCGCGCGGCGTGCCGTAACGAGGCGCCAGCGCCCGCACCGCGAAGTCCTGCGCAGCGCGGATGGCGGCGTCGGCGAGCGCCGAGAGCTCGCCCAGGGTCTCGGCAACGCCGGCTCGGCCGGCGAGGTCGCGCCAGGCGATGCGCACGAGTTCCCGGCAGCGCAGGCGGCGCAGCGCCGCCATGAACGAGGGTTCGTCCTCGTGCTCGAGGAACAGGGCCTGCGCACGCACATCGTAGTCGCCGTCCGCGCGCGGTGACGACAGCTCGCCGGCGAGCCAGTCGAGCAGCGCGGGATCGCGCTCGAGGCTGTCCGCGACGAAGTCGGAGCACGCGCAGACGTAGCGCGCCTCGTCCCGAAGCGCGGCCGGCGGGTCCACGCCACGCGCCTCTGCGATGCGGCCGAGCACGGCGGCCGCGTGTCCGGAGAGCTCGGGAGGGAGCAGGTCGGTCGGGACGGCGGGCACGGGACAAGGTTACCGGAAGCCCCGGCGGGCTCCTACGGCGGAGGTCGCAGCCAGCCGATCTCCGTCGCCGTCAGTTCGCCGACGACCGCCTGTCCGAGGCCCGCCGGCATGACCGCCTCGCCGGGCGCGACGGCCAGGCGTCCGGCCATGATCTCCGCGAAGGCCTGCGGGTAGCGCGGGTCGGCGCCCGGCTCGCCGTAGCCGTCCGGGAAGCGCGGCAGGTTGCTCACGGGATCGTACTTGTCGCTCGCGCCGAGCGCATGCAGCACCTCGTGCGCGATCACGAGGCTGTTGGTCGCGTCCGCCGCCGGGTCGGCGTAGCCGTGGACCACGCCGAGCAGGCCCTTCTGCAGGCCGAGCGAGTGCGGCACGGCTTCCACCTGCGTCGGGTCGTGGTAGAGCACGAAGACGCGGACGTCGGCGAGGGCGTCTCCCGCGTGGCGCGCGCTGTAGAGCCGCGTGCGCAGGCTCCACAGGACACGTCCCACGAGCCCGGCATCGGGGGCGAGCTCGGGCGGGCGGGCGTCGACCGCCGGGTACACCTCGACATGCACGGGACGCTCGATCGAAAGCCCGTAAGCCTCCGCCTCGCGCTCGAAGAAACGCTCGATGTCGGCGAAGCGCTCGCGGGACAGGCCGGCGATGTAGCGGTCGGTCGCCGGCGCGCCGTCGCCGTTCACCGGGAAGATCGCGATCCAGGCCGTGTGCTCCCACTCGGCCATGCGCCGGCGGTCGGCCCAGGTGTAGAGGGCGACGAGGGCGAGCAGCACGACGAGCAGCGTGATCCGCAGCGTCTTCCACACGGCGGCGCCCTCAGGGATCTCCCGCCAGCGCCTTGTGCACCGCGGCGAGCGCAGTGGCACGGCGGGTGCGCGCCTGCACCAGCTGGTCCTCGAGCTCGAGCCGCGTCCGCTCGGCGTCGAGCACCTCGAGGAAGTCGCTCGCCCCGGCGGAGAAACGCAGGTCGGCGAGCCGCGCCGCCTCGCCCGCGGCCTTCGCAGCGCTCTCGAGCTCCGTCGCGGCCTGGTTGGCGGCACGCAGGCCGGCGAGCGCGTTCTCCGTTTCCTCGAGCGCAGCGAGCACGGTCTCCCGGTAGGCCGCGATCGCGCCTTCGCGCCGCGCCTCGGCCGCGCGGACGTTCTGCCGCACCCGGCCCACGTCGAGGAACCGCCAGCTGATCGAGGGCCCGTAGAACCATCGCTCGGCCCCTGAATCGCCGATGCCGCTGCTGGTGGGCGCCGTCCAGCCGAAGCCGCCGAACAGCTCGAGCTTCGGGAAGTACTCGGCGACCTCGACGCCGACGTCCGAGGCGGCTGCCGCGAGCCGACGCTCGGCCTCGCGCACGTCCGGGCGACGGCGCAGCCAGTCCTCCGGCGTGCCGGCGTGCGCGAAGCTCGCCAACCCGGGCATCGCCGCGCCCGGATCTAGGTTCGCGCGCAGGGTCGCGAGCGGCCATGCGGTGAGCACCGCCAGTCGCTGTTCCTGGCGGACGATCTCCGCGTCCGCCTCGGGCACCGTCGCCGCGACGGAACGGGCCTGGGCCTCGGCGCGAGCCACGTCGAGCGCGTTCGCGCGCCCGGCGTCGAGCTGCGCCTCGAGCAGCCGGACGTTCTCCTCGAGGTTCTCGAGCTGGCGACCCAGCAGAGCGCGGCGCTCGCGCGCGCCGATCAGCGAGAACCAGGCCTGCGCGGTCTCCGCGATCACGGACTGGCGCACCGCCTCGAGCGCCGCGGCGTCCGCCTCGACGCGGCGGAAGATGGCCCGCGCCTGGTTGCGCAGGCTGCCGAACAGGTCGATCTCCCAGCGCGCGTCGAAGCCGGCGCGCCAGGTCTCGATCTCGCCGAGACCCTCGGTGGCGAACGGGTCGCGAGCGCTGTCCTCGCGGCGCTCGACGTCCCCGCCAGCCGTCACGGTCGGGAAGTAGGCAAAGGTCGACAGACCGGCGAGCGAGCGCGTCTCGGCGAGCCGCGCCGCCGCCTGCGCGAGCCCCTGGTTCGCCTCGACCGCGCGGGAGACGAGCGCGTCGAGCTCGGCGCTGCCGAAGGCCGACCACAGGGTCGACACCGGCGCGTCGGCCGCCGGCGCCTCGCCGGCCTGGTCGAAGCGCGCCGGCAGCTCGGTGGCGGGCTCGACGTGGCGGGGTCCGACGGTACAGCCGACGATCCCGAGCGCGACCAGGAGGGCCAGCACCGCGCTACGCATGGCCGCCTCCCGCCGCGAGGCGCGCCGCCCGACGCTGCTTGCGGGCCTCGGCGAGCCTGCGGATCACCACGTAGAACACCGGGGTGAAGAACAGGCCGAAGAAGGTCACACCGAGCATGCCCGAGATGACGGTGACGCCCATGACCTGCCGCACCTCGGCGCCCGCACCCGAGGCGAACACCAGCGGCACCACGCCGGCGATGAAGGCGAAGCTGGTCATCAGGATCGGACGCAATCGCAGCCGGCTCGCCTCGACCGCCGCCTCGACGATGCCGCGGCCCTGCTCCTCGAGGTCACGCGCGAACTCCACGATCAGGATGGCGTTCTTGCAGGCGAGCCCGATCAGCACGACGAAGCCGATCTTGGTGAAGATGTTGTTGTCGAGGAAGGACGGCGCGAAGTCCGGCGGCGAGATCGCGAGCCACAGGCCGTGGAAGAAGTTCACCAGCCAGATTCCGCCGATGGCGGAGAGCAGGCACAAGGGTACGATCAGGATGATGGCGAGCGGCAGCGTCCAGCTCTCGTAGAGGCCGGCCAGCACCAGGAACACCAGCAGCACGCACAGCGGGAACACGAGGATCGCGGTGTTTCCCTGGGTCGCCTGCTGGTAGGTCAGGCCCGTCCACTCGAAGTCCATGCCGCGCGGCAGGACCTGCGCGGCGAGCTCGCGGACACGCTCGAGCGCCTCGGTGGAGGACAGCTCGGCGGGGTTGACCCCCGCGGCGATGTCCGCGGCTGGATAGGCGTTGTAGCGGATGACCGGATCCGGGCCGAAGCCGGGCTCGAGCCGGACCATGCTGCTGAGCGGCACCATCTCCCCGCGGGCATTGCGCAACTCGAGCCGCGACAGGTCGGAGATCTCGTCGCGAAACGGCGCATCCGCCTGGGCGTAGACGCCGTAAGTCCGCCCGAACAGGTTGAAGTCGTTGACATAGGCGGACCCGAGGTAGACCTGCAGCGTTCCGTAGAGCTCAGACAGGTCGACGCCCTGTTCCTTGGCGCGCGTCCGGTCGACGATCGCGTCGAGCTGCGGGACGTTCGACTGGAACGCGCTGAAGGTGCCGAGCGGGTCCATCCCGGGCGCGCCGCGGATGGCGCCCACCAGCGCCTGCGTCTGCCTGTCGAGCTCGCCGTAGCCGATGTTGGCCCGGTCCTGGACGTACAGCTCCACGCCCGTGGCGTTGCCGAGGCCCAGCACCGGCGGCGGCATCAAGGCGAAGGCGAGCCCGTCCTGGATGCCGGCGAAGCCCATGTTGAGCCGCGCGGCGATCTCCGCCGCCGACAGCTCGCGCTCGTGCGACGGCTTGAGGCCGATGAACGCGGTGCCGGCATTCGGCGTGTTGGTGAAATGCACGGCGTTGAGGCCCGGCAGCTGCACCATGCTCTCGATGCCGGGCGTGTCGCGGGCGATGTCGCCCATCCGGCGCATCGCCTCGGCGGTACGTTCGATCGTCGCGCCCTCAGGCAGCTGCAGGGCCGCGAACAGGAACAGCTTGTCCTGGGTCGGGATGAAGCCGCCCGGTACCGCGCGGAAGCCGATGATCGTCAAGACGATCAGCACGCCGTAGATGACGAGCAGCCGCGGGGCGCGGCCGATCACGCCGCCGATGCCGCTCGAGTAGCGCTCGGCATTCCTGTTGAAGAAGCGGTTGAAGCGCCCGAACGCGCCACCGAGGATCCGCTCGATGCCGCGCCCGAGCCGGTCGGGCGGGGCGTCGCGGGGATTGAGCAGCACCGCGGCGAGCGCCGGCGACAGCGTCAGCGAGTTGAAGGCCGAGATCAGCACCGAGGCGGCGATGGTCACGGCGAACTGGCTGTAGAACTGCCCGGTCACGCCGCCGAGGAAGGCGAGCGGCACGAACACGGCCGAGAGCACCAGCGAGATGGCGATGATCGGACCCGAGACCTCGCTCATCGCCTGGTGGGCCGCGTCGCGGGGCGACATGCCGTGCTCGATGTGCCGCTCGACGTTCTCCACCACCACGATGGCGTCGTCCACCACGATGCCGATCGCGAGCACGAGCCCGAACAGCGTCAGCACGTTGACGGAGTAGCCGAGGCCCCACAGGACGGCGAAGGTCCCGACGATGGACACCGGCACCGCGATCAGCGGGATCAGCGAGGCGCGCCAGGTCTGCAGGAACAGCACGACGACGATCACGACGAGCGCCACCGCCTCGAGCAGGGTCATCACCACCTTGCGGATCGACTCCTGAACGAACACCGTCGGGTCGTAGACCACCGTCCATTCGATGCCCTCGGGAAAGCCCCCGGCCAGCTCGGCCATGCGCGCGCGCACGGCCGCGGACAGCTCGACGGTGTTGGCGCCGGGCGCCTCGAAGATGGCGATCGCCGCGGCGTCCTCGTTGTCGAGCAGCGAGCCGAGCGCGTAGCTCTGCGAACCGAGCTCGACGCGGGCGACGTCGCGCAGGCGGGTCACCGCGACGCCGTCGGACTTCAGGACGATCGCGCCGAACTCCTCGGGGGTGGACAGGCGGCCCTGCGCGTTCACCGGCAGCTGCAGCACGCCACCTGCCGGCGTCGGCGGTCCGCCGATGGCGCCGGCCGAGACCTCGACGTTCTGCTCGCGGATCGCCCGGACGATGTCGCTCGCGGTGAGTCCGCGCGAGGCGGCCTGTTCCGGGTCGATCCAAACCCGCATCGCGTAGGTGCCGGCGCCGAAGGCGATCACCTGGCCGATGCCCGGCAGGCGCGCGATCTCGTCACGCACGCGCAGGGTGGCGAAGTTGGACAGGTACAGCGCGTCGTAGCGCTGGTCCGGCGAGTACAGGTGCACCACCATGGTGAGGTTCGGCGAGGCCTTGGCGGTCGTGACGCCGAGCGCGCGCACCGGCTCCGGCAGCCGCGGCAGCACCTGCGAGACGCGGTTCTGCACCTGCACCGCCGCGAGGTCGACGTCGGTGCCGGTCGCGAAGGTGATCGTCAACTTCATGACGCCGTCCGAGCCGGACGTCGACTTCATGTAGATCATGCCCTCGACGCCGTTGATGGCCTCCTCGAGGGGACTTGCGACGGTGTCGGCGACGGTGCGCGGGTTGGCGCCCGGGTAGGTCGCCGTCACCTGCACCGACGGCGGCACCACGTCCGGATATTCGCTGACCGGCAGGTTGGGGATGGCGATCAGTCCCGCGACGAGGATGAGCGCGGACAGGACCGTCGCCAGGACCGGGCGGTCGACGAAGACCCGGGAAAGATCTGCGTGGGCCATGGGGTCAGCCCGCGGGTGCGGCGGGTGCGGCGGGCGCGTCCGGCGGCGGCGAGTTCGGCGCGTCCATCGGCACCTCGCGCGGGTTCACCGGCTGTCCCGGGAAGAACACCTTGCGCACGCCGTTCACGATCACCTTGTCGCCCGGCGCGAGCCCGGACTCGACGACCCTCAGGCCCTCGATCCGGGGCCCGAGCGTGACGTCGCGGCGCATCGCGGCGTTGCCTTCGCCGATGACGTACACGTAGCGCCGGTCCTGGTCGGTCAGCAGCGCCTGCTCGTGGATCAGCAGCGCGTCGGTCTTGGAGGCGCCGAGCAGGCGCAGGCGCGCGAACAGGCCCGGGGTCAGGATGCCGTCCGGATTCGGAACCACCGCCCGGCCGCGGATGGTGCCGGTCGCCGGGTTCAGGGCATTGTCCACGAAGTCCATCTCGCCGCGGTGCGGGAAGCCCTCCTCGCTCGACAGGCCGACGAGGACCGGGTTGCGCGCGTCACGCGAGCTCGGCCGCTCGCCGTCCCGCGCGAGCTGCTGGTAGCGGAGGTAGGCGCGCTCGTCGCCCTCGAAGACGACGTGCACGGGGTCCACGGAAACCAGGGTCGTCAGCAGCGTCTCGCTGGGGCTTACGAGGTTGCCGGGTTTCACCAGCACCGCGCCAACACGACCGCTGAACGGCGCGCGCAGGCGCGTGAAGGACAGATTCAGCTCGGCCTGCGCGAGGCGCGCCCGCGCCGCGAGCGCGTCGGCCTCGGCCTGGCGCGCCTCCGACTGGCGCGCCTCGAGCTCGCCGCGCGACACGGCGCGGGCTTCGATCAGCTTCTCGGCCCGCGCCAGCTCCTGACGCGCGACCTCGATGCGCGCCTCGGCGCGCGCCAGGTCGGCCCGCGCGGCGTCCACGGCCGACCGGTACTCGCGGTCGTCGATGGTGAACAGCAGGTCGCCCTTCGCGACCAGCGCACCCTCGCGGAAGTGACTCGCGTCGAGGTAGCCGGCCACCCGCGGCCTGATTTCCACCGCATCCACCGCCTCGATCCGCCCGGTGTAGTCGTCCCACTCCGTGATGGAGCGCTGCGCCACGGTGGCGACGCTGACGTCCGGGGGCGGGAACTGGGGCGGACCGCCGCCGCCGCAGGCCGAAAGCGCGCCGGCCGCGAGGACCGCGGCCGGAACCCACCGGCGCCGCTGCGCCGCCGAGCTTGAAGAAGACACTCTGGATACTCCTAGGCTACGTCCGTTTGCCGATCGTGGCCCCACTCGCGGGCCAGCTGCTCCATCAGCGCCACCAGTCGCCGGCGCGCCGGCGCCGGCATCGAGAACACCTGCAGCAGTTCCTGCCACACCAACCCCTCGACGGCGAGCTTCAGCAGGTGCATGCGCAGGTCGCGCTCGGTCCAGCTCACGCGCCCGAGCCGCGCCTTCATTTCCTCGCGACAGGGATCCATCAGCGACGGATCGAGCGTCGCGGCGCTCAGCATGCCGCAGAGGAACCGCCGCCGGTCGTCGTCCTGGGCCGTGAAGGCCCGGATGAAGCCGACGAGGCGCGCCGTCTCGGGGTCGCAGTCGGACGGCGCCTGCGCCGCCTCTGCCTCGGACCAGCGCCCGAGGTCCGATTCGAGCAGGCCGCGCAGCAGCGCTTCCTTGGTCGGAAAATGATAGGTGATCCCGCCGCGTGTGACGCCGCTCTCCCTGACCAGCTCGTCGAAGGTCAGCGCGCCCGCGCCGCGCGTGCTGACGATCCGCCGGGCGGATTCGAGGATCTTCACGCGCGCTTCAGGGTGACGGCCCATCGAGTTACTGTACAGAATGTTCTGTTCAGTTATCAAGCAGTGCACAAATCCGAGCGTTGCAAAGAGTGCGATAGGCGACGTCTATGGATTTTATAAATGAGAATCATTTGCATATGAACTGGCCAGGCGAGACCCTGCAAGCCTCTTCGGAACCGCCTGGCAGGAACACCGCATGACCCAGGACCTGATGAAAACGCTTTCTTTCGCCGCGCTGCACTTCGGCGTCGCCTTCAGCGTCGCCTACGCGTTGACCGGCTCCCTCGCCGTGGCGACCGGCATCGGCCTGATCGAGCCGCTGGCGAACACAGTGGCCTTCTTCTTCCACGAGCGGCTGTGGCGCCGGGCCGGGACGGGCCGAACCGCCGGCACGCCGGCCGCCAGCGCCGCCTAGGCGACCGCCGGCGCCGCGAGCTGCACCCGGTTTCGGCCGAAGCCCTTGGCCGCGTAGACCGCGGCGTCGGCGCGCGCGATGAGGCGCTCGCCCTGGTCTTCCTGCGGCTCGAGCGCCGCGACGCCGATGCTGCAGGTGAGCCGGATCGTCTCGCCGAAACCGTCGACCGACAGCCCGGCGACCCGCTCGACGATGCGCCGCGCGATCGCCTCGGCGGCCGCGGCATCCGCCCCGCCGAGGATCACCGCGAACTCCTCGCCGCCGTAGCGCCCGATCGCGTCGGAAGCGCGCAGCTCGGCCTGGATCGGCGCGATGACCGCGCGCAGGCAGGCGTCGCCGGCGAGATGGCCGTGACGGTCGTTGATCCCCTTGAAGTGATCGAGATCGATGAACAGCAGCGACAGCGGCTGGCCGCGGTCCCTGGCCTGGACACAGGCCGCCTCCAGGCGCTCGAGCAGCGAGCGCCGGTTGAGGACGCCGGTCAGCGGGTCCGTCTGCGCCCGCCGTTCCGCCTCAGACAGTGCGCGGCGTGCGAGCCGGAGGCGGTCGGCCACGCCGAGCGCCACCAGCACCGCTGCGGCAACCATGGACAGCGGCAAACCGTAGTACACGAGCAGCGACTCGTCGCGCCCGACGAGAAATGTGATCGCCGCGGCGATCGTGAAGGCCTCGAGCAGCAACCATGCGAGCAGGAACCAGCCGGCGGCACGGCTGCCACGTCGCCACGCGAGGAAGGCCACCACCAGCGTGAACAGCGCGGCGCCGAGGAACATCACGTTGCCCACGCTCGCGACCAGGCCGCCGAGGCCGACGAGATCGCCCAGGTTCGCGAAGGCCAGCAGCACGAACAGCCAGGCGAGAACGCCAAAGGCCGCGTAAACGCGCGGCGAGAACCGCGCGAGGTCGGCGATCTCGCGCACGAACAGGCAGGCGACCGCGCCGGAGAGCGCCGCGGGGACATTCCACGTGTGCTGCTGCGCCGGCGCCGCGATCCGCAGGAGCGGCCAGTCGAAGCCCACGCCCGACAGGTAGGCGATGTAGAGCGCCTGCAGGGCGAACAGGCCGCCGTAGAGCAGCAGCAGCCGCTCGGGCAGCAGGAACCAGATCAGGAGCGCCGCGAGCGCCATCGCCGCCAGCGCGCCGAAGGCGAGCGCGATGACCTGCCCCTGCCAGGCCGCCTCGTTCAGCGCCCCGGCGACCGTCGCGATCGAGAACGACAATTCTTCCGCGCCGCGCCCCGCGGCGGACACGCGCACGTACACCAGATCCCCGGGCCGCAGGCCGGGCAGCGCGTAAAGCGCGCGCTCGACGGCGCGAAACGTCGAGGGCAGGTTCGCGGCGACCAGCGACTGCGCTTCGCCTGCCCGGTACACCTCGAGCTCGAGGTGGCGGCCCTTGTGGACGAGGAGCGCAGGGACGCCCCCTTCCGCATCGCGGTCCGCGCGAAGCCGCAGCCAGAACGGCGTGCCGCGCAGGCGGGCCTCGCGGAACACGTACGCCCCGAAGCGAGAGTCGAGTTCGCCCGAGGCCACGGCGGCCGGCGGCGGATCGCCGGCCTCCAAGGGCAACGCCTCGACGATCGCCGTCGCGCCGCGCGCGGGGGGCGCCGGCGCGAGCGCCACGAGGCAGAAGACGAGCAGCAGCGAGGGATGTCGCACGACGGTGTCCGGCCGAGGGCTCGACGATTGTGGGCGGCCCGCCGCACCCGGCGCAAGCGCCGCGCGAGGGCCAGCGCTCACTTCGCGATCGCCGCCGCGCGGCGAAGCAGCGCGGCCAGCTGGCGAGCCGACAGCACCGGCGCGAGCGCCTGCCGCGCCCCGGGCGAGTCGAGCGCGGCGAGGCGTCGTCGCCACTCATCGTTCACCGCGAGCGGCGCGTTCCTGAGGTGCGGGGGCACGCCGCTGCCCGTGCCGAAGGCCCGGCCGTGGCCCGTCAGGACCAGCTGCCCCGAGCCTGGCACGTACGAGACTTCTTCGGCCGTGCGCGGCGCGTTGCCGATCAGCACATCGAACAGGTACATCGCCGCCCACTGGTTCTGCAGCGGACACCACGCGTCCACGCGCGCCTCGCCGGCCGCGCGCCTGGACTCCGGCACGAGCGAAGGCGGCAGGAAGAGGACGGTGCCGGGCCTGCCGTCGACGACGCGCTGCACGGCCGCGGGGACCATGCCCAGGCCGAGCAGGCGGTCCAGTCGATATGCCGCGACCTCGGGGGCGAACGCCTTCCCGCCGGCCGCCGGCAGGAACACCGCCGGGACGTCGGCGCCCTTCCAGCGCAGCGTCAAGGCCTCGCCCTGCTCCGTCGGGCTGCGGCCGACGATCTCCGCCGACGCCAGCGCGGACTCGAGTTCCTCAGGGGACCCCCCGGCGGAGAGCGCGCCGGCGCGCGCGGGCAGCTCGTCCACGGCGACGGGCGTGCTGGCGCCCTGGTAGAGGGCGGCGAGCGTGCCGCGCTCGATCACGAGCGCGGTGCCCTGGCCCCCGTAGTAGGCCCGCTGGATGCCGGTGTCGATCATCCAGACGCGGTCGGCGAGTCGCCGCCAGGCCTGCCGGCCAGTCGTCGGCGTGTGGCCGATCACGACCCGCTTCGCGCCGAAGGCGGCGAGCGTGCGGGCGAGCCGGTCCTGTTCGATGAGCGCGCCGCAGCCGGCGTTGCCGCGATACCAGAGGGGACCCATCGGCGCATGCAGCGGCGCGTCGTGCAACTCGAGCAGGCGGCGCGCCAGCGCCGCCGCCTCCGACCCGGACTCGACCGCCCGCGACAGGAGCTTCGGCATGTCGTAGAAATCCGTCGTCGCGTCGAGCAGCCCGCGCGCGACGGCCTGCTCGAGCAGCTCCGCGAACTCCACCAGCGCGTCGCGCATCGCGGCCAGGCCGGCGAGGTCGGACACCGGCAGCGCCGCGCTGACGCCCGCGTGCACGAACAGCGTGTCGCCGATCCTGAGAGCCACCGGCTTGCCGAGCAGCCACCGGCCATAGCGGCCGCTCGCCGAGAAGGCGGCGCGATGGGCGAAGAAGCCCGGCGGGAAGCGCTCGTCGAACTCCGCGCGCGTGAGCGGGCGCGGCGCAGCCGCGACGAAACGCGCGTAGGCCGCGTCGCGCTGCGCGCGCGTCTCGTCGCCGGCAAAGGCCGCGAACTCGCCGCGGGCGACGTAGCGCAGGTCGCCGACCAGGTTCATGACGTCGTGGTTGCCGAGCACCACGTGCACGCCGCCGCCGGCCGCCGCCGCCTGCGGCTCGAGGCGCATCAGCAGGTCCAGCGAGGCGCGCGAGGCGTCGCCCCGATCCACGATGTCGCCGTTCACGACGAGACGCGCGGCGCCGCCGGCCCAGTCGCCCGAGCCGTCGATCAGCCCCGCGCCCGCGAGCGTCTCGACGAAGGCCTCGTGCGCGCCGTGCAGGTCGGACACCGCCACGACCCGCTCGACGGCGCCGATGGCGAACGCCGGCCCGGTCTCGGCGTCGGCAGTTGCCGAGAGGAGGCCGAAGAGCAAGGTCGCGCAGGCGCCGGCGAACCGGCGGTTGTCGACCGGGGTGCTATCATCACCGCAGGGAGCAGGGGCGCGGGCGACTCTCATGAACGAGATCCTCAAGGGCGAGAATATCGCGTTCCTCGCGAAACTCGCCGGATACTTCCTCGCGCTCGGCGTCGGCCTCGCCGCCATCTTCAGCTACGCGCCGATGCTGCTCGAGACGAGCCAGTCGGGCGCCGCGCCCGACGAGATCACGCAGACCCTCATCGAAGGACTGCTGGAGGAGTCGGGCCGTCGTCCGTCGCTCGAGCAGCGCACTTTCACCAGCCTCGCCGCCGTGCTGTTCGTGCTGTCCTTCTCCTTCCTGTGCACCGTGGCGCTGATGCTGCCGATCACCTGGGTGTACATGTACACGCACCGCAAGTCCTACGGCCGGACGCTGGTGGCCTCGCTGATCGTCCTGCCGATCTGCGCCACGGCGACCGTCTGGCTGATCCAGGACAGCCTGCCGCTCGCCTTCGGCCTCGCGGCGCTGGTGGCGGCGGTACGCTTCCGGATCCGCCTCGACAACGCGCTCGACGGCGTGTACGTCTTCTCCGCCATCTCGGTCGGCCTCGCCTCGGGCGTCGGGCACTTCGGCGTCGGTTTCGTCATGTCCGGCTTCTTCTGCGTCTGCGCGAGCGTGATCTGGATGATCGGCTACGGCAGGCGCGAGAAGGACGAGTTGCCGGATGCCGCCGTGGCCGGATCCGCGGCGGTGGCGCCGGCCGATGCCATCTCGGGGTCGGGACGGCAGGCGCCGTAGACGCGTTCCTGCAGGTCCACCGGGCTCGCGAGCACCTCGAAGAACCTTCCGAGATAGCCGACGGCCCGGCGCGACGCCCAGTGGCCGAGACCCTCGGCCTCGAACTGGGCGACGATCCGTGGCTGCAGCTCCTGGAAGCGCCTGATCGCCGCGGGCAGCTGCTGGTTGTGCGAGCACAGGCCCCGGTACACGCGCTGCCGCACGCGGCGGATGCCGAGACCCGGCGTCACCGCCGCGTATTCGGCGTCCACCAGCCCGGCCTGGTCGAAGTCGAACGGCACCACCACGTAGGGCCCGCCGCCGCCCTTCGGCCCCAGCACGCGGCCGTTGTGGCAGCAGTCCTCGTCGCCGTCGGTCGGCAGGTGCACGGACCAGTCCGTGTTGCCGATCATGTACTGGAACAGCTCGAGCAGGGTCACCTGCGCCGGATCGACGTCGCCCGGCCCCAGGGCCGGCACGCGGCGCTTCACGAGCCCGTTTCGGGCGGCGACATCGTCGATGTCCTCGATCAGGAAGGCCGGCGACTGCACCGGAAAGTAAGCGTCCTCCGTGTCCACGTAGGTCACCGCCAGCGAGCGCGTGCGGAACGCGACCGGCGAGAGCAGCGCCCAGGCGCGGTAGATCGCCTGCTCGAGCCGCACGTAGTCGCGATAGCGGCGCTCGTTCTTGCAGGCGGCCACCAGCTTGAGCCCCCGCTGCCCGGCGAACGGCGTGCCGGCCGCCTGCGCCGGGTCGAACTCGAGCCGCAGCGGCGGGAACTCGCAGACCTTGAGCCGCGTGTGGCCACGGGCGCGGACCGTGAGCGGCAGCGTGGCCCGGGTGCCGTCCGGCCGCAGGTAGCCGAGCTTCGCCGGGAGCCTCTCGCGGGCCATGCGCCCGCGCAGCAGCTCGCGCATGGGAAACTCCAGCGTGACTGCGATCTCCGCCTGTTCGTCGAAGAGACCCGCCGCGCGGGCCGCGCCGGTCGGCACGCAGAGCAGCAGGACACAGGCCGCGGCCACCCAGGGCGCCCGCGCCAGGAGCCGCTGGTCCAGCGATGCAGCCGTCGTCATGAGCCGGCGGGCGCCTTCGGATGGGTGAGCGACAGCATGTGCTCGGCGGCCGCCTGCACCTCGCGATCGCTGAGCGCCACGTCGCCGCCCCTTGCGGGCATCCCGAGGAAACCGCGCCGGGCATGCTCCGCGAGCACCGCCTGCCACAGGCGCGACCGCCCCGCCCAGTCCTCGGGCCGGCCCGTCCGTGGCGCGCCGCTCTTGCCCTCCTCGTGGCAGCCCGCGCAGACGCGCTCGTAGGCGAGCCGGCCCGCCTCGGCCGCGCCGCCTGGCGGTACGGCGGTCTCGGGGGCGGCCGGCGGAACCACCGGCCGGGCGCAGGCGGCGAGTGCGAGGACACAGGACAGCAAAATCGAACGGCGCACGGTCCACGCCTCCTGCTCGAGCCGACGCGCCCGCGGCGGACGCCGCGGGGCCACGGGTCGACTATATCCCCCGCAACTGCGGGACGGTCCCGCGGTATTCCGCGAGCCGCCGGCGCAAAGCGAAAGGCCCGATCGCGGGTCGTGCCACAGCCGCCGTCAGCGCAGGAAAAAGAGAGTATCCTCGCCCTGCGGTCGCGGCTTGCCATGGGAGGTCGGCGATGGCTGCAGCAGACGACAGCGCTGCCCCGGCCCGCGCGGGCAAGCGGCTGCCGGCGACGACCGACTGCTCCGCCGAGGCGGCCGAGTCACGACGCGAGCGCCTGCGCGAGCTCGGCTACGGACTGGACCAGATCGCGGGCGTCGCGCCGCCGGTCGAACCTGCGACCTTGAAGGGCAGCATCGAGGGCTTCATCGGCTTCGCGCGCGTGCCCCTCGGCGTGGCGGGTCCGGTGCACATCCGCGGCGCCGCGGCGGTCGGCGAGTTCTTCGTGCCGCTCGCGACCAGCGAGGGCACGCTGGTGGCGTCCTACCAGCACGCCTTCAACGCGATCAACCGCAGCGGCGGCGCCTCGGCCCTGTGTGCCAGCGAGCAGGTGCAGCGCGCGCCCTGCTTCGAGTTCGCGTCCCTCGCCGAGGCGGGGCAGTTCGCCGCCTGGGTGGCGGGCCAGCAGCGCCTGCTCGGCGAGGCCGCGGCCGGCACTTCACGCTTCTGCCGCCTGACCGGCCTGCAGCCGCACATCGTCGGCAACACCGTCTACCTGCGGCTGGAGTTCGTCACCGGCGACGCGGCCGGGCAGAACATGGTCACGGCCGCGGCCGAGGCGGCCTGCCGGAGCCTGCTGGCGGCCAGCGCGATCGAGCCGCGTTCCTGGCTGGTCGAGTCGGTGCTGTCCGGCGACAAGCGCGCCTCGGCGATGTCGTTTCGCGCCCCGCGCGGCCGCAACGCCAGCGCCGAGGTCGTGATCCCGGCCCGCCAGTACGCCCGCTACTGGCGGGCAAGCCCCGAAGATGCCGCGCGAGCCTGGCGGCAGGCCACCAATGGCGCCATTCAGACCGGCGCGGTCGGGCTGCAGGGCAACGTCGCGAACGCGCTCGCGGCGCTGTTCATCGCCTGCGGCCAGGACGTGGCCTGCGTGGCCGAGGCGACCACGGCGCTGACCCGCTTCGAGGTGACGCGCGAAGGCGACCTCTACGGCTCGGTCACGCTGCCGAACCTGATCGTCGGCACGGTCGGCGGCGGCACGCACCTGCCGACGGCGCAGGAATCGCTCGGCCTGCTCGGCTGTGCGGGCACGGGCCACGCGCGCAAGTTCGCCGAGATCTGCGCCGTGGTGGCGCTGGCCGGGGAACTCGCCATCGTCGGCGCCATGGCGAGCGGCGGCTTCGCCAGCGCGCACTCGAGCGGCGGGCGCAAGGGCAGGAGCGAGGCGGGAGAAGCTTCCTGAAGCGCCGCAAGCCGGTCCGGCGGTTCCTGCTGCAGAAGGTCCTCCCGCCCGTGGTGCTGCGCCTGTACCGCGCGCTCGGCGCGTCCTGGACCTACGTCACGCCCAACCTCGACCACTACCATCGCCTTGCGGCCGGCGGCCGGCCGCTGGTCGGCGCCTTCCTGCACGCGCGCACGTTCCCGCTGCTCTATTTCTTCAGCCGGCCCGGCCGGGGCCGCTGGATCCTGATGTGCTCGCAGAGCCGCGACGGCGAGGCGATGGCGAGGCTGGAGGAAGGACTCGGCTTCCGCGTTGCGCGCGGCTCCTCCGGCAAGGGCGGCGCGCGCGCGCTGGTCGAGATGATCAAGGCGCAGCGCGCCGACCCCGGGCTCGGCTCCTGCCTCGCCGTCGACGGCTCGCGCGGCCCGCGCGGCACGGCACAGCTCGGCATCCTGACGCTCGCGCAGAAGACCGGCGGGCTGGTGATGCCGGTGGCCGCCTCGGCCCGCGACGCCTGGGTGTGGAAAACGTCGTGGGATCGCAGCGTCATTCCGAAGCGCCGGGCCGAGGTGCACGTGCGCTTCGGCGAGGCATTCGAGGTGCCGGCGACGGTGGACGCGGCGGGCCTCGAACGGCTGCGCCAGCACATGGAGGTCACGCTGCTCGGCATGCATGCCGAGCTCGACCGGCACACGGGGTTCGCGGACAGCGAGCCGTTGAAGAAGGCCGCAGGCGATCGGTGACCCGCGACCCGGCGGACGTCCGGTCCGCCAGGATGAGAAAAGGCCCGGGAGTCTCCTCCCGGGCCCTTCCGTCGAACCGCAAGATCCTGGACGAACCTTACATGTCCATGCCGCCCATGCCGCCGCCCGGCATCGGGGGATGGTCGTGCTCCTTCTTCGGAGCCTCGGCGATCATCACCTCGGTCGTGAGCAGCAGGCCGGCCACGGAGGCCGCGTTCTGCAGCGCCAGGCGCGTGACCTTCGTGGGATCCAGGATGCCCATGTCGATCATGTCGCCGTACTCGCCCGTCGCGGCGTTGTAGCCGTGGCTGCCCTTGCCCTCGCGGACCCGGTTCAGCACCACCGAGCCGTCCTCGCCCGCGTTCTGGACGATCTGGCGCAGCGGCTCCTCGATCGCACGGGACAGGATGCGGATGCCGACGTTCTGGTCCTCGTTGGCGCCGGTCAACTTGTCGAGCGCCTTCTGCACGCGCACGAGCGCCACGCCGCCGCCGGGCACCACGCCTTCCTCGACGGCCGCACGGGTCGCGTGCAGCGCGTCCTCGACGCGGGCCTTCTTCTC
>CAYORU010000017.1:0-66387 GCA_964406445.1 uncultured Steroidobacteraceae bacterium
AATCAGCCTTCCAGCGTCAGAAGGTGTAAACAACGTCCTTAGAAATCACAGCTAGACGGCGCGGGAGAAGCGCGGCTGCGGCGCGGCCTGGTGCGCGGCGAGGTAGTGGTCGAAGCACATCGCCACGTTGCGCATGAGCAGACGCCCGATCGGCGTGAGCTCGAAACCGCGTTCCTGCATCACGACGAGCCCGTCGGCGGCGAGCGGCTCGAGCGAGGCGATCTCGCGCGCGAAGTAGTCCTCGAAGCGCACCGGCCAGGCGCCCTCGATGGGCGCGTAGTCCACGCGGGCGCGGCACATGATGTCCTGGATCACCGCGCGACGCAGGCGGTCGTCGTCGCTGAGCGCGAGGCCGCGGTGCACGGCGAGGTGGCCGGAGTCGATCGCGCGGTAGTAGTCGTGAAGCGTCTTGTAGTTCTGCGCGTAGTGGTCGCCCAGCTTGCCGATCGAGCTCACGCCGAGGGCCACCAGGTCGCAATCCGCGTGGGTCGAATAGCCCTGGAAGTTGCGGTGCAGCGAGCCCTCGCCGAGGGCCACCGCCAGCTCGTCGCCGGGCAGCGCGAAATGGTCCATGCCGATGTAGACGTAGCCGGCGCCGGTCAGCTTCTCGATGGTCAGCTCGAGCAGCGCGAGTTTCTCGGCGCCGCTCGGGATGTCCTCGGACTTGATGCGCTTCTGCGGCTTGAACATGTGCGGAAGGTGCGCGTAGCTGTAGACCGCGAAGCGGTCCGGGCGCGCGGCGATGGTCATGTCGAGCGTCCTGGCGAAGCGCGCCCGGTCCTGCTTCGGCAGTCCGTAGATCAGGTCCACGCTCACCGACTTGTAGCCGGCGCGGCGCGCCCGCTCCATGATCGCGAAGGTCTGCCCGGGCGACTGGACCCGATTGACGGCCTGCTGCACCTCCGGGTCGAAGTCCTGGATGCCGAGGCTCATGCGGTTCAGTCCCGCGCGCGCCAGCAGGTCCACGGTGTCGAGATCGCAGCTGCGCGGATCGATCTCGATGGAGAACTCGCGGCCCTCGTCCTCGCGCAGGCGGAAATGCCACCCGAGCTTCTTGAGCAGATCCTCGAGCTGCCAGGGGTTCAGGAAAGTCGGCGTGCCGCCGCCGAAGTGCAGCTGGTCGACGCTGCGGTCCTTGTCGAACAGCTCCGCCTGCAGTTCGATCTCACGGTACAGGCGCACGAGGTAGTTCTCGGCCTGCTCGCGGCTGCGGGTGATCACCTTGTTGCAGCCGCAGTAGAAGCAGGGGCTCGCGCAGAACGGGATGTGCACGTAGAGCGACAGCGGCGCCGGGGGCCGGGCGCCATTGGTCCCGGCCGCGGCCGCGCGATACTCGGCCTCGCGGAACCCGTCGTGGAACTGCACGGCGGTCGGATAGGACGTATACCGGGGGCCCGGCCGGTCGTAGCGCCTGACGAGGTCGGCATCGAACTTGACGGAGGTTTCCATGGCGATCACCGGCGGGCGGCAGGCCCTGTTCCTGGTCGGATACGCTAATCGCCTGGTGGTCACCCGGGCAGACGCACATGTACGGATCGGTGACCGCCAGGCGGGCGGCCGCTAAGCTTCCCCCAATGCGCTTCGGCCTCGTCGCGGCCCTGGCCCTCCTGCCGCTCGCGGCCGGGGCATGGGGCTGGCCCTCCTGCCTCGACCCGTTGCTCACGTCACCCGTGGCGCTCGAACGCGAGGCGCCGGCCTACCCGGAGGCGGCCCGTCTCGCGAACGCCGAAGGCAGCGTCGAGGTGGCATTCACGGTGCTGGCGAGCGGCGGCGTCGGCTGGATCCGGCTGGTCAACGCCGAGCCCTCGGGATTCTTCGAGCAGGCCGCGCTCGAGGGCGTGCGGGGCTGGCGCTTCACGCCCGCGACCCGCGACGGCCTGCCGGTCGAGTGCCGGGTGAAGACCCGGCTGCGGTTCACGCTGGCGGACGTGGCGACGCTCGTGGCCGGCGGGCCTGCGGCCGAGGGCCTCGCGCCACCCGCCTACCCGGCCGCCGCGCGCGCCGCACGCCTCGAGGGCCACGTCGAGTTGCGGGTCACCGTATCGCCCGATGGCCGGGTCACCCAGGCCGAGGTCGTCGCCGCCATGCCGCGCGGCGATTTCGAGCGCGCCGCGCTCGAGGCGGTCCGCGGCTGGCGCCTGCCGCCGGCGGACGCGTCGCGGAGCCTGCGCCGCCGCTTCGAGTTCAGCCTGCCCGACAGCCCACCGCGGCCCCCGGCCGCCACCCTGATCGCGGCTGCGCCGCTGCCGTCCGAGGCCTGCTCGGACGGGGTCGCCGGCTGGGTGCGTCTCGAAATCGACACGGATGCCGACGGCCGCATCCTCGAGGCGCGGGTCGTTGAAGCCGAGCCGGCCGGGCTGTTCGACGCGACGGCGGTCTCCATCGCCCGGCGTTCGCGCGTCGCCCCCGCCTGGCGCGACGGACACCCGATCGCGGCGACCGGGCTCTTGACCCTGAACTTCAGCCCGGACTCGACCGCCTGTCCGGGCGAGGCCGCGGGGGACGGCATGCGCTCGCCCCGCCGGGGGCCCGCGCCGCGGGTCTCCGGCACCGACATCCCCGGTCGCGGCGAACCGCCGGACCCGGTTAACATCGCCGGCCTCGCGGCCGCCGACCGGCCGCCCAGGAATCCAGGGACACGACGATGAAGAGACTCACGATTTTCCTCGCAGCGGCCGTCCTGCCCGGCCTCGCGGTGGCAGACGAAGGCATGTGGACCTTCGACAACCCGCCTACGGCGGCGATCAAGGCGCGCTACGGCGTGGAGCTCGGCCGCGACTGGCTCGACCGCGTGCGCGGCGCGACCGTGCGGCTGGAGTCCGGCTGCACCGGCTCGTTCATCTCGCCGACCGGCCTGATCCTCACCAACCACCACTGCGCCGAGGACTGCATCGCCCAGAACTCGAGCGCGGAGCGCGACCTGCTGGGCAAGGGCTTCCTGGCCGCGGGCCGCGGCGAGGAGCTGCGCTGCCAGGGCGACGCGGCCTCCGTGCTGGTGCGGACCGAGGACGTGACCGCGCAGGTCAAGGCCGCCGCGGAAGGCCTCGAGCCCGGCAAGGCGGTCGAGGCGCGCCGGGCCGAGCTGATCCGGCTCGAGCAGGCCTGCGAGGAAGCCTCGCGCGCCGACGCGTCCACCGGGCCGCTCAAGTGCGAGGCGGTCACGCTCTACCAGGGCGGCCAGTACTGGCTGTACGCCTACAAGCGCTACGACGACGTCCGCCTCGTGTTCGCACCCGAGCAGGACATCGCCGCCTTCGGCGGCGACGTGGACAACTTCCAGTTCCCGCGCTGGAGCCTGGACATGACGATCCTGCGCGCCTACGAGGACGGCGGGCCGGCGAAGACGCCGGGCCACCTGCGCGTCGACTGGAAGGGCGCCGCCGCCGCCGAGCCCGTCTTCGTCTCGGGCCATCCGGGCACGACCCAGCGACTCATGACGCGCGCCGAGCTCGACGCCCAGCGCGACGTCATGCTGCCCTTCTGGCTGCTGCGCTTCTCCGAGCTGCGCGGCCGGATGATCCAGTTCGGCAAGGGCAGCGACGAGTCGCTGCGCCGCGCCACCTCCTACCTGAACTCCGTCGAGAACGCGATCAAGGTGCGGCGCAAGCAGCTCGACGCGCTGAACGAGGACTCGCTGTTCGAGAAGAAGGCCGTCGAGGAGGCGCGGCTCGCCGCGGCGCTGTCGGCGGGTCCCGACGCCAGCGCGTACGCGCTGGTCGAGGAGGCGATGCGCGTGTATCGCGACATCCACGTCCTCCACACCTTCCTCGAGGGTGGCGGCGGCTTCAACAGCGAGCTGTTCGGCTACGCCCGGACTCTGGTGCGCGCGGCCGCCGAACGCGCCAAGCCGAACGCAGAGCGGCAGAGCGCCTACAGCGACGCGCGCCTGCCCGCGATCGAGAGCGCGCTGCGCGCCGAGACGCCCTACTACGCCGACTTCGACCAGGTGCGCCTGTCGTTCTCGCTCGAGCGCATGCGCGAGTGGCTGGGCCCGGACGACCCGGTGGTGCGGCAGGTGTTCGGCCGCGACACGCCCGATACGCTCGCGGCCAGGCTGATCGCCGGCTCGCGGCTTGCCGACCCGGCGGCGCGGGTGGCGCTCTACGAGGGCGGGCAGGCCGCGATCGAGGCGAGCGACGACGCGATGATCCGGCTCGCGGCCGTGCTCGAGCCGGCCGCGACGGCGCTGCGCAAGCGCATGGAGGACGAGGTGGAGGGCCCGACCCGCAGGGCGCAGGAAGCGCTCGCCGCCGCCCGCTTCGCCACGCTCGGCACCTCCGTCTATCCGGACGCCACCTTCACGCTGCGCCTCTCCTACGGCGCCGTGGAAGGCTGGGTCGAGCAGGGCAGCGCGGTCGCACCCTTCACGACGCTCGACCGGCTGTTCGAGCGCGCCACCGGCCGGCCGCCCTTCCGTATCCCCGAGAGCTGGCTCGGCAAGTCGCACCAGCTCGACATGTCGACGCCGGTGAACTTCGTGGCCACGCTCGACATCGTCGGCGGCAACTCGGGCAGCCCCATCGTCAACGCCCGCGGCGACATCGTCGGCCTCGCCTTCGACGGCAACATCCACTCGATCGCCGGCGGCTACGGCTACGATCCCGGGAACAACCGCGCCATCGGCGTGGACGTCCGCGCGATGCGCGCCGCCCTCGGGCAGGTCTACGGCGCGAAGGCGCTGCTCGCGGAAATCGACCGCCGGCAGTGAGCGCGGCTCAGCCGGGCCAGAGGCGGCGCAGGAGCTCCAGCGCCGCCTCTGGATTCATGCCGGCACGGACGACGAGCGCCAGCAGCACGCCGATGTACAGCGCCGAGAGCAGCGCGACGGCGTAGCCGGCGAGCAGCAGCGCGCCGTCGCGCTCGGCCATGCCGATGCACAGCAGCATGATGGCGACGGCCGGCAGCGTGTTGGCGAGCGGCACGAGCGGCAGCGGCGCCATCAGCAGCAGCACCGCGAGGACGAGCACCGCGCCGTTGGCGACGTTGACGGCGGGTGACGCGGTCAGCGCGAGCAGCCGCGGCCGGAACAGGTGCTCGAGCCGGGCCGCCCAGTGCGCGCAGCGGCCGAGCACCTGCTGCACCGTGGTGGACGGCAACGCGTGCGACAGCAGCCGCTCGGGCAGCCACGGCACCCGGTTCAGGGTGATGGCGACGCCGATCAGGAGCATCGGCAGCCCGAGCGCGGTGCTCATCATC
The DNA here is from genome assembly GCA_964406445.1 of uncultured Steroidobacteraceae bacterium. Taxonomy (GTDB): domain Bacteria; phylum Pseudomonadota; class Gammaproteobacteria; order Steroidobacterales; family Steroidobacteraceae; genus SG8-30. Next base: position 5,197 of record CAYORU010000017.1, read on the forward strand.
GGCAGCGACACCGGCAGCAGGAACGGCGAGGCGAGGATCGCGCAGAAGACGAGCAGCCCCTGCTCGCCGACGAGCGTCAGCAGCTCGCGCAGCGTGACCGCGTGGCCGCGTACGGCGGCGGCCGTCGTGGCGAGCGCCACCGACAGGCGGGTCTCCGGATTTCGGATGCGGACGACGGTCATGCGGCGGTGCCCGGGCCTTGCGGATCGCCAGCATCCCGGAGCCGGCGCGGCCTGTGCAAGCGCCGCGGCGCGAACCACGTCTCAGGATCGGCTGCGAAGCCAGCCGGTGATGCTGTAGCGGCCGCCGGCCGCGAAGCTCGCGACCTGCGTCACGGTGTGCGGGGTCGGCACGCGCATCAGGTTCAGCGCGTTGAACGCCGGCCCGAACGCCTCGGCGACGTGCCCGTAGGGGTCCGGGAACGCGAGCAGTCCGCCCCAGTCCACGCGCCAGTCGGGCGTGAAGTTGAGCACGTAGGCCACGTGGCGGTGCTTGCCTTCGACGGCGTCGTCGTGGGTCGTCAGGAAATCCCCGGGCCGGTACAGCGTCGCCTGCGCATCGGCGAAGGAAATCTGCGCGACGCCCGTCACGCGCCGCGCGAAGTCGAGGAAGGGCGGCGAATTGAGGAACGCCAGCACGCGCATCAGGTAGTGGTCGCGGTGCTGGCCCGCGTCCCAGGCCTCGTCGAGGCGGAAGTTGCTGTACCGGTAGGCGAAGCCGCGCGCCGCCGCGCGCTCGGTCGAGGCGACCACCGCCGCCCGCTCCCCGGCGGGCAGCGCGTCGAGCGACGGGACCGGCAGGTCGCGGCTGCCGGTCTCGTCGCCGACCGCGTAGCTCCAGGGCGTCTCCTCCGCGAGCGCGCGGTGGATGCGCGTCGCCGCGGCGGGCGCGAGGATGCCGGCGATGTGCACCCGCCCCGACTGGCGGTAGACGCGCTCGATCAGCCCCGCGTCCGCGCGGGGATCGAGGCTGATCGCAGGGTCGCTGACCGCCGTTGCGTTCACCGTCGCGATGATAGCCGAGGCGCCGGCGCGGGCGGCGCCCGCGGCTCAGCCGGCGACGGCGCGGGCGCGCGCCGCTGCGCCGAGGCGCAGCCGGAGCCGGCGGAAGATCGACAGGCGATCGGTCAACAGGCGTCCATCGAGGTGATCCACCTCGTGCTGCAGGCAGACCGCGCGCATGCCCTCGACGCGGCGCTCGAAGGCGGCGCCCGCGTGGTCGCGGGCCCGCACGACGAGCTGCGTCGCGCGCACCACGTTGCCGGCGACGCCCGGCACCGACAGGCAGCTCTCCTCGACCAGCCCGGGCGCCGCGCGCTCGAGGAGCTCCGGGTTGATGTAGACCTCGGGCGGCTCGACGCCGCCGGAGAGATCCATCACCAGCACGCGCCGGCGGTCCCCGACCTGCGGCGCCGAGAGTCCGATGCCGCCCGAGGCGCGCAGCGTGTCGCCCAGGTCGGCGACCAGGCGGGCGAGATCGGCATCGAAGTCCGCCACGGGCGCGGCGCAGAGGCGCAGGCGCGGGTCGGGATACTCGAGGATCGGCAGCACGGCCATGCGCGGGCGCCCTTCAGCTCGCCCGGCCGCCGCCCGGGCCGCCGCTCGCCAAGGTCGCCGGCGCGGCCTCGAGCGCGGGCCGCGCCCGCGCGCGGCCGCGGCTCAGCGTGGCGCGGCGGATCAGCGGCAGCGCGGCGACCATCGCGATCACGAGCAGGGTGATCTCGAGCGAGTAGACGGCGAGGTAGCCGTTGGCCGCGCCGGCCAGCCCGAACGGGCCCGGCTCGTCGCCGACGGTCGCATTGACGAGATCCCGAAGGGTGCCGGACAGCGCCACGCCGAGGCCTGCAGCGGTCGCCTGCACGGCGCCCCAGGCGCCGAGCGCGAGACCCGCCTGCTCCTTCGGCGCGCGCTGCATGGTGGCGGTCAGCGTGCCGTGGCCGAACAGCGCGCCGCCCATGCCGATCAGGAAGTTCCCCGCGAGGAACAGCCCCGTCGTGCCGAGCGGCGCCGCGGCGATCACGAGCAGGAAGCCGGGCACGCCCGCGACCGCGCCCGCCAGCAAGATACGATAAGGATCGGCGCCGCGGCCGAGCACGTAGGAGGCGTAGCCGAAGCCGAGCAGGCCGCCCGCCGCGAGCAGCGCGGTGAGCTTGGTGGTGGCGGCGACCTCGAGGCCCAGCACCTGCCCGCCGAAGGGCTCGAGCAGGATGTCGGCCATGCCGAAGGCCATCGTGCCGATGCCCACGACGACCAGCCGGCGCAATGCGCCGTCGCCCTGGCAGAACCGGGCCCAGGACTCGGCGAAGGTCGGGTCCGGCGGCCGCGGCGCCGCGACGCGGCGCGGACGGCGCGTTTCCTGCTTCCACATGGCGATGGCGTTCAGGACCATGGTCGCGAGCGCCACGGCCTGGATCACCTGCACCAGCCGTCCGGGCGTGAAGTCCTCGAGCGCCGCGCCGAAGGCGAGCGCGCTCGCGATCATGCCGACGAGCAGCATCACGTACATCAGCCCGACGACCCGGGCGTGCGACTCCTGCGGCGTCAGGTCGGTGGCGAGCGCGAGGCCCGCGGTCTGCACCACGTGCACGCCCGCGCCCACGAGCAGGAACGAGGCGGCCGCGGCCACCTGCCCGATCCACACGGGATAGTTCACCGCGTCGCCCTTGCCGGCCAGCACCAGCAGCGCGAAGGGCATGATGGCGAAGCCGCCGAACTGCAGCAGCGTGCCCTTCCAGATGAACGGCACGCGCCGCCAGCCGAGCTCGCAGCGGTGGGTGTCGGACTTGTGGCCGATCAGCGCGCGAAACGGCGCAAACGCGACCGGCAGCGCGATCATGATGCCGACCAGCGAGGCCGGCACGCCGAGCTCGACGATCATGACGCGGTTCAGCGTCCCGACGAGCAGCACGAGCGCCATGCCGACCGAGAACTGGAACAGCGACAGCCGCAGCAGCCGCGACAGCGGCAGGTCGGGTGTAGCAACGTCGGCGAACGGCAGGAAGCGCGGGCCCAGCTGGACCCACGAAGTGACGATCCTGGCGCCGAAGCGATTCAAGTCAGAGCCACCAAGAGGGGGCCGGGACTTACGGCTCCCGACCCCCTAGCCGGACTCCCGCGTTTTCTTTCCGCCGGTCCGCGTGTGGCGGCGGCGACGGCGGACGCGGGGTCGCCCGGAACGGGCGAGACGGATCAGCCGCCCTGCCAGTACGCGGAGAACCATGTCGTGTTCGACAGGACCGCGTAATGGACGAGCAGCGCGATCAGCGCGACCGAGCCCAGGAACAGTGGGAGACCCACCGTCGGCTTGACCACACACCAGATTCTTCCTTGGTTCATGGTTTTCTCCTCAGCCCAGCCACGGGGTGTACATGTACGCGAGGAGATGCGCGAACAGCGCGATCACGAAGAAGACTCTTGCTCCATCGATGACGTGCTTGTGCAGTTCCTCCGACTCCCCGATGGTCAATCCGGTGGGCCAAACCCGGTTCGGATCGTCCAGATCAGTTGCCATACACTTTCTCCTTAGAAAAGCAGACGTCTCAACGCAATCCAGAATTGCGCCGTGCGGACCCCGCACGCGGGCTTGGCCGCCGCCGCCCGGGGGCGCCGACGGTAAACGCTGCTGACCCGGCCGGAGCGACCGCCCGCCGGCATCAAGAGATGGCACGCCCGGAAACTCATGCGAGGCCTCGCGAAGGGCAGCCTTGTCCAATGTGCCCGATTCTCTGAGTGTCAAGTCGAATTGTCAACAAGAACTGTCCAGTAAGATTGACGCACAAAGGCTGGACGCGGGGCAGACGCGGCGCGGGACGCTTCCGGGGCGCAAAAACGAACGCGGCCGGGAGATCCCGGCCGCGTCGTTGCGTGCGTGGCTGGCGGCGGCTCGGTCCGCCGCGGCGCAGGGTCAGCGGTACAGGAACCGCCGGCCGCCGCGCGTGAGCAGCGGCAGCCCGAAGCTCTTCTGCCACGGCCCGGAGGAGGCCGTGACCGTCTTCATGCCGAACAGCGAGGACAGCGGGGCCGCATTGCCCGACAGCAGCGGCATGCCGAAGAGCGAGGAAAACGCGAAGCGCGGGCTGGTCAGCTCGCCGAACATGGCGGCGAGCCAGCCAGTGCGGCCCTTCGACAGCGGCGGCATGCCGAAGACGCGCGACAGCGGCGCCGGTGAACTCTTCAGCAGCACAGGCAGGCGGAACGCCGAGGAAATCGGCGCGGCCTCGTCCCAGGCGACCGAGGACTCGTCGCGCGACGGCCGCAGGCCGCTGTCGACGGGCTTGAAGGACTCGAGGATGTCGATGGCGTCCTGCGTGTAGCCGAAGGAGGCGCGCACGACCACCAGCGAGCGGCCCGCCTGGATACCCTGCGCGTAGACCTTGGCGTGGCTACGCAGCACGAAGCCGGCCATGATCGCGGCCGCGATCGCCTCGGCCGTGCCGCCGGACTGCGGCGTAACCAGGAAAATCTGTTCGTCGGGAAAGCCCTCGGCCTTGAGCTTGTGAACGGCGCTGCGGGCCTGCTGCTCGGTCTCGTACATCCGTACGATCGGGTCTCTCATGGTCGATCTCCATTGATTCGCGGTGAGATTACGATCAGCCAATACGAGGCGCGCAGGCCACACTACGGACGCCCGTCGGCCGAGCATACTCCCCGCACCCACCTCCGGGAAGAGAACTTCCGGGATCCGCGGCGATCAGCGGCCCGCTGCCGCGAGCAGCCGGTCGATCATCGATTCCGCCTGCGCGCCGTAGCCGCCACCGAACAGGTTCAGGTGGTTGAGCACGTGGTAGAGGTTGTAGAGATCGCGACGCGTTCCGGCCGCCGCGTCGAGCGGCCACTCGCGGACGTAGGCGGCGTAGAACGCCGGGCCGAAACCGCCGAACAGTCGCGTCATCGCGAGGTCCGCCTCCCGGTCGCCGCGATACACGGCCGGGTCGAAGACGACCGGGCGACCGGCCTCGTCCACGCCCCAGTTGCCGCCCCAAAGGTCGCCGTGCAGCAGCGAGGGAAGGGGACGGTAGGTCGCGAAGAAGACGTCGAGGCACTCGAGCAGCCGCCCGCCGCGGTCCTGCAGGCGGCCGCCATGGCCGTTGGCCGCGGCCAGTTCGAGCTGGTGGCCGAGCCTGCGCTCGCGCAGGAAGGCGACCCAGTCGGCCGATGCACCGTTCGGCTGGGGCGTACGGCCGATGAAGTTGTCGCGCTCGTGGCCGAAGCAGCCGCCGACGCAACGATGCAGCGCGGCGAGACCCTCGCCGAGGGCGCGCTCGGCTGACGGCGTCGGCGGGCGAAACTCGACCCACTCCAGGGCGAGGAACGCCGCCGCCTCGGTCGCGCCGTCCGCGATCGGCATCGGCACGCGCAGCGCCTCAGCGGCGGCGAGCGCCTCGAGCCCTTCGCGCTCGGCCTCGAGCAGCTCACGCTGGCCCGCGGGCGCGCACTTCACGAATACCGGCCCCTTCGCAGTCTCGACGCGAAAGCTCTCGGCGATGCAGCCGCCGTGCACGGCGCGCCACGGCGCCTCGGCAACGGCCGTGCCGAGCGCTTCGGCCAGCGCCGCACGCAGCGCCTCGCCGGGGAAGCTCACAGCCGCTCGGCGACTCGCCGGGCCTGGCTGCGCAGCATGGGCCCGAAGTTGGCGTGGTCGTAGAAGGCCTCGAGCGCGTCGACCGCCGGCGCGCGCCGCTCCAGGTCGGCAGGCTCGAAGGCGAGCGGCATGTCGCAGGCGATGCGGGTCAATCGGCGGGCGAAGAAGGCCGCCTCGCGGTGCTGCTCGAGCCGCGCCGGAAGCTTCGCCGCGCCCCGCAGCGGAAGTGCCGCGACCTCGCCGAGGCGCTCGTAGAGGTCCTCCAGCGACTCGAACGCGTCGAGCAGCACGGCCGCGGTCTTCGGGCCGATGCCCGGCACCCCGGGAATGTTGTCCACGCTGTCGCCGGTCAGGGCGAGGTAGTCGGCCATGCGCTCAGGACGGACGCCGAACTGGCCCGCAATGTCGGCATAGCCGAAGCGGCGGTCGCCGGCGAAATCCCAGAACTCGTCGCCCTCGCGGACCAGCTGCGCGAGGTCCTTGTCGCGCGTGATGAGCACGCAGCGCTCGCCGCGGGCCCGCATGCGCGTCGCGATTGCGCCGATGATGTCGTCGGCCTCGTAGGCCCCGCTCGCGTACTCGGTGACGCCGAGCAGCCGGCACAGCTCGCGGCAGAGCTCGAACTGGTGGGCGAGGTCGGGCGGCGCCGGCTCGCGGTTCGCCTTGTAGGCCGGGTAGATGTCGTTGCGGAACGAGCTGTCGAGACTCTCGTCGAAGGCGACCGCCACCCGGCCGGGGCGCGCCCGCTCCAGCAGGTCGCCCATGAAGCGCGCGAAGCCGTACAGCGCATTGACCGCGCGCCCGTCGCGCCCCGCCATGCCCGGCGCGACGGAGTAGTAGGCCCGGAAGATGAAGTAGCTCGCGTCGACGAGGTGCAGCATCGGGCTGCGCGGCTCACTGCATCCAGCGCTGGATGCGGTCGTGCAGCGGGCTGGTCCTCGGGAAGTGCGCGAGCAGGTATTCCATCTGGTCCGCGAGCACCCGCCGGCCCTTCAGGAAGATGTACTCCGCGTAGGTCGGCGTGAACGGCACGGCCAGCAGCTGCATCTTCGCCTGCTCCGGCGTGCGCGAGGCCTTGTGGTTGTTGCAGCGGCGGCAGGCCGCCACCACGTTGTTCCAGACGTCCCGCCCGCCCTGGTAGAACGGCCGGACGTGGTCGCGCGACAGCTGCGAAGGCGGGAAGCGCCCGCCGCAGTACATGCACAACCACGCGTCGCGCTTGAACAGCGTCTCGTTGTTGAGCGGCGGCACGTAGTCGTGGCGCAGGCTGCCCGGGTTGCCGGACTGGCCGTGCGTGGCGAGCATCGAGAGGATCTCGATCTCCGTGCGCAGGCCGGTGCGCGCGTTCATGCCGCCGCGCAGGGTGTAGAGCGGGCTGCCGAAGGCGTAGGACACCTGGTCGAGGCAGTGCAGACGGACCGCCTCGCGGTAGTCGATCCACTCGAGCGGCATGCCGGAGGCGTCCGTGCGCAGCACCTGCTGGCGCAACGTGGCGGCTCCGACGGTGCGTACCTCGAGCGAATCGAGCCACTCGCGGTCGACCGTCGGCACGGGGTCGGTCCGGCCTGCAGCCATGTCCCTCGGCTTCCTCGGTTCGGGCGGTGCAACAATACGGCAGGCGTCGTGAAGGTTTCAACGCGGGTGGCCGGACGGTCCCGCGTCGGCGGGCGGAGCCGGCAGCCGCGCTCGACTCGCGCCGCCGGGCCGGCGCCTCAGAGGGCCGTATAGCCGCCGTCGATCGTGATCGCCGTGCCAGTGATGAACGACGACTCGTCGCTCGCCAGGAACAGCGCGAGGTCCGCGATCTCCTGCGGCTGGCCGACCCGCTTGACGGGATTGGCCTGGATCACGAGGTCCACGTACTCCTTCGGCATGCCGTCGAGCATGCCGGTGCGGATCGAGCCCGGGCAGAAGCAGTTCACGCGGATCCCGCGATCCGCGTACTCGACGGCCGCGGTCTTGGTCATCATCAGCACCGCGCCCTTGGAGGCGCAATAGGCGACGAGCTGCGGGAAGGCGACCTGGCTCGCCATCGATGCAGTGTTGACGATCGATCCGCCGCCGGCCTCGAGCATCATGGGGATGGCGTATTTCATGCCGAGGAACACGCCGCGCGCGTTCACGGCCATGACCCGCTCGTAGGCTCCCTCGTCGTAGTCCGCCGTCTGCTGCAGCGGACCCTGGATGCCAGCGTTGTTGCACAGCACGTGCAGCGCGCCGAAGCGCGACCTCGCGGTCTCGAGCATCGACTGCACGTCTCCCGCGCGGGACACGTCCGCCTCGACGGCGACGCAGCGCGCGCCGAGCCGGCCGGCGAGCTCCACCTGTCGGCCGGAGACGTCCGCCGCGACCACGCTCGCGCCCTCGGCCACGAACCGCTCGACGATGGCTGCGCCCATGCCGCCGCCCGCCCCGGTCACCACGGCGACCTTGCCTGCCAGTCTTCCGGTCATGGGGCCTTCCTCGCGGTCAGTCGCCCGGGCGCAGCCGGACGATCATGTTGTTGGCGCTCTCGGTGCCGAAGACTCGTGGATCGCGCCTGCCGACCGGCAGGCTGGCGTAGGTCGTCCAGACGTCGCCGGTCTGGGGGTCGACTTCGACCATGCGGATGTAGGTTTCCTTGCGTGGCAGCGGGTAGTGCCGCCAGCGCTCCGTGGCGATGTCGAAGCGGTAGATTCGGTCGGAGTTGGAAGTGGCGGCCCACAGCGCGTTGCGCTTCTTGTCGAAGGTGATGCCGTAGGGCGCCGCGCCGGGGTCCGGGATCTGGAACCGCCCGGTTTCGAGGCCCGTCTCTCCGTCGATCCGGACGATCTGGCTCGAGCCGAACAGCGGCACCCACAGCGTCCCGTCGTCCTGGATGGCGAGCCGCCGCGGCCCGTCGCCGCGCTCGAACGGCAGCACGCGCTCGGCGATCTTGCGCTCGGTGTCGAAGGAGCCGGCGTAGCCGTAGAGCTGCGCCCACCAGACGCGGTTGTTGCGCGCGTCGATGGCCGCGCCGTAGAGCAGCGAGTGGAAATGCGACTCGCCGGGCACCAGCGGCATCCGGTGCTTCTCGATGTCGCCGCGCTCGACGTGCAGGCCCCAGAGCTCGTTCATGCCGAGGTCGGTGATCCAGATGCGGCCCTGCGCGTCGGGCTCGACGTGCCGGTCCGAGTTGAACGCGAAGTCGTGGGTCACTCCGAAGACCGTCCCCGGGGGTGGCGGGTAGAGGCGCCAGGTCTCCGTGCCTGGATCAAACCGGCCGATGTGGAAGCTGTCCTCGAGTGCCACCCAGACGCCGCCGGCGGCGTCCGAGTTCATGGTGTGCGGCCCCTGCCGGCCCGTGCCGGGAATGGGGTGCCAGCGCACCGAGCCGTCGGCCGGGTCGAGCGCGCCGAGCCGATCCTTGTCGGTCTCGACGAACCACACCTTCCCCGAGCCGGGCGTGACCGCGACCTCCCGGGTCCAGCCAAAGGTCGGCAGGACGAACTCCTCGATGACGGTCCTGTCGTCCGCGCCGTATTCCCCGAGCCGCTCCAGATCGTCGTAGTCCGTGTAGGTGTCGAAGACGACCGGGAAGTTGCGCGCCAGATTGGGCACGATGATCGCCATGTCACGGGGCGAGAACAGGCTGGTCTCCGGCTGCAGGAGGGCTTCGTAGAACGGGCTGCCCTCAGTGAGGCCCCAGCGCAGCTCGCGATGCTCGCCGAGCTGCATGGTCACGAGCCGCATGTACTGGACGATGGCCTCCCAGCCGGCCACGCGGCCGTGCGCGGGGGGCGCGTCGGCAGCGCGCTTCCAGGTCTTGCCGGGCGAGGTCGCGGCGAGATCGTCCGCGGCGCGCTTGACCCAGGCCTCGGAGCGGTCGCCGACGGGCTGGTCCGCCATGGCCGCCGAGAACCGCCGGACCCGGTCGGCGCCGAGCTGGTGGCAGTTGGAGCAGTGCAGCGTCGTCATCCGGTACGCGAGGGAGGCCGGATCGCCCTTGAGCCATGCCGACGCCGGCACCTGCTCCGCGACGTTGGCGATCCGTCGCATGGCGAGCTGCAGGTCGAGGCCCGCCGCGGTTCGCTTGGCCGCGCGCTGGCGCTCGACCCAGCCGATGCGAAAGGCGTCGATCCCGAGTCTGCGGGCGCTGGCGCGCGGGTAGCTGGCGCGGAACCGGCCGTCCGCGCCGGTGAACACCGTGGTCGAGTAGGGCACGGCGTCCTGGTCCGTCAGCCGGATCCGCACGTGCGGCAGTCCCCTGCCGTCTGCGTCCACCACCCGCCCGGCGACCTCGACGGCCGCAGCCGATCCCGACGCGGTCGCGAGAATCAGTCCCGCGAGCGCCCACGCGAGGCCGCCGACGCGGCGCCAGGCGGCAAGCCCCGTGTGACGATCCATGCTGCCCCTCCCGCCGGTGGCCCTGCGCGCGGGAAAGTCGCGTCGCGAGGGATTCTACGATACTGTTGACTAGAGCCGCACTGTAGCGGTGCGCGACAGGGCGTGTCAATGAACAGTAGCGTTGACGGCACCGGGGCGGACGGGCCGCCCGCGTCGCCCGCCGGGACCGTCGTGCTGCTGCGCGAGGCCGCCGAACCCGAGTGCCTGCTGCTGCGGCGCCCGGAATCGATGCGCGTCCTCGGCGGATTCTGGGTGTTCCCCGGCGGCGCGGTCGACGCCTGCGACGGCGGCGGAGCCGTACAGGCCGCGGCTGCGGCGGCCTGCCGCGAGCTCCTCGAGGAAGCCGGACTCGGGATCGATTCCGCCTCGCTGGTCCACTGGGCGCGCTGGATCACGCCGACGGCGCTGCGGCGCCGCTTCGATACTCACTTCTTCGTGGCGATGGCGCCGCCGGGCCAGGACGTCGTCATCTCCGCCGCCGAGGCCAGCGAGGCGCGCTGGGTGCCGCTCGGCCGGCACGCCACGGGGGAGCGTTCCGCCGATTTTCCCATCACGCCGCCGACCGCCATCGTGCTCCGCGAGATCGCGGAGGCCGTCGCGTCCCACGGCGCGCTCGACGGCTTGCTCGGATGGGCCCGGTCGCGCACGGTGCGCACGGTGCTGCCGAAGCTCACCGAGGGCGGCATTGTTGTCTTTCCCTGGGACCCGCTGTACGTGGCGCTGACCGGTGGCGGCGTGCCGTGGGACGAGGAAGCCATCGCCGAGCGGGCGGGCTGGCCCACCCGCCTGCCGGTTGCAACTCAGTAGTGCGTTTCGAGCCCGGAGAGGATCATCTCGGCGTAGGTCTTGCCGATTTCCTCCGCGCTGACTTCCGAGGAATCCGGGCGATACCAGCGGTGGGTCCAGCCGATGATACCCAGCACCCCGTAGGCGACGACACGCGACGAGCCGACGTTGCGGAAGCTCTTGTCGGCGTAGCCTTCCTCGACGATCGCCATGATCGCGTTCTCGATCTCGCGGTTCAGCTTGCGCATGTGCTTGGACCACGCCGAGCGCTTGTCGCTGACGTGGCTCAGGTTCTCGCGGATGTAGATGTAGATGAGCGGGTAGCTCTCGCCGTAGGACGACATCAGCGCGATGATCATCTCGCGCAGCTTGCGCCGCGGACTCAGCTTGCTGGCCTGGATCCTGCTCGCGATCGCGGCGTTGCGCTCGATGACCTCGCGCAGGATCTCGTCGAACAGTTCCTCCTTCGACGAGATGTAGTAGTAGAGCGAGGCGCGGTCGATGTCGAGCTCGGCGGCGACCGCGCTGATGCTGGCGCCCGTGAAGCCCAGCCGGTTGAAGACCCTCACCGCCGCCTCGGCGATCTCCTTGCGGCGCTTCTGGTAGGAGGCCGTGGACTCCTCCTTCGCCGCCGTCCGCCGCTTGCCGATGCCCGAGCCGTTGGCGTCTTCCTTCGCCGCCAGCCGCTTCCTGCCAGAACCACTCGCCGCCCGCATGAATGCCTTCCCCGCCGGCCCGTCGCGACCAGCTCCTGACTTCTTCCTCCGCCCCGGCGCAGCCGCCGGGCCATTCCGGACTTTACCGGCCCCGGCGCGGCGACTCTACGAAAAGATCTCGAACAGCCCCGCGGCGCCCATCCCGCCGCCGACGCACATCGTGACCACGCCCCAGCGCGCCTTGCGCCTGCGCCCCTCGAGCAGCAGGTGCCCGGTCATGCGCGCGCCGGACATGCCGTAGGGATGCCCGATCGCGATCGCGCCACCCGAGACGTTGAGCCGCTCGTCGGGAATGCCCAGCCGGTCGCGGCAGTGGATCACCTGGCAGGCGAAGGCCTCGTTGAGTTCCCAGAGGTCGATGTCATCCACTTTCAAGCCGTGCTGCGCCAGCAGCCGGGGCACCGCGAAAACCGGCCCGATGCCCATTTCATCCGGGTCGCAGCCCGCCACCGCCATGCCGCGGTAGGCGCCGAGCGGCGCGAGTCCCCGGCGCCCGGCCTCCCGCGCTTCCATCACGACCACGGCCGACGCGCCGTCCGAGAGCTGCGAGGCGTTGCCCGCCGTGATGAAGCGCCCGGGCTCCTTCAGCGACATGCCGCCCTTGAAAACCGGAGACAGCTTTCGCAGGTCTTCGAGGGTCGTCGTGGGCCGGTTGCCCTCGTCCTTCTCCAGACGGACCGGGACGCTCGATACGCTGCCCGTCGCCTTGTCGACGACCTTCATGGTCGTTTCGAGTGGCGCCAGCTCCGCCTCGAAGCGGCCCTCCGCCTGGGCCCGCGCGGTGCGCTGCTGCGACTGCAGCGCGTACTCGTCCTGCGCCTCGCGGTCGATGCCGTAGCGCGCGGAGACGATCTCGGCGGTCTCGAGCATCGGCATGTACAGGTCGGGCCGGTGCTGGTCGAGCCACGGGTCCTGCAAGCCGAACAGCGGCTCTCCGGGCACTTGCACCAGCGAGATGGATTCGAGTCCGCCCCCGACGACGACGTCCATCCCGTCGACGATGACCTGCTTCGCCGCGCCGGCGATCGCCATCAGGCCCGAGGCGCACTGGCGGTCGACGGTGGTCCCGGGAACGGACGTCGGCAACCCTGCGCGAAGCAGGCACTGGCGGGCCGTGTTGTAGGCGGTCGAGCCGCGCTGCAGCGACGCCCCCATGATCACGTCCTCCACCTCGGCCGGTTCGACCCCCGCGCGCCGCAGCACCTCGGCGATGACGTGGCCGCCGAGCGTCTGCGCCGGGGTGGCGTTGTAGGCGCCGCGGTAGGCCTTGCCGATCGGCGTGCGGGCGGAGGCGACGATGACGGCTTCACGCAAGGCTCGTTCTCCTGTCTGAAATCTTCTGCCGGAACCGCGGCAGCGGGTTCAACTCTTCGGTCCGCCCGCCACGTACAGGACCTGCCCTGACACGTAGCCCGAGCGCTCGTCGACGAAGAACGCCACGGCCTGGGCGATGTCCTCGGGCCGGCCGACCCGGCCGACAGGGATGTCTTTCACCACCTGCTGCTGCATCTCCTCGAAGGGGACGCCGCCGCGCTCGGCCACCGCGGCGGTCATCGCGGTCGCGACGAAACCCGGCGCGACGGCGTTGACCGTGATGCCGTAGCGGCCGAGCTCGATGGCGAGCGTGCGCGTCAGGCCCTGCACGCCCGCCTTGGCCGCCGAGTAGCTGGCGAGGCCCGGCCCGCCGAGGGCGCCGGTGCTCGACAGGTTGACGATGCGCCCCCAGCCGGCCGCGCGCATGTGAGCAGCCACTTCGCGGCACATGAGGAACGTGCCCCGGAGGTTGACGCCCACCGTCAGCTCCCAGTCCGCCAGGCTCGTCTTGCCGAGCGTCCGGTCCCGCAGCACGCCGGCGTTGTTGACGAGCACGACGGGCGGCCCGAGCTCGCCGGCGACCTGCGCCACGGCGGCCGCCACCGAAGCCTCGGCGGCGATGTCCGCGCCGACCGCGAACGCGCGGCGCCCTTGCCCGCGGATCGCATCGACCGTCGCGGCACAAGCGTCCGTGTCGAGATCCACCACGGCGACGTCGAGACCCTCGGCCGCGAGCCGCAGGGCGATCGCCGCGCCGATTCCGCGCGCGCCGCCCGTGACGATCGCCACGCGCCGGGCAGGACCTGTGACGATGTCGCTCACTGGATGCCGAGCTCCTCGATGGCCTTCTTCACCAGCAGGAACTTTCGCGCCCGTCCGGAGGGCGTCACCGGGATGTCCCCGGCGCGAATCGGCAGCACGTACTTCGGCACCTTGAAGCGCGCGAGGCGTTCGGCGCAGAACTGCAGGAGCTCCGCCGGCGCCGCCGCGGGCGCGTCGCGCAGGACGACGAAGGCCGCGCCGGCCTCGCCCATCCGCGTGTCCGGCACCGGCACGACGTGCGCCTGGACGACCGCCGGGTGGGTGCAGAGCAGGTCCTCGACTTCCGTCGGCATCACCTGCTCGCCGCCGCAGCGGTAGGACTCCTTGCGCCGGCCCGCCAGGGTCAGGTAGCCCTCGGCATCGACGCGCCCCAGGTCCCCGGTCCGCAGCCAGCCGTCCTCGGTGAAGGCCTCGGCGGTCGCGTCCGGCTTGTTGTAGTAGCCGCGGGTCACGCCCGGTCCGCGGGCGAGCAGCTCGCCGACCTCGCCCGCCGGCAGGTCCTGCCCGGTCTCCGGGTCCACGACCCGGTACGACACCAGCCTGCCGTCGGGCGCGCCGGCGCCGGCCGCGCCGACGTCGCGCAGGCGGCCATTCGTCCCGGCCAGCCGCTCGAGCGGGTCATCGGGCCGGGTAACGGTGCTCGACGCGGTGACTTCGGTCATGCCGTAGCCGGTCGTCACCTCGCGCGGGCGCATCAGCTCGAAGATCTGCTCCCAGATATAGGGCGGAGAGCGGCCGCCGGAGGAGATCACCGCGTGCAGGGAGGACAGGTCGTAGCTGCCCCTGCGCAGCTCGTCCAGGATCGCGAGCGTCATGGTCGGGATCAGCAGCACATCGGTCGCCCGGTGGCGCTCGATGCCGCGCAGGGTCGCGACGGCATCGAACTTGAGCTGCGGAATGATCGACCCGCCGACGAAGAGCACGGACAGCAGCCCCTCGACGTAGCCGTAGACGTGGTACATCGGCAGCGAGAACAGGATCCGCCGCCCGTCCTCGAAGGCGCGCGCATAGGCGCTGCCATAGGCGGTCCGCAGCAGCATGTCGTGCGTGAGCAGCACGCCTTTCGGCGAGCCGGTCGTCCCCGACGTGTAGATGATGTCGGAGACGGAGTGCGCATCGCGCGGCTGTGGCGACTGCCACGGCGCCGAAGCGGCACAAAGCCGCTCGAAAGACAGCGCGCCGGCGCGGACCGGCTGGCCCGAGGCGGGAAAGACCACGACGCGGCGGAGCTTCGGAAAGGCCTCGCGTCCGCCCTCGCGCTCCCAGCCAGGCGCCAGTTCGTCCAGCGCCCGCAGGTAGTCGAGGTCGCGAAACCGGTCCATCGTGACCAGGAGGACCGAGTCCGACTGCCGCAGCACGTAGCCGAGCTCGTCGCGGCGGTTGAGGAAGTTGACCGGGACCGCCACTGCGCCGGCCATCGCGATGCCGAACCTGACCGCGACGAACTCCGGGTAGTTCGCCATCACCACCGCGACATGGTCGCCCGGGCGGACGCCCTCGGCCGCGAGTCCGCGCGCCACTCTGATCGCCCACTCGCGCATCTCGCGGTAGGTCCAGCTGCGCTCGTCCGTCACCACGAATGAGCGGTCTGGGAACTCCCGGCAGGCCGCGTCCAGCATGCCGTCGAGCGTGCGCGGCTCCCAGCGCGGAAAGCGCAGCTGGAGCCGTGCCTGACGTTCCGAGACAGTGCCGGGCACCGCGGCGCCTCCTTCCGAAAGGGGCGGCGCCGCGGCCCTGCCGCGCGTCGCCCGTCTCCGCCTCTCAGCTCCTGGCCTTGCCCTCGCGCTTGGCCTTCGAGGCGAGGTAGGCGTCCCAGTAGGTGCGATGCTCGTTGAAGGGCTTGTCGCGCATGCGCACGGCCGGGCGCACGCCGCCTTCGCGCCAGATCTTCGTGAACTCGTCCATGCCCGGACCCGCGATGCCCATCGCGTCGAGGTCATTGGCCGCGGCCATCGCGGCCGCCATGCCGGTGGCCTCGAACCAGCGGTTGGTGCACTCCTTGTGGGAGTAGATCGCATCGAGCGGAACGTGGGCGACCCGCTCCGCGTAGGCGCGCGCGACCGCCTCGACCTCGTCCCGCGGCACGGCCTTGTTGACGAGGCCCAGCTCCTCGGCCTCCTTGCCGGTCATGTTGTCGCCGGTGAACAACCACTCCTTGGTCTTGCGCATGCCGAGGTGCAGCGGCCAGAAGGCGAACACGTGCAGCTCGCCCATGGCCCGCGCCTCCGGCTGGCCCAGGCGCGCGTCCTCGGCGCAGAAGACGACGTCGAGCACGCCCATCAGGTCGAGCCCGCCGGCGACGCAATGGCCGTGGACCACTCCGATGGTCGCCTGGCGCAGCCGGAACAACCGCATCCAGCGCTCGCGCGAGAGGTGGAACTCGCGGCGCGACCAGATCGGCGCCCGGCGGTGCGGCCGGCGCTGCACGTCGTTGATCGCGCTGTCCGCGTCCCAGAGGTAGGAGAACTCGTTCAGGTCGTAGCCGGTGCTGAAGTGGTTGCCGGCGGCCTTGACGATCAGGACGCGTGTCTCGTCATCCTCGTCGAGGTCGTCCATCACGAGGTCCAGCTCGTCCCGTAGTTTCCGCGAGAGCGCATTGCCCTTCTCCGGGCGGTTGAGCGTGACCGTGGCGATCCGCCCCTCCTTTTCGTAAATCAGCGTCTCGAGCTTCATGCGTGACCTCGTCCTTTGGATGTTCAGCAGATCGTTCCGCGGAACCGATCCGCGACCGGGATGACTTCAACACATGTGTTGACTATCCGCAAGCGCTTTCTCGCTCAGTCGGCGAGCGGGTCCGGCCGCAGCTGGACGTGGCCGACGTAGCCCCGCTGTGTTTCCGACATGAAGACCGGGTCGAGCCCATTCGTGTACCAGAGGCCGCGGCCCTTCCAGCCGGCCTTCTCGTCGTCGATGCGCCCGTCCAGCCCTCTTGTGTAGGTCACGAGCGGATACGGCACGCGGATCGTCGTGAACGTCTCGGTGTCCGGGCGGAAGGCGATGAGCGAATCGGAGTTGGTGCCGTTGATGATCACCGTGTCCTTGCCCATCCCGAGGGTGTCGAACTGGTCGACCCAGATGTAGTAGAACATGTCGATCGAGCCGGCCATCTGCGCCTCGGCCGGGCCGGTGAACTTCGGGCCCGGCACATTCCATAGCGTCCAGCCTTCGGGGCACTGGTCGCCGAGGCCCCAGGTCTGCTTGCACTTGCTGCGGTCGAAGCGCGCGAGCTGGCCGCTGCCGGCGAGCGCGGTCCAGACCAGGCCCGTGCTGTCGACTTCGACGCCGCGCGGGCCGTGCCCTGGGTGCGGCGGCTTGTAGGCCTCATGGGTGTCGGTCGCGGGGTCGTAGCGGGTGATGTAGCCGGGACCGTCGGCCGGGTAGAGCCCGCCGGTCGTCATCCCGATCCAGACGGATCCGTCGGTGTCGTTCGGGATGATCCCGTAGCGGAAGCCGACGATGGTCGTGTCGCCCTTGCCGTCGCCGTCGCTGTCGACCTTCGCCTCGGACCAGCCCATCGCCTTCTCGAGGCTGGCGGGATCCTCCGGGTCGTAGTCCTTGGTGTCCAGCCAGCCAACGACGTGGCTGTCGCCGCTGGTCCACAGCACGCCGCTCCTGTCGAACTGGAGGTGGTGGGTGCCGAAGCAGGTGTCCACCTGCACCGTCTTGCCGGTGGCGGTGTCGTAGTAGCCGAGCTGCCGATGGTGGAAGTTCTCCGCGATCACCGGGTCCCGCTTGCAGAACTCCGGCAGGTCCTCGCCCCACTGGCGTCGCACCTGCATGGTCATCCAGACCCGGCCGGACTCGTCGAACATCGGGTTGTGCGGGTTGACCGGATTGTCGTAGGCATCCTTGTGCGGCGTCTCGACGCCGGGCTCCGGGCAACCGAGGAGCCTCGCGGCCATCGGCACGACGGTGTCGCCGCCGAGCGGCTTGTAATCCTGGTAGCACCAGGCCTTGGCGTTGGGAAAGCGCGGCAGGTCAATGAGGCTCGCCGTGTGGGTGACGGGGTCGAGCTTCAGCAGGTGGTCGTTGCCGATGTCGACGCCGTAGATCGGCCCGTTGGGATAGAGGCGCGGATTGCGCTTGTCGGTCGCGATCTCGTCGTGGGCGTAGCTGTATTTCTCGCCCCAGCCCCACTGGGTGATGACGAAGTTGCGCTCGATCCCCGTGGGCCGAGGCGGAGCCGTCGCGGGCGTGGCGCCGGCCGCCAGCTTCTTCGCCCACACGTCCAGCACGCCAAGCAGCACGTCGCGGTCGAGCTGCTTGGCGACATCGTTCATGGTGCCGGCCTTCTTGAGGCCGTGATCGATGATATCGATCAGCGGCAGGCGCGTCGGCGCGCTGCCCAGCTGGTGACAGTAGACGCAATTCAGCTTGAGCTGCTGCATCCAGTAGGCCTGCGACGGATAGCGTGGCTCTCCGGCCGCGACGGCCTCGGCGGCGGGGGGCTCGATCAGCGACATCCAGTACGTCGCGGGGTAGACGAGCGCCGCCTGGGCCGGCGTCTCGGCCGAGTCGACCTCGATGGTCAGCTTGCTGCCCGGCTTCGCCTTGGTCCTCGCGGAGTCGACGAGGCCGTAGCCGCGCACCCACACCTCATAGCCGGCCTTGGGCAGCTGCGGCAGGACGAACCGGCCTTCGTCGTCCGTCACCACGATCTTGCGGTACTCCGTCGGCAGGTCCGCGGTCTCCGCGACGACCCACACGCCCGCCTCGGGGCTGCCGTTGCGGTTGACGACCTTGCCGGCGATCACATCGCTCTTCGGCGCCGAACACGCCGCGAGCGCCGCCAAGAGGGCCGCCGTTACGAAACGCTTGCCGATCATGACTCGATCCTCCTGCGGGAGAGCCGCTTCTGGATTGCCGAAACGCAGGTCTTGCCGTCCTGCTGCGGGAAGCGCAGTCCGCTGTTCACCAGCACGTCGCACCCCCGTCAACGACGAGGTCGAGCCCCGTGCAGTAGGAGCTCGCTTCAGAGAGCAGGAACACCGCCGGCCCCACCAACTCATCCACCTCGCACATGCGCGCCATCGGGATGTCGTCGATGTACTTGCGGACGTGCTCCCAGACCCCTGGCGAGAGCGCCATCGGGGTTGCCGTGTAGCCCGGGCTGATCACGTTGACGCGCACGCCCTGGCTCGCCCACTCGAGCGCAAGCGAGCGAGACAGGTGGGCGACCCCCGCCTTCGCGGCGTTGTAGTGGGCCTGCGCAAGCCCGCGGTTGGCGATGTGGGCGGAGATCGATCCCACGTTCACGATGCTGCCGCCGCCGTTCTTGATCATCGCCCGCGCCTCGGCGCGGGCGGACAGGAAGACGCCGGTCAGATTGATGTCGATCAGGCGCTGCCACTGCGGCAGTCCCATCTCCACGGCGGGCGCGTTGTCGTGCACGCCCGCGCAGTTGAGCGCGCCGGTGAGCGGACCGAAGGCGGCCTCCAGCGCGTCGATCGACGCTGCCAGCGACGACTCCTCGCGCACGTCCAGGGGCAGTCCGAGCGCGCGGCCGCCCGCACGCTCGATATCCGCGACGACGGCCGCGATTCCGTCCGCGGACCGGTCCGCGCAGCCAAGCGCGGCGCCGCAGCGGGCGAGGCCCCTCGCGACGCCAGCCCCGATCCCGCTCGCCGCCCCGGTGACCAGGACGACGCCGCCATCAAGCCTGAAGTTCGGTGGATTCATGGACTTTGGTCCGGGATCGCCGGCCTCCGCGGCGCCGGCCCGGCCGGCCGTGCCGCCATCGGCGGCGACGGCCCGGCGCGGGGCCCGCGCCTCAGAAGCTCCGCCGTGCCTCGATCATCCACGTGCGCGGCGCCCCCGGGATGACCGTGTTGACCGCGAACAGGCTTGCGAAGCCGATGCCTCCCACGTAGTACGTCTCGTCGAAGGCGTTCTTGACGTGCGCCGCGAACGACCAGCCCGAGTCCGGATTCTCGAGGGCCACCCGAAGGTTGGCGACGGTGTACTCGGGAATCTCGGTGCCAGGATTCAGAGTGTTGCCGGTGGAGCTGAAGAAGTTCGAGGTCTGGTGGTAGACGTCGGCCCGCACCGCCAGGTCGAAGCGATCGTTGAGGGGCAGCCTGACGTCGGCATACGCCGCCGCCGACCACTCGGGCGTGTCCGGATAGGGCCCGAAGGCGACCGCGGGATTGCCGAGCACCGAGACGACGTTGTCGGTGAACTCCGCGTTGGTGTAGGTCAGGCTGCCGCCGACGCTGAGCCAGTTCGTCGGCTTGACCTCGCCGTCGAACTCGAAACCGTAGATCTGGGCTTCGGGCACATTGACGGTAATGCCGGCGAGTGCGCCGAAGATCGCCACGTAGTTCGAGCGCTGGATGTCGTCGATCCACATCTTGTAGGCGGCGAGGTTCAGCCGCACCGGCATTCCGCCGAGTGAGCCGGCGAACTTGGCGCCGGCCTCGATGTCGGTCGCGCGCTCCTCCTCGTATTCCGCGCCGCCGTCGTTGCCGAACCCCTCCAGCGGGGGCGCGAAGTAGTTGAAGCCGCCGCTGCGGAAACTGCGGCGCGACACCAGGTACAGCAGCCACTCGTCGGTCGCCTGGTAGTCCAGGCCCACCGTCCAGCTGAACTGCTTGAACGTGTCCTCGAGCGGGTTGACGAACACCGCGCCCGGCGGCGGCGGATTGGCGATGAAGGTGTCGTCCGGGTTGCGCAGGAACTGGACGTCCTCCTCGGAGTAGCGCCCGCCCAGCGTGAAGGACAGCCCGTCGACGCCCGTCCAGCCGCTGATGTCCAGCGTGCCCTGGGCGTAGATCGCCGCGGTCTCGTTGGAGACCACGCCGTCGTTGATCTGCAGCACCGGCGGGGCTGCGGGCAGCAGGTCGAACAGCACGCTCAACGAGCGCGTGTCGTCGTCCTCGTCGGAGTAATAGAGGCCCGTCACGTAGGACAGGCCGCCGGCGGTCTCGCCCGCCAGCTGCAGCTCGGCCGAGAACTGCTCGAGCGTTCCGCCCCGCCCCTCTTCGCCGTTGTCGTCCGCCGGGAAAGGCGTCCCGTCGAACTCGCTGGCATTGCTCGACCGGATCCGCGTGTAGCCGAGGATGCCGCGCAGCTTGAGGCCTTCCGAGAGCTCGACCGTGGTGACGTTCGAAACCAGCAGGTTCCTGGCCAGGTGGAAGTTCGGTCCGTCGACGTCCACGGTGTGCGGGCCGCGGGCCTGCTGCTTCTTGATCGAGGCGACCCAGCCCTCGGGATCCGCGCCGGGATGCGCGGCGAGGAAGGCGTCCCAGGCGCCGGGCCCGAAGGCGGTGTCGACGAGCGGCGAGTAGAGGAAGTTGGCCGGGACGAAGGGGTTGCCCTCGCCGATCTCGAAGGTCGTGTAGGCGACGCTGCTCAGGTTGTTGCCTTTCGACTCGCCGTAGTCGATGACCAGGTCGTTCGAGAAGGTGTCCGTGGGACGCAGCGTCAAGCTGAAACGGGCGTTCGCGCGCTGGGTGTTTCCGAGGCGCGACTGGCTGAAGAGGTTGTACTGGTAACCGTCGTGGCTCTGGAAGAAGCCCGCGAGGCGCACCAGCGCCTTGTCTTCGACCACCGCAAAGTTCACCGCGCCCTCTGCCTTGAACTCGTCGTAGTCGCCCGCCCAGACGCTGAAGTAGCCGCCCGCCTCGTCCCTGGGGCGGGCCGTCGTCAGCAGCACGGCGCCGCCGGTGGAATTCCGGCCGAAGAGGGTGCCCTGTGGTCCCTTCAGGACCTGGATGGACTCGAGGTCGTAGAAGGCCGTCGATGCCGAGCCGCCGACCTGGATCTCGTTGAAGTAGGGCAGCACGCTCGGCCGCGAGCTGCTGAAGGAATCGACGGTCTGGCCGCGGATCGAGTAGTTGAGCTGGTTGGCGCTCTGGCCGGCTTTCACCGTGAGGCCTGCGACCGCGGTCTGCAGATCGAGCTCCGTGACGATCGCCTTGTCCTGCAGCACCGTCGGGTCGAGCACCGCCACCGCGACCGGCGTGGACTCGAGCGTCGCCTCGCGCCGCTGCGCGGTGACCACCACCTCGTCGAGCGCGGCTGCGCGCATCGAGGAGCCGCCCTCCTGCGGATCGGGCGCGGGCGCGGCGGCGGCGGCGGCGGCCAGCGCCGCGTGGACGGCCATCGCGCAGGCTGTCTTGAACACGAATCTGCTCATCGGATGTGCCCCCTGTTCGTGACGGTGCCGGCGTGTCCTGGTCGGTGTCGTCCGACCGCGTTTCCCGGCTGCGGCCATTGACGCATGCGGCCACGCATCTTGTCAACTACGGTGTTGATCTTTTTCACGGCGCTGTTGACGATCAGCATTCCTCGACCCCTGGCCGCAGGCCAGCGGGCCTTCAGGAGCACCCCTCGTAGCATTGATCAACGTACTTGTTGACGACCGGCCGCGGCTCGCCGTACACTGCGGCCGTCACCCGGGGGAGCAGACGATGAAGGAAGTCGACGTAGTCGTAGTGGGGGCGGGATTCGCGGGCCTGCGGGCCCTCTATACCCTGCGCGGTATGGGTCTCGAGGTCCGCGTGCTGGAGGCCGGCCCGGACATCGGCGGCGTCTGGTACTTCAACGGCTACCCCGGCGCGCGCTGCGACGTCGAGAGCTACGACTACTCCTACCGGTTTTCGCCGGAGCTCGAGCAGGAGTGGCGCTGGTCCGAGCGCTACGCGCAGCAGCCCGAGATCCTGCGCTACATCAACCACGTGTCGGATCGCTTCGATCTGAGGCGCAACATCGAGTTGAACACTCGCGTGGTGCGCGCCGAGTACGAAGAAGCCGGCTGCCGCTGGACCGCCACCGCGCAGGATGGCCGCGTGTGGCGCGCGCGGCTGCTGGTGCTCGCGGTCGGCCAGCTCTCCACCACCAAGCGGCCGGACTACCCCGGCCAGGCCAGCTTCCGCGGCGAGATCTACCACAGCGGCGAGTGGCCGAAGCACCGCGTCGAGTTCGCGAACAAGCGGGTCGCGATCATCGGCACCGGCTCGTCCGGGATGCAGATGGTGCCGGTGGTCGCCCCGCAGGTGAAGCACCTGACGGTCTTCCAGCGCACGGCTAACTACAGCGTCCCGGCAGCGAACGCCCCCGTCTCGGACGAGGAAGACCAGCGCGTGAAGGCCAACTACGCGCAGCGCCGCGACCAGGCCCGCAATTCACCCAGCGGGCTCGGATTCATCCCCAACAAGAAGTCTGCGCTGGAAGCGACCCCCGAGGAGCGCCGGCAGGTGTACGAGGCGGCCTGGAACCGGCTCGGCTTCGGCTTCGCCCTGGCCTATCACGACATCCTGCTGTCGAAGCCAGCCAACGACACCGCGGCGGAGTTCATCCGCGAGAAGATCGCGCTGGAAGTCGCCGACCCGGTGCTTCGCGACAAGCTGACGCCGAAGGATCACGCCTTCGGTTCGCGGCGGCCGTCCGTCGACAGCGGCTACTTCCGCACGTTCAACCGCGACAACGTCAGCCTGGTCGACCTGCGCGCGACGCCGATCCAGGAGTTCACGCCGGAGGGCATCCGGACGACGGACCGGCTCTACGAATTCGACATGGTCGTGTTCGCGACGGGCTTCGACGTCTTCACCGGCTCGCTGCTCAAGCCCGAGATCGTCGGCCGGGGGGGCGTCACGCTCCGGCAGAAGTGGGAGCACGGCCCGGTCACCCATCTCGGGGTCGCTACGGCCGGCTTTCCGAACATGTTCATCATCGTCGGGCCCGGCAGCCCGTCGCTGCTCAGCAACGTGCTGGTGTCCACGGAGGAGCAGATCGACTGGCTCGCCGGACTGATCGGCCGCATGAAAGACGACGGCGTGACCGAGTTCGAGGTGACGCCCGAGGCGGAGCAGGCCTGGGTGGCGCACGTCAACGAGCGCGCGCAGGAGACCCTGTACCCCACCGCGAACTCGTTCTACATGGGCTGCGAGATCCCCGGCAAGCCACGCGTGTTCATGCCCTACTCGGGCGGCGTGCGCGGTTACCGGCGCATCCTCGAGCAGTGCGCCGCCAAAGGCTACGAGGGCTTCGTGCTGCGTGGTCCCGCCCAGCTCGAGGACCGACGCAGCACGGGCTAGGCGCGCCGGCGCCGACGGGCGGTACCATCGGCCATGGCCGTCGATCCCTGCTTCACTGCCCTGCTCGCCGACCGCCGCAACGAGCTGCGCCCGCCGCCGCCGCACGTCACCCTCGCCGAGCTGCGCCAGGCGAACCGTGACTTCCTGACCTCCCCCCGGGCCCCGGCAGTGCACGCGGTCGACGAAGTCATCATTGCCGGTCCGGGCGGCCCGCTCGCCGTGCGTGTCTACCGCCCTTCGGCCGAAACGCCCTTGCCGGCCGCCGCGTTCTTCCACGGCGGGGGTTTCGTCCTCGGCGACCTCGACACCCACGACTACCTCTGCCGCCGCCTGGCGATCGAGGCCGGCTGTGTGATCGTCGCCACGGACTACCGCCTGGCGCCGGAGACACGGTACCCCGGCGCGATAGAGGACTGCCACGCTGCCCTCGCCTGGATCGCCGGCAATGGCGCGGCGCTCGGCGTCGACGCCGGCCGGCTGGCCGTCTGCGGCGACAGCGCCGGCGCAAATCTGGCCGTGGCGACCGCCCTCCTCGCGCGCGGCCGCGGCCCGGCGCTCCGCCACATGGCGCTCCTGTACCCGATGGCCGACGCCGCCTGCGACAGCCCCTCGATGAGGGACTTCGCGCGCGGCTATCTGCTGACCGACGCCGCCGTGCGCTGGTTCTGGGAGCAGTACCTGGCCGACGCCGCGGGACGGACGGATCCCCTCGCCTCCGTGCTCCGCGCCGATCTCGCCGGCCTGCCGCCCACGACGCTCCTCACCGCCGAGTTCGACCCGCTGCGCGACGAGGGAGAGGCGCTGGCCGCGCGCCTCGACGCGGCGGGCGTGCCAGTCACGGCTACGCGCCACGCAGGCATGATCCACGGCTTCGTCGGGATGCCGCAGCTGACGCCGGTGGCCGACGTCGCCATCGGCGAGCTCGCCACGGGCCTGTCCAGCGCCTATCGCGTCGGGTGCATCCGCTCGTAGTCGCGGCGATAGGAACCGAGCGCGCTGGCGAAGACGGCCGATGCGATCAGCGTGGCGCAGGTCAGCGTCAACGTGAGCGAGGTGCCTACTGCAGCCTCGCTCTCGAACACGTAGTCGTTGAGCAAGGCCGGCACGAGCGGGCCCAGCGTCAGCCCGCCGAGGTTGGCGACGAACAGGTAGAAGGCCACCGCCTGCCCGCGTACCTGATTGGGCAGGATCATCTGCAGCGCCGCGTAGAGGCTGCCGGCCGGCATCGCGAGCATCGCAACCCCGGGCAGGAAAAGCGCGAGGGTCAGCAGCGGTGAAGCGTGCGCCAGCGCGCTTGCGCCGAAGGCCAGGAAGCCGCCGAACGCGCTGATCGCGCCGACCCGCAGCGCGGCGTCACGCCGCCCCGCCCCCAGCCAGCGGTCGGCGAGACGCCCGCCGAAGTACATGCCGATGCAGCCGCCGAACAGCACCACGAGCCCGAGCCGCGTGCCGGTCTGTTGGGCGGTCCAGCCGTGGACGCGCTGGAAGAACACCGGCGCCCACAGCATGAACGCGTACAGCGTGATCGCCTGGACCATCTGGCCGAAAGATATGCCGAGGACCGAGCCGGCTCGCTGAGTGAGTTCGCGGACGGTCGCGCCGATGCCCAGCTGCGCGTGGCCGCCGCTCGCCGACAGCTTCGCGTTCTTGCGCGAAGGCTCCCGAAGCGTCCAGACCCAGAGCGCCACGAGGAGTCCCGGCAGGCCCACGACGAGGAAGGTGACGCGCCACGACGACATCGGTCCCAGCAGCGGGACGTCGAGTACCGGCGTGTGCGCGACCGCCTGGATGACGATCCCGCCGACCAGCAGCGCGCTGCCCGCGCCGAGGTAGATGCCCATCGAGTAGGCGCTGAGGGCCGATGCCAGGCGCTCTCTCGGGAAAGAGTCCGCGATCATCGACACGGCGGCCGGATTGAGCGTCGCTTCACCGAGGCCCACGCCCATGCGGGCGAGGAACAGGCCGGTGAAGTTGCGCGCCATGGCGCAGGCCGCGGTCGCCAGGCTCCAGAAGGCGATTCCGGCGACGATGATGTTGCGCCGGTTGGAGCGGTCGATGAGCCTGCCGAGCGGCATCCCCATCAGGGTGTAGAAGACCGAGAACGCGAGGCCGCCGAGCAGACCGATCTGCGTGTCGCTGAGGCCCAGCTCCGCCTTGATCGGCCCGACCAGCAGGCTGAGGATCTGCCGGTCGATGAACGACAGCGTGTAGCAGACCGTCAGGACGAAGACCAGGTACCAGCCCTGGCTCCGTTCGGCGTCCGCCTGGGGTGCCGATGCCTGCCCGTTCGTGCGCACGCCGCGTCCCTGCTTGCCGCTCAGCGAAGCGTGCCGTAGCCGCCGCAGACCGGAATGATCGCTCCAGTGACGTTCGCGGAGGCCCGCGAAGCGAGGTAGATCGCAACCCCGGCCATGTCGTCGTCCGTGCCGAGCCGGCCAGTGGCTGTCTCCTTGACGAGGGCGTCGCCCTGCTCGGCGATGGTCGCCGCCATCATCCTGCTCGGGAAGGGTCCCGGCGCGATCGCGTTGACGATGACGTGGTCGGGGCCGAGCCGCTTGGCGAGGTGGCGGGTGAGGTGGTGAACCGCCGCCTTGCTCGCCGAGTAGGCGTAAGACTCCCAGGGTGGCGCGACGTCCCCGTGGACCGAGCCGATGTTGACGATGCGGGCGGGATCCTCGGCGGAGCCTGCGGCCCGCAGCTCCGGCAGCAGCGCCACGCTCAGGTGGAAGATCCCCTTGACGTTGATGCCGAAGACCTTGTCCCAACCGGACTCCGGATACTCGGCGATCGGCGCTCCCCAGGTCGCCCCAGCCGCGTTGACCAGGACGTGGAGCTTCGACTCCTGCGCCCTGAAGTCCGCCGCGATCTTGCCGCAGCCGTCCTTCGAGCCGACGTCGCCGGGCAGTGGCCGGCACTCGCCGTGGGCCGACAGGGCCTTGGCGAGCTGTTCGCAGGCCGGCGCCTTGCGCGAGTTCACGTAGGTGCGTGCGCCTGCGTTGACGAAGGCGGTGGCGATCATCTGGCCGATGCCGCTGGTCGCGCCGGTGACGATCGCCACCTTGCCGGCGAGCGAGAACAGTCGGTCGAGGTAGGCGGCGTCGGCCTGGGGCTGTTGGCTCATCTTCGGTTCCTCGCGGTCAGAAGTCGTAGGTCAGCTCGATGCCGTAGGTGCGAGGCGGCGTCAGCCACATCGTCCGCGAGCCGATCGAGGTGTTGTCGAAGCCGAAGTTGAAGTAGACCTCGTCGGTCAGGTTGCGGCCGTAGGCCGCGACCGAAAGGTTCCGGCTCGCGTTGCGGAAGGTGACGCTGGCGTCGACGAGTTCGTAGGACTTCAGCGGCAGGAAGTTGAAGTCGTCCGCGAAGGTCTCGCTGCGGTACGAGTAAGCCGCGCGCCACGACAGGCTGCCGAGCGCCGCCAGAGGGTGCTCGTAGGTCAGCGCCGTCGAGAAGGTGTCCTCGGGAACCATCTGAAGCTTGAAGGTGCTGGCCGGCCTGCCCCGTGCCAGCTCGAGGTACCGTGCCTGGTCGTAGCCCGCGTCGACATAGCCGTAGCTCACCTCGAGCTTGAGCTGTTCGGTCAGCAGGGCCTGCAGGTCGATCTCGTAGCCCTCCATGGTCGCACTGGCCGCGTTGAAGATCGTCTGCACGCCGGACTGGTTGTTGGCGGAGCGCTGCAGGTCGTCGTACTTGTTGTGGAACAGCGCCACGTTCAGCCGCAGGCGGCGGTCGAACCACTCCGACTTCATGCCGAGCTCGTAGGCGTCGACGGTCTCCTCGTCGTAGGGGCCCGGCGTCGACAGCGGGTTGCTCGGATTGGTCACGATGGACGTGTCCGAGAAGCGGACGTTGTAGCCGCCGCTGCGGAAACCGCGGGAGAACGAGGCGTAGGTCATCAGGCTGTCCGTCGCCTGCCAGGCGAGCGCCACGCGCGGGCTGAAGTTGCTCCAGTCCTTCTTGTCGCGGAAGGCCGGGCGGCAGTCGTTCATGGCCGCGCGGCCTTCCAGCGGGTTCAATGGCCGGTTGGCGCAGTCGCCGGTCGCCGTCGGATCGCCGATGACGCCGATCGCGGCCTCCTTTTCCTCGGTGGAGTAGCGGCCGCCGAGCGTCAGGGTCCAGTCCTCGGCGAAGCGCCAGTCCGCCTGGGCGAACAGGCCGCTGGTGAAGTGGTCGATCGAGGAGACTGCGCGGCGGTCGACGGCGTCGACCAGCAGGCGCCGTTCACGGTACGTGTAGTCCTGCTGGAACAGGTTGAAACCGGCGGTCAGGGTGACGCTCTCGGCGACGTCGCCGGCCCAGCGAAGCTCGACGCTCTGCTGGTCCTGCTCGAGGCCCGAGCCGTCGCCGAACTCGAAGCGGACCGTGTTCGGCGCGCCGTCGACGTCGCCGAAGGAACTCTGGTCGATCTCGCGGTAGCCTAGGATGCCGGTCAGCTGCCCGCCCCAGAGGTCCCAGTTCGCCTCGAGCGTGACGCTCGACCACTCGAGGTCGCTGCGGCCCTTGGTCGTCTGGCGCGTGCTGTGGTCCGCGTAGGGATCGATGCTGACGCCGAACAGGTAGAAATTGCGGGCCGATGGGCCGTCGCCCGAGGCATCGCCGTATTCGCCGATCAGCGTGGCATCGAAGGCGTCGCCGCGGAAAGCGAGGGCCGGACGCACGATGAGCGTCTCCAGCGCGCCCTGGTAGCCGCCGAGCGAGCGGTTCGGGTAGAGGCCGTCGCGATCACGGTACAGCACGGCCAGCTTGCCGGACCACTGCTCGCTGAACGGCCCGGTGATGCGGGCGCTCAGCTCGCGGAGGTTGCGGTTGCCGCCGCCGAGCCGGACGCTTCCACCGAACTCCTCGGAGGGCCTGGTGGTCCGCATGACCACCGCGCCGCCGGTGACGTTGCGCCCGAAGAGCGTACCCTGCGGGCCGCGCAGGACCTCGACGGATTCGATGTCGAACAGCTCGGTGACGACGCCGTAGATCAGGCCGAACGGAACGCCGTCCATCACTACGCCGACCGCGGGGTCAGAGGACGGGATGCTCTGCCCGGCCGTACCCATGCCGCGGATGATGAAGTTGGCGACACCCGGCACCGTGCCCTGCGGAGACAGGTTGACGTTTGGGGCCGTGAGGCCGACGTCGACCAGCGTCGAGGAGAACATCTCGTCGATCGCATCCCCGGAGTAGCCGGTGACGGCGATCGGCACGACCTGTGCGTTCTCGGCAGAGGACTTTTTCTGGGCCGTGACGAGAACCTCGTCGAGCAGGTTCGGGCCCTGCACCGATTGGGCCGAGACCACGGCCGACGGGCCTGCAAGCGCCATGGCGACAGCGAGTCTCAGGCCGGCGCCGCGCTCGGCGACAGGGCGGATAAGCATGCGCATCGATGCAACCTCTGCGTGAATACATCTGAATTCCGACGCGGCGGGGCCGCGCCACCCCCTTCGATCACGCAGGGCGCCTCCGGCGCGCCTTGCGCTCCCGCCGACTCCGGACGAGCGACAGGAATCAACAAAAATGTTGATCAAGATTATGCATGCCGGCCGGCGCGTGTCAACAGTGCCATTGATTGGCGCCCTAGGCCGTCTGCAGCGAACGGCGCAAACCGAGGCGGTCGGTGACCACCCTGGCGCCGACGACGGAGCCGTTCTCTACGGTGATGATGCCGGCGGCGCGAAGCTCGGCCTTCGAGCCGGTCAGCGCAGAATCGGCGTCGCCAAAGCCCCCGGCGTAGGTGCCGCGGTGCGTGACGTGGAAGGCGACGCGCCGCCCGGCGCACACGAAAGCGTCGATCGCGGTGCTGGCCGCGTCGAGAAGCGCCGCGGGCGGCGGATCGGGATCCTCCGGACGCGCCGCGGCCTCGATGGCGCGACCTTCCAGGAGCCAGCGGCGCGCCACCGACGCAGCCTCCGGATCGGCCGCCTCCGGCTGCGCATCCCATGGCGCGCGATGCGGTCGCTCCAGCGGGTCGCAGACGCCGGTCCGCAGCTGCCGCTTGCGCGCCAGGTAATCCTCCTCGGCCCAGCCGGACTGCAGGCGACCCTTGCGCACCTGGAAGAGCGACACACCCTGCCAGGCCGCCGCCCGGCCGCCGTCGCGCCGCGAGGCGCCATGTTCCGTGAAGCGCATTGCCATCGCGTCGTCCGCGAGCAGGACCTCGTGCACGGTGACGCCGAGACCGGGAAACTGCCCGAACTGGACCCGCATCGCGGGCCGGTAGGCCTCGTCGCGTCCGGCGATGACGTGCCCTCCGACCTCGAGCCGGTAGTCGTCGGCCATGACCTCCTGCAGGACCGACCAGTCCTGGCAGGCCAGGAACTGCAGGGCGAAGCGGCGCAGCAGCGCGGCGAGCGGGTGAAGCGCCGCTGGCCCGTCCGCGTTCACGAGCTCGTCCCTCGCGCAGCGTCGGCAGCCGCGCGCAGCTCGCGCTTCAGGATCTTGCCCGAGGCGCTCTTGGGAAGCGCGGCGACGAGCTCGACGACCTTGGGGCACTTGTAGTGAGCCAGGCGGGCCCGCGCGAACGAGATCAGCGCCGCCGGATCCGGCTTGGCCCCGGACGATGGCACGACGACGGCCTTGACGGCCTCGCCCCAGCGCTCGTCCGGCACGCCGATGACGGCCACCTCGGCGACGTCGGGGTGCGCGCTCAGGACGTTCTCGACCTCGGCCGGATAGACGTTCTCCGCGCCGGACACGATCATGTCCTTGATGCGGTCGCAGATGTAGACGTAGCCCTCGTGGTCCTGCGTGGCCGCGTCGCCGGTGCGCAGCCAGCCGTCCGGGCGGATCACCGCCGCCGTCTCATCGGGGCGATTCCAGTAGCCCTGCGTGTTCATCCCTGACCTTATCCAGATCTCGCCGACCTGGCCGGTGGCGACCGGCTTGCAAGTGTCGGGATCGAACAGCCCGAGCTCGGCCCATGGGACCGGCCGGCCGCAGGAGCGCAGCCGTCCGGCGTTGGGCCCGCCCGGGTCGTGCTCCTCGGGCCTGAGCGTCACCACGGTGCCGGAGGTCTCGGTCATGCCGTAGGCGTGGCTGAATCCGCAGCCGAAGACGGCGAGTGCCCGCAGCAACAGGTTCTCGCTGATCGGCGAGGCGCCGTAGACGATCCGCTCGAGGCTGCCGAGGCTCATGCGATCGACGCCCTCGAAGTCGACGAGGGACTGGATGACCGTCGGCACGAAGAAGGCGTGGGTGACGCGGTGGCGCGCGATCGCCTCGAGAGACGGTCCCGGCGCCGGCTGCTGCAGCAGGACGGTGTGTCCGCCCTGGCTCAGCGCCATCATCCCGTAGCCCAGCCCGCCGATGTGGAAGAGCGGCATCGCGACCAGGTTGACGCTGCTCGCCGTGAAGCCCCAGATCTCGCGCGCCATGCGCTCGCTGTAGGCGAGGTTCTGGTGCGAGATCATCACGCCCTTCGGCCGTCCGGTCGTGCCCGAGGTGTAGAGGAGCGCCAGGGTCCCGCCCTGCGCGGCCGCGATCCGCGGGTCATCCTCTGCCGCGGCGTCGCGCCACGGACCGTAATCCGGCTCCAGCCGCATGACGGCATAGGTGCTGCGCGCGGCTTCGGGCAGGCCCGCAGCCTGCTCGGCGTCCGCCAGCACCAGCCGGGGCGAGGCGTCGTCGAGGATGTCGGCGATCTCGCGCGGCGAAAGACGCCAGTTGACCGGCACCAGGACCACGCCCGCCTTGGCGCAGCCGAACACCAGCTCGTAGAAGACCGGCGAGTTCTTCGCGATGACGGCGACGCGCGATCCCGCGCCGAGCCCCGCGCCGAGCAGCGCGTTCGCGACCTGGCTGCTGCGCCGGTCGAGCTCGCGGAAGTCGATCGTCTGCCCGTCGAAGGTCAGGCACGGCGCGCTTGGGCGCTCGGCCGCGTGCTGGCGCACCAGATCGGCCACATTGAAGCTCACCTCACCCTCCTCGTCCGGGCCGCCCGTCCACGTGCGCGCCTGGGCGCCGATCAGTAGCTCTTGGGCAGCCCAAGGCTGTGCAAGGCCACGTGATTGAGGATCATCTCCCGGCTGACCGGCGCCGTCTTGTGCAGCCGCGCGATGAACCACAGGTCGGCGAGACCGTACTCGTTCGACAGGCCGTTCCCGCCATGGACCTGGATCGCCTGGTCCAGCGCCTTGAGCGAAGCCTCGGCCGCGGCGAACTTGGCCATGTTGGCCGCCTCCGCCGCGTCCTGGCCGCTGTCGAACAGCTGGGCCGCGCGAGCGGTGAGCAGCCGCGCAGCCTGCACGCCGATGAACGCTTCCGCCAGCGGGTGGGCGACGCCCTGGTGCGCTCCGATCGGGCTGCTCCATACCTTGCGGGTCGTCACGTAGTCGGCCGCCTTGGCGAGCGCGAACCGGGAGATGCCGTTGTTGAGCGCCGCGGCCGAGACCCGCTCGGGGTTGAGGCCTACGAAGACCTGCCGCAGGCCCGCGCCGCGCTCGCCGACGATCGCGTCCTCGGCGATGGCCACGTCGTCGAAGAACACCGTGAACTGCCGCTCCGGCGAGCGCAGCGCGGCGTCGATCGGGTGGAAGCTGAGCCCGGCGGCGTCCGTCGGCACGATGAACAGAGACAGCGGGGCGCGGCCCCGCGCGTCGGGCTCGCCGTCCCGCGCAACCACCAGAACCGCGTCCGACTCGTCGATCGCCGACGTCCAGTATTTCGTGCCCTTCAACAACCAGCCGGAGCCGTCGCGGCGGGCCGCGGTGGTGATCCGGTGCGTGTTCGAGCCCGCGTCGGGTTCGGTGATCGCGAAGCACATCTTGCGGGTGCCGTCCGCGAGGCCCGGCAACCACGCCTGCTTCTGGGCCTCGGAACCGTGCGCGGCGAGGATCGGCGCGGTGATCGAGGAGATGACCAGCGACAGCAGCGGGCATCCCTGCGCGGCGGTTTCCTCGATGACGATATTGAGGTCGCCCAGTCCGCCGCCGCTGCCGCCGTATTCCTCCGGCATGTGCGCGCCGAGGAGGCCCGCCTCGGCCAGCGCGCGCCACAGCTCGCGTGGCTGCTCGCCGCGGGCAACGACCTCCTGGAAGTACTTGCGCCCGAAGCTGCCGGCGAGGCGGGCGACCGTCTCCCGGAGCGCGGGATGGTGATCCGCCGTGTCGACGAGGCCCGAGGCGAACATTGGCTGCAAGGTCATCGTGTCTCCTCCGGCCAGGGGAAGAAACCCTGGCCGCTCTTCCTGCCCAATTCTCCCCGCGCGACCTTGTCGATCAGGATGCGCGGCGGCGCGTAGCGCGCGCCGTACGACTCTTCCAGCACCCGGGCGATGTCGAGGCGGACGTCGAGGCCGACCATGTCGCTCAGGCGCAGCGGTCCGATCGGGTGGCGAAACGCCAGCATGGAGGCGCGGTCGATGTCCTCTGCGCTCGCGACCCCATCCTCGAGCATCCGCATGGCCTCGAGGCTCGAGATCAGGTCGAGGCGGCTGGTCGCGAAGCCCGGCACGTCGCGCACCACGATGTGTTCCTTGCCGAGCTCGGCGGCGAAACCCCGGGCGGCGTCGAGCGCCGCCGCCGAGGTCGCCTTGCCGCGGATCAGCTCGACGAACTTGAACGACCAGACCGGCTGGAAGAAGTGCATGCCGAGGAAGCGGTCGGGGCGTTGCAGGGCGCCCGCCAGCCGGTCGATCGACAGCGCGCTGGTGTTCGTACCCACCAGCGAAGGTTGCAGCGCCTCGATCTGCCGCAGCACCTCGAACTTGAGCTCGACGCGCTCGGAGACCGTCTCGATGGCGACGTCCGGCTGCGACGCGATCTCGGCGACCGATGCGACGCGCCGGATGCGTCCGAGCAGCGCGTCCGCCGCGCTCTTGTCCAGCTTGCCGCGTTGCACGGTCCCCTCGGCGGCCCCCCGCAGGCTCCTCTCGAGCGCGCTGGCGCGCTCAGCGCTCGGCTCGACCACCGTCACCTGGTGCCCGGAGAGAGCGGAAACGTAGGCGATGCCGGTGCCCATCGTCCCGCCGCCGACCACCGCAACCTGCTTAGTCACTCGACTCTCCTTCCCGCGCGATGCGTCCTGCCCGGGGCGGCGCTCAGCAGCCGCTCCACCGGGGCTCGCGCTTCTCCGTAAACGCCCTGGCGCCCTCCCGCGCGTCCGCGGAGGCGACGATCGATTCCACGAGCGGCGCCTGCCGCGCCCAGACCTCGCCCGGCGGCCATGAGGCCGACTCGTGGACGATGCGCTTGGTCATCGCCACCGCCAGCGGGCCATTGCACGCGATGCTCGCGGCCAGCTCGAGGGCGCCCGCCAAGGCTTCGCCGGCAGGCGTGAGGCGATTGACGAGTCCGAGCTCGTAGGCGCGCCTCGCGGCCATCCGTTCACCGGTCAATGCGTACTCGAGCGCCACCGCGGGCGGTATCCGGCGCGGCAGGCGGACGAGGCCGCCGGACCCAGCCACCAGGCCGCGCTTCACTTCGGGGAGACCGAAGAAGGCGTCTTCCGCCGCGACGATCATGTCGCAGGCGAGGGCCAGCTCGCAGCCCCCAGCCAGAGCGAAGCCCTCGACGGCGGCGATGAGCGGCTTTGCCGGCGGCGCCTCGGTCAGGCCGCCGAAGCCGCGGCCCTCCAGCTCGGGTCGCTGCCCGTCCAGGAACGCTCGCAGGTCCATTCCCGAGGAGAAGCAGCCGCCGCGCCCGGTCAGCACGCCGACCAGCAACGACCCGTCCTCCTGCAGGCGGTCGATGGCCGCGGCGATCCCTAGAGAGACCTCGCGGTTGATCGCATTTCGTTTCTGCGGGCGGTCGATGCTGATGACCAGCGTCCCGCCGCGTCGCTCGACCTGCACTTCCTCCACGGCCACCGGCCTCCGCAGACGCATTCAACGATATTGTTGATCAGATCGTCGCAGACCCTGGTGGGTATTGTCAACGAGTTCGTTGACGACGGTCCGGGGATCCGGCGGCCGTCGGCGATTCGGCTCGAAGCTGGAGCCGTCCGAGGATCCCCGGCGCGCAGGGAATGT
Organism: uncultured Steroidobacteraceae bacterium; assembly: GCA_964406445.1. Taxonomy (GTDB): domain Bacteria; phylum Pseudomonadota; class Gammaproteobacteria; order Steroidobacterales; family Steroidobacteraceae; genus SG8-30. The sequence goes on from CAYORU010000017.1 coordinate 39,768, forward strand.
GCTATGTTCCCGCCGCTCTGGTGCGGCGCAAAATGCACCTGCGTCGCCGGCATACGAAGAATGCGAGACGATCGGCGGATCCCGGGAGGACCCTGATGCCCATGACCATCGGCGTGCCGCGCGAGACCTTCGCCGGCGAGAAGCGTGTCGCCACCGTACCGGAGGTTGTCGAGAAGCTGGTCAAGCTCGGCTTCGGCGTCTGCGTGGAGAGCGGCGCCGGTGCGGCCGCCAACTTCGGCGACGAGGCCTACCAGGCCGCCGGCGCGAACATCGCGGGCACCGCGGTGGACCTCTACGCCGCCGCCGACATCGTTTTCAAGGTGCGCGCGCCGAGCGCGGAGGAGGTCGCGCTGCTGAAGCCGGGCACGACGCTGATCAGTTTCGTCTGGCCGGCGCAGAACCCCGAGCTCATGCAGGCGCTGGCCGGCCGCAAGCTGACCGTGCTCGCGATGGACTGCCTGCCGCGCCAGCTCTCGCGGGCCCAGAAGATGGACGCGCTGACCTCGATGGCCGGCGTCAGCGGCTACCGCGCGGTGATCGAGGCCGCGCACGCCTTCGGCCGGCCATTCGCCGGCCAGGTGACCGCCGCCGGCAAGATCCCGCCCGCCAAGGTGTTCATCGCCGGCGCCGGCGTCGCCGGCCTCGCCGCGATCGGCGCGGCGGCGAACCTCGGCGCGATCGTCCGCGCCAACGACACCCGCGCCGAGGTCGCCGACCAAGTCACCTCGCTCGGCGGCGAGTTCGTCAAGGTGGACTACGAGGAGGAAGGCTCCGGCGGCGGCGGCTACGCCAAGGTCATGAGCGAGGGCTTCCAGCAGGCCCAGCGCGAGATGTACGCGAAACAGGCCCGCGAGGTAGACATCGTCATCACCACGGCGCTGATCCCGGGCAAGCCGGCGCCGAAGCTCATCACCGCCGAGATGGTGCGGAGCATGAAGCCGGGCAGCGTGATCGTGGACATGGCAGCCGAGCAGGGCGGCAACTGCGAGCTGACCGAGCCCGGCCAGGCCGTCGTGAAGCACGGCGTCACCATCATCGGCTACACCGACCTCGCGAGCCGCCTCTCGAAGCAGTCTTCCACGCTGTATTCGAACAACCTGCTGCGACTGACCGAAGATCTCTGCAAGACCAAGGACGGCAAGATCGACGTCAACTTCGAGGACGACGCGATCCGCGGCCTGACCGTCGTCAAGAACGGCGAAGTCACCTGGCCCGCGCCGCCGCCGAAGCTGCCGGCCGCGCCGCCGCCGAAGCCCGCCGCAGCCGCGCCTGCCCCGGCGAAGAAGGCGGCGCACGGCCACGGAGGCGCCGGCGAGCCGGCCTCCGCGAAGGGCCTCGCCATCCTGTTCGGCGTGGGGGCGGTGCTGTTCTGGCTGATCGGCGCCTACGCGCCGACGTCCTTCCTGCAGCACTTCACGGTGTTCGTGCTGGCCTGCTTCATCGGCTACATGGTCATCTGGAACGTGACGCCTTCGCTGCACACGCCGCTGATGAGCGTGACGAACGCCATCTCGAGCATCATCGCCGTCGGCGCGTTGATCCAGGTGGCGCCGCCGGGCGCGGGCGCGGAGGGCCGGCCCGACGACCTGATCCTCGGGCTCGCGGTTTTCGCGCTCGCCTGCACCGCGATCAACATGTTCGGCGGCTTCGCCGTCACCCGTCGCATGCTCGCGATGTTCCGCAAGTAAGGGCCCGCAGGCATGACCATGAACATCGTCACGGTCGCCTACCTGGGCGCCGCCATTCTCTTCATCCTGAGCCTCGGCGGGCTGTCGAACCCCGAGACCTCGCGCCGCGGCAACCTCTACGGCATCGCCGGCATGACCATCGCGGTGATCGCGACCGTGCTCGGCCCGCGCGTCACGCCGGCAGCCTATCCCTGGATCATCGGCGCGCTGGCCTTCGGTGCGGCGATCGGCCTGTACGCCGCGCGCAAGGTGCAGATGACCCAGATGCCCGAGCTGGTCGCGATCATGCACAGCCTCGTGGGCCTCGCCGCCTGCCTCGTCGGCTTCGCGAGCTACGTCGACACCTCCATCGCCTACGAGGGCGCCGAGAAGACCATCCACGAGGTCGAGATCTACCTCGGCATCCTGATCGGCGCGGTCACCTTCTCCGGCTCGGTCATCGCCTTCGGAAAGCTCTCGGGCAAGATCGGCGGCAAGCCGCTGCTGCTGCCCGCGCGCCACTGGCTCAACCTCGTCGGCCTGCTGGTGGTGATCTGGTACGGCGTCGAGTTCGTGCGGGCCGAGGACGTCGCCGCCGGCATGACGCCGCTCATCGTCATGACCGTGATCGCGCTCTTGTTCGGCATCCACATGGTGATGGCGATCGGCGGGGCCGACATGCCGGTCGTCGTCTCGATGCTGAACAGCTATTCCGGCTGGGCCGCCGCGGCCACCGGCTTCATGCTCTCGAACGACCTGCTGATCGTCACCGGCGCGCTGGTCGGCTCCTCGGGCGCAATCCTCTCCTACATCATGTGCCGCGCCATGAACCGCAAGTTCGTCGCGGTGATCGCCGGCGGCTTCGGCACCGGCGGCGGCGCTGCGGCCGCGGCGGGCGCGGGCCCGGCCGGCGACGTGACCTCGATCAGCGCGGTCGAGACCGCCGAGCTGCTGCGCAATTCCAGGAACGTGATCATCGTGCCGGGCTACGGCATGGCGGTCGCGCAGGCGCAGCACACGGTCTTCGAGATCACGCGCACCCTGCGGGAGCAGGGCGTCAACGTGCGCTTCGGCATCCACCCGGTGGCCGGGCGCATGCCCGGCCACATGAACGTGCTGCTCGCCGAAGCCAAGGTTCCCTACGACGTCGTCCTCGAGATGGACGAGATCAACGAGGACTTCCCGGACACCGACGTGTCGATGGTGATCGGCGCCAACGACATCGTGAACCCCTCGGCGCAGGAAGACCCGGCGAGCCCGATCGCCGGCATGCCGGTGCTCGAGGTATGGAAGGCGAAGACCTCGATCGTGATGAAGCGCTCGATGGCCTCCGGCTACGCCGGCGTCGACAATCCGCTGTTCTACAAGGACAACAACCGGATGCTGTTCGGCGACGCGAAGAAGATGCTCGACGAGGTGCTGGTCGCGCTGAAGGGTTGACCAACCGCCCCGCGGAGCCACCCTCGTTGCCGCCGCGGCGACGCGCCTACGTCGCAGCGCCCCGTCAGGCGAGGTAGTCGCGCGTCCGCAGCGCCCGCACGACCGTCCTCCATCGACGCCCGCCGGCAGGCCGATGCCGGAGTCGACGGCCGTGCCGCGCCATGAGCCGAAGTCGCTGCCGGGAATCTCGCGACCCGGCGCTCCGGCGCGCCGAGGGTTGCAATCGCGGCGTCACTGCCTATGCTCGATCGGGAGCTCCTTGCGAGGCCCCGCCATGTCCGCCTCTCCGCTGTCCTCGCCGCATCTCAACCCGAACGTGCTCGGCCTGCCGCCCTCCGCGACGCTCGCGATCAACGAGCTGAGCGACCAGCTCATCGCCGACGGCCGCAAGGTGTTCAAGCTGGGCCTCGGCCAGTCGCCCTTCCCGGTGCCCGAGGTCGTGGTCGAGGCCCTGCGCGCCGCGGCGCCGGAGAAGGACTACCTGCCCGTGCGCGGGTTGCGGCCGCTGCGCGAGACCGTCACCGAGTTCCTGCACCGCCGCCACGGCATCGAGCGCGCCAGGCGCCAGGTGCTGGTCGGCCCCGGCTCGAAGGAGCTGATCTTCATGACCCAGCTCGCCTACGCCGGCGAGCTGCTGGTGCCGAGCCCGTCGTGGGTGTCCTACGCGCCGCAGGCGCGGATCATCGGCCGGCGGGTGACCTGGCTGCCGACCGACCTCGCCCACGACTGGAAACTCAGGCCCGAGATCCTCGATGCGCACTGCGCGGCGAATCCCGGTCTGCCGCGACTGCTGATCCTCAATCACCCGAACAATCCGACCGGCGTCAACTGCAGCGACGCGGAGCTCGCGGCGCTCGCCGCGGTCGTGCGCCGACACCAGGTGCTGGTCGTCTCCGACGAGATCTACGCCGACCTCGACCACGAAGGACGCACCGCGAGCATCGCGCATCACTATCCGGAGGGAACCGTCGTCTCGACGGGCCTCAGCAAGTGGTGCGGCGCGGGCGGCTGGCGGCTCGGGCTGTTCTCGTTCCCGGCCGAGCTCGAATGGCTGTGCGGCGCGATGGCGGCGATCGCGAGCGAGACCTACACCTCGGTGAGCGCGCCGATCCAGTACGCGGCCATCAGGGCCTTCGACGGCGGCCCCGAGATCGAGCGCTACCTCGAGCAGTGCCGCGCCATCCTGCGCGCGCTCGGCCGGCACTGCGACGCGACGCTGCGGGCGGCCGGTTGCAGTCTCCCGAAGCTCGACGGCGCCTTCTATCTGTTCCCGGATTTCTCCGCCCACCGCGAGCGTCTCGCGGCGAAGGGCGTCACCGACTCGGCCTCGCTCGCCGAGCGCCTGCTCGCCGACACGGGCGTGGCCACGCTCCCGGGCGTCGTCTTCGGTCGCCCGCGCCAGGAGCTGACGCTGCGCCTGTCGTACGTGAACTTCGACGGGCGCGCCGCGCTCGCCGCCATCGACGCGGGCGCGGCCGTCGACGAGGGCTTCCTCGGGCGCCACTGCCCCGCCACGCTCGAGGCCGTCGAGCGCATCGCCGGCTGGCTCGACTGAGCGGCGGCCGCGCGACGCCGTGCTGCGCCGACTTCGAATCACGCTGGCGCTTCGCAGCGATGCCCGTTCCAAGGCCATTCGCGGCTGGACGCTCCTGTGGATCGTCGCGATCGGCTTTGCCGCGGCCGGCGCGGTGCGGGTCTTCACGCCGATGGGGCTGCTGGCGCAGTCGCCGTTCAACCTGGACCTCGCGCTGCGCACGCTCTCGGCCGGCTGGTTCCAGCCGGAAGACGTCGTGCCGGTCGCGATCGTCGAGATCGACGAGGCCACCCACCGGGGTTGGGGGTCGCCGGCGATCACGCCCAGGGAGCCGCTCGTCGAGCTGATCCGCAAGGTCGTCGACGCCGGGCCCGCCGCCGTCGTGGTCGACATCGACCTGGCCTGGGGCGGCGACGATCCCGGGCTCGCCGGACTTCGCGGATTTCTCGCCGGCTACGCAGGCGCGGCGCCGCTGATCTTTCCGAAGCGGATCGAGCCCGGTCCGGGAGGTTCGCGTCGCGCAGCCACGAGCCCGCTCGACGACCTCTTCGAGTCGAACCCGCGCCTCGCCTGGGCGCACGCCAGCTTCGAGACGGAGAGCGGCGGCATGGTCCGGCAGTGGGCCGACTGGATCGAGTTGTGCACCGACGACGGGACGCGGCAGCTGCCGTCCGTGGCCACGCGCGTGTCCCTGCTCGTCGAACCGCTCCCGGCGGGACTGTCGCGGACGGCGCCGCCTCCGCTGGCCGGCGACTGCAGGCGCGGCAGCGACCCTCCCCCGCGGCTGCTCCTGATCGGGCCGCGCATGAGCGGGCCAGCGGCCGGAATGCTGTCCGCCGACGCGGCCGCGGTGTCCGCCGCGGCGCTGCTCGATCCGGAGCTCGATCGGGACGACGCATGGCTGTTCGGCGATCGCGTGGTGTTCATCGGCGCGACGCACGCGGCCTCGGGGGACTTCTGGCTCACGCCGAGCGGCGTGCTGCCGGGCGTCGAGCTGCTCGCCCACACCGTCCGGCTGTCGCCGCTCGGCGCGGCACGCGGCGCCGGCGCGGATGCCGCGCTGCGCGTCGCCGTGCTGGCAGGCTTCCTCGCATTCGCGATCGCGAGCCTGAAGCTGCGCGGTCTCGCGATGGCCTTCGCGTTCGTCGTCACCGGCCTGCTGTACGTGTCGCTGCCGATCTGGCTGTTCGGCTACTACCGGATCTTCGAGGCGCTCGAGCTTGCGGTGCTGCTGTTCGTGTTCTACAAGTTCCTGCAGGCAGCGCTCGACATGGCCGACGACTGGAAGTCGCAGCGGGCCCGCCACGGCCCTGGCTGGCGAGGCCGGCTCCGGACTGCGTGGGCCGCGTGCCGCAAACCGGACGGAGGGGGTAGCGATGACGACTGAAACGGGCGTTTCCGCGAGGTGGGCGCGTCTGTGGCTCGTCGCCTGCCTGCTTTCCGCCCCCGTGGCGCAGGCCCGCGAGGCGGACGGCGTCGGCGTCGTGGCCGAGTACCGGCCTGCGGCTGCGCGCTTCGCGCTGGCGCGAAGCGGGGCGCCACCGGTGCCGGTCAGGATCGGCACCGTGGTCATGGCCGGCGACCGGCTCGACCTGCCGGCCGGCGGCGCGGTCGTCATCCAGCACGGCGACGGCCAGCGCCGCGAGTTCGCGGGCCCGGGCCGCTTCGACGTGCCGGCCGCCGCGCCGCTCGGAAAGCTCGCCTCGGTGTTCCGCTCGATCTCGGCCGTGTTCGACGACGAGTACCGCATGGCGGGCACCGCGGCGTCGCGAAGTGGCGAGGACTGCGGCGCGGCCTCGGGCGAGGTGCGGCCCATCGTCGTCCCCATGCTCGCCGGCCAGCCGGCGATTGCCGCCGGCGTGCGCGACCTGCCGCTCACCTGGATCGGCGGCTGCACGCCGTTCACGGTCAGCCTCCGTGCCGCGGACGGACGCACCCTGTATCGCGAATCCGTCGAGGGCCGGCAGGTCCGGCTCGACGACGTTGCGCTCGTGGCCGGACGCTACGAGGTGCTGGTCGAGGACGCGAGCGGGTTGTCCTTCCGGGGCGGCGTCGAGGCGGTGAGCGCCGCGCCGGCCTTGCCTGCCGACCTGGCCGCGGACACCAGCCCGCTGGGGATCGTCGCGGGCGCCGTCTGGCTCGCGAGCCAGGACGCCGGCCGCTGGCGCTTCGACAGCTTCGAGCGCCTGCGGCCGCTGATCCGCGCGGGCGACCCGCTGGCCGGCGCCATCGGCGACGGCGTGCTCTGGGGCGAGCTTCGGCCCTGAGCGGCGCCTTCAGCGCGCCAGCGACCGGCGCCCGTCGCCGACGACGACGAACGGACCCCAGTAGGAGGGGTGCGACTCGATCGCGCTCTGCGCGCCGTCCTTGCGCGCTTCCAGCATCGCACGCTGCAGGCTGAACGCGAGCGGCTCCCGCCCGACCCTCGAGCCTTTTACGGTCGCGACGGACAGCTGCACCGCCGCGCCGGACATGACCGGCCAGTGGCTCGCCATCAGCGTCTGCGCGCCGGCCGTGAAGAAGGCCTGCGTGAGCCCGGTGAAGGTTTCGGCGCGAGGCCGGCCGTCCGCGCCGGCCGTGTTGCAGGCGGACAGCACGACCAGCGCGGCGTCGAGCTTCAGCGTAGCGATCTCGCGGCTGGTCAGCAGGCCGTCGAAGCGGTCCTTGCTGTCGGGGTCGAGCAGCAGCATGAGCGAGGGCTCGGGCACGCCGCGCACCTCGTGCGCGAGGAACCCGTGCGTGGCCAGCGCGATCACCTCGTGGCCCTTGAGCGCCGCGTCCTGGAAGCGCCGCTCGTGGGCGTCGGGGCCGAGCCAGAGCGTCGAGCCGGACTCGCCGAGCACCGCCGCCAGGGCCTTGATCTCGTCGACCGACTCGGCGAGCAGAGGCAGCTCCGCCAGCGCCTTGTCGTCCATCGCGCCAGCGAGGTCGTAGCTCTTCGAGCGCGGGCCGGCGGCGACCTGCGCGGCATCCAGCATCGGCGCGCCGACGCCGAGGAAGGGCCGCTCGTAGGTCGTGATCACCGGCGCGTTGCGGTGCACCGGGAACAGCGACAGGTCGGCGAGCGCGGAGAACGCGAAGCGCTCGACGAGGAAGCGGGTGGCCGCGAAGTCCCTGGGCGCGGTCAGCGCCGGCTTCGGCGGCGGCGCAGCCACGAGCACCGCCGGCGGCACCGCGCCGAGCGGGCCATGGCCGAACCAGATGACGTGCCTGACGCCGGCGAGCGAAGCCGAAACCGGCGCGAAGACGAGCTGGTGGAGTTCGTGCGCGGCCGCGGCGTCGAAGGGCGGGACGGTCGTGCGGCCGCCGCTCGACGCCGGCACCAGGCCCTTGCGCAGGCGGGTCACCAGGTCGTCGACGGCGCGCTCCTCGATCGGCGTCCGGCGCAGCGCCACGCCTTTGCGGGTGACCGACCAGACGTAGAGGTCGCGCGGCGTGACCAGCGTGGCGACCAGCGCCTCGTCGGGCGCGAGCAGCTGCTGGTAGCTCGCCACCGGCAGCGGCCGCGGCGTGACCAGCTCGGCGATCGAGGGCACCTGGCGGCGGACGTAGTCGGCGTAGGCCGAGTACTCCTTGGCAGTCTCCTGGTAGAAGACGTCCATCAGGAAGAACGCGTCCCACAGTGCCTTGGCCTCGGCTGGCTGCGCCGGGTCGACCCCGAGCACCGTGCCCAGCACGCCGCGGATCCAGGTGCCCGTCTGCGTGGACAGGCTGAAGAAGCGCTCCACGTGGAAGCGGTTCTTCGGATCGAGCGGCAGGCGGCCGAGCTCGGCGGCGATGGTCGCGAGGGTGACGCGCCCGAAGGAGCGCAGCTGCGCCATGCGGAAGGTGACGTCCTCGATCCGCCCCGCGAGCCGCGGCAGCGCGGGATACATGGAGGTCAGCGCGTGCAGCGAGTTGTCGACCTTGTACTGGTAGAACTGCGCCTCGCCGGTGTTCGCCACGAACTGGTCCTGGGCCTGCGCAAGCAGCGTGTCGTAGGTGCCGAGGTAGGTCTCGGCCTGGCGGGCGCCGAAGTTCGGGTCGTTCCTCGCGACGGTCTCCCACTCGCCCCAGCGCCGCGAGGCGAGCTGGCTCCAGCCGTGGCGGTAGAACGCCTGCGACAGCGGCTGCATGTTGCGCCAGTCGGTCAGCTGCCGCGAGGCGAGCAGCCGCAAGGCGGCCGCGCGCTCGTCGTCGCCGGCGTCCTCGGCGGCGACCGCGGCGCGCTCCAGCGCCTCGAAACCGGCGGCGCGGTCGTTCAACGCCGGCGGCACCTGGGTCGGGTCGCCGAGGAGGTTCAGCAGCATCGCCGCCTTCTGCGCGCCCTCGCGGGCCGAGAACACGTCGTAGAGCACCGGGAAGGCCCGCCAGGCGGCCTCCGGCGCGGACGGCTGGCCCGTCATGAACATCGACTGCGCGGCGAGGTTGCGCGCGTCGTCCGCCTTGCCGATCGCGAGCGAGCCGCGGGCCGCCGCGGCGAACAGCCGGCTCGCTCGCTTCGGCTGGACGGCGGCCATCGGCTCCGCGGAGCCCATCGCGTAGGCCACGCGGGTCAGGAGTTCGGTAGCCTTGTGCGCGCGCGGGTCGAGCGCGGACTCCCGCAAGGCGAGCAGCAGCGGCCAGTCCCCGACCGGCGAGAGGTCCTCGCCGCGCGCGTAGTCCTGCGCGAGCGCGGTGGCGATCGCTTCCGCGTTCGCGATCTCGCCGACCTCGATCGTCACGCTCAGGAGCTGCGCGCGCGAGCAGCGCCAGATCTGCCGCCACAGGCGGTCGCCGGGCGCCTCGGCGGCGTAGTTCGCGGCAAGCTGGCCGATCACCCCCCAGGCATCGCCCCGCAGGCGCTGGTCGTTGACCAGGTCCGCCCACCAGCCCGTCGCGGCCAGCATGGTGAGGTGGCGCAGTCGCGCATGGCGCATGTCCTTCGGCCGGCCCTGGAAATAAGCCTGCACCGCGCGCGCGTTGCGGTCGTCGGGGATGAAGGGCGCCTCGAGCAGCGCGCGCTCCGGCGGATGCGCGAAGCTGGTGCAGGTGAGCACGTGCTCCACCTGCGAGATCCAGGTGGCTGCATGGCTGATGCCGGGCCAGGCGAGCGCGACGATGAGCGCCAGCGGCCGGACCATGCGAAACGAAGGAAGGCCGCGGGTCGTGGCCGGTGGGTGTCGCATGCGCCTCCCCCTCGCGGGCGGTTGCGCCCGCCTGCCGGAAGCCCCGCCGGTCCGGCTTCGCGTCCCAAGCCTACGGGATGACGGCGGTCGGTGCGAGCCGGCGGCCGGCCGGCTTGGCCGACGCGCCTAGAATCCGGCGCGGACCTGCAGCAGCAGCGCGTCGCTCTGCTGCCGGAAGCGGCCGCTGTCGCCGGCCTCGCGCAGCGTCACGCTGGCGTCGAAGTCCGTCCAGGCGAGGCCCGCGGCGAGGTGGGGATTGAACTGGAACATCACCGCCGCCTCGGCCTGGGTCAGCCGCCCGCTCACGTCGTCCGCGGTCACCTTGAAGTACTGGTAGCGCGCCTCGGCGTACCAGCGCGGGGTGATGCGGAAGCTGGCATCGAGGCCGGCCTGCGGCGCGGGCACGCTGCGCTCTTCGCGCTCGCGGATGCCGCGCGCCGGCACCCCGGCCTCGGCGAGGAGCCCGAGGCTGGTCGCCCCCAGCGTGGCCCCCAGCTCGAAGCGCGGGCGCCGGACGAACGAATAGCCATAGGAGATCGACCATGCGCGCAGCCTGAGCTTGCTGCTCACCGTGTCGCCGGCGAGGAACTGCTCGTCGCCGAAGCGCAGCGGCCCGGCGATCGTCTCGGTCGCAGAACGGTCGCCGGGCAGGGCCAGCAGGCCGAGGCGCACGCGGTGCCGCTTGCGGGGCCGCAAGCTGACCTCGAGACGCGTCGCGGTCTCCCGGTCGTCGAAGCCGAGGTCGTCTTCCGCGACGAGCGTAGTGCCTGGCGTTCCGTCCGACGCGTCGTATCGGATCAGGGTGTCCGGCGAGGCAAGGCCGACGCCACCGGTCACGCTCAGCGTGTGATCGAACAGCGGGTCAGGCGGCGGCGCGCCACGACGCGCCTGCGCCCCGGCTGCCTGCGGCAGGACGAGGGCGAGCGCCAGCAGCCAGGGAACGGTACGACGCATGGGCAGCGGCCTCCTGATGCGCCACTTTATCCCATGCGCGGCCCGACCCCCGGGCCTCGGCCCTGTCGGCGCGCGCCGACAGGCTCAGCGGGCGGCGTCGGGCGAGACGGGCGGCGTCATCCTCAGCGCGCGCAACGCGTCGACCAGGATCTCCGACCAGCGGCGGAACACCTGGCCGAACTCGGCGCGATTGCTGACCTCGCTGGTCCACTGCAGCACGCGGTCGTCGCCGGTGCGGCGGCGGTCCACGGCCCGGCCCAGCAGGGTGCCGAGGGCGGCGTCGCGCAGCTCGAGCGCGAGCGTCGCTTCGCCCGCCTCGAAGGTGTACACCTGCATGCGCACCGGCTGGCCGAGCGCATCGGGGCCGTTGAGGTAGACCTTGGTCAGCACCGGCGTGAGCCGGAGCACGTCGGTCCCGGGCGCGTCCACGAGCTCGTAGCCGGCAGCCTCGAGGTCCTCGCGCAGGACGCGGCCGAAGTCCGCGCTCATCCACGCCTGGATGCGCGCCGCGTCCTCGGCGGTCACGCGGGGGCGCGCGGAGGGCGGCCCGGCCCGGTTGATGTCCCGCTCCCAGCCCTTGCGGAACGACACCTCGATCGGATCGAGCAGGACCTTGGTGTAGCCGGCGAAGTTCGCGCCCGGCATCAGCCAGGCCTCGTCCAGCGACTTCATCTCGACTTTCTGCAGACCGTCCCAGGAATCCTCGGCGTGGGCCAGGGGCGCCTGGGCGAGCAGGGCCAGCGCGATCGTGAGCGCGCCGGCGGCGTGTGTGTGGTTCATGTCTCGTGGCCTCGACGGGTGGGCGCGGGCCGATGCGGCCCGCGGGTCATGCTGCTCTGACCCGCGAGGAGGCGAGGCAGTTCCGGGGCCGGACCGGTGGTCCTCAGCGGCCGCCGGGCGGCGGCTGGCGCAACCGTTCCTGCTGGCGGGAGCGCAGCTCGCGCATCCGCTCGCGCATCTGCTGGCGCTGCTCGGGCGACATGCCCTCCCAGCGCCGGCGCAGCTCCTCGCGGCGTTCGGGCGGCAGCGACTGGAAGCGCCGCCAGGCCCCGCGCAGCTGCTCGCGCTGCTCGGGCGTGAGGTCGCTGAACCGCTGCCAGCGCTCGCGCACCCGGGCGCGCTCCTCGGGCGGCAGCGACTGCCACTTCTGCCAGCGCTCGCGGGCGCGCGCCTGCTGCTCCGGGGTCATCGAGGCCCAGCGCTCGGCGCCGCGCAGCAGCGCCTGCTGGCGGCCCGGCGGCAGGGCATCCCAGCCCTCCTGCAGCCCGCCGAGCAGCGCCTGCTGCCCGGGCGTGAGCGACTCCCAGGCGATCGCCGGCGCGGGCGACTCGGTCGCAGCCTCCGGCGGCGGCGACTGCGCCAGCGCCAGGGGCGACGCGAGCGCGAGCGCGGCGGCGAGCGTCAACGCGTGGCTAATCCTCGGCATCTTCGTCCTCCGGCGCCTTGCGCCCGGTCCTCGCCTGGGCGAGGACCCGATCGATCTCGCGCGACATCAGCGCTTCCTCCATGCCGTCGACGCCCGCGGGCTCCTCGGCCAGGAACTCCAGGAACTCCAGCGCGACCGGCGGCGGCGATTCCGCCAGCGCCGCGAGCGGCACGAGCGACAGCGCGGCCACGATGCGTCGCGCCATGCCTCAGCCCACGTCTGCCACGCTGGCGGCCCAGGCGTAGAACTCCGGGTCCTCCGCCAGCAGCTCGAAGTCGTCGCCCGCGGCGAACAGCTCGAGCATCTCGGCCGGCCCGGCGGCCGCCAGCGATGCCGGCGGCGACGGCGACTCGCCGGGCGTCCACAGCGTCACCGCGAGCACCGCGGCCGCGGCCGCGCCGACGGGCAGGCCGAGCGACTGCCAGGCCGGGCGCGCGCCGCGCGCGGCGAGCGCCCGGTGGCGCGCCTGGGTGAGCCGCGAGCGCGTGTGGCCGTCCAGCGCAGCCACGCTCTCGTCGAAGGCCGCGCGGGCCCGCGCCTCGAATTCACGGTCGTGGTCACTCATCACTGCCACTCCGAAAGCCGCTCGCGCAGGGTATGCACGGCGCGGAAATAATGGGTCTTCACGCTGCCCTCGGAGCAGCCCATCGCGGCGGCGGTGGCCGACACGTCGAGCCCCTCGAGCGTCCTCAGCACGAACGCCTCGCGCTGCCGGTCGGGGAGCGCCGCGAGCGCCGCCTCGAGCGCGGCCATCGCGGCGCCGCCTTCGAGCGCCTCGGCCGGACCCGCCGAGGGGTCGACGGCCTCCGGCTGCGGGGCGTCCTCCGCATCCTGCCCGCGCGCGGGCCACCAGGCAAAGACCCTCTGCCTGACCTTGCGGCGGCGGCTGAAGTCGCGGATCCCGTTGGTGAGGATCCGGTGGAACAGCGGCCGCCACTCCTCCTCCGGCCGGTCGCCGTAGCGGCGCGCGAGGCTCAGCATCGCGTCCTGCACGAGGTCCAGCGCATCGTCGTCGTTGCGCGTCGCCATGCGCGCGATGCGAAATGCGCGCCGCTCGACCTCCGCGAGGAATCGCTCCAGGGCGCGGCCTTGGTCCACGTGCGGGGTCTCCAGCGCGCGGGCCCGCGGGCCGCTTTCCGGCCAGGGTCCCGTCACGCACGTCGCAAGCGTCGAAGACATCCGCTGATCCCTCCCCGGGGACCGCGCGGGCGGTTCCCGTGAATGCTATAACGGGCGCCGCCCAGCCGGGTTGACAGGCTCGGCACTTCCCGGTGAGCGCCCTGACCCCCCCGATCGTCCTGCAGGTGGCCCTCGACACGCCCATGCGGCGCGTCTTCGACTACCTGCCTCCCCCCGGCGCGGACCCCGCCGCCGCGCGGCCGGGCATGCGCGTGCGCGTGCCGCTCGGCCGGCGCCAGGCCGTCGGCTACGTCGTGGCGCTGGCCGGCGGGAGCGCCCTGCCGGCCGCCCGGCTGCGGCACGCGCTGGAGTTGCTCGATCCGGAGCCGCTGTGGGACGAGCGCTGCTTCGAGCTGCTGCGCTGGTCGGCCGACTACTACCAGCATCCGCTGGGCGAGGTGCTCGCTGCGGCCGTCCCGGCGGCGCTGCGCCGCGGCGCCCCGGCGCGCGGCGCGCGGGCCGCCTGGCAGCTGTCTACGCGCGGCCTCGCCGAGTCCGCGGCCCCGAGGGCGAGGCTCGGACCGCGCCAGCGCGCGCTGCTCGAGCGACTCGGCGCCGGGCCGCTGCCGGCGGAGGAGGCCTCGGCCGCCGGCCTCGGCGACGCGCTGCGTTCGCTCGGCCGCCGCGGCTGGGTCGAGCCCCTCGAGCTGCCCGAAGGAGCCCCGCCCGCCGGCGAGGGCACGGCGCGCGCGCCGCCGCTCACCACGGCGCAGCGGGAGGCCTGCGAGGCCATCGCCGGTTCGCTCGGCGGCTTCGCCGCCTGGCTGCTCTACGGCGTCACGGGCAGCGGCAAGACCGAGGTCTACCTCGACGTCATCGAGCGCGTGCTCGCGCGCGGCGAGGGCGCGCTGGTGCTCGTCCCGGAGATCGCGCTCACGCCGCAGCTGGTCGGCCGGTTCCGGCGCCGCCTGCCCGTGCCGGTCGTGACGCTGCACTCCTCGATGACCGATGCCGAGCGACTCGCCGCGTGGCGCGCCGCGCGCAACGGCGCGGCGCCGGTGGTCATCGGCACGCGCTCGGCGATCTTCACGCCGCTGCCCGCGCCGGGCGTGATCCTCGTGGATGAGGAGCACGACCCGTCCTACAAGCAGCAGGAGGGATTCCGCTACTCGGCGCGCGACCTCGCCGTCGCGCGCGCGGCGCGCCACGGCATTCCCGTGGTGCTGGGCTCCGCGACGCCCTCCCTCGAGACGCTCGCCAACGCCGCCGAGGGCCGCTATCGGAAACTCGTGCTGCCCGAGCGCGCCGGCAGCGCCGGCCGGCCCCGCGTCGGCGTCGTCGACCTTCGCCGCCATGCGGCGCGCGACGGCCTCGCGCAGCCCGTGATCGCCGCGATCGAGCGCCACCTCGACACGGGCGGACAGGTGCTCGTCTACCTGAACCGGCGCGGCTACGCACCGACCCTCTTCTGCAGCGGCTGTGCCTGGGTGGCGCCCTGTCCGTCCTGCGACGCGCGCATGACCGTGCACATGGCGCGCGCGCGGCTCCTGTGCCACCACTGCGGCGCCGATTCGCCGCTGCCCTTCGGCTGCCCGCAGTGCGGCTCCGAGGTGAGCCCCGTCGGGCAGGGCACCGAGCGCGTCGAGCAGGCGCTGGCGGAGCTCTTCCCGGCATCGCCGCGGGTGCGGATCGACCGCGACGTGATAAGGCGGCGCGGCGACATCGAGCGCGCGCTCGAGGAGGTGGCGAGCGGCCGCGCGCGCATCCTGCTCGGCACGCAGATGCTCACCAAGGGACACGACTATCCGGACGTGACGCTGGTCGCCGTGCTCAACGCCGACCAGGGGCTGTTCGGCGCCGACTTCCGCGCCAGCGAGCGGCTTGCCCAGCAGATCGTTCAGGTGGCCGGCCGCGCCGGGCGCGGCGCGCGGGCGGGCGAGGTGCTGATCCAGTCGGCCTACCCCGACAACCCGCTGCTGGCGAGCCTGATCGGCGAGGGCTACGAAGGCTTCGCGCAGCGCGCCCTGGAGGAGCGCCGCGCCGCGGGATGGCCCCCCTTCGCGCGGCTCGCGCTGCTGCGCGCGGACGCGCCCGACAGGGCCGCGGTCCACGCCTTCCTGCGCGAGGCCGCCGCCGCGCAGCCGCTGCCTGCCGGCCTGCGCATGCTCGGGCCGGCGCCCGCGGCCATGGAGCGCCGCGCCGGGCGCCACCGCGCCCAGTTGCTCATCGAAGCCGCCACGCGACCACCCCTCAAGCAGTTCCTCGACGCCTGGCTGCCGCGGGTCGAAGGGCTCGGCCGCCCGCGCTCGCTGCGCTGGTCGGTCGACGTCGACCCGATCGAGGTCGACTGAGGGACGGCCGCGTCGGCCGCGGGCCGCCGCGGGCTGCCGGTTGACGACGTCGCGACGCGTCCTTTGGGTTAGACTTGCGCGCCATTCCGGCCCTCCTCCAGCCCCGTGAAGCACCTCATCGAACAGCACGTGGCGGCCGCGCTCGCGGCGCTTCCCGCGGGAACGCTGCCCGACGGCGCCGCCGCCAGGCCCGAGGTCGAGCGCACCCGCGACGCTGCCCACGGCGACTTCGCCTGCAACGTCGCGATGCAGCTCGCGCGCGTCGCGAAGCGCAATCCGCGCCAGCTGGCCCAGGCGATCGTGGCCGCCCTGCCGGCCAGCGACCACGTGGCCAGGGTCGAGATCGCCGGCCCAGGCTTCATCAACTTCTTCCTCGCGCCCGCCGCCTATGCCGCCGAGATCGCCCGGGTGCATGCCGAGGGCGCGGACTACGGCCGCGGCAGGCTCGACCCTCCGCTGCGGGTGCTGGTCGAGTTCGTCTCCGCCAACCCGACCGGGCCGCTGCACGTCGGGCACGGGCGGCAGGCCGCGGTCGGCATGACGCTCGCGAGCCTGCTGGCCTTCGCCGGCTACGAAGTCGCACGCGAGTACTACATCAACGACGCCGGCAGGCAGATGGACATCCTCGCGGCCAGCACCTGGCTGCGCTACCTCGAGGCCTGCGGCGAGTCGCTGCCCTTTCCGGCGAACGGCTATCGCGGCGACTACGTGCGCGAGCTCGCCGCGCGCCTGCGGCAGGCCGAGGGCGAGTCGCTCCGCCGTCCCGCGGGCGAAGTGCTCGCGGCGCTGCCGCCCGACGAGCCGCAGGGCGGCGACAAGGACGCCTACGTCGACGCGCTCGTCGCGCGCGCCCGCCAGCTGCTGGGCGAGGCCGGGTACCGGCGCGTCTTCGACTTCGCGCTCGAGATCATGCTGGCAGGCATACGCGACGATCTCGCGGGCTTCGGGGTCACGTTCGACCGGTGGTTCTCGGAGAGGTCGCTCGACAGCGGGGGCGCCATCGAGCGGGCGCTCGCGCGACTCGAGCGGCAGGGCCAGCTGTACGTGAAGGACGGCGCCACCTGGTTCCGCGCCACCGCCTTCGGCGACGAGAAGGATCGCGTCGTCGTGCGCGAGAACGGCCAGAAGACCTACTTCGCCTCGGACATCGCCTACCACCTGGAGAAGCGCGAGCGGGGCTTCGACCGGCTGGTCGACGTGCTCGGCGCCGACCACCACGGCTACGTCGCGCGCGTGCGCGCCGGCCTCGAGGCCATGGGCGAGCCCGGCGACTCGCTCGAGGTCACGCTCATCCAGTTCGTGAGCCTGTTCCGCGGCGGCGAGAAGGTGCCGATGGGCAAGCGCGAGGCCCAGTTCGTCACGCTGCGCCAGCTGCGCGAGGAAGTCGGCGAGGACGCCTGCCGCCTGTTCTACCTGATGCGCAGCCACGACCAGCCGCTCGACTTCGACCTCGAGCTCGCCAAGTCGCGGACCAGCGAGAACCCCGTCTACTACATCCAGTACGCCCACGCCCGCGTCTCGAGCGTGCTGCGCCAGCTCGCGGACCGCGGCCTGCCGCTCGACCTCGAGGCGGGCCTTGGCGCGGTCGCCGGGCTCGACGATCCGCATGAGCGGGCCCTGATGGCGGCGGTGACCAGGTGGCCGGAGGTGATCGCGCTCGCGGCGGCGCAGCGCGCGCCGCACATGCTGGTGCACTTCCTGCGCGACCTCGCCAACGCCTTCCACACCTACTACAACGCGCTCCCGTTCATCGTCGACGACGCCCGGCTGCGCAACGCGCGCCTCGCGCTGGTGGTCGCCGCCCGGCAGGTGCTGAGGAACGGCCTCGGACTGCTCGGCGTCTCGGCGCCCGACACCATGTGATGGCGACCCGCGACTACAAGCGCAGCCGCGGCCGCGCCGGGTCGATGAGCGGCACGACCGGCTTCGCGCTCGGCGTCGTGGCGGGGCTCTCGATCGGGCTCGCCATCTATCTCCTCGACCGGCCGCAGCCGGCGGACGAGCGGCCGCCCCCGGCGCCCGCGTCGACGCGGGCCGGCGAGACGCCGCCGGCCGAACCCGAGCAGACCTTCGACTTCTACGAGATGCTGCCGAACTTCGAGGTCGTGGTGCCGGAGCGCGAGCGCGACGTCAAGCACGACGCGCCCGCCAAACCCGTCGAGAAGGCGGGCGCCTACGTGCTGCAGGTGGGATCGTACCGCGGGTACGCGGAAGCCGACCGGGTCCGCGCCCAGCTCGCGCTGCAGGGCATCGAGTCGAAGGTCCAGCGCGTCTCGGTCGACAACGACACCTGGCACCGGGTGCGCATCGGCCCGATCTCGGACCTCACCGAGCTCAACCGCGTCCGCACGCGGCTCGGTGAGGCGGAGATGGACGTGCTGGTGATACGCGTCGGGGACTGAGTCGGCGCGGAGCGGAAGTGATCGGTGACCCGTGACCGGCCAAACCAGGCAGCGCCCTTGGTCCACCGTTCTTGCTGATCACCGGTCACCGGTCACTATTCGTCGCTGATCTGCCTGAAGTCCACGCCTAGCGAGCGCAGCTTCCGGTACAGGTGCGTGCGCTCCATGCCGACGCGCTTGGCGAGCTGGCCGACGCGGCCGTTGCAGAGCATCAGCTGCTGCATCAGGTAGGCGCGCTCGAAGGCCTCGCGCGCCTCGCGCAGCGGCAGCGCCAGCAGGTCCTGCTTCACGAGCGGCTCCGGGCCCGGCTGCTGGACCGCCAGCTCGCGCTCGATCTCCTCGAGCCCGATCTCTTCCGGCCCGCCGACGATCAGGAGCCGCTGCACCAGGTTCCTCAGCTCGCGGACATTGCCCGGCCACGGGTAGTTGCGCAGGCGGTTCTGTGCCGCAACGCTGAACCGGCGCAGGTTCAGGCCCTCCTCGTCGACCAGCCGCTCGACGTAGTGCCGCAACAGGTCCGGCACGTCCTCCGCGTACTCGCGCAGCGGCGGCACCCTGAGCGTCACGACCGCGAGATGGGCCACGAGGTCGCGGCGCACGCTTCCCGCGTCCGGCGATTCGATGCCGGGCTGCGCGGTCGCCACGATGCGCATGCGAAGCGGGATCGCCTCGCCGCCGCCGTCGCGCGTGTAGCGGCCCGCCTCGAGGTCGGCGTGCAGCGAGCGCTGCGCGGCGGTGGGCAGGTCCTCGAGCCCGGCGAGCAGCAGCGTGCCGCCCTGGGCCTCGTCGTAGAGGCCGGGATTCACCGTCCCGTCGGACTCCCGCCCGCGCAGGCGCGCGGGCGCCGTCGGCTCCTCGAGCGACGCGCAGGAGAGCCCGACGAAGGGTCTCGAGGCGCGCGGCCCGAGCGAGTGCAGGTAGCGCGCGAACGCCTCGCGACCGGTGCCCAGCTCGCCGATGAACAGCACCGGCGCGTCGTGAGAGGCGACCTGCTGGACCTGCTCGCGCAGGCGCTGCATGAGCTTGCTCTTGCCGACCGGCGCCACCAGCGGGGGGATCAGCGAGCGCTGCGACTGCCTGCGTCGCCTGCCGGCGTCGAGCGCCTTCTCCACCGTGCGCAGCAGCTTGGCGAGCGACAGCGGCTTCTCGACGAAGTCCACGGCCCCGAGGCGCGTCGCCTCGACCGCGGTCTCGACCGTGCCGTGGCCGGAGAGCATCACCACCGGGAAGCTCAGCTGGCGGTTCTCCGACCACTCGCGCAGCAGGGTGATGCCGTCCGTGTCCGGCATCCAGATGTCGAGCAGGACGAGGTCGGGGTCGCCGCGGGCCCGTAGCTGCCGGGCCTCGGCGGCGTTCGCCGCCACATCCACCTCGTAGCCTTCCTCGCCGAGGATCTCGCGCAGCGTGTCGCGGATGTCGGCTTCGTCGTCGACGACGAGGATGTGCGCCAGACTCATGCGTGCTCTCTCCTGGGTTCGATCCTGCGCGCCTCGCGCGGGGCAGCCGCCCGGGCCGCCTCGTCCATGGGCAGCCAGAGCCGGATCCGCGCGCCGCCGCGCGGATCGTTGTCCGCTTCGATCCGCCCGCCGTGCTCGTCGACGATCTTGCGGACGATCGCCAGGCCGAGCCCCGTGCCCTTCGGCTTGCTGGTCACGTAGGGATCGAAGACCTGGCCGATGAACTCACGCTGGAAGCCGGGCCCGTTGTCGTGGACCTCGAGCTCCGCGAGGCCGCCGCCCGGCCGGCGCGTCGCGAGGGTCACCGCCGGCGACGGCTCGGCCTCGAGCGCCTCGATCGCGTTGGTGAGCAGGTTGTTCAGGACCTGGCGCAGCCGGCCGCGGTCGGCGCGCATCATCATCTCGCCGGGCGCCAGCTCGAGCTGGAAGCGGACCCGCGCCTCGTGCGCCCGGTACAGCTCCGCCACCTCCCGGACCAGGCCGTTGAGGTCGAAGTCGTCGAGCTCCATCGCCGGCGCCCGCGCGTACTCGCTGAAGGCGTTGACCATCTGCTTCATGGCCTCGACCTGCTGCACGATCGTGTGCGTGGCCCGGTCGAGCAGGTCGGCATCGCGCTCGGCCATGGCCGGCAGCAGCCGGCGCCGCATCCGCTCGGCCGAGAGCTGGATCGGCGTCAGCGGATTCTTGATCTCGTGCGCGAGCCGGCGCGCCACCTCGCCCCAGGCGGCCTCGCGCTGCGCGTGCAGCAGCTGCGTGATGTCGTCGAACACGAGCACCAGGCCGGCCGGCTGGCCGTCCTCGCCCGGCAGCGCGGTGCAGGCGCACATGAGCTCGCGCCGCGCGCCCTCGGGCCTGAGCGACAGCTGCTCGCGCCACTCGGTCTGCCCGACCGCCACGTGCGCGGCGAGCGCGGCCGCGAACTGCGCGACCAGCGGCTGCTCGGCGAGCTCGTCCAGCCGGCGCCCGGTCGCGCCCTCGACGTCGGCGCCGAGGATGCTGCTGGCGGCGTGGTTCGCGACTCGGATCGTGAGGTCGGGAGCGAGCGAGATGACGCCGGTGGACAGCCGCGCGAGGATCACCGCGAGGCCCGCGCGCTCGGCCTCCACGGCCTGCCGGCTGCGCTCGGCCTCGCCGCGCGCGCGGGCGAGACGCTTGGTCATGTCGTTGAACGACGTCACCAGGTAGCCGATCTCGTCGTGCGAGGGGCGCGGCAGGCGGGTGTCGAAGTCGCCCTTGGCGACCGCCCGCGTCGCGCCGATCAGGTCCTGCACCGGCCGCACCAGCCGGTCGGTGAAGAAGAAAGCCGCGTACACCGCGGCGAGCAGCGCGACCATCAGCACCAGCGACAGGGTCAGCACGAAGCTGACCTTGAGCGGCTCGCGCAGGTAGGAGAGCTGGCCGTACTGCTGGTAGGCGCCCTGCACCGCCTCGGCGAGGTCCGCGAGCCGCTGCGGGACCGGATAGACCGCGACCAGCACGCGCGGCGACTGCATGCGGCCCTCGCCCATGCCGACGGCGGCGCGGATCAGGTAGCCGCCCTCGGCAGCCGGGTCGAGGCTGACGTAGGGCTGGCCGCTGCGCGCCTGCAGCAGCATCTCCTCCGGCGGGACCACGGGCACGCCCTGCAGCAGCCCGTCGGCGCTGAACGCCTCGATCCGGCCGCCGCTCGCGACGATCGCGAGCTCCTCGGCGCCCGCCAGCCGGCGGTGCGCGTCGAGCGCGGCGAAGAGCATGGCCGAGCGGCTGTCCTCGAGGTCCTCGGCGATCCGCGTGGTGCGCTCCAGGTACTCGCGCATCCGCAGGTCGAGCGCCGCGCGCGAAAGACCAAGCGCGTCGGAGAGGCCCTGGCGCACCTCGACGTGGAACCAGCTGTCGATGCCGCGCGTCAGGAACAGGACCGAGAAGGTGAACACCAGCAGCAGCGGCGCCAGCACCAGCGAGCACAGCATCAGCACGTGCCGCGCGCGCAGGCGCGAGCCCGGGACGTTGCCCCGATACGCACGCGCCAGGTCCGCGAGGCGGCCCGCGATCAGCGCGAGCAGCACCGCCAGGCCGGCGACGTTGACCATCAGGATCCACGGCTGCAGCCGGCTGAACTGGGCCGACTCTCCCGCGGTCACCGCGAGAAGGGCGAGCGCGACCACCCACACCGCGACGCCGACCGCGAACAGCAGGGGCAGCCAGCGCTTCATGGCCGCAGGCTCCAGGTGTACCAGTCCGTCGACCTCGACCACTCGCGCCAGAAGAGCAGCACCTTGACCGCCGCCGGCACGCCGCCGATCTCGACGGTCGCGCGCACGCTCACCTCGTAGCGGCGCCCCGGCTCCAGCAGGGTCGCATCGATGAGCGGCAGCCCGCGGATGCGCGACAGCGACTCGAGCGCCTGGTCGAGACTCTGGTAGTTGGACAGCGAACCGCTGTTGAGCTGGGTGACGACGTAGCGCTCGGCGAGCGCATCCCAGGAGAGGCGCCAGCGCTGCTCGAGCTCGGCGACCGTCTCGCTCGGCAGGAAGCGCCGCTGGCCGGTGACGACGATGTCGAGGCGGAGCTCGAGCGGGATGCTCTCGGCGAGCGCCTCGCGCGCGGGCCTGGAGAGGGACAGGTCGAGCGTGGCGCCGAGCTGCCACACGCCCTCGACGGGCTCGACGAACGCGCTCCTGACGTCGAAGCGCTCCTGCTGGGCGAGCGCCGGGGTCGACGCCGGCAGGCAGGCGAGCACGCCGGCCAGCGCGCGCCAGAACACTGCCCGCAGCGCCAAAGTGGCTCGCACCTGCAGCAACCTCAGGCCCGCTTCTCGAGGCAGGCGTAGTAGAAACCGTCGGTGTCCGCGGCCCCCGTCGGCAGAGAGAGGCCCGGCCCGGGACCCTCCGCCGGCAGCCGGCCAACCGCTGAGAGCCTAGCAGATTCCGTCACGTCGACCGCCCCGCGGGCGGCGCCGAGAAAGCCGGCGACCACGGCCTCGTTTTCCTGGCGCAGGATCGAGCAGGTCGCGTAGACGAGCCGGCCGCCAGGCGCGAGCTGCGGCCAGGCCGCCTCGAGCAGCGCGCGCTGGGTCGCTGCGAACGCCGCCACGTCCGCCTCGCGGCGCAGCACCTTGATGTCCGGGTGCCGCCGGATCACGCCGGTGCCGGTGCACGGCGCGTCGATCAGGATCCGGTCGAAGGGCCTGCCGTCCCACCACCCCGACGGACGGGTGGCGTCGCCCACCACGACCTCTGCCCGCAGCCCGAGGCGCTCGAGGTTGTCGTGGATGCGCCGCGCGCGGGCCGCGTCGATCTCGACCGCGACCAGCGCCGCGAGGCCGGGCACGGCCTCCAGCACCTGGCAGGCCTTGCCGCCGGGCGCCGCGCAGGCGTCCAGCACCCGCATGCCGGGACCCGCGCCGAGCAGCGGCGCGGCGAGCTGCGCGGCCGCGTCCTGCACCGAGACCTCGCCTTCCGGGAAGCCAGGCAGCGCAGCGACTTCCACCGGCGAGGCGAGCTTGAGCGCCGCGGGCGCGAACTCGCAGGGCTCGGCAGCGAGGCCGGCGGCCGCGAGCTTGCGGCGATACTCCTCCGGCGCGATGCGCGCCACGTTGACGCGCAGCCACATCGGCGGGGCCGCATTGCCAGCCTCGAGCAGGGCCTCCGCGCGACCCGGCCAGTCGGCCGACAGCCGCCCGATGAGCCAGGCCGGATGCGCGAATCGCGCGACCGGGTCCGCGCGCAGCGCCGCAAGCAGCGCCGGCGACTCGCGCTGGCAGCGCCGCAGCACCGCATTCACGAGGCCTGCGGCCTGCGGCCGGCCGAGGCGGCGCGCGGCCTCGACGGTCTCGGCGACCGCGGCGTGCGGGGGATTGCGGGCGTGCACGAGCTGGAACAGGCCGACCAGCGCGAGGGCGCGGACCTCCGGCTCGAGGGGCCGGCGGCGCGGGCCGGTCAGGCGATCGAGCAGCAGGTCCAGCTCCGGCAGCCAGCGGATCGCGCCGAAGGCGAAGGCCTGCACGGCCGGCCCGGCGGCACCGCCCTCGCGCTCCGCCGCGAGAGCCGCCTCGAGCGTGCGGCCGCGCGCGGCGACCGCGGCCACCGCCCGGGCCGCGGCCGCGCGCAGGTCAGCGCTGTCCATCGGCCGGCCCGCTCAACCGAGGACCACGCCGGCCAGGTCACGGGCATTCACGAAGTCACGGGCCTCGACCGGCCGCCGGCCCGGCAGCTGCAGGCGCTCGATCACCAGCGCGTCGCGGCCGGTCATCACGCGGAGGCCGCCGGCGTCCCCGCCGAGCACCGTGCCCGGCGCCGGACCCGGCGCGGCCGGCTCGACGCGCGCGCGCCAGATGCGCAGCTGCGCGCCGTCGAGGCGCGCCTCCGCCACCGGCCAGGGGTCGAAGGCCCGCACCTGCCGCTCGATGTCGCGGGCGGGCGAATCCCAGCGGATCCGCGCCTCGGCCTTGCCGAGCTTGTGCGCGTAGGTCGCACCCCGCGGGTCCTGCGGCTCGAAGGCGGCCGTTCCGGCCGCGAGGGCGTCGAGCCCGGGCACGATCATGCCGGCGCCGAGCGCCGACAGCCGGTCGTGCAGCGTGCCGCCGGTCTCGGCCGCGCCGATCGCGATCCGCTCGCGGGCCATGACCGGCCCGGTGTCGAGACCGGCCTCCATGCGCATCAGGCAGACGCCGGTCTCGGCGTCGCCCTCGAGCAGCGCGCGCTGGATCGGCGCGGCGCCGCGCCACCGCGGCAGGAGCGAGGCGTGGATGTTGAGGCAGCCGAGGCGGGGCACGTCGAGGATGGCCTGCGGCAGCAGCAGCCCGTAGGCCACCACCACCATCACGTCCGGCCTGGCGGCGGCGAGCCGGGGCGCGGCTGCTGGGTCCTTGAGGGTCGCGGGCTGCTCGACCGGCAGGCCGAGCCGGAGCGCGGCCTGCTTGACGGGGCTCTCGACGGCCTTGAGGCCGCGCCCGGCCGGACGGTCGGGCTGGGTGTAGACGGCGACGACGGGGTGGCGGGACGCGGCGATGGCCTCGAGCGCGGGGACCGCGAAGGCGGGCGTGCCCGCGAAGGTGACCCGCAGCCCGGCGCCGGGCACGGCGCCGCTCAGATCGCCGGCGCGCGCGGCCGCTCCGGCACGCTCGCCGACGCGCGCTGCTTGCGGTCCTTCTCGAGCCTCTTGCGGATCCGCTGGCGCTTCAGCTCGGACAGGTAGTCCACGAACAGCTTGCCGTCGAGGTGGTCGATCTCGTGCTGGATGCACACCGCGAGCAGGCCGTCGGCGTCGAGCTCGAAGGGCTTGCCGTCGCGGCCGAGCGCCCGCACCCGCACCCGCTGCGCCCGCTCGACCGGCTCGAAGATGCCCGGGACGGACAGGCAGCCTTCCTCGGAAGTGCCGACCTCGTCGCGGACGACGACCTCGGGATTGACGAAGGCGTGGGGCTGGCTGCGGTCCTCGGAGACGTCGGCGACCAGGATGCGGCGGTGAACATTGACCTGCGTCGCAGCGAGACCGATGCCCTTCGAGGCATACATGGTCTCCAGCATGTCGTCGATCAGGCGCCGGACCTCGTCGTCCACCGCCTGCACCGGCTGTGCGACGGTTCGCAGTCGCGGGTCCGGGTACTCCAGTATTGTGAGGCGCGTCATGCGGGTGCGATCCGGTTCATGTATCTGATGGATGAATGCTGCTAAAGTTCTGCCGCCAGTGAACTTAATGTCGGCCGCCGCTCCCGCGCGCGGCCGCAGAGTCGACCCGCGGGCCCGTCAGTATACGGGCGCCGCGGCACCGCCGGCAGTGAGGGAGTCGTGATGGCGCTGTCCCCGGATTCCAAGTCCCGCGTCCCGCACCGCGGGCCGCTCGTCGCGGCCGCCGCGGCCGTCGTGCTCGCCCTCGGCGCCCTGGCCGTCGCCGGGAGCGGCGTCGCCGCCGCCCAGGGGATCGACCGCAGCGTCATCCCGATCGCGCCGGACGCGCCGGAGCGCTACGTGGTGCAGCGCGGCGACACGCTCTGGGACATCTCGGCGCGGTTCCTGAGCGACCCCTGGTACTGGCCGGAGATCTGGTACGTCAATCCGCAGGTCGAGAACCCGCACCTCATCTATCCGGGCGACGAGCTCGCGCTCATCTGGGTGGATGGCAAGCCCCGCCTCGTGCTCGAGCGCGGCGGCGCGACCCGGCTCTCGCCGCGCGTGCGCGAGCGGCCGCTGTCGGAGGCGATCCGCGCGATCCCCTGGAACGTCGTCGAGGCCTACATGTCGCGCCCGACGGTGCTCGCGAAGGAGCAGGTCAAGGACGCGCCCTACGTGGTCACGGGCCGCGACCAGCGGCTGATCCTGGCGACCGGCGACGACATCTATGTCCGCCGCCTGCCGGGCTCGGCCGTGATGGAGTCCTCCTACCGCTTCTACCGCGTCGGGCAGGAGCTGAAGGACCCCGATGACGGCGACGTGCTCGGCTACGACGGGACCTACACCGGCCTCGCGCGCTACACGCGCGCCGGCGACCCGGCCACCATGCGCATGACCGCCTCCGCCCGCGAGACGCAGCCGGGCGACATCGCCCTCCCGGACGTCATCGAAGTCAACATGGACTTCATCCCGCGCGCGCCCGCCGGCACGGTCGAGGGCCGGGTCATCTCGGTCGCGGACCAGCGCATCGTCGGCGGCCAGTACGTAGTGGTCGTGATCAACCGCGGCACGCGCCACGGGCTCGAGCCGGGCAACGTGCTGTCGATCTGGCAGCAGGCGGCGGTGGTCAGGGACGACACGCCCTACCCGGTCAGCCGCAAGGTGCAGCTGCCCGAGAACAGGATCGGCCAGTTCATGGTCTTCAAGTCCTGGGACCGCCTGAGCTACGGCCTCGTGCTCGACTCCGAGCGCGAGATCGCGGTCGGCGACTCGGTCCGCAACCCCACGCCCTGATTCACTGAGTTCGCGCCCGATATCCGCACGCCGGCCGGCAGGCCGGCGTGCTTATCTGTGCGCATGCAACCGGGCGAGGACGAGCTTCGCGGCTGGCTGGCGATCGCGCGCGCGCCGGGCCTGGACGCGCGTCGCGCGGCGGCGCTCCTGTCGCGATTCGGCGCAGCGGCCGCGGCGGTCGGCGCGCCGGTCGCGAGCCTCGCCGCCTGCGGGCTGCCCCCGGCCCGCAGGATCTTGCG
>CAYORU010000018.1:0-65154 GCA_964406445.1 uncultured Steroidobacteraceae bacterium
TCGACATCGACGGCGACGCGAGCATCCGCATGAACCTCGGCGAGCTCGAGACCGTCACGACCTACGACCTGCCGATCAAGGTCGTGGTGCTCAACAACTTCGGCGACGGCATGGTCAAGCAGTGGCAGAAGCTGTTCTTCAAGGGGCGGCTCTCCGCCTCGGACAAGTCGCTGCACAAGAAGGACTTCATCAAGGCGGCGCAGGCCGACGGCTTCCCCTGGGCCGTTCGGCTCGAGCGCAAGGCCGACGTGCCGCGGGTGATCGAGGAGTTCGTCTCCTTCAAGGGCCCGGCCTTCCTCGAGGTCCTGATCGATCCGGACGCGGGCGTCTACCCGATGGTCGGCCCGGGCCAGTCGTACGAGGAAATGATCACCGGCGACTGGATCGCCTCGCGCGGCGCGGCGAAGGTGGAGCCGCCGGATTCGTCGGAGATGTTCTGAAGAAGTGACCGGTGACCAGTGATCGGTGACCGGCCGAACCGGGCCGTGGCGCCTGAGAGGGATTCCGGCCGATCACCGATCACCGGTCACCGATTTCCCCTCAGCCCGCGCCCATGCCGCCGCTTCCAACCCTCTCCGCCACCTTCCCCTTCTGGCTCAAGCTCGGCTTCATCTCCTTCGGCGGGCCGGCCGGGCAGATCGCGCTCATGCACCGCGAGATCGTCGAGCGGCGCGGCTGGATCGACGAGCGCGGCTTCATGCACGCGCTCAACTTCTGCATGCTGCTGCCCGGGCCGGAGGCGCTCCAGCTCGCGATCTACCTCGGCTGGCGGATGCACGGGGTGCCGGGCGGGCTGGTCGCCGGGCTTTGCTTCTTCCTCCCGGCCGTCGCGCTGCTCATGGCGCTGTCCTTCGGCTACGCGCTCTACGGCGGAGTGCCGGCCGTGGCGGCGGCGATGGTCGGCCTCAAGGCGGTGGTCGTCGCGCTGATCGCGCAGGCAGCGGTCAAGGTCGCGAGGCGCGCGCTGCACGGGCCGGCGGCCGGGGCGCTGGCGCTCGGCGGCCTCCTGTCGATCGCACTCCTCGGAGTGCCGTTCCCTTGGGTCGTGGCCGCGGCCGCCGCCGCGGGCCTGCTGTTGCTCAAGCCCACTGCACTCGAGGCGCAGCCCGACCGCGCTAGGCCGCGCAGGCTGCCCGTCGGCCCCGTGCTCGTGGCCGGCGCCCTGCTGTGGCTGCTGCCGCTCGTGCTGGTCGTGCCCGTGCTCGGGGCCGACTCCCTCTACGCGCGCGTCTACCTGTTCTTCACGCAGGCGGCGCTCGTGACCTTCGGGGGCGCCTACGCCGTGCTCGCCTACGTCAACCAGCAGGTCGTCGAGAACTTCGGCTGGATCACCCAGGCGCAGGCGGTGGCCGGGCTCGCGCTCGCCGAGACCACGCCCGGACCGCTCGTCATCGTGCTGCAGTTCGTCGGCTTCATGGCCGGCTGGAACGATCCGGGCGCGATGCCGCGCGAGGCCGGTGCGGCGCTCGCCGCGCTGCTCGCGGCTTGGGCGACCTTCCTGCCGAGCTTCGTCTTCATCTTCCTCGGCGCGCCCTACGTCGAGCGGCTGCGGGCCAACGCGCGTCTCGCCGGCGCGCTGGCCGGCATCACCGCGGCGGTCGTCGGCGTGATCGCGAGCCTCGCGATCGGCTTCGGCGCCGCGGTGCTGTTCCCGGCCGGCCTCGCCGCACCTGCCTGGGGCGCCGTGGCGATCGCGGCCGCGGCGCTCGCGCTGCTTCTCGGCACGCGCGTCGACGTGCTGTGGGTGATCGCCGGCGGCGCGCTTGCAGGCATCGCGCTCGGCCTCGCGTGACGCCGCCGCGGCTTCCCGGCATCATGCCGGCATGAAGTACCTGCACACCATGGTCCGCGTTTCCGATCTCGACGCGTCGCTCGACTTCTACTGCTCGAAGCTCGGCCTGCGCGAGATCCGCCGCTACGACAGCGACAAGGGTCGCTTCACGCTGGTGTTCCTCGCCGCGCC
Organism: uncultured Steroidobacteraceae bacterium; assembly: GCA_964406445.1. Classification (GTDB taxonomy): domain Bacteria; phylum Pseudomonadota; class Gammaproteobacteria; order Steroidobacterales; family Steroidobacteraceae; genus SG8-30. The sequence continues at coordinate 1,964 of CAYORU010000018.1, forward strand.
CGGCGACGAGGAGCGGGCGCAGGTGGAGCTGACCTACAACTGGGATCCCGAGGAGTACGGCATCGGACGCGCCTTCGGCCACCTCGCCTACGAGGTGGACGACATCTACGCGCTCTGCCAGCGGCTGATGGACGCGGGCGTCACCATCAACCGTCCGCCGCGGGACGGGCGGATGGCCTTCGTGCGCTCGCCGGACAACATCTCCGTGGAGCTGCTGCAGAAAGGCGGTGCCTTGCCGCCGCGCGAGCCCTGGGCGTCGATGCAGAACACGGGCAGCTGGTGAGCGGCGCCGGCAGCCAGCGCTAGCGCGGGTCGGCCTTGCGCATCGAGGCCTGGGTCTGGCGGCGCGCCGGGGAGGTCCCGCGCCTCGAGTCGCTCGAGCTCGACGAGCCGCGCGAGGACGAGCTGCTGGTGCGGATCGTCGCCGCCGGCGTCTGCCACACCGACCTGTTCGCGCCGCTGCGCTTCGCGCTGCCGGCGGTCTTCGGGCACGAGGGTGCCGGGATCGTCGAGCGCGTGGGCGCCGGCGTCGCCGGCTTCGAGCCGGGCGACCGCGTGGCGCTGACCTTCGGCTCCTGCGGCAGCTGCCGCAACTGCGCGAAGGGCGCGCCGGCCTACTGCATGGACGGCCACCGGCTGCAGTTCGGTGGCGCGCGCGCCGACGGCACGCCCACGCTGCGGGAGCCGGGCGGCGGGATCGTCCACGGCGCCTTCTTCCAGCAATCGTCCTTCGCGACGCACGTGCTCGCCACCGCGCGCAACGCGGTCCGCATTCCCGACGCGCTGCCGTTCCACCTCGCCGCGCCGCTCGGCTGCGGCATCCAGACCGGCGCCGGGGCGATCCTGAACACGCTCGCCTGCCCGGCGGGCGCGAGCCTCGCGGTGTTCGGCGCGGGTTCGGTCGGGCTCTCGGCCGTCATGGCCGCCCGCCTCGCGGGCTGCAGCCCGGTCATCGCGGTGGACCTGCTGCCGGCCCGCCTGGAGCTCGCCCGTGAGCTCGGCGCGACCCACGCGCTCGATGCAGGGGCGGGCGGAGTGGTCGAAGAGATCCTCGCGCTGACGGGCGGTGGGGCGGATTTCTCGCTCGAGACGGCGGGCGCCGAGCAGACCTTCCGCGACGCCATCGACTGCCTCGCCCGGCTCGGCACCTGCGGGCTCTGCACGGTGCCCAAGCTCGGCGAGCCGTTCCCGTTCGCGCCGCTGTCGATCCTCAAGGGACGCACCGTGACAGGCGTGCTGGAAGGATCGAGCGTGCCCTCGGAGTTCATCCCCCGGCTGGCGGCGCTGGGACTCTCGGGCGAGCTGCCCTACGAGCGGCTGGTCACGCGCTACGGCTTCGAACAGCTGCCGCGCGCCCTCGAGGATGCCGGGGCCGGGCGCGCCGTCAAGGCCGTGCTGAGCCTCGACTGATCGGCCCGGGCGTCAGGTGCTGATGTAGCGGCGCAGCTCGTCGATTTCCTGGCGCTGCGCCTCGAGCAGCGCGCGCACGCAGTCGCCGATCGACACCATGCCGATCAGCGCGCCGTCGCGCACCACCGGCAGGTGGCGGATGCGCCGGTCGGTGAACAGCCGCATGCAGTGCTCGATGGTCTTGTCGGGGCTCACCGTGACGACCGGCGAGCTCATGATCTGCGATACCGGCGTATCCGCCGAACTGCGGCCCATCAGCACGACCTTGCGGGCGTAATCACGCTCGGAAATTACGCCGACCAGCTCGCCGCCGCGAAGCACCGGCAGCGCGCCGACGTGGTGCTCGGCCATTCGCATGATCGCGGTCCGCACGGCGTCGTCGGCGTCGACGGTGAAGACACCCGTCGGCTTGGCTTCGAGCAGCCCGCTCACGGTGGTCTGCATGGACTCCCCCTCCTGTCCAGGCTGGCCGGTGCCCCTCGTTTTAACCCCGGGCTCGGCCGCGGCGCAAGCCCGCATCACGCCCGCCGACCCCTCCCTACAGCGCCACCACGACCTTGCCGGTGTTCAGGCCGGCGAGCAGGTAGGCTTCCGCGTCGGCGACGGACTCGAGCCCGCGGAACGGCGCCGGGTCCACCCGTGCCTGCAGCCGTCGCCCGTAGTAGAGGTCGAGCATCTCGGCGGCGGCAGCCTCGAAGTGCTCGGGAAAGGCCGGGTTCTGGAAGCCGCGCACCGAGGCGGACTTCCAGTAGAGCTTGCGGTAGATGCGCGGCTGCGGGACCGGCTCTTCCGGCCGGTCGAAGTCGCTGGTGTGGCCGCTGACGACCAGCCGGCCGCGCATGGCGAGGTGATCCACGAAGGCGTCGAACACCTCGCCGCCGACCGTGTCCCAGGCCAGGTCGATGCCGCGCGGGTACTCGCGCGCCAGCACCTCGCGCAGGTTCTCGGTGATGTAGTCGACCACGCGGTCGCAGCCGAGCGAGCGCAGCGCGGCGACCTTCGAGGCCGTGCGGGTCAGGCCGATGACGTGGTTGCCGGCCAGCTTGGCGAGCTGCACGACGAACTGGCCGATGCCGCCTGCCGCGGCGGACACCGCGACGGTCTCGCCGCTGCGCATCTCGCCGACGACGCGCAGGCCGACCAGCGCCGAGATGCCGGTCGGCACGAGCGCGAGCACCTCGGGCGTCGCTTCGCGCACGCGCAGGCAGCGCACCGCCTCGATGACATGGTACTCGCGGAAGCCGTGCCCGAGTTTCGTCGTCGCGACCGCATCGCCCACGGCGAGGTTCGTCACACCCGGGCCGACGGCGACGACATCGCCCACCGACTCGATGCCCATGTCCCAGGGCGGCACCACCTCGACGTAGCGGATGGCGTTTCGGCAGAGGTTCTTGTCGAAGACCGCGTTGACGCCTGCCCAGCGATTGCGGACCGCCACCTCGCCCGGACCCGGGTCGCGCCAGGGCTCGTCCACGATCGCGGTCGCAGTGCGAAAGTCGCCGGTGAGCCGGGCGATGGCGATCTTCCGGTAGCGGGCGGGGAAGCCTCCGGTCAAGCGGCGCCGTTCCGCGCGCGCCACGCGGCGAGCACGGCCGATTCGCGCGTCGCGTCGATGCCGGCGCGCAGTTTCTCGCGCCGCTCCACCGGGCGGGTCGCGTGCCAGGCGAGTGTGTCGCGCACGGTCTCGATCAGCGGCCGGATCGCCAGGCCCGCCGAGAGCGCGCGATCCACCGGCGTCAGCGCTCCGGCGGCTTCCTCCCCGGACGGCGGGAACCACGCGGGCATGTCGGACCAGGGCGCGACCTTCTGCTCCGCCAGGAAGTCCGCGGGCAGCCAGACCGGCGCGGCGTCGTTGGCCGCAACCACGACGCAGGCCTCCATGAGCCGGCCCATCGTGAACATCCGCGGCGGCGAAACGGCGTTCATCACCTGCATGCGGCGATCGTCGATGCACCTGAGCGTGAGCGCGGCGAGGTCGCGGACGTCGATGACCTGCAGCGGGTCGTCCGGCGTGCCGGGGGCGATGAACTCGCCGCCGCGCGCCGCGCGCACCGGCCAGTAGGTGAATCGGTCGGTGGGATCGCGCGGGCCGACGATCAGGCCGGGTCGAATGATCTTGGTGCGTCCCGGCATGGCCCGCTCCGCGGCCTGCTCGCAGAGCGCCTTCAATGGTCCGTAGGTCTCGCCATTCACCTCCTCGACCGACTCGTCGTCGAGCCTGCCGAGAGGCGCGTCCTCGCCGGCCGGGGTCGCGAGGCTCGCGTACACCGAGATCGTCGAGATGAAGACGTACTGCCGCGTTGCCGGAGCGAGGAGCTCGGCGGAGAGACGCACGTGCCGCGGCACGTAGCCGGAGGTGTCCACCACCGCGTCCCAGCGGCCCCCCTTCAGGGCATCGAGCTGGCCGTCGCGGTCGCCCAGCAACTGCTCGACGCCGGGCATTCCGTCCGGCATTCGCTTGCCGCGGTTGAAGTGCGTCACCTGCCAGCCGCGCGCGAGCGCCTGCTCGGTCAGGTGCGGCCCCAGAAAGCTCGTCCCACCGAGGATCAGAAGGCGACGCGGCGGCGAGGCCGACGCGAGCGCGCGGCCAGCGCCGCCTGTGAGCGCCGCGGCGGCGGCGAGTTTCAGGACGTCACGGCGGTTCATGCTTGCCTCCCTCGGACTCGAAGCGCGTTGCGGTGCGGTCCCGGCGGTCAGTTCGCCGGGCCGGGCGGGGCGAACTCCTCGATCCACTTGCGCACCTCGGCGTACCAGTGCAGCGAGTTCTGCGGCTTGAGGATCCAGTGGCTCTCGTCCGGATAGTAAATGAAACGGCTGCGTACGCCGCGGTTCTGCAGCGTGTTGAACAGCTCGACGGCGTGGTTCAGCGGCACCCGGTAGTCGAGCTGGCCGTGCGTCACGAGCGTCGGCGTGCTGAAGCTGCCGGCCGAGGTGTGGGGCGAGTAGCGCGCGAACGCCTCCGGGTCCTCCCAGAACTCGAAGTGCCGACGCTGGTTCGCGCCGTAGTCCGCGCCGTACTGGGTGAACTCGTTGTAGACGGCGGCGTGCGCAACCAGCGCCTGGAACGGATGCTGGCGGCCCAGCAAGGTGCTCGCGAGGAAGCCGCCGTAGCTACCGCCGCCGGCGACCATCCGGTCGCGGTCGATCCAGGGCTTGGCGGCGAACCACTCCGCGGCCCGCAGCGTGTCCTGGTAGGGCTTGCTGATGCGGTCCGGGTTGATCGAGTCGGTGAAGTCCTGGCCGAAGCCGCTCGAGCCGTGGAAGTTGTGCCAGGCGACGACGTAGCCCCAGCCGGCGAAGACCTGCGCGTTCCATCGGAAGGTCCACGCGTCGGTGATGCCGACGTGCGGGCCGCCGTGCAGCAGCAGGAACAGCGGATGCTTTTTCGCGGGATCGAAGCCGGGCGGGTAGACCACCCACATCTGGATGTCCGCGCCGCCGGCGCCCGGGTAGGTCACGCTCTCGACCCGGCCGAACTCCACCGGGGCGAGCAGCGCGTCGTTGAAGGTCGACAGTTTCGTGGCCTGGCCGTCCTGAGGCGAGACGCGCACGAGTGTCGGCGGCTCGCTGAAGGACTGGCGGAGGGCGACGATGCGCGCGGGCCTGCCTGCCACGTCGAGGCCGGAGAAACTCGAATCGTTCGTTACGGCTTCGACACGGCCCGAGGGAATGGCGATGCGATGGATGCGCTCGGTGCCGGCATCGTCGATGGCGCTGAACACTGCAGTCGAGTCCGGCGTCCAGGCGAATGTGCCGACCGATCGATCCCAGTCCGCGGCGAGCTCGCGACGCGTGCCGTCTCGACGATCGACGAGGATCGGACGGCGCCGGTCGGAGAAGAAGCGCTCGACGCGCTGCTCGGCGTAGAGCAGCCAGCGGCCGTTGGGGCTGTAGCGCGGACTGCCGTCGCTGGCCCGATTCGCGGCGGTCAGGTTGCGTGCCTCGCCCCCGGCGGCGGGCACCACGAACACGTCGAAGTTCGGGTCGGTGCCGGTCGTGTCGACGTTCGAGGAGAAGGCGACCTCGAGGCCGTCCGGTGAGATGTCGTAGGAGGACAGGCCCGGCTCCTGCCGCGACAGTTCGCGGCCGGTGCCGAGCGTGATCGCCGCGATCGTGCCGTCGGCGACGTCCGCCGAGAAGACGTGCGCCTGGCGGTCGTCGAGCCAGCGGTCCCAGTAGTAGACCGGCGCCTGGTCCCAGGCGAGCGCCTTCATCTTCGACTTCTCGCGCTCCTCGAGCCGCTCCTTCATCTCTTCCCAGTCCGGCGTGTCGGCGAGCACTCGCGCGATGAATGCGACGCGCCTCGAGTCGGGGAACCAGCGCAGCGCAAAGACGCCGACGGGCAGGCTGGTCACGCGGCGCGCTTCGCCGCCATCGGTCGGGATGACGTACAGCTGCGGCTCCTTGTCGTCGCCGCGCTTGCTGGTGAAGGCGATGAGCCGGCCGTCGGGGCTCCAGGCGGGCGACGCATCGGTGGCGTCGGCCGCCGTGAGGCGGCGCGCCTCGCCGCCGTCGGTCGGGATCACGTAGAGGTCCGCGGTGCTTTCGTTCTTCTCGACGTCGAAGGTCGTCACCGGCAGCACGGCGTAGCGGCCGTCCGGCGACAGCGACGGATCGCCCGGCCGGGCGAGCTGCCACATGCGCTCGGCGGTCAGCGGTTCGGCGAGGGCGGTCGATGCGGTCGCGGCGAGGAACAATGGGACGAGGGCAGACGCAATGCGCAGGAGCATCGTCCAGGGACTCCGGGAATCGGGAAGCCACAATTTTGTGGCCTCGCGCACGGGCCGCCAAGGGCGGCTGCGACGAAGCGTTCTCCGGCCGCGACGAGTCGCGGCTTCCCGGTCCGCGCAGTGGCCAGGCCTGCCTGACGCGCTATCCGGCAGCGATGGACCGCTGCGCGAACTCGGCCTTGCCGCGCAGGATCAACTCGTAGATTTCCCGGGACCGGCCGCCGGCCTTCGTGATGATCGCCTCGTGCGCCGGGCGCGCGGCCTCGACCCAGGCCCGGCGCTCGTCGGCGTCGAGGCGCCGGATGTTCACCTTCTCGTCGGCCTCCAGTCCCGCGAGCAGCTCCGCGACCGCGGCGCGCGCGTCGCCGCGCGCCTGCCCGGCGCTGCCGAAGGCCTGCAGGAAGACGTCCTTGTCGTGCGGCGTCAGGCGGTCGAACCAGCCGCGGTTGGCGAGCAGCAGCCCGACGTCGTAGCTGTGTTCGGTGAGCAGGTAGTGCGGCGCTTCGGAGGTGAGTCCGCTCAAGGAGTACATGGTGACGGTGGTCACGCCGCCGTCGATCAGGCCGGTCTGCAGCGAGGGCAGGATGTCCGGGAACGGCAGCGTCACCAGGTCCCCGCCGATTGCGGCGATGAACTCCTGGGAGGCGAGCGAGGAGGCGGCGCGCAGCCGCGCACCGCGGGCATCGCCGGGCAGGCGCAGCGGTCCGCGCGCGTAGACGTGGATCCAGCCGATGTCGAGCCACTGGATCAGGCGCAGCCCTTGCTCCGCGAAGATCCGCCGGAACGGCTCCAGCAGCACTTCGTCCATGACGTAGTCGGCCTCGGCCTGGGACTCGAACAGGTAGGGCGCCTGCAGGACGGCGAGTTCGGGCACGATCGAGGCGGCCCCGGCCAGCGAGCCGCCGACGATCTGCACCCGGCCGCGGCGCAGGTTGGCGAACATCGTCTCCTCGCCGCCGCCCTCGCCGCGGATCAGCATCTTCAGGCGGAACTCCGGCGCCCAGGCGTTGACGTTCTGCTCGAAGCGCCGCCAGTTGCGCTCGTCCACCGAGCCGGGCAGGGACAGGCCGGCGACGGTCACCTCGTTGCGCGGCGCGCGCGCGGGTTCGTTGCCTGGATCACCCTGGCCGCAGGCGGCGAGGAACGTCAGGGAGGCGACGGCGGCGAGTCGGCGCATCGGCGGGCTCCGGACGGGGAAGCCGCGAATATACACGAACTCTGCTTCGTATGTTCCGCCGGGTCGCGCCGTTTAACATCGGCGCTCCGCCAAGCATGGGAGCCATCATGGACAACGATCCCAGCCGTCGCGAGTTCCTCGCCATGACGGGACTGGCGGCCGCGGCGACGGTTGCGGGCACGGCGCTGCCGGACGACGCGGGCGCGAAGCCGGCCGCGACGACCGCCGGCACGGCGCCTGCGGACGACTGGATCCGCGGCGGCTACTACGCCTGCGCGCTGCAGACCTTCAACGACGCCGTGCACCCGGACCCCGACCGCGCCGCCGCGCGCGAGCGCATGCGCCGCAGCATCGCCCGCATCGACACGCAGATCGCCGGCACCAGGCGCTGGATCGGCCGCGACCTCAAGCTCGTGGTGCTGCCCGAGTACGTGCTCTCGGGCCCGCCCTGGGGCGAGGCGATCGACGAATGGGCCGACAAGGCCGCGCTGGCGCCGGACGGCCCGGAGTACGAGGCGCTCGCGGCGCTCGCGATGAAGCACGAGCTGTTCCTCGCCGGCAATGCCTACGAGACGGACCGGCACTTCCCGGGCCTGTACTTTCAGGCGAGCTTCGTGATCGACCCCGCCGGCGCGACGGTGCTGCGCTATCGCAGGCTGGTGTCGCTGTTCGCGCCGACGCCGCACGACGTCTGGGACCGCTACCTCGACCTCTACGGCCTGGAGGGCGTGTTCCCGGTGGCCCGCACGGCGATCGGCCATCTCGCGGCCATCGCCTCGGAGGAGATCCTCTACCCGGAGATCGCGCGCTGCCTCGCCATCCGCGGCGCCGAGGTCTTCGTCCACTGCACGAGCGAGGTCTTCACCCTGACGCCGCCGCAGAAGAAGATCGCGCGCGCGGCACGCGCGCTCGAGAACATCGCCTACGTGGTCTCGGCGAACACCGCGGGCACCTCGGGCATCGGCGTGCCCGCCCAGTCCCCCGACGGCGGCTCGGAGATCGTGGACTACATGGGCGGCGTGATGGTGACCGCAGGCCAGGGCGAGAGCATCAACGCCAACGCGCGCCTGCTGCTCGAAGGGCTACGCAGCTATCGCCGCCGGCCCGGCATGGGCAACCTGCTCTCGCGCCAGGCGCTGGACCTCTACGCCGGCAGTTTCGCCGCCGCCGACCTGCGCCGGCGCAACGGCCTGCTCAAGGACGGCAAGGTCGTCGTCCCTGACCGCCGCTACTTCCGCGACCGGCAGGTCGACACCCTCGAGCGCATGATCGCGCGCGGCGTGATCGCCTGACGGCGCGGGCAGGCGGCGCCGCATGAACCTCGCGCTGGTCCACGAGCGCTTTGGCGAGCCGGCCGACGTGCTGCGTCTCGGGGAACTGCCCGACGAACGACCGGGCCCGGGCGAGATCGTGGTTCGGGTCGAGGCCGCCGCGATGCACATCGCGGACCTGCGCACGGTGCAGGGGGCCGCCGGGTTCCGCTTCGACCTGCCGCGCACGCCGGGCTTCGAGGGCGTGGGCCGCGTGCTGGGCGTCGGGGAAGGGGTGCGCGCCTTTGGCGTGGGCGACCGGGTCTTCCCGCCCTCGGGCAGCGGCACCTTCCGCCAGCAGCTGTGCGTCGCGGCAGATCGCTGCCTGCCAGCGCCCGCGGGCGCCGCGGAGCAGCTGGCGCTGCTGACCATCAACGCGCCGACGGCCTGGGTGCTGCTGCACGACTTCGCCGACCTGACTGCCGGCGACTGGCTGATCCAGAACGGCGCGAACTCGAGCTGCGGGCGCTTCCTCGTCGCGCTCGCGCGCGAAGCGGGCGTGCGCACGGTGAACGTCATCCGGCGGCCGGAAGTGGCGGGCGAGCTCGCCGCTCTCGGCGCGGACATCGTGCTGCTCGACGGACCGGACCTTGCCGAACGGGTAGCGGGCGCGACCGGCGGGGCGGCGCCGAAGCTCGCGCTCGACTGCGTGGGGGGCGAGGCGACGCACCGGCTGGCACAGTGCCTGGCGCCGGGCTCGGCGGTCGTCTCCTACGGGGCGATGAGCGGCGAGCGCTGCCAGATGGACTTCTACCTGATGTTCCGCAACGACCTGCGGCTCCTGGGCATGAGCTTCCGGCGGGAGCTGCAGAAGCGATCCAGGGCCGAGATTGCGGCGATCTATGCGGAGCTCGCCGACCGACTGGCAGCGGGCCGCCTGGTCGCGCGGATCGCCGCGACCTACCCGCTCACGCAATGGGGCGAGGCCTTCGCGCACGCAGCGCGCACCGGCGCGGACCGCGATGGCAAGGTGATCCTGCTGCCCTGACGTGGATGGCGTGCCGGCGCCGCCGCCGGGACCCGGCGTCATGGGCGAGTTGGGTTGCGCATTGCGCGCGGGCGGGATCCGGCCGCGGGATGACCGCCGCGGATTCCATCGTCTCGGGTCCGCGCCCCGTGCTCTGCGACGCGGCTCATGCGACGGTGCGTCAGCGGCTTCGCAGCATCTTCAGGAAGGCGTCGACCGCCGCCTCGTATTCCGCGATGAAGGGCCCCGCGACGGGATGCGCGCCCATGCACTGCGACCACTTCGACATGGCGGGCAGCTTCAACGGGTCGTCGACGCCGAACACCGGCACCACCAGCTTGCGCATCAGCAGGACGTAGGGCAGCAACGCGCAGTCGGCGAGCGAAATCCCCGCCGGCCCGGTGTGCGGAGCGGCGCCGACCATGCCGTCGAGAACCGGCAGGATCGTCGCCAGCTTGCCCTTGGAGGCCTCGATCGCGGCCGGGTCGCGCGAGGCGGGGTTCATCTGCCGGAACAGCGCGCCGGATTCCGGCGTGACGTAGAGATCGAGGATGCGCGCGAGCGCGCGCACGCGGGCGCGCCCGAGCGGGTCGGCCGGCAGCAGGGCCGGCTCCGGATGCAGCTCCTCGAGGTACTCGCAGATGACCTGCGACTCGACCAGCACCTGCCCGTCGTGCTCGAGCGCCGGCATCCTGCCGAGCGGGTTGAGCGCGAGGTACTCGGGCGACTTCAGGCCGCCGGAGGGCATCTGCGGCTCGAGCTCGAGCTTCTTGACGCGGGCGACCAGCACCACGCGGGCAACGTAGGGAGAGGCGAGCGCGCCGTAGAGCTTCATCGGTTGGACTCCCAAGGGGTGCGAAAGCGGGCCGGCGTCAGCGGCCCTCGAAGAGGATCGCGTCGATCTCGCCGGAGAGGCTCTCGCGGAGCTTCTTCACCTCGGCGTACTCGGGCGAGTTCCAGAATGCGCGTGCGGCCGCGAGCGTCGGGAACTCCATGATGACCACGCGGCGGGTGTCCGGCTCGCCCTCGACGGCCTCGGGGGCGTCGGCGAGCACGATGAAGCGTCCACCGAATCTCGCCGCGACCTCGATGACCGCCCGCCCGTAGGGCAGCAGCGCGCCGGGGTCGTCGTAGGGGGAGCGGAACAGCAGGTAGCCCTTCTTGGCCGGCGCCGCCGCGGGCGCGGCGACGGGTTCGCCGAAAGCGGGCGCACAGGCGGCCAGCCAGACGGAGGGCAGCAGGGCGAGCAGCCGGCGGCGCAGGCGTGCAGGCATCGGCCCGAAGCTCCGGAAACGCGGTGAAGAACTATGCTTCGGCCGGCCTGCCCGGTCAACGCGCGCCCGTGGATTCCGGGCCGGCGATGCCCGTAAGCTTGCCCGGTACCCGGCGTCTCCGCCGGCAGGTCCTGTACCATGAACGACCGCATCGCAGGCATACCGAAGGCCGCGCTCGAGCGCGTCCTCGCCGGGGAGCGCGCCCGCTTCGAAGCCGCGCATCCCCGCTCGCGCGCGTTCGCCGCGCGCTCGGCGGCCCACTGGCTGCAGGGCGTGCCGATGCACTGGATGGGCGACTGGGGCACGCCGGTGACGCTGTTCCTGCAGTCGGCCCGCGGCGCCGAGCTGACCGACGTCGACGGCAACACCTACGCCGACTTCTGCCTCGGCGACACCGGCGCCATGTTCGGCCACTCCCCTGAGCCCGTGGCACGGGCGCTGGAGGCGCAGGCGCGCCGGGGCTTCACCGCGATGCTGCCGACCGAGGACGCGGTGGTCGCGGGCGAGCTGCTCGCCACGCGCTTCGGGCTGCCCTTCTGGCAGATGACCCAGACCGCTTCCGACGCGAATCGCGCGGTGCTGCGCTGGGCCCGCGCGATCACGGGCCGCGGCGCCGTGCTCGTGTTCGAGCACTGCTACCATGGCGCGGTGGACGACGCCTTCGTGCGAATCGAAGGCGGCCGCGCGGCCAACCGGCCCGGCCTCGTCGGCCAGGCCGCCGACCTCGGGCTCCACACCCGCTGCGTCGAGTTCAACGACGTCGCCGCGCTGGAGGCGGCGCTGCGCACCCGCGAGGTCGCCTGCGTGCTGGCCGAGCCGGTGATGACAAACGCGGGCATGGTCCTGCCCGAGCCGGGATTCCTCGAGGCGATGCGCGAGCTCACGCGCCGCCACCGTACGCTGCTCGCCATCGACGAGACCCACACGCTGTCCACGGGGCCGGGCGGCTACACCGGCGTCGCGCGACTCGAGCCCGACTTCCTGGTCGCCGGCAAGGCGATCGCCGGCGGCTTTCCCTGCGCGGTGTACGGCTTCACGGCCGAGATCGAGGCGCGCATCCGCGGCATGCTCGCCGCGAAGCCGGCGGGCCACTCGGGCATCGGCACGACGCTCGCCGGCAACCCGCTCGCCGCGGCGGCGTTGCGCGCCTGTCTCGAGCAGGTCATGACGGCGCGCGCCTACGAGCACATGCTCGCGATGGCCGAGCGCCTGGAGGACGGCCTCGAGCGCCTCGTCGAGCAGGAGGGGTTGCCGTGGCACGTGCAGCGGGTCGGCGCCCGCCTCGAGGTCGGCTTCACGCGCGCGCCGCCGCGGACCGGGCGCCAGTCCGTGGCCGCGCTGCCGCCGCTGCTGCCGGACGTGATCCGGCTGTACCTGCTGAACCGGGGCGTGGTGATCACGCCCTTCCACAACATGATGCTCATGTCGCCCGCGACACCGGCGGCCGCCGTGGACCGGCTCGCCGTCGGCTGGTCGCAGTGCGTCGCCGACCTCACGATCGCGGCGCGGAACTGAGCGAGGACCTCCATGCGCGCAAATCCGGCGGAAGCAACGGCCTTCCTCGAGCAGCACCCAGACGTGGAGTCGGTGCAGCTCGTCATCACCGACATCAACGGCGTCGCGCGCGGCAAGAGCATCTCGCGCGAGGAGCTGCTGCCGATGTATCGCGGCGGGCGCTGCGTCGCCGGCTCGATCCTGGCGCTCGACAGCCGGGGCGAGGACGTGGAGGAGACCGGGCTCGTCTGGTCGAACGGCGACGCCGACAAGCTCTGCTGGCCCGTGCCCGGCCGCATCCGGGTCGCGCCGTGGCTGCGCCGGCCGACCGCCCAGCTCCTGATGACCATGCACGAGGTCGAGGGTGCGCCGGCGGCCGCGGACCCGCGCCACGCGCTCGAGCGCGTGGTCGCGCGCCTCGCCGCGGACGGGCTCACGCCGGTCGTCGCGGCCGAGCTCGAGTTCTACCTCGTCGAGCAGGACGGCGAGCGCGTGCGGCCCGCGCGCGGGCTGGTCGGCGGGCAGCCCTTCCCGCGCCACGACACCTACGGGCTCGGCAAGCTCGAGGAAATGTCGCCGCTGTTCGACGAGCTGTACCACGCGGCCGCGCAGCAGGGCCTGCCGGCGCGCACGCTGATGTCGGAATACGCGCCGGGGCAGTTCGAGGTGAGCCTCGCGCACCGCCCGGACGCGCTCGCGGCCGCCGACGACGCGGCGATGTGGAAGCGCCTCGTGCGAGGCGTCGCGGCGCGCCACGGGCTGACCGCGACGTTCATGGCCAAGCCCTTCGGCGACCTCGCGGGCTCGGGCCTGCACGTGCACGTGAGCGTCGCCGACGGCGAGGGCCGCAACCTGTTCGCGGCGGAGGATCCTGCCGGCACGCCCTTGCTGCGCCAGGCCATCGCCGGGCTGATGGCGACGATGCCGGAGTCGATGGCGGTATTCGCGCCGAACGCGAATTCCTATCGTCGCTTCCGCAGGCTCTCCTACGCGCCCGTCGCGCCGACCTGGGGCATCAACAACCGCTCCGTGGGCTTCCGGATACCCGCCGGGCCGCCGGCCTCGCGGCACGTCGAGCACCGCATCTGCGGCGCCGACGCCAATCCCTACCTCGCCATCGCGACGGTGCTCGCGGCGCTGCACCAAGGCATCCGCGGCCGCCTCGATCCCGGGCCGCCGGTGGCCGGCAACGGCTACGATCTGCCGCCCGACGAGCGCGTGCCGCTCGACTGGCATGCGGCGCTCGCCGCGGCCGCGGGCTCGACTTTCCTTAATGAGTCGCTCGGTTCGGAATTCATGACCGTGTTCATGGCCGTCAAGCGCGCGGAGTGCGAACGTTTCAACGCCGAGCCGACCGCGCTCGACCACGCTTGGTACCTGAAGCAGGCCTGATGAACGAACGCTCCCGCAAGCCACCGGCAAGGCCGGCCGTCCATCTTCGCCGCCTGTACGTCGATTGCCGTTTCGGCCAGCTGCACGTGCGCAGCGCGTTCCCGTCGAGCGGCGGCTTCGACGAGCTGACGCCCCTCCTGTGCCTGCACCAGAGCCCGATGTCGAGCCGCGCGTTCCGCCACTTCCTGGGCCCGATGGCCGCGGATCGGTCGGTATTCGCGCCCGACACGCCCGGCTTCGGCGAGTCGGACCCGCCGCCGTCGCAGCCGGCGATCGCCGACTACGCCGGGGCGATGCTCGACTTCCTGGAGCAGATGCGCCTGAGGAAGGTCGACGTCCTCGGCTACCACACCGGCGCCGCGATCGCGGCCGAGATGGCGATCGCCGCGCCCGGGCGCGTGCGCCGCATCGTCATGGTGGCGGTGCCGGTTTTCGAGGCGGCCGAGCGCAAGGCCTTCGACGCGAAGCCGTGGCCGGCGCCGATCGCCGAGGACGGCTCGCACCTCGCCGAGGAATGGCAGCGGAGCCTGCGCTGGCGCGGCCCGGGGGTCTCGCTCGAGCAGCTCGCGGCCGGCTTCGCGGAGAAGCTCCGCAACGGCCCCCAGGCGTGGTGGGGCGCGAGCGCCGCAGTGCACTGGCCGGCCGCGGAGCGCCTCGCGCAGGTGGCCCAGCCGACGCTCGTGCTGAGGCCGCGCGACGACCTGTGGGAGGTGACTCCGCGCGCGAACGGGCTGCTGCCGCAGGCGCAGTTCAAGGACCTCGAGGCGCAGGGCTTCGGGCTCTTCGAGGTTGCGCCCGAAGTCGTCGTCAGGGAAGCGCGCGCGTTCCTCTCGTAAGCGCGATGGCGACGAGCATCGCCGCGAGCAGCGGCGCGCTTGCGAGGTTGAGTCCGGTCCAGCCGACGGTGACCAGCGCCAGGCCAGCCAGCAGCGAAGCGGCGGCCTGCGTGCCGAAGACCGCGAACTCGTTCAGCGCCTGTGCGCGGAAGCGTTCCTCCGGCCGATAGGTCGAGGTCAGCAGCGTCGTCCCTGCGACGAAGAGCAGGTTCCAGCCGACGCCGAGCAGCACCATCGCCCACCAGTAGTGGACGACCTCGCGTCCGCCGGCCACGGCGACGGCGACGCAGCCGGCCATCGCGAGCGTTCCGGCCGCCATCGTGGCGCGGGTGCCGAAGCGGCCGACGATGCGCCCGCTGACGAGGGCCGGCAGGTACATCGCCAGCAGGTGGCTCTGGATCACCCACTTCGTATGGTGCTCGGCGTGGTGGTCCACGACGTGCATGCTGATCGGGGTGGCGGTCATGATGAAGCTCATCACCGCGTAGGCGACCACGCCCGCCAGCACCGCGACCACGAACTCCGGCTGCCGTGCGATCGCCGCGAGCGGCCGCCCGCCGCCGCGCCCGTCGACGATTGCGGGCCGGTCTCGCGGCAGGCGCGAGAGAACGGCGAGCGCGGCCAGGTAGAGCGCGCCGGCCGCGAGGAAAGATCCGGCAAAGCGGGAGCCGGCGAGCAGTTCAGCCGAGCGCACGCCGACCTCCGGCCCGACGACGGCGGCGACCAGCGCGCCGACCATGACCAGCGCGATGGCCTGTCCGGCCCGTTCCGGCGCGACGGACTCCGCGGCGGCGAACCGGTACTGCATCACCACGGCGTTGTTGGCCCCGAGCACGAAGGCCGACGCGCAGAAGGGCCAGAAGGCCTGGGCGCGGATCGCCGCCGCAGCCAGGCAGCAGGCGACGGCTGCGAGCAGCGCGCTCGCCAGGAATGCCGGCCTGCGCCCGTAGCGGCGCATCGCGAACGCGGCCGGAACCGTGCCGGCGGCCAGCCCGAGGACCATCGCGGCCAGCGGCAGGGTCGACAGGCCGGGCACCGGGGCGAGCTCGGCGCCGAGGATGCCGCCCAGCAGCACCACCAGGAAGGATCCGGAGGCGCACAGCGCCTGGGCCGAGGCCAGCAGCCAGACCTGCGGCATTCCCTCAACACCCCTCTTGCGTTTTTCCGCGGGCCATATGTCAATTGCCGCGAGTCTGCTGGATTTTCCGGGCGCATAATCCTACCCAGCAAAGAAAGCGAGCGTCGGGCCACGCGCCCGGCGCCGCGCAGGGGAAGGCGAATGAAGGACGAGCGACCCTCGTCGGAGCAGCTGATCCGAGGTCCTGCGCGGGAGGAGGAGGCGAGCTCCGGCCTGCAGGTCGACGAGCCTCTCGACATCGAGCGCATCGAGCTCGACTCGCAGCTGCGCGGCCCGGTGAGCGGCTGGGAGACCGTCCGGGCCGGCGGCGAGGCCTTCGAGCTGCTGCCCGACCTCGGCTTCGACCTCGATCTCGGCGACGACCTCGACGACGGCGGCCAGCCCCCGACTTCGCGGGAGCGGCGCCTCGAGCACGAGAACCTGCAGCTCGCCGCGGAACTGGCCGCGCTTCGCGAGTCGCATGCCGAGCGTGAGCGCTCGTTCGAGTCGCGCCTCGACGAGCTGGCGACGCGCCTCGAGGAGCGCGAGCTGGAAGTCACCGAGCAATCGGCGCAGATCGCCTCCCTGACGCTCGAGCGCGACGGCCTGAGCGCGCGGCTCGAGAACTCGTCGTCGCCGCCGCCTTCCTGGCTCGAGCGAAAGCCCGCCCTGCGGGCGGACCAGCAAGAGCAGCTCGTGGCCAGCCTGAAGGCGCGGCTCGAGGAACGCGGCCGGGCGCTCGCGGTCGCGCGCGAGGAAATCGAGGCCCTGCACGCGGAGCGCCGGCGTCTGACGGAAGCGCTCGCCGACCGGACCGGGCAGATCACCAGGCTGCTTCGGGAACTCAAGCGGCACGGGTCGCAGCGGCGCAGCGACGGCGATCTGCGCGGCGCGCTGCAGCGATTGATCGCGGCGGCGCGTCGCCGCCGCGTCGCCGCCAACGCGCCCGAGCCGGCCGCGGTGCCCGGGCCTGCCGACGAACCCGGGCCGGGCGGCGCCGAGGAGGCTGCCACCGACACCGTCGTCATGGATCCGCCACCCGCGCCGGTCGCCGCCCTGCACGAGCCGATCGCGCCGCCGGCCCGGGCGGCCGGCCGCGCGCCGGCGCGGCGCTTCCTCATCGCGCTGGAGCCCGGCAACGGCGACGCCCACGAGCTGTCCGGCTCGCGCGTCTACGTGGGGCGGGCACCGGAGGCCGGGCTGCACATCCCGGACACCACCGTCAGCCGGATCCACGCCGTGTTGAGGCTGGACGGCGAGCAGGTGGTGGTCGAGGACGCGGCCAGCACCAACGGCGTGTTCGTCAACGGCATCCGCGTGCGCGTCGCCGCGCTGGGCGACTTCGACACGATCACCTTCGGCAACGTCGCCTACCTGTTCCGCCTCGGGCCGGCCATCGACGGAACGGCGCTGCGCGGACAGTAACCGGCCCGCGCCGGCGGCACGGCTAGAGCCCGGCGACCTCGTCCTCCCCGCCCCGCCGCGCGAGGGTCTGCGCCGGCGCGCGCCGCGAGATCCGCAGCAGCAATCCCAGCGCGCCGAGGTTGAGCGCGGTGACGGCGACCGCGAGCGGCAGGCCGCTGCCGCCGATGCTCGCCACCAGCTGGGTGGCCGCGGCGCCCACGATGAGCTGGACGAAGCCGAGCAGCCCCGAGGCCGCGCCGGCGACGTCGCGCGCCGCGGCGATGGCCCCGCTGGTCGAGTTCGGCGCGGAGAGCGCGTTGGCGCCGCAGATCATCATGCCCGGCACGAACAGCGCGAGCGGGTGCGTCGCGCCGACGGCCATGCTGGCGAGCAGCGCGCAGGCGCCGGCGAAGGACAGCGCCGTGCCCATCCGCATCATCCGCAGGCCGCCGAGGCGGCGGGCCATGCGCGCGGTGAAAAAGAAGCCCGCGAGCGAGGCGCCGGCCGGCAGCATGAACAGCAGGCCGTAGGCGCCCGGCGACACGCCGAGCACCTCGATGCCGACGTAGGGCGCGGAGGTGACGAAGACCGTGACGGTGCCCATCATGCAGCCGCCGAAGCCGACGTAGGCGAGGTACGCCGGATTGGCGAGCAGGCCCCGGTAGCTGGTGAGCGTCCGTGGCGCCGGCCCCGCGGCGGGCGCCGAGGCGTGGGTCTCGCCGGTGCGCGCCCAGGTGAACCACAGCGCGGCGGCCGCGATCGCGACGGCCAGTGCGAAGGGCGCCCGCCAGTTCGTGGCCTCCACGGCGAAGCCGCCGAGCGTCGGCGCGACCAGCGGCACGACCAGCACGGCGGTCGCGGTCGCCGCGAGCGCGCTGGCCGCGCGGTCCGGGCCGAAGTGGTCCATGATGCTGGCGCGCGCGACGGCCATCGCCGCGCCGCCGCCGAAGGCCTGCACGATGCGCGCGGCCACCAGCAGCGGCAGGGACGGGGCGAGCGCCGCCGCGACGCTCCCGGCGAGGAACATCCACAGCCCGGCCATGATCACCGGCCGCCGGCCGAACCGGTCGGAGAGCGGCGCCACCACGAGGTTGCCGAGCGCGATCGCGACCAGCGCGAGGCTGACCAGCAGCTGGACCGCCGACGCGCGCGCGGAGAAGGCCGCCGCGATCGCCGGCAGCGCCGGCAGCAGCAGGTGCATGCCGAAGGGTCCGAGCGCGCCGATCGCCGCCGAGGCGATGATCAGCCGCCGGCCCGGGTCGCGGCCGTCGCGGTGGAGACGTGCGGGGGTCAAGCTTCCCATCTTGCGTGCCCTCGCGAGCACCGGCAAGCGAGCTCCGGCCGGATCCTGCTAATGTCGCATGGCGGTCCCCGGCAGCTACCCATGGACAACCGGTACATCGAGCGCATCCTCAAGGCGCGCGTCTACGACGTCGCGATCGAGTCTCCGCTGGAGCCTGCGCGGCGGCTGTCGCGCCGGCTCGCCAATCGCGTGCTGTTCAAGCGCGAGGACCTGCAGCCGGTGTTCTCCTTCAAGCTGCGCGGCGCCTACAACCGCATCGCCCACCTGCCGCCGGAGCAGGCGGCCCGCGGCGTGATCTGCGCCTCGGCCGGCAACCACGCCCAGGGCGTCGCGCTCGGCGCCCGCCGCCGCGGGGTGCGCGCCGTGATCGTGATGCCGCGCACCACGCCGAGCATCAAGGTGCAGGCGGTCGCCGATCTCGGCGGAGAGATCGTGCTCGAGGGCGACGACTACGACGCCGCCTTCGAGCATGCGACCGGTCTCGCGAGCGCCCAGGGGCTGACGTTCATCCACCCCTTCGACGATCCCGAGGTCATCGCCGGCCAGGGGACGATCGCCATGGAGCTCCTGCGGCAGCAGCCGGAGGGCATGGATGCGATCTTCGTGCCGGTGGGCGGCGGCGGGCTGATCGCCGGCATCGCCGTCTACGTGAAGTCGCTCTACCCGGAGATCCGCATCATCGGCGTCGAGCCCGAGGACGCGGCCGGCATGCACGCCTCGCTCGCCGCGGGCCGGCGCGTGACCCTCGAGCGCGTGGGCATCTTCCACGACGGGGTGGCGGTCAGGCGGGTCGGCGAGGAGACCTTCCGCCTGGCACGCAAGTACGTGGACGAGGTCGTGCTCGTGTCCACCGACGAGACCTGCGCCGCGATCCAGGACATCTTCGAGGACACGCGCGCGATCGTCGAGCCGGCCGGCGGGCTGGCCGTCGCCGGCATGAAGAAGTGGATCGCCCGCGAGAACTGCCGCGACCGGACCCTCGTGGCGATCAACTGCGGCGCCAACATGAACTTCGACCGCCTGCGCCACGTGGCGGAGCGCGCCGACCTCGGCGGCGAGCGCGAGGCGCTGTTCGCGGTCGAGATCCCCGAGCAGCCGGGCAGCTTCCGGCGCTTCTGCGAGCTGGTCGGCCGGCGCAGCGTCACCGAGTTCAACTACCGCTACGGCGACCCGGCCCGGGCCCGCATCTTCGTCGGCCTGGCGCTCTCGCAGGGTCGGGAGGAACGCGAGTCGCTGCGCGCCACGATCGAGGCGGCCGGCTTCCCGGTCATGGACATGACCGGCAACGAGATGGCGAAGCTCCACGTGCGCTACATGGTCGGCGGGCATGCGCCCGGGCTCGAGCACGAGCTGCTCTACCGCTTCGAGTTCCCCGAGCGGCCGGGTGCGCTGCTCAGGTTCCTGCAGGCCGTCGGCTCGCGCTGGAACATCAGCCTGTTCCACTACCGCAACCACGGCTCGGACTACGGCCGCGTGCTCGCCGGCATCCAGGTGCCGCCGGCGGAGCGGCCGGACTTTCTCCGGCACCTCGACGAGCTCCACTACGGCTACGTCGAGGAGACCGCGAACCCGGCATATCGCCTGTTCCTCGGGCCGTAATCTGCCTGAAGCATCGGCCGCGCAGGATGTCGGATCCACGAGAGACGCCGGCGGAGGCCGCGACGGGCATGAAGGACAGGCAGGGTCCCGGGGCCGAATCCCTCGCAAGACTGCTCGCCGCGCAGAGCGATCGTCGCGGCATCCTCAAGGGGGCGCTGGCGCTCGCCGTCGCCGCGTCGCTGCCCGGGCGGGCGAGCGCATCCGATGCGGCCTTCGCTGCGCTCGACGGTGGCCGCGCGGATCGCGTGGAGCTGGCTCGCGGCCTCGGCTACGACCTGGTCGTCCGTTGGGGCGATCCGCTGTTCGAGGGCGTGCCGCCGCTGGACTCGCGCGCCGCGGCCCGCGACGGTCTGCTTGCGCTGCCCGCCGCCGTGGCGGCGCGCCAGTACGGCTACAACAACGACGCGGTCCATTTCTTCCCGCTGGCGGGCCAGGCGAGCCGCGGGCTGCTGTGCGTCAACCACGAGTACACCAACGAGGAGCTCTTCCTGCCGGGCCTCGAGGACCTGGACACGCTCGACCCGGCACGCATCGAGGCGTTCGTGCGGCGGCACCCGCAGGCCGTGCCGCTCACGATGGCCATGCACGGCGTGAGCGTGCTCGCCGTCGAGCGCAGTCGCGGCGGCGCCTGGCGGCACGTCCCCGGCACGCGCCACGCGCGCCGGGTCACCGCCGCGACGCCTTGCGCGATCGGCGGGCCGGCGCGGGGCCACCCGCTGCTTCGCACCCGAGACGACCCGGCGGGCACGACGGTCCTCGGCACGCTCAACAACTGCGCCGGCGGGCAGACGCCCTGGGGCAGCTTCCTGACCGCCGAGGAGAACGTAGACGACTTCTTCGGCGGCGGCGGAAGCCTCGCGCGCGCCGACGCCGCCTTGCGCGAGGCGCACCGCCGGATGCCGCCGCGGGAGGCCGGTCGCCACGGCTGGGAGCACGTGGAGCGGCGGTTCGACCTCGCCGCGGAGCCCGGCGAGATGCTCCGCTTCGGCTGGATCGTCGAGATCGACCCGCTCGACCCGTCGTCAGCCCCCGTCAAGCGCACCGCGCTCGGCCGCTTCAAGCACGAGTGCGCGGCGACGGCGCTCGCGCGCGACGGCCGCCTGGCCGTCTACACCGGCGACGACGACCGCTTCGAGTACCTGTACAAGTTCGTGAGCGCCGCCCGGGTCGACCCGCGCGACCGCGCGGCCAACCGCGACCTGCTCGACCGCGGCACCCTGTACGTCGCGCGCTTCGATCCCGACGGCAGCGGCCGCTGGCTGCCGCTGGTGCAGGGGCAGGGGCCGCTCACCGCGGCGAACGGCTTCGGGACCCAGGGCGACGTCGTGATCAGGGCGCGCGCCGCCGCCGACCTGCTCGGCGCCACCCCCATGGACCGCCCGGAGGACGTCGCGCCGGACGGGGCGAGCGGCCGCGTCTACGTGGCCATGACCAACAACGCCCAGCGAAGGCCTGTCCCGACGCGCGGCAGCTTCAACGGGCGCGACCTCGACCTCGGACCCGACGCGGCCAACCCGCGCGGTCCGAACCCCTACGGCCACGTGGTCGAGATCGAGGAGGAGCGCGGCGACTGTGGCGCCACGGCCTTCGCGTGGCGGCTCTTCCTCGCGGGCGGCCACGACCTCGCCCCGGACGGTCCAGGCAGTCCCGACAACCTGGCGCTGGACCGCCAGGGCAACCTCTGGGTGGTGACCGACGGGCGACAGCCGGACGGGCGAAACAACGGCTGCTGGATCGTGCCGACGCAGGGCGCCGAGCGCGGGCGCCCGCGCCAGGTGATGAGCGCGCCGGTCGGCGCCGAGGTGTGCGGCTGCACCTTCACCGCGGACGGCTCCGCGTTGCTGCTCGCGGTGCAGCACCCCGGAGAGGGCGGGACGCTCGCAAGGCCGGCGAGCAGCTGGCCCGACGGGCCCGGGCACGTGCCCCGGCCGTCGCTGATCGCGGTGCGGCGGGAGGACGGCGAGGCGATGGGGTGAGCCGGGGCAGTGACCGGTGACCGGTGATCGGTGATCGGCCGGAACGATCGACGAGGGCACTGCCTGGTCTGGCCGGTCACCGGTCACTGATCACCGGTCACCGATTCATCCGCAGGCTTGCCAAACGCTTAAACATTTAATTAAATATTGAACCGTGACCCCTGCCACCGCTTCCGCCGTCCGCGCGCTGTCCGCGCTCGCCCAGTCTGCGCGGCTGCAGGCATTTCGCCGCCTCGTGCAGGCGGGAGATTCGGGCCTGCCGGCCGGCGAGCTCGCCGCGGCGCTCGGACTGTCGGCGCCGGCGCTGTCCTTTCACCTGCGCGCGCTGTCCGCGGCGGGCCTCGTGCGATCGCGGCAGGCGGGGCGCTTCGTCTACTACTTCGCGCAGTACTCCGCCATGGACCGGCTGCTCGCCTTCCTGACCGAGAACTGCTGCCAGGGCGCCGACTGCGCACCGGCGCGCCGCGCCGGCTGTGGCGGCGAGGCCGCACCCGCGCCGCGACGCAGCCGCTCCTGATGCCAAGAGAGGTGTTCGCATGAGTTCCGATCCGGGCCGGCCGGCCTTCAACGTCCTGTTCCTGTGCACCGGAAACTCGGCGCGCAGCATCCTCGCGGAGGCGCTGATGAACCACTGGGGGCAGGGCAGGTTCCGCGGCTTCAGCGCCGGCAGCTTTCCCACCGGGCGCGTCAACCCTCATGCGCTCGAGCTGCTCGGTCGCCTGGGCATCGAGGCGGCCGGCGCCCGCAGCAAGAGCTGGGACGAGTTCGCCGCCTCCGGCGCGCCGCCGCTCGATTTCGTCTTCACGGTCTGCGACAACGCGGCCGGCGAAGTCTGTCCGGTGTGGCCGGGCCAGCCGGTGACCGCGCACTGGGGCGTGGCCGATCCCGCGGCGGTGGAAGGCAGCGACGCGGACAAGGCGAACGCGTTCCGCGCGGCCTTCAATGCGCTCGAGCACCGCATCAAGGCCTTCGCCGCGCTGCCGGTGGCGTCCCTGGACCGCCTGCGCCTGCAACAGGCCGTCGACGAGATCGGCCGCAGCCGGCCGCCGGATCCATGACCGGCAGCGATCCCGCCGCTCCCGGGGACCCGCCGCCGATCGGCTTCTTCGAGCGCTGGCTGACCCTCTGGGTGGCCGCCTGCATCGCGGGGGGCATCGCGCTCGGCCGGCTCGCACCAGGGTTCGCCGAGGTAGTCGCCTCGCTCGAGGTCGCGCGGGTCAACCTGCCGGTCGGGCTGCTCATCTGGGTGATGATCATCCCGATGCTCATGAAGGTGGACTTCTCGCGCCTTCACGAGGTGCGCGGTCACGCGCGCGGCATCGGCGTCACGCTGTTCGTCAACTGGGCCGTCAAGCCCTTCTCGATGGCGCTGCTCGCCCTGCTGTTCGTGCGCGGCCTCTTCGCCGAGTGGCTGCCGGCGGACCAGCTCGACAGCTACGTCGCCGGCCTGATCCTGCTGGCCGCGGCGCCGTGCACGGCGATGGTGTTCGTCTGGAGCAGCCTCTGCCGCGGCGACGCCAACTACACGCTGTCGCAGGTCGCGCTCAACGACGTGATCATGGTGTTCGCCTTCGCGCCGATCGTGGCGCTGCTGCTCGGCGTCTCGTCGATCCACGTGCCCTGGGACACGCTGCTGGTGTCGGTCGGCATGTACATCGTGGTGCCGCTCGCGATCGCCCAGGCGCTGCGCCGGGCGCTGCTCGCCCGCGGCGCGGGCGTCTACGAGCGCGTGGCGTCGCGGCTGCAGCCGGCCTCGATCGCCGCGCTCCTGCTAACGCTCGTCATGCTGTTCGCCTTCCAGGGCGAGGCGATCCTGCGGCAGCCGCTCGTCATCGTCCTGCTCGCCGTGCCGATCCTGCTGCAGGTCCTGTTCACCAGCTCGCTCGCCTACCTGCTCGACCGGCGGCTCGGCGTCGCGCACTGCGTCGCCGGCCCCTCCGCCCTGATCGGCGCGTCGAACTTCTTCGAGCTGGCGGTGGCCGCGGCCATCAGCCTGTTCGGCATCGACTCCGGCGCGGCGCTCGCCACGGTGGTCGGCGTCCTGATCGAGGTGCCGGTGATGCTGCTCGTGGTGCGCGTCGTGAACCGGACGCGCGGCTGGTACGAGGCGCCGGGGAGGGCCGGCGGCCGGGGGCCCGCGCGTCTCTGCTAGACTGAGCCCGGGCGGCCATGCCCGCACCGATGCTGATCCACGTCTTCATCCTGCTCCTGCTGATCGCCATCAACGGCCTGTTCGCCATGGCCGAGATGGCGGTCGTCTCCTCGCGGCGGACGCGCCTCGAGCAACTCGCGGACGAGGGCAGCCTGGGGGCGCGGGCCGCGCTCAGGCTGCTCGACGATCCCACGCGGTTCCTGTCCTCGGTGCAGATCGGCATCACGCTGATCGGCGTGCTGGCGGGCGTGTACAGCGGCGCGACCCTGGCCGCGCCGCTCGGCGAGTGGCTGGCGGGCTGGGATCCCGTGGCGGCCTGGGCCGAGACCGCCTCGTACGTGGTGGTCGTGGTCGGGGTCACCTACCTCTCGGTGGTGCTCGGCGAGCTCGTGCCGAAGCGCTTCGCGCTCGCCCACCCGGAGGGCACGGCATCCCTTCTCGCGCCGTTGCTGGAGGGCGTGGCGTGGATCAGCGCGCCGGTGGTGTGGCTGCTGCAGCGCTCGACCGAACTGCTGCTCAGGCTCCTCGGCCTGCACGGCGCAGAGCGGGGCGCGGTGACCGAGGAAGAGATCCGCGCGATGATCGCGGAGGGCGCGCGCACCGGCGTCTTCCACCAGCAGGAACGGCGCATGATCGACGGCGTGCTTCGCCTCGCCGATCGCAACGTCCGCAGCGTCATGGTTCCGCGCGGCGACGTGGTCTGGCTCGACCTCGAGGACCAGCGCGACACGCTGTGGCGGCTGGTGCGCGCGAGCGGCCACTCGCGCTACCTCGTCTGCCGCGGCGAGATCGACGAGCTGATCGGCGTGGCGCGCGCCACCGACGTCATGGACTGGCTCAACGACGGGCAGGGCGGCGACCTCGCGCAGCGGGCTTCGGCGCCACTCGTCGTGCAGGAGACGACCACCGTGCTCCGGCTGCTCGAGCTGTTCCGGGAGGCGTCGCTGCAGCTCGCCATCGTGGTCGACGAGCACGGCTCCATCGAGGGCGTCGTGACCCCGGCCGACGTGCTCAGGGCGATCGCGGGCGAGATTCCCGACGCCGGCGGCGCGGAGTCGCCCGAGGCGGTGCGCCGCGACGACCAGTCCTGGCTGCTCGACGGGCGGCTCGGCGTCGACGAGGCCGAGCGCCTGCTCGAGCGCGACGACCTGTCCTCCGGCGACGACTACACGACGGTCGCTGGCTTCGTCCTCGCGCAGCTCGGCCGGCTGCCCGCGACCGCCGAGTCCTTCACCTGGAAGGACCTGCGGTTCGAGATCGTGGACATGGACGGGCGGCGCATCGACAAGCTGCTGGTGCAGCGCATCGCCCCGCCGGCCATGGAATCGGTGCCGGACGCCGAGGGCTAGCGCCGGCGCCCGGCCGGGCAGTCCCTAGCGGACCAGCAGGTCCATCTTCATGGAGGTCAGGGGGCGACAGCCGTCGGCCGTGACCAGCAGCGTGTCCTCGAGGTGCGCCGAGCCCCAGCCGATCTCGATGTAGGGAAGGTCGACGTTGACCACCATGTTCGCCTCGAGCACCGGGTCGCCGTAGTCGAGCCCGTCGCGGGTCATGACCGCCGGGTCGTCGGTGTGCTCGAGGCCGAGGCTGTGCGGGACGGCGAGGCAGAACTCAGGGAAGCCGGCCCGCTGGATCGCGTTGACGACGCGCAGCGCGAGCTCGCGATAGCGCAGTCCCGGGCGCAGCGCTTCCATGACCTCGAGCCAGCCAACCTGCATGGCGCGGTTGCGCGACAGCAGCTCGTCGTCCGGCGCGCCTGCGATCATGCTGCGGCCGAAGTCGCCGTGATAGCGGCGGTAATGCCCGAGGGCGTCGACCATCACCGGCTCGCCGTGGCGGACGGTGGGCGCCGGCAGGCCGCCCGAGCCGCCGGAGAGGTACACGCCCCGCCCGCCGCGGCTGGCCATCTCCGCCATGTACGCGTTCTCGATGTCCGCCCACGCAGCTCCGGCGCGAAGCTCGCGGCTCGCGGCCAGGCAGGCCTCCTCGTTGATGCGCGCCGCCGTCGCGAGCAGCTCGATCTCCGGCTGCGTCTTTACGCGCCTGATGTCGCGGAAGACGTGCTCGGCTGGCACGAACCGGGCGCGCAGACCGGCCGCGGACAGCCAGCTGGCGGTGCGCGGATCGTCGACGCCGATCACGCCGTGCTCGAGGCCCGCCTCCCGGACCGCACGTGCCAGCGCCCAGATGGCCGAGGCCGATTCCCGGCCACGCAGGCGGTCCTGCACCTCGATCCAGGCGCGCTCGTTCGGCGTGAGCGCGGCGCCCTCGCGCACCGGCCAGCCCTGGTAGGGATGGGCGCGCGGCATGCGCGGCGCGCCCACCTCGGGGCCCTCGGGGCCCTCGGAGGCGTGGTCTGCGTCGACCGGCGTGGTGTAGCCGACCAGGTTCGGCATCCAGGTGCCGCCCTCGGTGACGAGGCGCCGCCACTCGAAGCTGCCCATCACCAGCGCCGCGGGCTCGCGGCCCGCGCGCGGCAGCACCGCGAAGTAGGCGTGGCTGCGGCCCGTGCCCATCAGCGCGCCCCAGTAGCCGGACGCGTAGTAGACGTTGACGTCCTGGGCGGCCACGAGCCCGTCGACGTGATGGCGCTCCATCACCTCGACTGCGCGCGCGGCGTTGTAGAGCATGTGGCTCATCGAAGTCTTCCCCGGCCAGCGACCTCATCGAGCGCCATCCCGCGCCAGGGTGTCAACCGGGCTGACACGTATAATCGGCGGCGACCGCGGCGACGTCCGCGCTCCCGGCGCCAGCAGTGAGCCAGCACACGATCTACCAGCCGCGGCGCGTCGCGCGCGAGGAGCACGTCGACGCCTGCGGCATCCGCCACCGCGTGCTGCGCTTCGGGCCGGCCTCCGAGGACCCGGTCGTGCTGCTGCACGGCTGGCTGGACACCGCCGACACGTTCCAGTTCATCGTCGACGCCTTCGCCTCCGACCTGCCTTTCGCGGCCTTCGACTGGCGCGGCTTCGGCGGCAGCGGCTGGAGCGACCACGGCTACTGGTTTCCGGAATACTTCGCCGACCTCGACCGCCTTCTCGACCGGCTCTGTCCCGCGGCGCCGGCCCGGCTCGTGGGCCACAGCATGGGCGGCAACATCGCGCTCATCTACGCCGGCATCCGCCCGGAGCGCGTGCGCCGGGTGGTGAGCCTCGAGGGCTTCGGCCTGCCGCGCACCGTGCCGGCCGACGCGCCCGGCCGCTTCCGCGACTGGCTGCAGCAGCTGCGCGGCGCCCCGGCCTTCGGCGAGTACGAGGATTTCCACGAGCTCGCGCACCGCCTGCAGCGGGGCAACCCGCGGCTGTCGGCCGAGGTCGCGATGTTCGTCGCGCGCGCCTGGGCGCGGCCGTCGCCCGGCGGCGGCGTGCGGCTCGTCGCCGATCCGGCTCACAAGCAGCTGAGCCCCTACCTCTACCGCCGCGAGGAGGCCGAGGCCTGCTGGAGCCGCATCTCGGCGCCGGCGCTGCTCGTGCTCGCCGGCCTGTCGGAGTTCCTGCCGCGCCTCGGCGAGGACGGCACGCCGGACTATTTCCGCCGCTGCATCCCGGGCCTGCGGGTCGAGGTGATGGCGGACGTGAGCCACATGCTGCACCACGAGCGCCCGGCGGAAGTCGCCCGCCTGGTCGAGGCGTTCCTGCTCGAGGAGTGAACGCGGGTTGCGTCGTCGCGACCGGCCCCGGCAGACTGCCGGTCGCGAAGCCAGGGAGGATGCCCATGCGACTGCTCGCCACCGTCCTGCTGATGCACGCAGGCCTCGCCACGGCCGCGACCTTCGACCCCTCGGGCTGGTCGCAGGCCGTGACGGAATGCGACCGCCTCGCGTCGCACCCGGAGGACCCGCACCACGTCGCGCCGGGCCGGGAGCGCAGCGAGATCGACCTGCCGGCGGCGATCGCCGCCTGCGAGGCGGCCGTGAAGGCCGACCCGGAGAATCCCCGGCTCAACTATCAACTCGCCCGCGTCTACGGCTACTCCGGCGTCGGCGAGAAGGCGATCCCCTACCGGGCGGTCGCGGTGGACGCCGATTATCCGCAGGCGCTGTTCGTCGTCGGCTACCTGCACCTGCTCGGGCTCAACAAGCAGCCGCAGGACCTCTGCAGGGCGGGCGAACTCATCCGTCGCTCTGCGATCCAGGACCGCCTCGCCGGCCAGGTCGGATTCGTGCGCTGGGCGCTCGCCGGCCGCTTCGACGGTTGCCCGGTGCCGCGCGAACCGGGCGAGATGCTCGGCTTCCTCGAAGCCGCCAGGAAGCACGCCGGCGGCGACTTCTACAAGTCGCAGCTGATCGAGGTGCTCGAAGAGCAGGTCCGGGCGGCCGCCCGCTGAACGGGCTCCCTTTGCGGCCGCCGCGGCCCTAAAGAATGGCGGGGGCCCGCCGCTGACACCGGTTGAGATGAAGATCAACCGGATCGACGGATCGCTCGTCGCGCCCGTGGACGCCCGTCCCGTGCGCGGCGTGGCCGTGGACGAGCCACCCGGCGGGTCGCTTCCGGCGCGGCTCGGCGCGGCGCTGTCCTCGCCGGATCCAGCCGGTGCGCTTCGGGTCCTGGTCGAGGAGATCCGCAGCGAGCTGCAGGCGCGGCTCGGCGCGGCGGCGACGCTGCCGCCCGCGCGTCCGGATCCGCTCGACGCCGATTCCGCCGCGACCACGCTCCTGCGCTACCTGCGCCTCGCGGGCCGGGCGGGCGAGCCGCCGCTGCCGGCGGAGTCGGTCCGCGACGCCGTCGAGGCCGGGGTGGGCCGTGCCCGGGCGGTGCTCGCCTCCCTCGGCAGGATCCCGCCGTCGGCCCAGGCGGCGGTCGACGACGTCGTCGCGCGGCTGCGCGCGGCGACCGCCAACCCCGCGCCGCGACCGGCGGCGCCGCCGGCGCTGCAGGAACTGCCGCAGGCGCTCGTGCGCGAAGTGGCCGGCACGCTCGCCGACAGGATCGGGATGCTGCCGCGCCCGACGACGGTGGCGGCCGCGCCGCGCGACCTGCGCGAGGCGCTCGCGCTCATGTCAGGCCAGCTCGGCGACATCGCCGCGGATTCCGCCGTCGCCGTGCGCGCCTCTCCGCGCGTCGTGGAGACCGCGCTGCGGGAGGGCGTGCAGCGCGCCATCGCCTCGCTCGCGGCGCCGGGACGGGCCGATCCTGCCCTGTCCCGCCTCGCGTCGGACTTCACGGCGCTCGCCCTGCGCCTCGCCGCGAACCCGGGCACCCTCCTCCCGCCGGCGCCGCGTGAGCCGGCCGCAGTCCGCGGGCTCGTGGCCGGCGAGTTCAGGCAGGTGCTGGCCGAATGGACGGCCGAGGCTCGCGCGGCGCCTGCCCCGGCGCCGGCGCCGGCGCCGGCCTCGAGCATCGCGCGCGCGCTCGGCGCGATGGCGATGGCCGCCGCCGAGATGCTGCTCCGGGCGCCGGCGACGGAGGCTGCCGCGCTGCGCGCCATCCTCGAGTCTTCGGCCGAGCGCGCCTTGGCGCGCAGCCTGCTGCAGCTGCCGGGCGGCGCGGCGCAGGCGCCGCTGCGCGCCGCGGCCGAGGAGCTGCACGCCGCCTTTCGCGCGCTGCTCGCGGCGGCGGACTCGGCGGCCGTAGGCCGTGGCCTGGACGTGCGCGGTCTCGTCGCGCTGCTGGCGCAGGCGGGCGAAGCGCTGCAGGCGGACGGCCACCCGCCATTCCGGTTCGACCTGCCGGTCGGCCGGGCCGGCCTGCAGGGCCGACGGGCCGCCCGCGTCGGGCGGCAGGGCTCGGTCGAGGCGATCGAATCCTCCGATCCGGGCGACGACCCGCCGGAGGGCGAGTCGGGCCCCGCGGGCCCGCCGCTGTGGCCGAAGCCGCCGGCGGGCTGACGCCTTCGTTCCTTCACCTCGCTGCGCCACAATGGCAGACCCTTCGCGAGGTCCCGCCATTGCCCGGTCTACGCCGCTGGATGCAGGAGTCGGTCACCTACCGCATCGCGCGCCGGATCGTGATCGCGCTCATCGGCGGCACCGTGCTGTTGATCGGACTGGCGATGACCGTGCTGCCGGGGCCCGCCCTGGTGGTGATCCCGGCCGGGCTCGCGATCCTCGGCATCGAGTTCGCCTGGGCGAGGCGCTGGCTCAAGACCCTGCGCGAGCGCGCGAGCGGCCTGGTCGACGGCGTGCGGGGCGCCTACGCGCGCCGCGGCCGGGACGCGGGCGGTCCGCCGCCAGGGTAAGCCCGGCCTAAGCCGCGACCTGCATCATCCCGGGCCCTTCGAGTCTGCCCGAGGCGCAGGTCATGCGCGCGCGATGGCGCACCCACCCCAGCGTAGTCACCGCCGTCGTGGCGGCGTGGCTCACCTTCGCCTGCAACCTGCCGTTCTGGCGGGCCGTCGCCGGGGTTCACGGCTCCGGCGGCCACGCCGGCTTCGCCTTCCTCGCGGGGCTGGCGCTGCTCGCGTTCCTCGCCAACAACCTGCTGCTGACGTTCCTCGCCTTCCCGCCGCTGCAGCGGCCGCTGCTCGCCGCCGTACTGGTCGTTTCGGCCGCCGCCGCCCACTTCATCGGCCAGTACGGGATCGTCATCGACCAGCACATGATACAGAACGTGCTCGAGACGGATGCGCGCGAAGCCGGCGAACTGCTGACGCGGGCGCTGGCGATCCACGTGCTGCTGCTCGGCGCGCTGCCGGCAGCGCTGCTGTGGCGTTTCGTCGAGATCGAGCGCGTGCCGTGGCGGCGCGATCTTCTCCAGAAGGCCGGCGTTCTCGCGGCGACGCTCGTCGGCGTGGGTCTCGTCGCGGCGACCACCTACCCGGCCCAGGCGGCCTTCATGCGCAACCACCGCGAGGTCCGGCACATGCTGGTGCCGGCCAACTACCTGACCGCCTTCGTGCGCTACGGAGTGCGGCGCGGTCACCGCGGGCGAACGCACGAGATGGTCGGCCAGGATGCGGCGAAGGGTCCAGGCTGGTCCCGGGGCGCGGCGCGGCGCGTCGCCGCGGTCATCATGGTCGGCGAGACGGCGCGATCGGCAAATTTCTCGCTCGGCGGCTATCCGCGCGAGACCAACCCCCGGCTCGCGGCGGAGGACGGGCTGGTCTACTTCCCGCAAGTGACCGCCTGCGGAACGTCGACCGCGACTTCGCTGCCCTGCATGTTCTCCGACCTCGGCCACGCAGGCTACGACGGGGACCGGGCACGCGCGCGCGACAACCTGCTCGACGTGCTCAGGCGCGCCGGCCTGCAGGTCGTGTGGCTCGACAACAACTCCGGCTGCAAGGGGATCTGCGGCCGGATCGGCGAGCAGCGTCCCGAGCGCGAGCCGGACCCCGGGCTTTGCGGCGCCGACGGCTGCTACGACGAGATCCTGCTGCGCGACCTCAAGCGCAGGCTCGACGACGCGCGCGGCGACATCGTCATCGTGCTGCACCAGCGCGGCAGCCACGGGCCCGGCTACCACCTCAGGTATCCGCAGGGCTTCGAGCGCTTCACGCCGGTCTGCCGGCAGGTCGAATTCGACCAGTGCAGCCCCGAGTCGGTCGTGAACGCCTACGACAACACGCTCCTCTACACCGACCATGTGATCGCGTCTGCGATCGACCTGCTGCGCGTGTACCAGGACCGCTTCGACACCGCGCTGCTGTACGTGAGCGACCACGGCGAGTCGCTCGGCGAGCTCGGGCTGTACCTGCACGGACTGCCGTGGGCGATCGCGCCGAAGACCCAGAAGCAGGTGCCGATGATCGCCTGGCTGTCCCGGCCGCTGGCGGAGCGCTTTCGCATCGACCTGTCCTGCGTCGAGGCGCGGCGCGGCCTGCCGCTCTCGCACGACAACCTGTTCCACTCGGTGCTGGGCCTGCTCGACGTGACGACCCGCGCCCGCGACGAGGCGCTCGACATATTCGCGCCCTGCCGCCGGCCGGCGGCCGGCCGTTCGTGAGTCCCGTCACACGGCGAGGCAGTTGATCGGGCCGTCCCGGGCGGCCTTAAGGAGTGCCTAATCCGGGCTTCGAATACTCCCCGCCACGCCCGACGACGGAGACGGCATGCAGGGAATCCCACAGGTAGAGATCGTTCCGACGCCGGCGCTCGTGCGCGGCGCGGCGCGGCGCCACGGCGGACCGGTGATGCCGCGGCTGCTCGGACGCCTGAGTCCGGGCCGGGACGAGGCCGAGCGATTCATCGCCGCGCGCTACCTGCGCGACTACGGCGCCGTGCTCGACCATTTCCTGCCGACGCTCGTGACCCTGCCCTCGCCCGCCGGCGGGCTGCTCGCGGCCGCGGGCCTCGCGCCTGCCGCGGCCGGGCCGCTGTTCCTGGAGCACTATCTCGACGCCCCGGTCGAGGTCGCGATCGCGCGACGGCTCGGAAGAGATATCCGGCGCCGCGAAGTGCTCGAGGTCGGCAACCTGGCCGCCGGGACGCCCGGAGGCGGCAGGTTGATGATCGTGTCGCTGGTGCGGCTGCTCGAGGGTCGCGGAGTCGAGTGGATCGCGTTCACCGCAACCCTGTCGCTGCGCAACAGCCTCGCGCGGCTCGGCATCCACGCCCACGAGCTCGCGCCGGCGCAGGCCAGCGCGCTCGGCGTCGAAGGCGTCGCCTGGGGCCGCTACTACGACCACGATCCGCGCGTGGTGGCCTGCTCCCTTGCACAGGCCCGCGCCCGGATCTTCGGCGCCGGCGGCCCCCGGTGACGGGCGTCGGCGCGACGGCGGCCATGCCGACGGGACCGGCGGCGGCGTGCATCGCCGCTGACGGCACGTCGCTCCCCGGCGGCGAGATCGAGGCGCGCGCGCATGCGCTCGCAGACGAGCTCGCGGCGCTCGAGGTCGCGTCGCTCGGCCTGCTCGCCGACAACGGGCCGGACTGGCTGGTGGCCGATCTCGCCGCGCAGATGGCCAGTGTGCCGCTGGTGCCGCTGCCGCTGTTCTTCAGCCTGCAGCAGCGGCGGGCCGCGCTCGCCGCGGCGGGCGTCGGGCTCCTGCTCACCGATCAGGCCGGCGCGGCCGGCGAACTCGGCTACCCGCTGCCGCAGCCGGCGGCGACTGGCACGCTTCGCGGCTATGCCGCCGGCGCCACGGCGCCGAAACCCGCGGTCCTTCCGGCCGGCACCGGCAAGGTGACCTTCACCTCCGGGACCACCGGCGAGCCCAAGGGCGTGTGCCTCTCGAACGGCCACGCCTGGCGGGTGGCCTCGGCGCTCGCAAGGGCGCTCCAGGGCCTGGGGCTGCGGCGCCACCTGTGCACGCTGCCTCTGCCGGTGCTGCTCGAGAACATCGCGGGCGGCTACGTCTCCTGGCTGTCCGGCGCGACGCTGCTCGCGCCCCCCCTCGCTTCGCTGGGCCTCGCTGGCGCGGCCGGCATCGACGTGCGCGCCTTCGCCGCGGCGGTCGACCGCTGGCAGCCGCACAGCCTGATCCTGCTGCCGCAGATGCTGAAGGCCTGGGTCGGCGCGCTCGAGTCCGGACTCTCGCCCCCGCGCAGCCTGCGCTTCGTCGCGGTGGGCGGCGGCAAGGTCGCGGTCGCGACGCTCGAGCGGGCCCGGCGGTTCGGCCTGCCGGTCTACGAAGGCTACGGACTGTCGGAGTGCGCCTCGGTGGTCGCCTTGAACGTTCCTGGCGCTGACCGGCCGGGGACGGTTGGCCGGGCGCTGCCGCACCTGCGCCTGTCGCTGGCGCGGACGGGCGAGATCCGGGTCGAGGGCGAGCGTTTCCTCGGCTACCTCGGCGGCGCGGAGGACCCGCCGCCCTCCGGTCCGTTCGCGACCGGCGACCTCGGCGCGGTCGACGCCGGCGGATTCGTGTCGATCACGGGTCGTTGCAAGAACATCTACATCACGAGCTACGGGCGGAACGTCTCGCCGGAGTGGCCCGAGGCCGAGCTCACCGCCGAGCCTGCGATCGCCCAGGCGGCAGTGTTCGGCGAGGCCGAGCCGCAGTCGCGCGCCGTGCTCGTCCCGGCCGCCGAAGGGCTCGGGGACGACGCCCTCGCCGCCGCAGTGCGCCGCGCCAACGGCCGGCTGCCGGACTACGCGCGGGTCGCGCGCTGGGTGCGCGCCGCAGCGGCCTTCACGCCGGCCAACGGGCTCGCGACGGCCAACGGCCGCCCGCGCCGGGAGGCCATTCACGCACTCCACGCGGCCGCGCTCGCGGCGGCCGCTCCAGTCGATGCCGAAGGAGCGCAAGCATGAAGTTCTTCGATCGCCTGCAGGCCGAGACGGCCGCGGAGCGCGTCACGCTGCTCGCGGCGCCCGTCATTTCCGACGCGCTCGCGGGCCGCATGACGCTCGCGCAGTACACGGCCTTCCTCACGCAGGCCTACCACCACGTCAAGCATACGCTGCCGCTCCTGATGGCCTGCGGCGGGCGGCTGCCCGAGCGCCTCGAGTGGCTGCGGGTCGCAGTGGCGCACTACATTGAGGAGGAGACCGGCCACCAGGAGTGGATCCTCGAGGACCTGGCCGCCTGCGGCGCCGATGCCGAGGCCGTGCGTCGCGGAAGGCCGGGCCTGCCGGTCGAGCTGATGGTGAGCTACGCCTACGACACCGTCCAGCGCCGCAACCCGGTCGGCTTCCTCGGCATGGTCCACGTGCTCGAAGGCACCAGCGTCAACCTGGCCAGTCGCGCGGCGGACGCCATACAGGGCGGCCTCGGCCTGCCGGACGCGGCCTTCAGCTACCTGCGCTCGCACGGCGACCTCGACATTGGCCACGTCGGTTTCTTCGAGGGAATCGTGAACCGGCTCGAGCTCGAGGATGACCGCGCGTCGGTGGTCCACGTCGCGAAGGTGATCTACCGCCTCTACGGCGACATGTTCCGCTCGCTGCCGGCGGCGGCCGGGGTGGCCCATGCAGCTTGAGGGCGCCCGGATCCTGCTGACCGGCGCGAGCGGCGGCATCGGCCGGGCCATCGCCAGCCGGCTCGCTGGCCGCGGCGCGTCGCTGCTGCTGACCGCGCGGGACGAGGGGTCGCTCGCGGCAATGGCGCGGGAGCTCGCGGCGCGGGGGGCCAAGGTCGAGGTGGTCGCCGCCGACCTCGGCTCGCCGCAGGGGAACGAGCGCGTGGCGGCCGCGGCCGAGCGCTTCGGCGCTGACGTGCTGATCAACAACGCCGGCACGAACGTCTTCGGGCTGCTCGAGCAGATCGGCACGCCCGACGTGCAGCAGGTCCTGCGCACCAACCTGGAGGGGCCCGTGCAGCTCGTCCATCGGCTGCTGCCGCACCTGCTGGCGCGGCGCCGCGCGGTGGTCGTCAACGTCGGCTCGAGCTTCGGCAGCATCGGCTTCGCGGGTTTCGCCGTCTACTGCGCGAGCAAGTTCGGCTTGCACGGCTTCACGGAAGCGCTGCGGCGCGAGCTGGCCGACGGCCCCGTGCGCGTCTGCTACGTGGCGCCGCGGGCGGTCGACACGGCCTTCAACCCGCCGGAGGTCGTGCGCATGAACGCCGACCTCGGCAACCGGGCCGATCCGCCCGAGGCGGTGGCGGCCGCGGTCGAGCGGGCGATCCGCGACGAGCGGCGGGAGACCTACGTCGGCCAGCCCGAGGGATTCTTCGCGCGCCTCAACGCGCTGCTGCCCGGCGTGGTCGACGCGGCCCTGCGGCGCAAGCTCGCCGTGATCAAGCGCCACGCCGCGGCCTGAGCGTCCGCCGCTGGTAGACTGGAGGCCGACGCGAGGGGCCGGCGCGCGGCCCCGGCCCGGCTGACGGACGTCCCCGCATGCGGATCCTGCTGGCCGAAGACGACGAACTCATCGGCGACGGCATCGCCGCCGGCCTGAGGGACGACGGCCACGCGGTCGACTGGGCGCAGGATGGCGAGGCCGCGCTCGCCGCGCTCGAGACGCACGAGTACTCCGCGGTGGTGCTCGACCTCGGCCTGCCGCGCCGCGACGGCCTCGAGGTGCTGCGCCGCATGCGTGCGGCCGGCGACTCGACCCCGGTGATCGTCCTCACCGCGCGGGCCGCCGTCGACGAGCGCGTCGCCGGCCTCGACGCCGGCGCCGACGACTACCTCGGCAAGCCCTTCGCCCTCGACGAGCTGCTCGCGAGACTGCGGGCGCTGTCGCGCCGCGCCGCGGGCCGAAGCGCGCCGCTCCTGAAGAGCGGCCGCATCGTGCTCGATCCCGCGGCGCACGCGGTGACGCTCGACGGCGCGCCGGTCGCGCTGTCGGCCCGCGAGTTCGCGCTGCTCAGGCTGCTGATGGAGAATGCCGGGCGCGTGCTGGCCCGCGAGCGGCTCGAGCACGCGCTGTACGGGTGGAACGAGGAAATCGAAAGCAACGCGCTCGAGGTGCACGTCCATCACCTGCGCCGCAAGCTCGGCAAGGAGGCCATCGCCACGGTGCGCGGCGTGGGATACACCATGCCCAGGGGCGCCGCGTGAGCGCCCGCTCGCTGCGCCGGCGGGTGCTCGCGCTCGGGCTGGGCTCGCTGGCGCTCGGACTGGCCGCGATGGGCGTCGTCGCCTACCTGAGCGCCGTCAAGGAGATCAACGAGCTCTTCGACGCGGAGCTGGCCGAGTCGGCGCGCATGCTGGCGGACCTGTACAGCCCGGGCCTCGAGGCAAGCGCGGCCGGGGGCGAACAGCCCTCCCACCCGTACGAGCGCAAGCTCGCCTTCGTGATGCGCGACGAGGCGGGCAGGATCCTCGTGCAGAGCCGCTTCGGAGACCTCGCCTCCAGCCGCGTCGCCTGCGGCGGATTCGCCGAAGAGCGCCTCGGCGACGTCGACTGGAAGCTGTTCTGCCTGCAGCGGTCCGAGGCGCAGGTGCAGGTGCTCGTCGGGCAGCAGCTCGAAATCCGCCGTGAGCTGGAGGGCGAGCTGGTGCTCGCCCAGCTCGTGCCCTACCTGCTGGCCCTGCCGATGCTCGGCCTGCTGACCTGGGCCGCGGTCGGTCGCGCGCTGGCGCCGATGTCGGCGCTGTCCCGGCAGATCGCGGGACGCTCGGCGCGCAACCTCGAGCCCGTGCGCGCCGACGATGCGCCGGAGGAGATCGAGCCGCTGGTCGCGGAGCTGAACCGGCTGCTGCTGCGGGTGCGGCGGGCGATTGCCGACGAGCAGCGACTCACCGCCGACGCGGCGCACGAATTGCGCACGCCGCTCGCGGCCATCCGGGCGCAGACCGAGGTCGCGCTGCGGCGCCTGCCGCCCGGCGAGGCGGCGGCGGCGCTCGGCAAGATCATCCAGGCCGTGGATCGCGGCGCCCACCTAGTCGACCAGCTGCTGGCGCTCGCGCGCCTCGATCACACCGACGAGATCCGGCGCGAGGCGCTGGCGCTGCGGCCGGCGGCCGAGCAGGCGGCGGCCACCTGGCGCGAGCGGTTCGCGGCCGCCGGCGTCGAGCTGGCGCTGCGTGGCCCGGCGGGGGCGAGCGCCCCGGCCGACGCGGCGCTGGTCGCGATCCTGCTCGACAACCTGCTGGCGAACGCGCTGCGGCACGTGCCCGCCGGCGGCGAGGTCGCGATCGAGGTCGGCGAGGGCCTGCTCGCCGTGGAGGACGACGGGCCGGGCATTCCGGAGGAGGCCCGCGAGCGCGTCCTGCACCGGTTCGTCCGCGGCCCGGGCGCGCGCGGCCCGGGCAGTGGCCTCGGCCTGTCGATCGTGGCGCGCATCGCGGAGCTGCACGCGGCGCGGCTCACGCTCGGCACCGGCGCGGGCGGGCGCGGGCTTCGCGTGGCGCTCGACTTCGCCGCGGGACGCGAGGCGTGAGGCGCCGCGCCGCCCCCGCCGACTGGACCGGCCGCGTCGACGCGGCCGACGGGCCCGATGCGCGCCGCTGGCACCAGCTCGTCCATTTCGCGCCCGTGCCCGCTGCGGGGCCCTGCCTGCTCGGCTTCGCCTGCGACGCCGGCGTGCGGCGCAACCTGGGTCGTCCGGGCGCGGCGGAGGGTCCGGGCGCGCTGCGCAAGGCGCTCGCGCCTCTCGCCGCGCACCGGCTGCGGTCCGTCTGCGACCTGGGCGACGTGAAATGCGAGGACGACTCGCTCGAGACGGCGCAGCAGGCCTTCGCGGCGGTGGTGGCCGAGGCGCTCGGCGCCGGCGCGACGCCGATCGGCCTCGGGGGCGGCCACGAGATCGCCTTCGCCGCCTGGACGGGCCTGAGGCTTGCGCTGGAGTCGCGCGGCGATGCGGGGCCGATCGCGGTCGTCAACGTCGACGCGCACTTCGACCTGCGCGGCGACGCAAGCGCGAGTTCCGGCACGCCGTTCCGGCAGATCCTCGAGGATGCCGCCGCGCGCGGGCGCCGGGTCGAGTACCTCTGCCTCGGCGTCAGCCGCTTCGCCAACACCGCGGCGCTGTTCGCGCGGGCGCGCGAGCTCGGCGTCCGCCACGTCCTCGACGAGGACCTGCGCCTCGACCGGTTCGACTTCGTGCGCGCGGAGATCGAGGCGCTGCTCGCGCGCTGCGCGCACGCCTACCTCACCGTCTGCCTCGACGCCTTCCCGGCCGCCGTCGCCCCCGGCGTGAGCGCGCCGGCGGCGCTCGGCGTGGACGCCGCACTCGTCGAGCGCTTCGTGGACGTCGTGACGGGAAGCGGCAAGCTGAGAATCGCCGACGTCGCCGAGCTGAATCCGCGGTACGACGTGGACGCGCGCACCGCGCGCCTCGCCGCGCGACTCGTGGCGCGCATCGCGGAGGCGGTCGCTGGCGGCGTCAGCTGACGGCGGCGCCGTCCCGGTAGATGGCGAGCGGCGGCGGCTGCCCCACCTGCGCGGCGAGCGCCGCGGGATGCTCGCAATCCCAGGCCACCGCATCGGCCGCCTTGCCCGGCGCGAGCGTGCCGCGCTCGTTGCCGAGGCCGAGCGCCCGCGCCGCGACGCGCGTTACGCCGACGACGGCGTCCGAAGGCGTGAGCGAGAACAGCAGGCAGGCCATGTTCATGGCGAGGCGCAGCGACAGGAGCGGCGAGCTGCCCGGGTTGAAGTCGGAAGCGACGGCGAGCGGCACGCCGTGCCGGCGCAGCAGCGCGACCGGTGGCAGCTTCGTCTCGCGCAGGAAATAGAACGCGCCGGGCAGCAGCACGGCCACGGTCCCCGCGCGCGCCATGGCCTCGGCGCCGGCCTCGTCGAGGTGCTCGAGATGGTCGGCGGAGAGTGCGCCGAAGCGCGCGGCCAGCGCCGCGCCGCCCTGGTTCGAGAGCTGCTCGGCGTGCAGCTTCACCGGCAGGGCGAGTTCGCGCGCCCGGCGGAAGACTCGCTCGACCTGCGCCGGCGTGAAGGCGATGCCTTCGCAGAAGGCGTCCACCGCGTCGGCGAGGCCCGCCGCGGCGGCCGCCGGCAGGATGTCGTCGCAGACGAGGGTCACGTAGTCGTCGGCGCGACCGCGGTACTCCGGCGGCACGGCGTGGGCCGCGAGCAGCGTCGTGCGCACGGTGACCGGCAGCGACTCGCCGACGCGACGCGCGACGCGCAGCAGCTTGAGCTCGGAGTCCCGGTCGAGGCCGTAGCCGGACTTGATCTCGAGGCAGGTCACGCCTTCCGCCAGCAACACGCGGGCGCGCGCCAGCGCGGAGGCGAGCAGCGTTTCTTCGTCGGCCGCGCGGGTCGCCGCGACGGTGGCCAGGATCCCGCCGCCTGCGCGCGCGATGTCTGCGTAGCTCGTCCCCGCGAGCCGGGCCTCGAACTCGCGCGTGCGGTCGCCGGCGAACACGAGGTGCGTGTGGCAGTCGACGAGGGCCGGCGTGAGCAGCGCGCCGCCGAGGCCGGCGACCTCGACCGTGTCCGGCAGGCGCGGCAGCCCGGCGCTGTGGCCGACCCAGGCGATGCGGTCGCCGGCAAAGGCCACCGCGCCGTCGACGATCGTCTCCTCGCCGTGGCCCGCGCAGGTCGCGACCGTCGCGTGCGCGAGCACGCGCGTCCAGGCGCCAGAGTCGGGGCGGCTCATGGCCGCAGCATAGCGCAGGCGGCGCAGGTCCTTGGGCCCTGCGCCCGACCGGCGTATCGTTGCGGCATGGACGCCAAGGCTTCATCGCCGCGCGGCCCCCGCGCCGTCCGCGCCCCGCGCGGCGCGCGCCTCAGCTGCCGCAGCTGGCTCACCGAGGCGGCTTTCCGGATGATCCAGAACAACCTCGACCCGGAGGTGGCGGAGCATCCCGACGCGCTGGTCGTCTACGGCGGCATCGGCAAGGCCGCGCGCGACTGGGACAGCTTCGAGCGGATCCTCGACGTCCTCAGGCGCCTCGGCGACGACGAGTCGCTGCTGGTGCAGTCGGGCAAGCCGGTCGGCGTGTTCCGCACGCATCCCGACGCGCCGCGCGTGCTGATCGCGAACTCGAACCTCGTGCCGCACTGGGCGACCTGGGAGCACTTCCACGAGCTCGACCGCAAGGGGCTCATGATGTTCGGCCAGATGACCGCGGGGTCGTGGATCTACATCGGCTCCCAGGGCATCGTGCAGGGCACCTACGAGACCTTCGGCGCCTGCGCGAGGGCCCACTTCGGAGGCGACGCCGCCGGGCGATGGATCCTCACCGCGGGGCTCGGCGGCATGGGCGGCGCCCAGCCGCTCGCGGCGACCCTGGCGGGCTTCTCGATGCTCGCGGTCGAGTGCGACGAATCTCGCATCGACTTCCGCCTGCGCACCGGCTACATCGATCGCAAGGCGACGAGCCTCGACGATGCGCTCGCGCTGGTCGAGGCGGCGCGCCGCGCGAAGCGCGCGCTGTCGGTGGGGCTGCTGGGCAACGCCGCCGACCTGCTGCCGGAGCTCGTGCGCCGCGGCGTGGTCCCGGACGCCGTCACGGACCAGACCTCCGCCCACGACCCGCGCAACGGCTACCTGCCGCGCGGCTGGACGCTCGAGCAGGCGGCCGAGGCGCGCCGGTCCGATCCGGCACGGATCGAGCGCGAGGCGCGGGCCTCGATGAGAGTCCACGTACAGGCGATGCTCGACCTCAAGGCGCAGGGCGCGGTGGCCTTCGATTACGGCAACAACCTCCGGCAGGTCGCCTTCGACGAGGGCCTCGAGCAGGCCTTCGATTTCCCGGGCTTCGTGCCGGCCTACATCCGCCCGCTGTTCTGCGAGGGCGTCGGGCCGTTTCGCTGGGTGGCGCTTTCGGGCAATCCCGAGGACATCCATCGCACCGACGCCAAGGTCAAGGCGCTGATCCCCGAGGACCGCCACCTCCACCGCTGGCTCGACATGGCCCGCGAGCGCATCCGCTTCCAGGGCCTGCCCGCACGCATCTGCTGGGTCGGGCTCAAGGACCGCGCGCGGCTCGGCCTCGCCTTCAACGAGATGGTGGCGAAGGGCGAGCTCGAGGCGCCCGTGGTGATCGGCCGCGACCACCTCGACTCCGGCTCGGTGGCGAGCCCCAACCGCGAGACGGAGGGCATGCGCGACGGCTCGGACGCGGTCTCCGACTGGCCTCTGCTCAACGCCCTGCTCAATACCGCGAGCGGCGCAACCTGGGTTTCGTTCCACCACGGCGGCGGCGTCGGCATGGGCTTCTCGCAGCACGCCGGCATGGTGATCGTCTGCGACGGCACCGAGGCGGCGGCCGAGCGCATCGCGCGGGTGCTGCGCAACGATCCGGGCACGGGCGTGATGCGCCACGCGGATGCGGGTTACGAGACGGCGATCGCCTGCGCGCGAGCCGAGGGTCTCGACCTGCCGTCCGTCGATTGAGGCCGTGATGGAGTTCCTCCTGCTGACGCCCGGTGCCGTCACGTTGCCTGAGCTTCGACGCATCGCGCGCGGCACGGCACCGGTCGCGCTCGCCGCAGGCTGGCACGCTCCCGTAGAGCGGGCCGTCGCCGCGGTCGCTGCCCGGCTCGACGCGGGCGAGGCGCTCTACGGCATCAACACCGGCTTCGGGCGGCTGGCGAAGACACGCATCGCGCCAGACGAACTCGCCAAGCTGCAGCTCTACATCGTCCGCTCCCACGCCGCGGGCGTCGGTGATCCCCTGCCGGACTCCACCGTCCGCCTCGCGATGGCGCTCAAGGCCGCGAGCCTGGCGCGCGGCTACTCCGGCGTGCGGCCGGTCATCGTCGAGCGCCTGCTCGCGATGCTCGCAGCCGGCGTGCTGCCGCGCGTGCCGGCGCAGGGCTCGGTCGGCGCCTCGGGCGACCTCGCGCCGCTCGCGCACCTGTCGCTCGCGCTGATCGGCGAGGGCACCGTGCACTTCGGCGGGCGGGTCATGCCGGCCGTCGAGGCGCTCGCCGCTACCGGCATCGAGCCGGTCGAGCTGGGACCCAAGGAGGGGCTCGCGCTGCTGAACGGCACGCAGGTGTCCGCGGCGCTCGCGCTGGAGGGCCTGTTCGAGGCCGAGGACCTGCTGCTCGCCTCGATCCTCACCGGCGCCATGTGCGTGGACGCCGCGCTCGGCAGTCGCACGCCCTTCGACCCGCGCATCCAGGAGGTGCGCGGCCACGCCGCGCAGGCCGACGTCGCCGCCGCATTCCGTGCGGTGCTCGCGCACAGCGAGATCGAGCACTCGCACGAGGACTGCGACCGGGTGCAGGACCCGTACTCGCTTCGCTGCCAGCCGCAGGTCGCCGGCGCCTGCCTGCAGCAGCTGCGCGACGCCGCGCGCTGGCTCGGGGTGGAGGCGAACGGCGTCTCCGACAACCCGCTGGTGTTCGGCGAGGCCGGCGAGGTGCTCTCGGGCGGCAACTTCCACGCCGAGCCGGTCGCCTTCGCCGCCGACAACCTCGCGCTCGCGATCGCCGAGATCGGCGCGCTCTCCGAGCGGCGCATCGCGATGCTGATCGACTCGTCCCTGAGCCAGCTGCCGCCGTTCCTGGTGGAGGAGGGCGGGCTCAACTCCGGCTTCATGCTCGCGCAGGTGACGGCCGCGGCGCTCGCGAGCGAGAACAAGTCGCTCGCCCACCCTGCCTCGGTGGACAGCCTGCCGACCTCCGCGAACCAGGAGGACCACGTCAGCATGGCGACCTTCGCGGCGCGCCGCCTGCTCGCGATGGCGGAGAACACGCGCGGCATCCTGGCCATCGAGCTGCTCGCCGCGGCGCAGGGCCTCGACTTCCGCCGGCCGCTGCGCTCCTCGTCGGCGCTCGAGCAGGCGCACGCGCGGCTGCGCCGCGCTGTCGCCTTCTACGACCACGACCGGCACTTCGCTCCGGACATCGAGGCGGCCAAGGCCGTGATCCGCGACGAGGCGCTGCTCGCGCTCGTGCCCGCCGGGCTGGTGCCGGGGCGGCCGGCGGCCGGCGGCTGAACCGTCGGCTACTCGAGCAGCGGCGCGACCTCGGCCCGGAACTGCTCGAGGCTCTTCTTGCCCTGGATGCGCCTGGCGACCTGGCCGTCGCGGCCGATCAGGTAGGTGGTCGGGAGCAGCTCGTTCCAGGCCGGGTCCACCACGCTCACGGCGGCGTCCATGTCCGGCGTGGCGCGCAGCAGCGAGCGGAAGGCGACGAAGTGCTTCGCGCGGAACGCCTCCACCGCGGCGAACTCCGCCGGGTCGTCCATGCCGAGCGCGACCAGCGCGAGGCCACGGCCCGCGAGCTCGCCCTCGAGCTGCATCAGGTCCGGGATCTCGCGCAGGCAGGGCGTGCACCAGGTGGCCCAGAGATTCAGCACCACCACCTTGCCGCGGTGACGGTCGAGTTCCGCGCGGATCGCCGCGGGATCGGCGAGGCGCAGGCCGCCCTCCGCGGCGTCTGCGGGCGGCGCAGGGCCGAGAAGCGCCGCGGCCAGCAGCGCCGCGAAAAGCCCGCGGGCGGTCACGGCGCCTGGCAGCTCTTGCAGGCGACCGGCGTGAAGACCTTGTCCGCGAGGATCTGCTCGCCCTGCTGCCAGACCACGACCGCGCCGTCGTCGGGCGCGGGCGCGGCGGCCGGCCAGCTGCCGGGGCCCTCGGGTGCGGCGAGCTCCGCGACCGGGCCGAGCGCGTCGCCGGCCGCCGTGGACGTGCGCATGAACACGCGCCGTTCGCCGCCGGCCTTGGCGTGCCAGAAGGCGTAGACGCCGCGGCCGGTGGCCGCGAGCGCCGGCGCGTCGGAGACCGCGGCCTCGGGGTGCAGCTTGATGGCTTCGCCGAACGACCGGCCACCGTCGGTGGAGTGCGAGAACAGCACGCCGCCCGGTTGCACCGCGCCGTTGAACACGGCGGCGTAGAGGTCCTTGCCGCGGGCGGCGAGCGCGGTGGGCTTGAGCGGGCAGCCTTCCAGCACCCACGGCGGGCCGCTCACCGTGACGCGCCCGGCGAAGCTGCGCGCGCCGTCGGTCGAGACCGCGACCACGGGGTCGCGCTGGTTGCCCTCGTGCACCACGCGGCCGCCGAGGTAGAGCTCGCCGTCGCTGCCGATCGTGCTGGTGAGCTGGCAGCAGGGGCAGGCG
Organism: uncultured Steroidobacteraceae bacterium; assembly: GCA_964406445.1. Classification (GTDB taxonomy): domain Bacteria; phylum Pseudomonadota; class Gammaproteobacteria; order Steroidobacterales; family Steroidobacteraceae; genus SG8-30. The sequence goes on from CAYORU010000018.1 coordinate 46,346, forward strand.
CCGGTGCCGAAGGCCTCGCGCTCGGCCTCCCAGGTCGCGCCGTCGTCGCGCGACGCCGCCATGAAGATCTTCGAGGTCATGTCCTGCTCGGTCATGTCGCGGGTGTCGAGCCAGAACGCGTAGACGCCGCCGTCGCGACCGACCGCCATGGTGCCGAAGACGTGCGCCTGCGCGAGGCCGCCGTGCACGAGATGCTCGAGGTCCTCGGCGGGTTCGCCGTTCAGCCGCACGGGCTTCGAGAAGGTCCTTCCGCCGTCGGTCGAGCGCGCGTAGTGCGACACCGCGACCGCCTTGCCGATCGCGCTCGAGGTCTCGTTCGCCGGGTAGAATACGTGGACGGTGCCGGTCGGGCCGACGCCGACCTTCGGCTTGCTGACCGCGAAGCCCCAGACCTCGCCGTCCTCGGCATTGACCCGCACGGGCTTCGAGAAGCTCTTGCCGCCGTCGTCGGAACGCGCGTAGTACACGTCCGACCAGGCTTGGTGCGTATGTCCGCCAGCGTTGTGGACGTGGCCGAGCTTGTCGGGCGTGCCGAGCGGCCCCTTGTCGAGCCAGACCACGTGGATCGAGCCGTCGGGCCCCACCGCCACGTCGGGCGCCTGGCCGCGCCGCGTCGGGTCGCTGACGGGCGTCCAGGCGGCAGCCGCGAACGTGGCGAAGCACAGCACGGCGCCCGCGAGGCGCGCGCAGGTTCCGGTCGAGTGCATCCGTCCCCCCTCTCGAGACGTTCCGCTGTCCGCGCCAGTGTAGGCGAGGCCCATGGTTCCGTCAGCCGGGCGTGGCGAGGCCGGCCGGCGCGACCGATAATCGGCCGGTCCTTCGGGCGGAACGAGCATGGACCCCACGCGACAGACTACGACGCTGCCTGCCGGCGCGCAGGCTCTCGGCTTCGCCGGGCTGATTCCCTTCGTGGCCGCGGCGGTGGCTTCGCTGGCCCTCGACGAGCCGTCGTCGCGCGAGCTCGCCGGCCGGGTGCTGCTCGGCTATGGCGCCGTGATCCTGGCCTTCCTCGGCGGTGTGCACTGGGGCCTGGTGCTGCGCGACCGGCCAGGCCAGTCGCTCAAGCCACTCGCGATCGGCGTGCTGCCCTCGCTGGTCGGCTGGGTGTCGCTGCTCCTGCCCTACGAGCAGGCGCTCGCGGTGCAGGTCGCCTGCTTCGGCGGCTTCTGGCTCTACGAGCACCGCGTGCTCGGCGCCGACGTGATGACGCCGGGCTACCTCGGGCTGCGCCGCTGGCTGACCCTGATCGTGTGCGCCACGCTCGCCCTGGCGCTGGTCGGGCCCGAGCTCGCGGCGGGGCGGGCCGGTGGCTGAGCCGCGCGCCAGCGCCCTCGATACCCTGCTCGCCACGCTGCCGCAGCGCGGCCGCGTCACCTGGATCGGCGTGCGGCCGGCGCGGCGGGTCGCGCCGGTTCCCGTCGAGGCGGTCGAGGCGCGCCCCGGCCAGGGCCTCACCGGCGACCGCTTTTCCGGCGCCGCCGCGAGCAAGCGGCAGGTGACGCTGATCCAGGCCGAGCACCTCGCGGCGGTCGGCGGCATGCTCGGCCGTGAAGCCGTCGATCCCGCGCTCACGCGCCGCAACATCGTCGTCGCCGGCGTGAACCTGCTCGCGCTGCGGGGCGCGCGCTTCCGGGTCGGCGCCGCGCTGCTCGAGGGCACCGGCGCCTGCGCGCCCTGCTCGCGGATGGAAGAAGCGCTCGGGCCCGGCGGGTTCAACGCGATGCGCGGCCACGGCGGCATCACGGCCCGCGTGCTCGAGGCGGGCGTGATCCGCGTCGGCGACGAAGTGGAGCTGGTCGCGCCCGGTCCGCTCGGCAAGGAGGAGAAATAGATGAGCGGGCAACCCGGCTTCGACGAGGACCGGCGGCGCCTGCTGGCGTTGGCGGCGGGTCTTGCGCTCGCGCCGGCCGCCTCCGGCGGCGCGACAGGCTGGACGCCGCTGCGGCGCGTGGTCACGGCCGAGGGGCCGGACGGCGCGGCGCTCGTGCTCGCCGACGGCGAGCCGGGCAACAGCTTCGTGATGAACGGCACGCGCGTCACGCGCCTGTGGGAGACGCCCGCGGTGCCGGCGGCGCTGCCGGTGACGGAGGACCTCGGGGCGAGCGCCGGCAACGCCTATCGCGAGGGCTTTCGCGGCGCGAGTTTCTACGTCGCCGAGATCCCGCCGGGCATCGGCGAGGCCGAGATCCCTCTGCACCGCCAGGACACGCTCGACTTCATGGCGGTGCTCGCCGGGCGGATCGTGCTCAAGCTGCCGAATCGCGCGCTCGAGCTCGGCGCCGGCGACACGCTGGTGCAGGCCGGCAACCTGCACACCTGGGAGAACCGCTTCGACGCGCCCTGCCTGCTGCTGTTCGTCGTGCTCGCCGCCGGGCGCGAGCCGCTGGCCGCGGCGAAGCCTTCGGCGCTCGCGGTCGGCTGAATCCCTGCAGCGACCCGCGGACCCCGGCCGGGTGACCGGGGCCCGCGGGACTCGCTCACTGCACGAGTCGCACCGAGTCGCTCGCGAAGATCAGCTCGCCGTTCGTCAGCTTGCCGCTCAGCGTCACCACGGTCTGGCCCGCAACCCAGTTGCTGGCGACGTTCTCGAAATGACACAGCAGGTCGGGCAGGCCGTCGCCGTTCACGTCGGTCGTCGCGCAGGTGCCGCCGCTCTTGCCCTTGCGGCGCACCGTCAGCGTACCGAGCCTGAGCGAGGCGACGTCCACTTCGTGCACCTGGAAGCGCTCGGAGCCGAGCACGGCCACCGGGATCACGCCGTTCGCGCCCGGGTTCACCGTGTTGTCGACGGAATCGGGCTTGAGGTCCATGCGGACCTCCGGCTCGAAGCCGCAGTCGGTGCAGGCCGGGGCGAGGCCCGCGGCGAGCTGGCGCAGCACGGCCGCAGGGGCCTGCGGATCCGGCAGCACGACGATGGTGTTGGCCGCATCGACGAAGCCGTTCTGGAGGTCCGCGGGCGCCGCCACGGCGCCGTTGTACCAGGCGCGGCCGCGCGCCGGCGTCTGCGCCGACGCGGCGAGGTAGAAGCGGTCGCCGGGCGCGACGCGCACCGGCTCGCCCTCGACCGCCACATTGCCCTCGCAGCGGAACACCTTCAGCACGACCGAGCGGTCGTCTGCCGTCTCACCCTCGGGGCTCGTGTAGACCGCGGCGCCGAGGATCGCGCCGGCCGGCCACGGACTGCCGTCCGGCAGGCGGTGCAGCAGGGACACGGTGCCGTTGGCGCTGGTGGCCGTCTGCTGCTCGGCGCCGCAGCGCAGGCTGTTGAAGTCGCGCAGCGCCGCCATCGATACGGCCGGAACCCTGCTCGCGTCGACGATCGCGAGTACGGTGTTCATCTGCGCGCCGCCGGCGCGGACACCTTCCGCGATCACGCGGCCGTCCCGGTACAGTGGCGGTGTCGCGCCGTACACGTGGCTGCGAATCGAGTAGCCGAGGTTCGCGACCAGCGCGAGATCGGTCGCCTCGCTGCCGCCGTACACGTACTCCTGGTAGGCCAGCAGGTTCGAGTTGTCACGGGCGACGTCGGTCGGAACCGCGCTGCCGCGCAGCACCGGCAGGCCGCCGGGTCCGCCGAAGGACACCGCGCCGAACACGCTGCCGAGCGGCTCGGGCGTCGCCTGGCCCGGGGCGGGGAACGACGGCGTGAAGGTCCGGGCGAAGTCGCCGAGGCCGGCGATGCCGCCGACGTCCTGCACGAGCGGCTGCGCGCCGCCGCCGACGATACAATCGTCCCCGGCGAATGCGCTGTTCGGATTGAGGTCCGGATACCCGCAGTGCCGGGCGCTCAGGAAGTAGTAACTGCCATAGCTCGGGATCGAGACCGCCTCGACGCCGCCCCTCAGGCAGGCGCCCGGCTCGGCGCAGACCTCGAAGAGCCTGGTCGCCTGCTGGACCAGGCGCGGATCGGGCTCGAGAGCGATGGCCTGCGGCGGTGAGCCGGTCACCGCCACGAGCTGCGGCGAGAAGGCGCTGGCGAGGTCACGGAAGATCACGCTGAACGTGGTGCCGTCGAACAGCGTCCTGATGCCCCAGGAGATGCCATCCACGGGCTCTGGCGTGCCGTTGCGGGCCAGGTCCTGGTAGTCGTCACGCACGAAGACCAGGCCCTGGGCCGGATCGAAGTCGACGCCCGGCTCGATCGTGCAGGGATTGCAGGACTCGCCGATGAAGATCGCGACGCGCAGCCCGGTCGGCGCGTCGTACTCGTAGCGGACGCCTGGACGCGGAAGGCCGGTCACGGGGTCGGCCGAACTGGGCCGCGAGCGCGTCAGCGTCGCAGCGGTGTCGAAGCCGACGACCACCCTGAATGGCGCGCCGACCGCGAAGTCGGACGGATAGACGCCGGCCGGAACCTCGGTCAGCGTGCCGCGGAACTCCCAGACGGTCGGAAACGCTTCAGCGGCCGACGACAGCGCGCCGAGGCCAATCGCGCACGCGCAGGCGCGCGCCGCACCGAGGGTGCGGTTCAATGCGGAGGACATAGATCTCCCTTGCAGCAGATGAATTCGCGGTTTGCTGAGGGAGCCGCCGCGTCCCGCGGAGGATCCACCCGGACAAACGCCCTTCTTGCTCTTGCTTTCGCGTCAGCCCGGTGACCGGAAGCGGTCTCCGCCGCTTGCGATCCGAGGCACTGCGGCCTTGCCGTTCGGGCGGCACGCCGCAGTGACTTCAATCTATGCCGCTGCCCGAGACGGCGTCAACTCGCGCTGGAAAAGACGGGGATTCTGTCAACTCGCCGCTCTGCGCGACGCGTTCAGCCGTCGAGGAACGGCAGCATCGCCGGCCCCCAGCGGCCCATCTCGTCCGGCAACACCGAGAAGGCGCAGTGCGGATTGGCGGCCGCCGCCTGCCGCGTCTCCTCGAACTGCGGATCCCAGCCGGGCGCGCACAGGAGCGTCGGCTGCCTGATGCGCGCGAGGCGCTCCTCGACGGGATAGGCGAAGTGCGCCTGGTAGGCGAGCCGCCACATCAGCGGCGCCTTGAACAGGTTGACGAGCCGAAGGTGCACCATCCCGGGGTCGACGTAGGGCTCGCCGGCGAGGATGCCGGCGCGCGTGCGCCTGAACCAGGGAAAGAACAGCCCCTGGTCGCGCAGCAGGTGCCAGGCGTGCAGCAGGTGCCCGCCGTGCCACTCCGGCTCGATCGCCGGCGTGTAGTGGGCCTTGAGCTCGGCGCGAAGCTCCGGCGTGTGCCACAGCACGTCGCTCATCACGAGCCGCCGCACGCGCGCATCGCCGAGCGCGAGCTCGAGGCCGACCAGCCCGCCGCCCCACATGCCGTAGAAGTCGCAGGCGTCCACGCCGAGCGCGTCGAGCGCCTGGCGCAGCACCGTGACGTAGCGCTCGACGCTCACGTCCTCGGTGCCGATCGTGTTGTCGCTCTCGCCGTGGCCGGGCAGGTCGATCGCCAGCACGGGCCGATGGCCGATGAAGGAGCGCGTCACGGGCTCCACCTGGTCCGAGCTCGACGCCGCGTCGTGCTGCACGAGCACGAGGCGGCCCGTCGCGTCGGTGTTTCGGCGCACGCGCAGCTGGCCGCCGGGCACGTCCACCATCTGCTGCCAGGTCCGTCCCGGCAGCGGCGCGGTCGCGGGCGGCGGCGGCGGCTCGGGCGCGGAATGCGCGTCGAGGAAGCGCTCGCAGAGGGCGAGCGTTTCGTCGACGCTGCCACCCGGCGTGACCGTGACCAATGGCGAGCAGCCGACGATGCGTGCGAGGTCGGCGTGCAGCGGGTCCAGGGCGGCGGCGGTGACCAGCGTCGGCGTGAGCGTCGTTGCGAGACCCTGCTCGCCGCGCCAGGTGAACGCTGCGCGATAGCCGACGCGGTAGTGGTCGCCGGCGCGCAGGAACTCGAGCACGCGCTCCTGCAGCACCTCCGGCGACGGCAGGTCGAAGCCGAGGCGCGACGCGCGGTCCTTGCGGTACCAGGGGAAGAAGATCGACTGCTCGCGGATGCGCGCCCACAGCCAGGCGAGATGGCTGCCGTCCCAGCTCGGCCGAAATGGCGGCAGGTAGTGCTCGAGCAGCTCGGCGCGCATCTCCTCCGTGAGCACGACGAAGCCGTTCGCGGCGACGCCGGTGACCCGCCCGGGAAAGTGCTGTCCGACCGCCGCCGCGATCATCGCGCCGGTGTGGTAGCCGTACAGCGCGAAGCGCCCAAGGCCGATCGCGTCGGCGAACTCGATCACGCCGGTGGCGATGTCCTCCATCTCCACGGTCTCGCGGCCGAAGGGATCGGACAGCCCGTAGCCCGGCGTGTCCGGCGCGATGCAGGTGTAGCGCCCGGCGAGTCGCCCGATCATCGGCAGCAGGTCGCGCGAGGACATCGGCGACTGGTGCAGCAGCAGCACGGCGGGGCCGCGGCCCGCGCGGCGATAGTGGACCTGCCGGGGCCCGAAGCGGCCGCCGCGGATCGTGACGAAATGACGCGCGACCGGCGGCATGCAGGGCTCCTGGGTCGGTGACGATGCCGATGTCCCGCGGGCGCCGGCGCCCGAACCGGGGAATCGCACCGCCCCTCGTTTGCTATGATGCAGCGCAATATAGCGTGGGGTTCGCTGCGATGCCGCGGGTAGGGCTGATCGGCTGGCGGGGCATGGTGGGGTCGGTGCTGGTCGAGCGCATGCGCGCCGAGGGCGACTTCGCGCTGATCGACCCGATCTTCTTCTCGACCTCGCAGGCCGGCGGCAAGGCTCCCGAGGTCGGCAAGCCGACCGGCCCGGTCGGCGACGCACAGGATCCCGCGGCGCTCGCCGGCTGCGCGATCCTGATCTCCTGCCAGGGCGGCGACTACACCAGCGCGATCCACCCGAAGCTGCGCGCCGCAGGCTGGACCGGGCACTGGATCGACGCGGCCTCGACGCTGCGGATGCGCGAGGACGCGGTGATCATCCTCGACCCGGTCAACCGCGAGGTGATCGAGCGCGGCCTCGACGGCGGGATCAAGGACTGGATCGGCGGCAACTGCACCGTGAGCCTCATGCTCATGGCGCTCGGCGGCCTGTTCCGCGCCGGCCTCGTCGAGTGGGCCACCTCGATGACCTACCAGGCCGCCTCCGGCGCCGGCGCGCAGAACATGCGCGAGCTGCTGCTGCAGATGGGCGTGGCCCACAACGCGGCGGCCGACCTGCTGGAGGACCCGGCGAGCGCGATCCTCGAGGTCGATCGCCGCGTCACCGAGGCGCTCCGTTCGCCGGCGCTGCCGCGGCAGCACTTCAGCCACCCGCTCGCCGGCAGCCTGCTGCCCTGGATCGACAAGGATCTCGGCGACGGCATGAGCCGCGAGGAATGGAAGGGCGGCGCGGAGGGCAACAAGATCCTCGGCCGCGAGGCGAACCCGGTGCCGATCGACGGGCTGTGCGTGCGCATCGGCGCGATGCGCTCGCACAGCCAGGCGCTGACGCTCAAGCTCGTGCGCGATGTCGACCTCGCGGAAATCGAGGAGCTCATCGAGTCGGCGAACGACTGGGTGCGGGTGGTGCCGAACGAGCGCGAGGCCTCGCTCGCGCAGCTGACGCCCGCGGCGGTGACCGGCACGCTCGGCGTGCCGGTCGGCCGCCTGCGCAAGCTCGCGATGGGCGGCGAGTACCTGTCGGCCTTCACGGTCGGCGACCAGCTGCTGTGGGGCGCGGCCGAGCCGCTCAGGCGCATGCTGCGGATCCTGCTCGAGGCCTGAACCCATCGCCCACGCACCCGCCCCTCCGGGCGCATCGAGCCGGGGCGAGCTTCGCGCGCTGCTCGCCCACGGCAGCTTCGCGCGCTTCCTCGCCGCCCGCATCGCGACCTCGGTCGGCGTGCAGATGCAGACGGTCGCGGTCGGCTGGCAGGTCTACGAGATCACCCGTGATCCGCTCGACCTCGGCCTGATCGGCCTGTCGCAGTTCCTGCCCTTCGTGGTGCTGGTGCTGCCGGCCGGGCACCTCGCGGACCGCTACGACCGCCAGAAGGTGCTGGCCGGCTGCTATGCGCTCGAGCTCGTCTGCGCGTTGCTGCTGCTCGCGTTCACGCTCTCCGGCGTGGCGGCCGCCTGGCCGGTGTTCGCCGTGATGGTGCTGTTCGGCGTCGCGCGCGCCTTCTCGATGCCGGCCGGGCAGGCGCTGCTGCCGAACGTGGTGCCGCCCGCGCTGTTCGGCCGCGCGGTCGCGGTCAATTCCTCGACCTGGCAGCTGTCGACGATCGCGGGCCCCGCGCTCGGCGGCATGGTCTACCTGCTCGGCGCCGAAGTGGTCTATGGCAGCGTCGCCGTGCTGCTGGCGCTCGCCACGCTGCTGATGACCGGCGTCAAGGCGCCGCGCCCGGCGAACTCCGGCGAGTCGGTCTCGCTCGACTCGCTGCTCGAAGGTCTGCGCTTCGTGTACCGGCGCAAGGTCGTCTTCGGCGCGATCAGCCTCGACCTGTTCGCGGTGCTGTTCGGTGGCGCGACCGCGCTGCTGCCGGCCTATGCGAGCGACATCCTCGGGGTCGGGCCGGACGGGCTCGGCCTGATGCGCGCGGCGCCCGGCGTCGGCGCGGCGCTGGTCGCCGTGGCGCTGGCCTGGCGACCGCTCACCGAGCGGGTCGGGCCGGCGATGCTCTGGGGCGTGGCCGCCTTCGGCGCGGCGACGGTGGTGTTCGGCCTGTCGGAGAGTTTCCTGCTGTCGCTCGCGGCGCTCGCCGTGCTCGGCGCCGCCGACATGGTCAGCGTCTACATCCGCCACATGCTGGTGCAGCTCGAGACGCCGGATGCGATCCGCGGCCGGGTCAGCGCGGTCAGCGCCGTGTTCATCGGCGCGTCGAACGAGCTCGGCGAGTTCGAGTCGGGCGTGACGGCGGCGTGGTGGGGCGTGCGCCCGGCCGTGGTCGTGGGGGGAGTGGCGAGCGTCGCCATCGCCGGCCTGTGGGCGCGCGCCTTTCCGGAGCTGCGCAGCCTGAGGCACTTCCCCCGGCCCGATCGCGGGGCCTGACCAGCCCCCGGACAGCGGCACCGAGCCGCTGGCAAGGACGTTTTTTTCCGGCGTATAGTGACCGGAAAACGATCCGGGGCGCGGGCACAGGGAGGGCACCGCAATGGCATTCGATCTTGGCGCGTGGTTGCATCGGCGCAACGTCGAGTCACGGTTCATCGGCGCATCCACCCGGGTGCAGGCCGTCAGGATGGCGAACCCGTATCACTCGGTCGCCATCAAGCCCTGTGCGCGACCCTGCCCGGCGGCGCTGGCCCTCAAGGGGCGGCGATTCCTGTCCGCCGAGGCGCCGCGATTGCCGCTTTCGGACTGCAACGAGCAAAGTTGCGGCTGCGTCTATCAGCATCACGAGGACCGCCGCTCGAGTCACGACCGGCGCCTGGTCCAGAAGGGCGGCCTGTACGCCGAGCGCCGGTCCAACCCCGGGCGAAGGTCGTCGGATCGTTGACGACCCACTGCATGGCTGTATATATATACAGGCATGCGCGGCGTGTTCTCGAATCCACCGGGTCGTTTCGAGTCGGTCCATCGGTCGCGCGAGGACGACGGCTGGGGCAGCCTCGAGGAACCGCTGCCGCCGCTCGCGACGACGGTCCTGCCCGAGCCGGCCCGCTCGGTGATCACCCGCAACGACTCGCCTGACGTCCCCTTCGAGCAGTCCATCAACCCCTACCGCGGCTGCGAGCACGGCTGCGTGTACTGCTTCGCGCGCCCGGCGCACGCCTACGTCAACCTCTCGCCCGGCCTCGACTTCGAGACGAAGCTCTTCTACAAGCAGGACGCCGCGGGGCGGCTGGCCGAGGAACTCGCCCGGCCGGGATATCGCTGCCGGCCGATCGCGCTCGGCACCAACACCGATCCCTACCAGCCGATCGAGCGCCGACTGCGAGTCACGCGCTCGCTGCTCGAGGTGCTTCGCGACTGCGATCACCCGGTGAGCATCGTCACCAAGTCGACGCTGGTGCTGCGCGACCTCGACCTGCTGGCGCCGCTCGCGGCGCGCAGGCTCGCGCGCGTGTACATGAGCGTCACGACGCTCGACGACGACCTGAAGCGCCGCATGGAGCCGCGCGCCGCCTCGCCGGCGGCGCGGCTTGCGGCGGTGCGGCGGCTTGCGCAGGCGGGCGTGCCGACCGGCGTGATGTTCGCGCCGGTGATCCCGGCGCTGAACGACCACGAGCTCGAGGCGGTCGTCGAGGCGGCGGCCGACGCGGGTGCCTCGGGCGCGGCCTATGTGCTGCTGCGGCTGCCGCACGAGGTCCGCGACCTGTTCTACGAGTGGCTCGAGGCGCACTACCCGGATCGGGCGGCGCGCGTGCGCGCGCGGTTGCGCGAGATGCGCGGCGGCCGCGACAACGATCCGCGCTTCGGCGAGCGGATGCGCGGATCCGGCCCCTGGGCGGCGCTGCTGCGCGCGCGCTTCGACGCGGCCCTGCGCCGCCACGGTCTCGCGCAGGGTGAACGCGGCGCGCTCGACACGACCCTGTTCAGGCCGCCGCGGCCCGCCACGCCGCAGCTGTCGCTTCTCTGATCTGCCCCGCCATTCCGCCGCAGGAACTTGGGTGTATATTCGGGCCACGGGCGGCCGTGGACGGTGCCGCCGGTTCCTGAGGAGTGCCGCCATGCGCATCGCGAACCCGCATGCCGCCCCATCCGTGTCCCTGCGTCGCCTCGTCGTGCTCGCCGCGGCCGGCGCGCTGCTGTCGGGCTGCATGACGGCGAAGCTCGAGGAGACCCGCTCCCTCGCAACCCAGATCGGCGACGGCGAGGCCGTGGTGCTGCTCGCCAAGCCGCGGGTCGAGGGCGCGAGCGCCGAGGACGATTTCATGGATTGCGTCGGCGACAAGATGAACCGGCGCTACGGCATCGCCGTGCACAGCAACGACGCCTTCCAGGATGCGCTGTTCCCCTGGTTCGAGCCCTCCACCGCGCCGCAGCGCGCCGAGGGCGTGGCGCGGCTGTTCGCACGCCAGAACGTCCGCGAGCGGATCGACGCGAGCGGCGTGCGCTACGTCGTCTGGGTCGACGGCATGACCCGCCAGACAGACTCGGGCGGCAGCTTCAGCTGCGCGGTCGGCCCGGGGGGCGGCGGCTGCATCGGCTTCGGCTGGTGGGAGAAGGAGTCGGATTACGACGCGTTCGTCTGGGACCTCAAGGAGGCCAAGACCGCCGGCGTGGTGTCGGCCAACGTGACCGGCACCTCGGCGCTGCTCGGCGTGCTGGTGCCGGTGCCTTTGATCGCCCGCGTCCAGGGCACCGCCTGCGACCGCCTCGCGGAGCAGCTCGGGACTTTCCTGCAGGGCGGGGATCCGGCCGCGGCTTCCTGACCGCCGGGACGGAACCCGAGTGGCCCGGTCCCGTCGAACATGAGGTGAGAACAGGCGTGGCGGGAACGACTGCGGGGTGCCGACCATGGCGAGGCCGAAACTGAAGATCCTTCGCCCGGTGCGCGGCCTCGCGGCCGCCGCGGTCTCGTTGGTCGTGGCCGCCTGCCTGCCCTCCGCCCCGACCCAGCCGTCGCCGGGCGGCACGTCCATACCCTCGCCGCCGTCCTCCGGCGGTGGCGGGTCCTCGGGCATGCCCTCCCCGAGCGGTGGAGGCTCGTCGTCCAGCCTGCCGTCGCCGAGTGCGAGCCCGGGCGGCTCCTCTTCGTCCTTCCCGACCCAGAACAGTCCCACGTCCGGGGGTTCGGCGACCTTGCCCCAGCCCGGCGCCCAGTCGAGCCCGTCCCCGGGTGGCAGCGCGCCCGGCGGCTCGCCACCGTCGGGCTCCGCGGGCTCGCCGTCGCAGGGCGGACAGGGTCAGTCGGGCTCGACTTCGTCGGGATCGCCGGGCGCGAGCCCCGGCGGCGCGCAGGGCTCGAACACCCGTGGCGCAACGGGCGGGGCGGGACAGGCTGGCAGCGCCGGCTCGGCGCCTGACGCAGGCTCGGCCGGCGGCAGCGGTGGCGCAGCCGAGGACGGGACCGGAACTTCGGCGACGGGCGGCAGCGGGCCGGGTGCCGGCAAGGACGGCGAAGATCCGGCGGGGGCCGGGTCAGGCGAGGGTGCCGGCGGCACGGATGGCGAGCTGCGGCCCGCGGGAAGCGCGGGGACCGCAAGCGAAGATGGCGCCGGCGGCTCCAGCGGCGCAGCGCCGGCCACCGGCGGCAGCGGCCAGGCCGGACAGGCGGGGACGCCCACCGGCAATGGCCCCGGCGCCGGCCCGAGCGTGCCGGGCGGCGAAGATCGCCGCGCGGCGATCGACCGCCGCCTCGACGAGACCTTCGGCGCCTTCGACGCGGCGGTGCGCGCCACGCAGGCCGAGATCGCCCGCGAGCGCGCCTCGCAGGCCGGCAGCGGCGCCGAGGGCGGCGCGGGCGGCCGCGACGAATCCTCGGCCGGTACCTTCGACGGCGGCCGGGACGGCACCGGAGCGGGCGGCAAGGAAGGCGAGGGCGAGGGCCGGCGCGGCGGGCTCGAGTCGGTCGGCGCGGGCGGCGCCGAGGGCGACCGGGACGGCGGGCAGGGGGAAGGCAGCCAGGGCGGTGGCGCGGGAACCGGCGGCGGCGCGGTCGGCTCGGGCCCCAGCGCGATTCCGGACGACATCCCGGATGGCCGCGACGACGACATCGTCGCCCGGCAGATCCGCGAAGCGGCGATGAAGGAGACCGACCCCGAGCTGCGCGAGGCGCTCTGGGAGGAGTACCGGCGCTACAAGCGCGGGCGTTAGCCACGGACGCGCGAGCACGAGGCACGAGAACATGATTCGCGAGACGCTGTTCCGATCGACGCTGCTGGGAGCGCTGGCCGTGCTGGCCGGCGGTTGCGTGGTGCACGAGACGCGACCGCTGCCGCAGCTGCAGGCGGTCCAGGCCACCCAGCAGATCCCCGAGGAGCGCCTGCTCGACGTGGGCATCCGCCTGTTCGACCCGGGCATCCCCGAGGGCCTCGAGGACGATCCCGAGCGGATCGAGAAGACCCGCATCTACCCGGAGATCCGCCGCGCCGAGGCGCGCTACATTCCCACCCAGCTGCGCGACACGCTGGAGGGCACCGCGCAGTGGGGCGTGGTGCGGATCGTGCCGGGCCTGGTCGAGGCGATGGACCTGATCGTCACCGGCCGCATCGTCGAGTCGAACGCGGCGGAGCTCAAGCTCGACATCCGCGCGGTCGATTCCACCGGACGGGTCTGGCTCGAGCGCCAGTACGAGGGTGTCCCGGACACGCGCGCCTACCGCCAGGGCGACACGAGCGGGCGCGATCCCTTCCAGAACGTCTATGTCGCCATCGCAGACGACCTGCTCGCGGCCCGCGAGAAGCTCGCGACCGACGAGCTGGCGACCGTGCAGCGCGTGACCGAGGTGCGCTTCGCGGCAGGCTTCGCGCCGGCGGCCTTCGGCGACTATCTCGAGCAGAACCGCCGCGACGGCCGATACGCGCTCACCCGCCTGCCCGCCGAGGGCGACCCGGTGTTCGAGCGCGTCCGGGCGGTCCGCGAGCGCGACGACGCCCTCGTCGACACCGTGAGCGACGGCTACGCCGCCTTCAGCGAGCGGCTCGACCAGCCCTACCTCGACTACCGCCGCTTCTCCTACGACGAGATCCTGGCGGAGGACAAGCTCAAGGCGCAGCAGCGTTCCCGCATCGCGCTCGGCGCGCTCGCCGTCGCGGCAGGCATCCTGGTCCCGGACAGCTGCAGCTCGAGCAACTGCGCGCGCGCCGTGGATGCGGCGCGCTACGGCGCGATCGCCGGCGGCATCTATGGCGTGATGAGCGGCATCAAGAAGGGCGAAGAGGCGAAGATGCACACCGCGACGCTGCGCGAGTTCGCGGGCTCCTTCAGGACTGAGGCCGATCCCCTGGTGGTCGAGATCGAGGGTCGCACCCTGCGCCTGACGGGCACCGCCGAGGAGCAGTACGCCGAATGGCGCCGCCTGCTGCACGAGCTGTACGTGGAGGACACCGGCCTCGTGCACCAGGCCGCGCCCGGCGCGGCTGCCGCCGCGACGACGCCCGGCGCGGGCTGATTCCCCGCCCATGATCGATCTCGCCCCCGGGCGCAGGCTCGGCGACCGCTTCGTGCTCGTCCGGCGCCTCGCCGAGGGGGCCGGCACGGAGGCCTGGCTCGCCGAGGACGATCAGATCGGGCGCCGCGTCGCCCTGAAGATCGCGGCCGCGGACCGGGTCGACCCCTCGGCCGCCGCCAGGCTCGAGGCCGAGCTCGCGCGGCTTCGCGCGCTGCCGCCCGGCGTGGCCGTCGAGGTGCTCGGGCTGCACCACGCCGACGGCCTGACCCTCCTCGAGATGGAGTACCTGCCGGGCGGCGACCTCGGGCAGTTCCGCGGCCGGCCCTACGGCGTGTTCGCGCGCGCCCTCGGCGACGTGGCGCGCGCGCTCGAGGCGGTGCACGCCGCCGGGCTCGTGCATCGCGACCTCAAGTGCGGCAACGTGCTGCTCGACGAGGACGGCCGGGCCCGTCTCGCCGATTTCGGCATCGCGTCCTTCGCGGGCGGTGCGCCCGGCGGCGGCTCGCCCTACGCCATGAGCCCGCAGCAGCTGCGCGGCGAGCCGGCGAGCGCCGCCGACGACCTCTACGCCTTCGGCGCGCTGGTCTACGAGCTGCTGTCCGCGCATCCGCCCTTCTACCCCGACGTCACTCCCGACCGCGTGCTCCACGAGCCCGTTCCGCCGCTGTTGCCGCGCCACCCGGCGCCCGAGCGGCTGCGCCGGCTCGCGCTCAGGCTGCTGGCCAAGTCGCCGGCGCAGCGGCCCGCCAGCATGGCCGAAGTGCGGGCCGAGCTCGCCGCGGCGCTCGCCGAGGCCCCGGAGGAGGACGCCGTGCTGCCCGCCGCCGCGGCTGCGGTTCCATCCACGCCCTCGCGTCGCCGGGCGTGGCGGGTGCCGGCCGCCGCGGTCGCCCTTGCCGCCGGCGCGGCGGTGGTGTTTCTCTGGCTGCCGCAGCGCGTGGCCGGGCCCGGCGGCGCGGAACTCGCCGAGGAGATCGCCGCGGCTGCGCAGGCGGACGCCGAGCGGCGTCGGCAGGCCGAGGCGGATGCGGCGAGCCTGGAGCAGGCGCGCGCGGCGGCCGAGGCGCTGCGCGGCCAGCTCGACGCGAAGCTCGCGGCGCTCGACGGACGCGGCGCGGCGCGCTTCGCGCTCGAGGCCATGACGGCCGCCCGGCGCGAGCGGGAGGAGGGCGAGCGGCGTCACCAGGCTCGCGACTACCCGGCGGCGGGGGCGGCGTGGCAGCGCGGTCTCGACGGCCTCGAGGCGCTCGAGGCCCGGCTGCCCGGGTTGCTGTCGAGTGCGCTCGAGGCAGGCCGCGCGGCGCTCGCCAATGGCCGCGCCGAGGCTGCGCGCGAGGCCTTTGGCCGCGCGCTGGCGATCGAGCCCGGCAACGCCGCGGCCAGGCGCGGCGAGGCCCGCGCCGCGACCCTCGACGAGGTGCTCGCGTTGCTCGACGGCGCCGCGCGCGACGAGCAGGCGGGGCGGATCGCCGAGGCGGAGCGCGGCTACCGCGCGGCGCTCGAGCTCGATGGCGAGGCGCCGGGCGCGCGCGACGCGCTCGGGCGGATCGCCGCAGGCCGGCAAGGCGAGGCCTACGCGGGGGCGATGTCGCGCGGCCTCGCCGCGCTCGCCGACGGGCGCAACGCCGAGGCGAGGAGCGCCCTGCAGCGGGCGCTCGAGCTGCGGCCGGGCTCCACCGAGGCCACGGACGCGCTCGCGCAGGTGGACCTGCGCGAGAAGGCCGGTGAGCTCGACGCGATCGAGGCCCGGGCCCGCGCTGCGGAGCGCGAGGAGCGCTGGCGCGACGCGAGACAGGCCTGGACCGAGGCGCGCGCCGCCGAGCCGACCCTCGCGGCCGCGCAGGCGGGGCTCGAGCGGGTCGAGCCGCGCATCGCGCTCGATGCGCGAATGGCGGCGCTGCTGTCCTCGCCGGAGAAGGTCTGGACCCCGGCCGGCCGGGCCGAGGCGCGGCGCGTGCTCGCCGCGGTGGACGCGGCGGCGGCGCCGAAGCAGCGGCTCGCGCGCGACGCGACCGAGCTGGCGGAACGCGTCGCCGCCGCCGAAGTGCCGGTGAGCGTGGCGCTGGTCTCGGACGGCATCACCGAGGTCGTCATCAACCGCGTCCGCCGTCTCGGCCAGTTCCAGCGCGAGCAGGTCGAGCTGCTGCCCGGGCGCTACGCCGTGGTCGGCTCACGCACGGGTTACCGCGACGTGCGCCACGAACTGCTCGTCACCCCGGACGGACCGCCGCCCACGCTCGCGGTCCGCTGCGAGGAGCCCATTTGAGCGACACGTCGCCCCGCCTGCGGATCATCGACCCGCTCGGCGAGCGGCCGCTCGCGGCCGGAGATTTCCCGCTGACGGTGGGCGGAACGGGCGCCGACGTGGTCGTGCCCGGTGCCGCGCCGGGCGAGGTGCTCGCCCGCGTGCTCCGCGCCGGGCCGGGCTTTCGCGTCGAGGCCAGGGCGGCCGCTGCGCGCGACTTGCCCCCGGGCGCCAATGTCGAGCTCGGTTCGGCACGGCTCGCCTGCGAGGCGGACGCGGACGGCATCACGCTGCGCGTCGGCCACGACGGCGTGTCGCCGCGGACGCTGCCGCCGCTCGAGGCGGGCGGCGCGCCCGTCGCCGGCGCAGAGGCGGGCGACCGGCTGCCGATCGAGGTCGTCGCCTACTCTCCGCCCGCGGCGGGCGGCCGGCGCCGCGCCGCGCGCCGCCGGGCCTGGCCGCTCGCGGCTGCCGCTGCCGCCATTCTGGTCGTGGCGGCCATCATGCTGCTCGCGGCGTCCGTGGCCGTGTCGGTGCGCACCGCGCCGGAGGTGGACGCGCCGCGCGTGGACTTCGCCGGCAGCGCGCTAGAACTGCCGCTCGGCGACCGCTGGCTGGTGCTGCCGGGCGAGTACCGGCTCGAGGTGCGCGCCGAAGGCTACGCGCCGGCCGCGATGCAGGTCGCGGTCGAGCGCGGCGCGGCCAACGACTTCGTGGTTCCCCTCGAGCGGCTGCCCGGACGCGTGCGCTTCGACACGGGCGGCGTCGCCGCGGCGCTCACGGTGGACGGGACCGAGCTCGGTTCCGTGCCCGGTGAGCACGAGTTGCCGGCCGGCGCGCGGGCCGTGCGCATCGTCGCCGAGCGTCACGAGCCGTGGACCGCGGAGGTGATCGTGGAGGGCGGCGGCGAGCTGCAGGACCTGCGCGTCGCGCTGGTGCCATCGTATGCCGCGGTCAGCGTGCGGAGCGTGCCGGCGGGCGCCCGGGTGCTGGTCGACGGCCGCGAGCTCGGCGTCACGCCGCTCGAGACGACCCTCGACGCCGGGCGCCACCAGCTCGAGCTGCGGCATCCCGACTACCGCCGCTTCGAGACGCCCGTGACGGTCAAGGCCGGCGAGCCGCTGGTGATCGGGCCGGTGGAGCTCGGCGTGCCGGACGGCACGCTCGCGGTCTCGAGCAGCCCCGCCGGCGCCGACGTCAGCGTCGGCGGTCGCTACCGCGGCCGCACGCCGCTGCGCGTCGCGCTCGCGCCGGGCGTGCCGCACGAGGTCGTGGTCTCGCGCGCCGGCCATGCGCCCGCGACCCGCACGGTCAGCGTCGCCTCGCGCGAAACCGCGGCGCTCTCGCTCGCCCTCGAGCCGGTGCTCGGCGAGCTGACGCTGCGCGGTGAGCCGGCCGACGCGGAGCTCTACGTCAACGGCGAGCGGCGCGGCCCGGCCAATCAGACGCTGAGGCTGCCGTCGGCGCCGCAGCAGATCGAGGTGCGCAAGGCGGGCCTCGCGCCGTTTCGCAGCACCGTCACGCCGCGGCCGGGCCAGCCGCAGGTCATCGAGTTCGCGCTGGCCTCGCCGGAGGCCGCGCGCGCCGCGCGGCTCGCGTCCTCGATCCGCGCCTCCACCGGCCAGGAGCTGCGCCTGGTGCGGGGCGGCCGCTTCGTCATGGGCAGCGCGCGCCGCGAGCCGGGCCGCCGGTCGAACGAGGCGCAGCGCACCGTCGCGCTGGAGCGCCCGTTCTACATCGGCGTGCACGAGGTGACCAACGCCGACTTCCGCCAGTTCCGCGCCGCGCACAAGTCCGGCATCTACAAGGAGGAGACGCTCGACCTCGACCGGCAGCCGGTCGTGCGCGTGAGCTGGCAGGACGCCGCCGCCTTCTGCAACTGGCTGTCGGCGCGCGACGGCCTGCCGCCCGCCTACGTGGGCTCGCCCGGCGCGCTCAGGCTCGCCGATCCGGTCACCACCGGCTACCGGATGCCGACCGAGGCCGAGTGGGAGTTCGCCGCGCGCTTCGACGGCAGCGCGGCCACGCGGCGCTATCCCTGGGGCGATGCCCTGCCGGTGCCGGCGCGCTCGGGGAACTACGCGGACCAGTCGGCGCTCTATCTCTCGCCGGTGGTCATCACCGGTTACGATGACGGGCACCGCGTGTCCGCCCCGGTGGGCAGCTTCCCGGCGAACCCGCTCGGCCTGCACGACCTGGGCGGCAACGTCATGGAGTGGACCTCCGACCGCTACACGATCTACGTCACGGGGTCCGACGAGGTCGCGACCGACCCGGTCGGGCCGAGGGAAGGCGAGACCTGGACCGTGCGCGGCTCGAGCTGGCTGACCGGGCGGACGCCCGACCTGCGGCTCGCCTGGCGCGACGCGGGCGCGGGCGGCAGCCCGGACCTCGGCTTCCGGATCGCGCGATACGCGGAGTGAGCATGCGCCAGGCCGCCTTGACCGCAATCCTGCTCGCCATCGTCGCGGCCGCGGCGTGGGCGGTGGATGCGCCGCGCGAGCCGCCCGCCGCCGCCGCGCCGCCGGAGGACGAGTTCGCCTTCCCCGACGAGGCGCAGGTCCCGCCGCGGCCGCCGGCCGCGCCGCCCGCGGCGCCCGCCGGCGACGGCG
>CAYORU010000019.1:0-62843 GCA_964406445.1 uncultured Steroidobacteraceae bacterium
GGCATGAGCCAGCAGATTTACAGTCTGCCCCCGTTGGCCGCTTGGGTACCCCTCCGGAAATGAGCCGCGTATTTTCGTGTCGCGGCGCCTGACTGTCAATGGCGGGGGACGGGGTCTGGGGCCCCTCGCGGGCTACCGCTTGCCGTGAACGGCGATGATCAGGCCGGCCTCGGCCGGGTTGAGGCCCAGGCTTCGCTCCAGGTCGGCGGCGGTCGCCCCGGCCCGGGCGGCCTGGATGGCGCGGTCGTAGGGCCCCCCGTCGGTGCGAAGCTCCACCGCCCCGACCCGCTCGACGAGGGCCTCGAGCGTCGGCTCGGCCCGGTCCAGCCTCGCCAGGGCGTCGAGGCCGCCGGCCCCCACCGCGTCGAGGTCCACCCGCAGCCGACCGACCTCCCGCTCCAGCGTCCGGATCCGTCGCCTCGCGAGGTGCAGCCCCGCCAGGGCGGCCAGGGCGAGCAGGCCGGCACCGAGGGCCAGCGCCTCGAGCGGCCCGAGGCCGGCGGGATTCACGGGCTCCCGCCCGCCGCGCCGGCGGGGCGAGTCAGCAACGAGGCCACCGGCACGCCCGGCACCACCGTTTCCTCGGGAGGTCGCCGCTCGCGCGAGCCGGCATAGTCGCCCTGGGCCTGCGGCGTCTCGAGCACGACGATCACGACCCGCCGGTTGCGATTGCGCCCTTCGGCCGTGCGGTTGTCCTCGAGCGGATGGTGTTCGCCGAGCCCGATGATCTCCATTCGCGTCGGATCGACGCCGTTCGACGTAAATAGGCGCACGACATTCGCTGCACGCGCCGCCGAGAGCTCCCAGTTCGACGGGAACACGGCGGTGCGGATCGGCAGGTTGTCGGTGTGCCCCTCGACCCGGATGGGGTTCGGGAAAGGCGCGAGGATCCCGGCGAGCCGGGCCACCACCGGCACCGCCCGCTCGGCGACCCGGGCGTCGCCGCTGCCGAACAGGATGTCCGTGTTGACCTCAACCTCCAGCCAGCGCCGCGTCTCGCGGATGCGCACGTCGCCGTCGTCGATCAGCCCCTGCAGCGCGAGGCGCACCTCGCCGGCCATCCGTTCGAGCGCGGCCCGGCCAGCCGGGTCGTCGTTCCTCGCCATGCCGTCCACCTCCGGCACGGGGCGCGGGTCGGGAACCTTGAGCAGCGCCGTCGGCGCCCCGCCGGCGAGCTGCGACTGCCCGCCCTTGCCTCCGGCAGAGGAGTTGCCGATGTTGATGGGCGCCACGGTCTTGGGCTGGCCGCGGAAGGCCGCCACCAGCGAGTCTGACAGCACGCGGTACTTGCCCTCGTTGACCGAGGACATGGAGTACATCACCACGAAGAAGGCGAGCAGCAGCGTGATGAGGTCGCCGTAGGGGATGGCCCAGGCCTCGTGGTTGGCGTGCTCCTCGTGTTTCTTCCTGCGCGCCACGCCGCCGCCTCAGTGGTTCAGGTAGCCGTTCAGCTTCGCCTCGATGTTGCGCGGGTTCTCGCCCTGCGCGATCGAGATGATCCCCTCGATGCACATCTGCCGCAGCTGGCTCTGCTGGTGGATCAGCGCCTTGAGCTTGTTGGCCATCGGCAGGAACAGGAGGTTCGCGAGGCCGATGCCGTAGACCGTGGCGGTGAAGGCCGCGGCGATGCCCGGGCCGAGCTTGCTCGGGTCGGCGAGGTTCTGCATCACCGCCATGAGGCCGAGCACCGCGCCGATGATGCCGAGCGTCGGCGCGTAGATGCCCATGCCCTCGAAGACCTTGGCGGCCTGGGTGTCGGCGTGCTCGCGGGTCTCGAGCTCCACCTCCATCACCTGCCGGATGGCCTCCGGCTCGCCGCCGTCCACGAGCGCCTGCAGGCCCTTCTTCATGAAGTCGTCGGTCTCCTGCTCGACCGAGGACTCGAGGCCGAGCAGCCCCTGCTTGCGGGCCACGTTGCTCCACTCGACGATCTTCTGCACGGTGGCCGCAGCGTCGGTGAAGGGCGGCTTGAAGATCCAGCCGGCGATGCCCATCGCGCGACGGAAGGTGGCGAGCGGCGTCTGCACCAGGATCGCAGCCACCGTCCCGACCACCACGATCACGAAGGCCGCGCCGCCGATCAGGCCCTTGACGCCAGCGCCCTTCAGGATGCTGCCGCCGACCAGCGCGAACAGCGCCAGAACCGCCCCGGAGATGCTCAGGATGTCCATCAGCGCTGCCTACCCCCGTCCTCGCGCCGCGCGCCGCCCGTCGTCCAGTCCTGCATCCGCGCCCGCAGGCGCACCAGCGCCTGGCCGTGGATCTGGCAGACCCGCGACTCGGTCACCTCCAGCACCTCGCCGATCTCGCGCAGGTTCAGCTCCTCGTCGTAGTACAGCGAAAGCACCAGCCGCTCCCGCTCCGGCAAGCCCTCGACGGCGGCCGCGAGCGCGTCGCGGAAGCCGTCCTTCTCGAGCTCATCGACCGGCCCCGGCGCGCCGTCGGCGATGACGTCGACCGGGTTGTCCTCGTCCTGCGGATTCATCTGCTCGAAGCTGAACAGCCGGCAGGCCGCCGCGTCGCGGGCGAGCCGGTGGTACTCGTCGAGCGAGATGCCGAGCACGCGGGCCACCTCGGCGGGCTTCGCCTCGGTCCCGGTCTCGTTCTCGACCCGGCGCATCGCCTCCGACATCTCGCGCACGCCGCGGTGCACCGAGCGCGGCGTCCAGTCGGCCCGGCGCACCTCGTCGAGCATGGCGCCGCGGATCCGGATGCCGGCGTAGGTCTCGAAGCTCGCGCCCTTCTCGGCCGTGTACTGCCGGGCGGCGTCGAGCAGCCCGATCATCCCGGCCTGGATCAGGTCGTCGACCTCGACCGACGGCGGCATCCTCGAGACCAGGTGGTAGGCGATGCGCTTGACCAGCTCCGCGTGCCGCGTCACGAGATCTTCCGCGGACGCGGCGGGACTGGCCCGCGCGCCGTCGGCCTGCGCGTAGTGCTTCGCTGCTGTCATTGCATCGCGCCCGCGGCCGGCGGCTGGATCCCGACCAGCCGCTCCACGAAGAACTCCAGGTGGCCTCGTGCCTCTCCCGGCACCTCCCACTTATCGGCCCTCGCCGCCAGATTCTTGAGCGCCCGGGCGGCCGGGCAACCCGGGAAGGCCTCCACCACCGGCTGCTGGCGCCGCACCGCGAGGCGCAGCGTCTCGTCGCGGGGCACGGCGCCGGCGAAATCGAGCGTCACGTCGAGAAACCGGTCACAGACCCGGCGGATCTGGTCGTGTAGCGCCCGGCCCTCCTCCTCCGACCCGACCTGGTTCGCCAGCAGCTCGAAGCGGCGCACGCCGTGGTCGCGCGAGAGGACCTTGATCACGGCGTAGGCGTCGGTGATCGAGGCCGGCTCGTCGCAGACGACGACCAGCACGCGGTGCGCGGCCCGGGCGAAGGTGGTGACCGAGCGCGAGACGCCGGCGGCGGTGTCGACCAGCAGCACGTCGAGGTCGCCGGCCAGCTCGCTGAAGGCGTGGATGATCCCGGCCTGCTCGGCGCTGCCGAGATCCGCCATCCCGGCGACCCCGGAGGCCGCCGGCACCAGCTTCAGGCCGCGCGGCCCGCTCACGACCACGTCGGCCAGCGCGCATTCGCCGGCCAGCACGTGGGCGAGCGTCCGCCGCGGCGCGAGGCCGAGCAGCACGTCGGCGTTGGCGAGCCCGAGGTCGGCGTCGAGCAGCATCACCTCGAGGCCGCGCGCCGCGAGCGCCACGCCGAGGTTGGTCGCCACGCAGGTCTTGCCGACCCCGCCCTTGCCGCCGGTGACCGCGATCACCTTCACCGGCCGGCCAGCGACGCGCCGGCCGAGCCCCGCCGCCTGGCCGGGAAACCTGCGCAGGTCACCCATGGGCCTGCACTCCGCCGAAGTGCTCGGACAGGTAGGCGTCGTCGGCGACCCTCCCGCTGCGGGCGCGCAGCTTGACCGCCTTGCGCACCAGCCAGACCTTGCGGGCCGCCGCCGGGTGCAGGTCCTCCGGCACGCGCTGGCCGTCGCAGAGGTGGGCGATCGGCAGCTTCGCCCGCATGGTCGCCGAGATCACCGGCCCGAGGCTCGCCGCCTCGTCGATCTTGGTGACGATGCAGGCCGCGGGCGCGAGCGGCGCATGGGCGCGGACGATGTCGTCGAGGGTGGCGAGGTCGGCGTTGGCCGGCAGCACGAGCAGCGTGCGGATGGCGCCGCCGGCCGAGCGGATCAGCGCCGCCTGCTCCCGGAGGCGCAGGTCCTGCTGGCCGACGCCGGCCGTGTCCACCAGCACCAGGCTGCGGCGCGACCAGTCGTCGAGCGCGCGGGCCAGCTCGCCAGGCGACCCGGCCGTCTTCATCGCCACGCCGAGCATGCGGGAGTAGGCGCCGAGGTGCTCGCGCGCGCCGATGCGGTAGCCGTCGATGCTGACGAGGCCGACCGCGCCGGGCCCGCGCCGCTGCACGTAGTGCGCGGCCAGCTTGGCGATGGTCGTGGTCTTGCCGATCCCGGTCGGCCCGACCAGGGCGAAGACGCCGCCCCGCGCCAGCAGGCCGTCGTCCACCACCGGGATGCCGCGCATCAGCAGCGCCATCGCGACCCGGCTCGCGTCCTCGGGATTGGTCACGGCCGGCATGGAGTTGACCAGCGCACGGGCCAGGTCGGGCGCCAGGTCGAGCGAGCTCAAGTCGCGCAGCACCTTGGCCCGGAACGGCTCGCGCCGGGCGAGGTCGTCCCAGGCCAGCCGCGCGAGCTGATACTCGAGCAGCCGGCGCAGCGCCTCCACCTCGCGGCGCATGGCCACGATCTCCGCGTCCTGCGACCAGGCGAGCCGCGGCCCGCCCGAAGCCGGGCCGTCCCCGGCCGGGTCCTCCCCGCCCTCGTCCGGCCGTCCCGCCTCGCGCGCGCGCGCCACCGTATTGAGCACCGACTCGAAGCCGCCGCCCGCGGCCGCCCCGCGGCGGCTGGCATCGCGCGCGCCGCGTCCGGCCTGCACGCCCGCGGCGAGCGCCGCGTCGTAGTCCGTCGCCGCGACCACCTCGAGCCCGTCGGCGACGCGTCCGCTCGAGACGATCACCGCGTCCGTGCCGAGCTCGTCCCGCACCTGGGCGAGGGCCTCGCGCATCGTAGGCGCCACGAACCTGCGGATCTTCATCATTCACTCCCGGGCGCGAACGCCCTCAGCGACCGACCGCCGCCACCACGCGGATGCGGCGGTTCTCCGGAACCTCGGTATAGGCGAGCACGTTGAGCCCCGGCACGCTGTGGCGCGTCAGGCGCGCGAGCCAGGGCCTCAGCTTCGGCGTCACCAGCAGCACGGCGGGCTCGCCGGCGAGCTCCTGGCGTCGCGCCGTGTCGGCGAGCGACTGGTGCATGCGGTCGGCGAGGCCGGGCTCGAAGCCCGGGCCGGCCTCGTCGCCGAGCATGGTGTCGGACAGCATCTGCTCCAGCTTCGGGTCGAGCGTGATCACCGGCAGCTCCTGCCGGAGCCCCGTGATGTTCTGGACGATGCTGCGGCCGAGCGCGACGCGCACCGCGGCGGTGAGCTGGACGGGGTCCTGCGTGCGCGGGCCGTGCTCGGCGAGCGTCTCGCAGATCGTGCGCAGGTTGCGGATCGGCACGCGCTCGGCGAGCAGGTTCTGCAGCACCTTAACCACGACGCTGAGCGGCAGCACCTTCGGCACCAGGTCCTCGACCAGCTTCGGCGCCGAGCGCTTCAGCCGGTCCAGCAGCTGCTGCGCGTCCTCGTGGCCGAGCAGTTCGTGGGCGTGCTGCTGCAGCAGGTGCGAGAGGTGGGTGGCGATCACGGTGCCGGCATCGACCACCGTGTAGCCGAGGGTCTGGGCCTGCTCGCGCCGGCTCTTCTCGATCCACACGGCCTCGAGGCCGAAGGCCGGGTCGCGCGTCTCGAGCCCGGCGAGCGGGCCGCTGACCTGGCCGGGGTTGATCGCGAGGTCGCGGTCCGGGAACACCTCGGCCTCCCCCACCGGCACGCCGAGCACGCTGATGCGGTAGGCGCTGGGCGGCAACTCGAGGTTGTCGCGGATGTGCACGGCCTGGATCAGGAAGCCGAGTTCCTCGGAGAGCTTGCGGCGCACGCCCTTGATGCGGCCCATCAGTTCGCCGCCCTGCGCCTTGTCCACGAGCGGGATCAGCCGGTAGCCGACCTCGAGGCCGACCAGGTCCACCTGCTCGACGTCGTCCCAGGACAGCTCGCGGGTCTCGGCCGGGGCCGCCGCGGGCGCGCCGCCCTTGGCCCCCTCGGCCACCTCGGCGAGCGCGGCCGCGTCGCGCCGCCGCCGCAGCAGCAGCGCCCCGCCGGCGCAGATCGCCGCCATCAGCAGGAAGGCGACGTTCGGCATCCCGGGCACGACGCCCATCACGCCGAGGATCGCCGCCGCCACGCCGAGCGCCCGCGGCTGCGAGAGCACCTGCGAGGCCACCTGCTCGCTCATGTCGCTCGAGCGTGAGATGCGCGTGACCAGCACCGCGGTCGCGACCGACAGCAGCAGCGCCGGGATCTGGGCGACCAGGCCATCGCCGACGGTGAGCAGCGCGTAGGAGCGCATCGCCTCGCCGAAGCCGAGGTCATGCTGCAGGGTGCCGATCGCCAGCCCGCCGAACAGGTTGATGAAGACGATCAGGATGCCGGCGACCGCGTCGCCGCGGACGAACTTGCTGGCGCCGTCCATGGAGCCGTAGAAGTCGGCCTCCTCGCGGATCTCCATGCGCCGCGCCTGGGCCTCCGCCTGGGTCAGGATGCCGGCGTTGAGGTCGGCGTCGATCGCCATCTGCTTGCCGGGCATCGCGTCGAGGGTGAAGCGCGCACTCACCTCCGAGACGCGGCCCGCGCCCTTGGTGATCACCACGAAGTTGATGATCACGAGGATGGCGAACACGACGATGCCGACCGCGTAGTCGCCGCCGACCACGAACGAGCCGAAGGACTCGATCACTTCGCCGGCCGCGGCCGGGCCGGTGTGGCCCTGCATCAGCACGACCCGCGTCGAGGCGACGTTGAGCCCGAGGCGCAGCAGCGTGGCGGCGAGCAGGACGGTCGGGAAGACCGCGAAGTCGAGCGGCCGGCGCACGTAGATCACCGCGAGGATCACCACGAGCGACAGCGAGATGTTGAAGGTGAACAGGACGTCGAGGGCGAGCGGCGGCAGCGGCAGCACGAACATCGCCATCATCACGAGCAGCAGCAGCGGCACGGCGAGGCCGTTGCGGCCGAACTCGAGGATCATGGCGGCGGCGGAGCGGGGATTCATGGCAGGAGGAACTCCCCGGGCACCTCGGGCGAGGGCCGGCGCACCCGCGAGGCGTCGCCGCGTGCCGCCCGCAGCTGGTAGACGTAGGTGAGCACCTGGGCGACGGCGAGGTACAGCCCGGAGGGCACCTCGCGGCCGATCTCGGTGGTCGCGTAGATGGCCCGCGCGAGCGGCGGCGCCTCGAACAGCGGCACGCCGTGCTCCGCGGCGACGCGCCGGATCTCGAGCGCCACCAGGTCGCGGCCCTTGGCGAGCACGCGCGGGGCGCGCATCCGGCCCGGCTCGTACTTCAGCGCGACGGAGTAGTGGGTCGGGTTGGTCACCACGACGTCGGCGCGCGGCACGTCCTGCATCATGCGCCGGCGCGCCAGCTCGCGTTGCGCCGCGCGCACCCGCGAGCGCACCTCGGGCCGGCCCTCGGTCTGCTTCAGCTCGTCGAGCAGTTCCTGGCGGGTCATGCGCAGGTTGCGGCGATGCGACCAGACCTGGAAGGGCACGTCGACCGCGGCCACCAGCACGAGGGCCGCGGTCATGACGAGCCCCGCGAGCCCCAGCAGCCAGGTCGCCTCGCCCAGCGCGCGCCCGGTCGGCATCGCGGCGAGCGCCATCATGTCAGGCAGCAGCCACCACACGACCAGCGCCGCGGTGCCGCCGACCACCAGGAACTTGGCGAGCGCCTTGGCCAGCTCGACGAGCCCCTGCAGGCCGAACACGCGCTTGAGGCCCTCGAGCGGATTCAGCCGCTTGAGGTCCGGGCCGAGCGCCTGTCCGCTGAACACCCAGCCGCCGGTGGCGAGCGGCGCGACCAGCGCGACCAGCACCACCACGCCGAACAGCGGCGCGAGCCCGAGGCCCGCCTGGAGGATCGCGCCGTTGAAGGCTTCGATCCCCGCCATCGGGTCGGCGAGCGACTCTCGCGCCGGCGACAGGCCGGCCCGCATCACCCGCTCGAGGCTCGCGGCCAGCAGCCCGCCCGCGAGCAGCAAGGTCGTCGCGCCCGCCACCATGACCGCGGTGCCGGCGAGCTCGCGCGAGCGCGGCACCTGGCCGCGCTCGCGTGCGTCCTGCAGCCGTTTCGGCGTCGGTTGTTCGGTCCGCTGGTCGCGATCCGCCTGCTCGGCCACGGCTCAGCCTCCGCCGGCCAGCGAGGAGGCCACGCCGAAGGCCTGCTCGAGCAGCTCGAGGAACACGCCGCGCAGCGCCGGCAGCGACAGCAGCAGCACCAGGAAGCCGAACAGCATCGCCACGGGAAAGCCGACGGCGAAGAGGTTGAGCTGCGGCGCGGCCCGGCTGACCACCCCCATGCCGAGGTTGATCCCGAGCAGCGCGATCAGCGCCGGCAGCGCGATGACGAGCCCGGCCTCGAAGACCTTGCCGCCCCACAGCGCGAGCGACCACAGCCCGTCCGGGCCGAGTCCCGCGCTTCCCACCGGCGCCCAGCGGAAGCTGTCGACCAGGACCGTGATCAACGCCACGTGGCCGTCCACCGACAGGAACATCAGGATCCCGAGGATCAGCAGGAACTGCGACAGCACCGGCGTCGCGGCGCCCCGCGCGGGATCGACCAGGGTCGCGAAGCCGAGCCCCATGGTCATCGCCACGAGCTGACCGGCCATGACCAGCGCGTCGAAGGCGATCTGCACGGCGAAGCCGATCGCGACGCCGATCGCGACCTGGGTCGCCATCGCGAGCACGCCGGGGGCCGACAGCGGTTCGAGATCCGGCGGCGGCGGCGCCAGAGGCGAGACCATCACGGCCAGCGCGAGCGCGAGCACGATGCGCAGCCGCGCCGGCACCACGTTGGCCCCGAGCACCGGCGCCACCAGCATCAGGCCCGAGATGCGCAGCAGCGGCCACAGCAGCGCCGTGAACCAGTCCGCGATGCGCCCGGCCTCGAGTTCCATTCCGCGCCCTAGCCCAGCGATCCCGGGATCGAGGCGAACAGGCCCCGGGTGTAGTCGAGGATCACGCCGAGCATCCAGTGGCCGGCGAGGAACAGCGCGGCCACCATCACCAGCAGCTTCGGCACGAAGGACAGCGTCATCTCGTTGATCTGGGTCGCGGCCTGCAGCATGCCGATCAGCACGCCCGCGGCCAGCACGGACAGCAGCAGCGGCGCGGCGAGCAGCGTCGTCACGGTGAGCGCCTGCTGGCCGATGCTCATCACTTGCTCGGGGGTCATGTCGGTCCTCAGGTGTAGAAGCTCGCCGCGAGCGTGCCCATGAGCAGCGTCCACCCGTCGACGAGCACGAACAGCATGATCTTGAAGGGCAGCGACACCAGCATCGGCGACAGCATCATCATGCCCATGGACATCAGGACGCTCGCCACGACCAGGTCGATCACGAGGAAGGGCAGGAACACCATGAAGCCGATCTGGAAGGCGGTCTTCAGCTCGCTCGTGATGAAGGTCGGGATCAGCACCGTCATCGGCACGCTCTCGGGCCCGTCGAGCTTCTCGATGCCGGCGATGCGCGCGAAGGTCTCCAGGTCGGCCTCGCGGGTCTGGTCGAGCATGAAGCGCCGAAGCGGCGCGAGGCTCTGCTCGAGCGCCGGCTCGGCGGCGAGCTGGCCGTCCAGGTAGGGCTCCACGCCGTCCTGCCAGGCCTCGCCGAGCACCGGCGACATGATGAACAGGGTCATGAACAGCGCCAGGCCGATCAGCACCTGGTTCGGCGGCGTGGTCGGCGTACCGAGCGCCTGCCTGAGGATCGCCAGCACGATGACGATCCGCGTGAACGACGTCATGCTGAGCAGGATGGCCGGCAGCAGCGTCAGCGCCGTCATGAACAGCATGATCTGCACGGACACCGACCAGGTCGCGGTGCCGTCCGGCCCCGGCGTGACGGTGAAGGCCGGCAGGCCGCCCGCGACCTGTGCGAGCGCGGTCGCCGGCGTGGCGGCGAGCAGCGCGAGCGCGAGGAGCCTGATCACGCGCGTCCCCGACGGGCCAGCATGGCGCGCATGCGCTCGGCCAGCGCCGTCTCGGCGCCCGGGCCGCCCGGCCCGCCGCCCCCGACCTCCACTTCGGCATCGAGCAGCGCCAGCGAGGTGACGCCGGCGCTGGTCACGCCGACCAGCGCCTGCCGGTCGCCGACCGCGAGCAGCACCACGCGCTCGCGCGGACCCACCGGCACCTGCGCGAGCACGCGCAGCGTGCCGGCCGCGCCCTGCGGCGCGATGCGCATGCGCCGAGCCAGCCACGCGAAGGCGACGATCAGGCCCACCACCAGCAGCAGCGACACCGCGAGTTGCCCGAGCGCGGCGGCGCCGCCGGGCAGCGCGCCGGCGGACTGCGCGGCCGCGACCGGCGCCAGCGCGGCGCCCGCGACCGTCGCCAGGAAACGGCCTGACCTCAACGCACGCCCTCGATGCGCTCGCGCGGGCTCACGACCTCGGTCAGGCGCACGCCGAAGTTGTCGTTCACGACCACCACCTCGCCGCGCGCCACCCGCACGCCGTTCACCAGCACGTCGAGCGGCTCGCCGGCCAGCCGGTCGAGCTCGAGGATGGAGCCCGCGGAGAGCTGCAGCAGGTCGCGGACCTTGATGCGGGTCCGGCCGATCTCCAGCGCGAGCGTCACGCCGACGTCGAGGATCAGGTCGAGACTGACTTCGCTGGCCGGCTTGGTCTCGGGCGCGGCTTGGGCAGGTTTGGGGCTCGCCATGTTGGCCTCCTTCGGGCTCCGGTTCAGCGCCGCGCCGCGCCCGGTCGGACGGGCTCGGCGACGGTCAGGGCATTGCGGCCGCGCGAGACGCCGAAGCGGGCGCGGTAAAGGGGAACGTCGCCGGCGAGGAGCAGCGCCTCGCGGGGCGCCTCGATGGGCACCACGTCGCCGGGCTTCAGGCGCACGAGCTCGCCGAGGCTGATCTCCGCCTCGGCGAGCACGGCACGCACCTCGACCCGCGCGTCGGCGAGCGCGCCCGACAGGGCGGGCGCCCAGGGCGCGCCGCCCGGCGCGTCGCGCACGGCGGTCGCCGAGGCGAGCACCTCGCGCAGCGGCTCGATCGCCGCCGACGGCAGCACGAAGTCGAAGCTGCCCTCGGCGGCGCCGAGCGCCACCCGGAAGCGATTGACGAGCAGCATCTCGGCCGGCGTGCCGAGATCGACGAAGTGCGCGTTTCGTTCCTGCTTGACCAGCTCGAACTCGAGCGCCGCGACCGGGGCGAACGCGGCGGCGAGCTCGGTGGTGGCCTGCGTCACCACGAGCCGGGCGAAGCGCGCCTCGGTCGGCGTCAGGCCGCGTTCGGCCTCGCGCGGGCCGGCGCGGCCCGGACCGCCGTAGAACGCGTCCACCAGCAGCGCCAGCAGCGCCGGATCGAGCGAGAACAGCACCTGGCCGGCAAGGGGCCGGGCGCGGGCGAGGTCGAGGCAGGCCGGCGCCGGCAGCGAGGCGAGGTAGTCGGCGCCGCGCTGCGCCTGCACGCCCTCGTAGGTGACCTGCAGCTCGCGGCGGATGAGCTCCGACAGCCGCGCCCGGAACTGGCGCGCGAAGGCCTCGAGCAGCAACTCGAGCGTGGGCAGCCGGCCGCGGGTGATCCGCGGCGTGGCCGCGAGATCGTAGGGCCGCGCCTCGCTCGGCCCCGCGGCGGCAGGGCCCACGCGATCCAGCAGCGCCTGCACCTCCTCGTCGGAAATCAGCGGCTTCTCGCCGGGACCGGCCACGTCACTGGACCACGAAGCTGGTGAACAACAGGTCCTCGAGCGCGGCCTTGCCGCCGGTCTCGCGTTCCAGGATCGCCTGGACCTCGGCCAGCGACTTGGCGCGCAGCGCCTCCTTGCCCTCGCGCGACATGACCTGCGCGTACTCGAGGCTGCTCATCATGAGCATCAGGTTGTTGCGGATGAGCGGCGCGTTCTGCTGCACGGCGGCGATGGTCTCCGCGTCGCGCGCCATCACCTCGACCGTCACCTGCAGGAAGCGGACGGCGCCGTCCTGCTCGAAGTTCACGATCAGCGGCGGGTCGAAGGCGAAGTAGATCGCGGGCCCCGAGGGCTTCGCCCTGGCCTTGCCGTCGGCCTTCTCGGCGGGCGGCGGCTTGAGCGTGAGCTGCCCTTCGGCGTCGAGCACCAGTTCCTGCGGCGGGTGCAGCAACTCGTTGATGAAGCCGCCGGCGACCACCGCGGCGAGCGTGACCGCGAAGATGCCGGCGCCGTTCACGATGAGGGCGACCGGCCCGCCCGATTTCGGCGGCGACGGCGCCGCGGCCTGCTGTTCTTCGGCCATGAGGCCCACCCTGCAAAGGAATTCCCGAGGGGATGCGAAGCAATTTGCATGCCACGCCAGGGCCCGCCAGAAAAACTATTTTATTCAGCAGGTTATGGAGGCCGCCTGGCGCCAAGAGGCGTCGCTCGCCGCGGGCCCGTCAGAATTTTGGCGCCCCGGCGGGGCGCGCGGCGACCGGCTAGGGACCGCCCTGCCCAAGCAGCACGGCGGGCAGGGGGATCAGCGCGACGAGCGCGAGCTCCAGGGAGATCGTCGCCCGCACGGCCTCGAGCTCGCCGAGCCTGGGCGCGAACGTGGGGGCGTTGCGCGCCTCGCGGTTCCAGCGCACGACGGTGCGAGTCGTCGGCACGGCGAGCAGCAGCAGCATGGCGAACAGGCCGATCTTCAGGGCGAACAGGCTGTCGCCGGCCGGCAGCCCGGCGGCCGGCTGCCAGCCCTGCAGCCGGGCGAGCCCGGTCGCGAGCGACGAGGTCAGGCCGAGCAGGTAGCCGAGCCGCACCTGGCCGAGCAGGCGCACCTGCAACCGGTCCGGCGGCCGCGCGAGCAGCCAGTGCTCCGCCATCTTGAGCGCCGCGGCGGCCCCGGCGGCGAGCAGGTGCAGGTAGGCGAAGCCCGCGTCCCAGATCACTCGGCGTCCCCGCGGGCACCGCCTGCGCCGAGCACGAGGCGCGCGAAGCCCTCGGCGTCGATGTTGGCGCCGCAGGCGATCAGCCCCACCCGGCGACCCGCGAGCGGCTCGCGCAGCGGTCCGAGCAGCGCGGCCGCCGCCGCGGCGCCGGCGGGCTCGACGGCGAGCTTGGCCTGCTCGAGCAGGAAGCGCATGGCGGCGACCAGCTCGCGGTCGCTGACCTTCACGAGGCCGTCCACGTGGGCGCGGCAGAGCGCGAAGGACAGCGGCATCGCGTAGGGCGCTCCGAGGCTGTCGGCCAGGGTCGCCACGCGATCGATCGAGACCGGCCGACCGGCGGCGAAGCTGCGGTGCATGGTGTCCGCGCCCTCCGGCTCCACCCCATAGACCGCGCAGGCGGGATCGAGCAGCTTGACCGCCGCGGCGACGCCTGCACAGAGGCCGCCGCCGCCGATCGGCACGATCACCGCCTCGAGCCCGGGCGCCTGCTCCATCAGTTCGAGCCCGACGGTCGCCGTGCCTAGCGCGGTGCGAAGCCCCTCGAAGGGGTGGATCAACGGCCTCGCCTCGGCGATCTGCAGCTCCTCGGCGCGCCTGAACGCCGCGTGCGCGTCGGGCGCGAACTCGATCTCCGCGCCGAGCGCGCGGCACTGGGCGACGCGGAAGGGATTGGCGCTCGCCATCATGACGATCTTCGCGTGGCTGCCGAGGCGCGACGCCGCGTAGGCCGTGGCCAGCGCGTGGTTGCCGGCGCTGACGGCGCAGACGCCGCGCGCGAGTTCGTCGCGCGACAGGCCCATGACGTTGAGCAGCGCGCCGCGCGGCTTGAAGCTGCCGGTGCGCTGCAGCAGCTCGAGCTTGAGGACCGGTCGCGTGCCGGGCGCGAGCGCCGGGTGAAGGCCCGGCCCGGACAGCTCGAGCACCGGCGTGGTCAGCACGAGATCGCCGAGGTCCCGCCGCGCAGCGCGGATTTCGCCGAGGGTGAGCCTGGGCTGCAAGGCAGGAACCCCGCTGCGGGAGCCGCGTCCGCGGCGCGTGAGAATCTTACCGGAATCGATCAGGCGTAAAGGTCGAGGCGGGCGCTGGCGGCCGGGCGCCAGGCCGGCGCGGGCGCGGCGGCCTCGGGCTCGGCGCCGAGGCTTGCCGCCGGCGACAGCGGCGCCATCGGCTGCCGCGGCCGCTCGCTGAAGGAATGCTGCGAAACGTTGACGTCCACCTGGGTGAAGCCCTGGCCGCCGAGCATCTCCCGCAGCCTCGGCAGCGCCTGCTCGATCGCCTCGCGGGTCAGGTGGCTGTGCGCCGTGAAGGCGACGCTCGCCTGCTCGCCGCTCACCTGGACCCGCACCTCGATCGGGCCGAGCTGTGGCGGGTTGAGCGCGATCCGCGCCCGCGAGAGATCGCGGTCGGCCATGACCACGACGCGCTCGCCGAGGGCGTTCGAGAACGCCTCCGACCCCGGCGGCTCGGCGAGCTGCATGGCCACCGGCGGCGCATCCCGCCCGGCCGTCGGCGCGGCGGGAGCGCCGCCGGGTGCGGCCGTCGCGGCCGGGAGCAGCGCCTCCGCGACTCGCGGCGCGCTCGCGGCCTCGACGGGCTTCGCTTCAGATGACTCCGGCGCCAAGGCCGCCGGCGCCGCGGCTTCGGACAGAGTCGTGGGAGCCGCGGCAGGCGGGGCGGCGGACGCAGCCGGCGGTTGCGGCCGGACCGTGGGCGCGGCGCCGGCGACCGCCGGCGCGGCCTGCCTTGCGGGCAAGGCGAGGGCATCTGCGCCAGGCCCGGGCAGCGGGCCGGTGACGGGCTCCGCCGCGAGAGGCGGCAAGGCCGCCCCGGGCGCGCTGACCGCCAGCGGCTGCAGCGGCTGCGGGGGCGTGCCGGGCACCTCGGTCGGCAGACTCCTGCCGCGCGTTGCCTCGATCCGGGGGCTCTCGGGTCCGGCGCCGTCGGGCGCGAGACCGGATCGGACGGCTATCGCCGCGGCGAGCGCCGCGCCCTGCGGCGCAGGCGCGAGGCCTGGCGTCCCGGGCGGCACCGGGGGACCGCCCCCTCGCGCCGCCGCCGGAGCAGGCGCAGGGGCCGCCGGCGCCGCGGCGCCCATCGGGGGCGGCACGGCCGGCGGCAGCCATGGCAGCGCGACCGGCAGCGCGTTGCCGTCGGGCGGCAAGTCCTTGCCGCCTTCGGGCAGTCCGAGGAATGCCGCGAAGGCCGCGCCCCGCGGCTCGCCGCCCGGGACCGTCGCGCCCGGCGCGGCCGCCGCCGCGCCGCTCGCGGGCACGCGGGCGGGCGCGACGAACGCCGCGACGGCGGCGGGCAAGGTGGCTGGCACGTCCATGCACCTTCGCTGGTGCAAGCGACGTGCCACGCCAAGCGGGCGCTCAGCCCTCCGAGGGGCCGCGCCGGCCCTGGGCGATCTCGTCCTGGTCCCGCTGCTCGCGTCGGTCCACCGCGCGCCGCTCGTCGAGGTGGATCCGCTCGACCGCCCGGTCCAGCGCGGCCGTCTCGGCGCGCCGCTCGCGCCAGGCCTGTTCCAGCTTCTCGGCCTCGCCGCGCAGCTCGGCCACCCGCTTCTGCTGGTCGCGGATCGCGTCGTTCAGGCGGCCGAGGAAGGCGCCGTAGTTGGCGAGCCGCACCGCGTCGGTGGTGCCGAGGCCGGGCGGGCGCCCGCCCACGTACTCCTCGCGGAACCGCAGGACCTGTTCGAGCTGCCGCTCCTGGTCCTCGAGCCTGCGCCGCAGCTCCCCGAGCGCCGCGCCCGCGTCGCGCTCGCGCCCGCCGGCGATGTCGCGCACGGGCCGCAGGCGATCGCTGCGCTTCACGCCGCCTTCCCGAGCAGATCGCCGAGCGCGCGGGCGCTGTCGGCGAAGGAGACGCGGTCGAACATGTCCTGGCTCAGGAACTCGACGATCCGCGGCCAGGCCTCGAGCGCCGCGTCCACCCGCGGGTCGCTGCCGCGCTTGTAGGCCCCGACGGCGATCAGGTCGCGGTTCTGCCGGTAGACCGCGTACAGCTGCCGGATGCGCAGCGCGAGCTCGTGGTGCTCGCGCGGGATCACCTGGTGCATCGCGCGGCTGATCGAGGCCTCGATGTCCACGGCGGGATAGACGCCAGCCTCGGCGAGCTGGCGCGAGAGGACGATGTGGCCGTCGAGGATCGCGCGCGCCGCGTCGGCGATGGGGTCGTTCTGGTCGTCGCCCTCGGCGAGCACCGTGTAGATCGCCGTGATCGAGCCCGGGCCGCGGTCGCTGTTGCCGGCCCGCTCGACGAGCTGCGGCAGGCGCGCGAAGACGCTCGGCGGGTAGCCCTTGGTCGCGGGCGGCTCGCCGATCGCGAGCGCGATCTCGCGCTGCGCCTGCGCGAAGCGGGTCAGCGAGTCGATCAGCAGCAGCACCTTGCGCCCCTCGTCGCGGAAGTGCTCGGCGATCGCGGTGGCGAGCCAGGCGCCGTGCAGGCGCATGAGCGGCGGCACGTCGGCCGGCGTCGCGACCACGACCGCGCGCTTGAGCCCGTCCGGGCCGAGCGTGTCGTTGACGAACTCCTGCACCTCGCGGCCGCGCTCGCCGATCAGGCCGACCACCGTGACCTCGGCCTCCGTGTAGCGGGTCATCATCCCGAGCAGCACGGACTTGCCGACGCCGGAGCCGGCGAACAGGCCGATGCGCTGGCCGCGGCCGAGCGTCAGCAGCCCGTTGATCGAGCGCACGCCGACGTCGAGCGGGTCGCGGATGGCGTGGCGCCTGAGCGGATTGAGCGGCACGCCCATCAGGGGCCGCACGTCGTCGCAGGAGACGGCGCCGAGGCTGTCGAGCGGGCGCCCGGCGCCGTCGAGGACGCGCCCGAGCAGCGCGTCGCCGACCCGCACCTCGGAGACGGTCTGCACCGGCACGACCCGCGCGCCGGGCATCAGGCCGCGCATGTCGCCGGTCGGCATCAGGAAGACCCGCTCGCCCGAGAAGCCGACGACCTCGGCCTCGACCTCGCGCCCGTCGGCCGTCGCAACGGACAGGCGCGCGCCGACCGGCGCCTCGCAGCCGACCGCCTCGAGGGTCAGGCCGACCATGCGCGAGAGCATTCCCTCGACCTGCAGCGGCCGCTGCGTCGAGTTCCGCTCGCGATGCCCGGCGAGCCGCGCGGCCCAGCGCTTCGCCCCGCCCGGGCCGCCGCCGGCGGCGTTCAAGGGCCGCCCCGCCCGTCGGCGGCGCGTTCGCCGCCGAGCAGCTGGGAGAGCACCTGGCCGAGGCGCGTCTCGAGCCGCGCGTCGACGCGCGCCGTGGGCGTGATCACCTGGCAGCCGCCGCGCATCATCACCGGGTCCTCGACGACCTGCCAGGCACGCTCGTTCTCGGTCGGCGCGAGGTACTGGCGGATGATGGCCGCGTCCTCGGGATGCAGGTGGACCCGCACCTCGCGCGCCGCGACCGGCAGCACCGACACCGCCTCGCGCACGACCCCGATGATCTGCGTCGGGTCGAGGCGGATCTCGCGGCGCACGATCTGCTTGGCGAGCGCCATCGCGAGCCCCACCAGCTCCTCCTCGACCTGCGCGTCGAGCGCCTCGAAGGGCCGCGCGAGGTCGGCGATCAGCGAGTCGAGCCGCTCGACGCGCTCGCGCAGCTGCTGCTCGCCGGCGCGCAGCCCCGCCTCCTGCCCGGCGCGCCAGCCCTCCTCCCAGGCCTCGCGCTGCAGGTCGGCGAGCGCGCCTGCGGTCAGCAGCCCGCCTTGCGGCGAGGCGCCCCTCGGCGCGGGCCCGGCCTCGCCCGTCTCGGGCGCCTGCCAGGCGCGCGCGCCGGCGGCGGCGCCCGCGTCGATGATCCTAGACATAGTCGCCGCCGCCACCGCCGACGACGATGGTGCCGTCCTCGGCGAGGCGTTGCGCCACGGCGACCATCTCGCGCTGCGCCGCCTCGACCTCGGCGAGCCGCACCGGGCCGCGCACCTCCATCTCCTCCTTGAGGATCTCCGCCGCGCGCTTCGACATGTTGCGGAACATCTTGTCCTGCACCTCGGGATCGGCGCCGCGCAACGCGGTGGCGAGCACGTCCGAGGGCACCTCGCGCAGCACCGCCTGGATGCCGCGGTCGTCCACCTGCAGCAGGTTGTCGAACACGAACATCTGGTCCTTGATCTGCTGGCAGAGCTCGGCGTCCTGCTCCTCGATGTAGGCGATCGAGACGCTCTTCTGGTCGGGCCCGAGCGCGTTCAGGATGCCGGCGGCGAGGCGCGTGCCGCCGAGCCGTCGCGGCGGGCCGGCGGTCGCCTCGGTCGCCCGCTGCTCGACCAGGCCGTCGAGCTCCTTGAGCGCCGACTGCGGCACCTCGTCGAGCGTCGCGAGGCGCAGCAGCACGTCGCTGCGCAGCGCCTCCGGCAGCAGCGCGGCCACCGCCCCGCCCTGCTCGGGGTCGAGGTGCGCGAGGACCGTCGCCACGACCTGCGGATGCTCGTCGCGCAGCAGGTCCGCCACCTGCCGCGGGTGCATCCACTTGAGCTGGTCCATGCCCGCGCCCGCCTCGGCGTTGGGCGAGAGCCGGTCGATCATGCGCTCCGCGCGCTCGCGGCCGAGTGAGGTGGTCAGCACGCGCTTGACGAAGTCGCGCGCCCCGCTGCCGCCGGCGCCGCGCTTCTCGACAGAGTCGATGAAGCCGGCCACTACCGCGTGGGTGCGATCGCGCGGGACGTCCTTGAGCGCGGCCATCGCCTCGCTCACGCGCTGCACCTCGCGCGCGTCCATGTGGCGGATGATCGCGGCCGCCTCCTGCTCGCCGAGCGTCAGCAGCAGGATCGCCGCGCGCTCGGCGCCCGGAATCTCGGCGGCGTTACCGGCCATCGGTCGTCACCCAGTCCTTGACCACGTCGGCGGCCCGCCGGGGATCCTGTCCGATCAGGCTGCGCGCGGCTGCGACCTGCTGCTCGTAATTCGGCGCGGGCACGCCGCCGCGCGTGAGCGTCACGCGGTCCTGCGCGAGGTCCGGCAGCCCGGCGACGCCCGCGGGCACCAGCGCGCCGCCGGCGGCGCCGCCGGCGGTCAGCGACTTCATCAGGGGCCGCAACACGACGAAGGCCAGCACCAGCACGAGTGCCGCGCCGAGCGCCTGCCGGCCAATGTTCCACAGCGCCGGGCTCTTCCAGGCGGGCTCGGGCTCGACCTCGCCCAGCCCCGGCGCCGTGGTGAAGCCGGCGTTGACGACCTGCACGCGGTCGCCGCGAGCCTCGTCGAAGCCGACCGCCTCCTTCACGATGGTCGTGAAGCGGGCGATGTCCTCCTCGGACCAGGCGACCCCGGCCGCCGGCACGTCGGCCTCGGCCGCGCCGGCGGGCGCCGGCTTGTTGTCGAGGATCACCGCCACCGACAGCCGCCGCACCGAGCCGGCCGGCTCGCGCACGTGGCTGATCGTGCGGCCGATCTCGTAGTTGCGCGTGGCCCGCTGGCTGGTCGCGGCCGCAGCGGCCGCGCCGGGCTCCGCCTGCTGCTCCGCCGCCGGCGGCGCGGGCGAGGTGGTGGGCGGCTGGTTGCTGAGCGCGCCGGGCAGGCCGAGCGCGAGGTCGCCGGCCGGCCGGCTGTCGGCGCTGGTCTGCTCGCTGCGGACGATCTGCTGCTCCGGATCGAAGTCCTCGCGGGTCCGCTCGGCGATGGTGAAGTCGAGGTCCGCCGTCACCCCGGCGCGCACGCGGCCGACGCCGACCAGCGGGCTCAGCAGCTCCTCGATGCGCCTTGCGAAGCGCTCCTCGAGCTGCTGCTGGTAGTCCAGCTGGCGCGCCGTCGCGGCCAGCTCGTCGCCGGCCTTCGGCGCCGACAGCAGCGTGCCGTTCTGGTCGACCACCGTGACCTGCTCCGCCTCGAGCTCGGGCACGCTGGAGGCGACGAGGTGCACGACCGCCGAGACCTGCGCCGCGTCGAGGCGCCGCCCGGCGTACAGCTGCAGCATCACCGAGGCGCTGGCCTTGCGCCGGTCGCGCACGAACACCGACTGCTTCGGCAGCGCGAGGTGCACGCGGGCGGACTGCACGCCCTGCACCCGCACGATGGTGCGCGCGAGCTCGGTCTCGAGCGCGTGCTGGTAGCGCGCGGACTCCATGAACTGGCTGGTGCCGAAGCCCTCCTGATCGCGCAGCATCTCGATGCCGAGGCCGTCGCCCTGCGGCAGACCCTCGCCGGCGAGCCTGAGGCGCGCGTCGTGGAGGCGATCCGCGGGCACGGTCACCGCGCCGCTGCCCGGCTCCAGCCGGTAGGGGATGCCGGCCGTCGACAGCGACTGCGCGACCGCCGCCGCGTCACGATCCGACAGCTGGCCGTAGAGCATCGAGTAATTGGGCCCCTGCGACCAGAGCACCAGCCAGACGGCGGCCGCCACCGCGGCGGCGACGCCGACCAGCAGCGTGAGCTGCCTCAGGCCCGGCACGGAGTCGACGAGACTGCGTGCGGGAAGGGATGCGGCATCGGCCATGCTTCAGCTCCTCGCGGGCCTGGTCAGATCGGCATGTTCATGACTTCCTGGTACGCCTGGACCAGCTTGTTGCGTACCTCGGTCATGGCCCGGAACGACAGGCTCGCCTTCTGGACCTCGAGCATCACGCGGGTCAGGTCGGCGCCCGGCGCGCCGGCCTCGAAGGCCTCGGCGAGCGCCCGCGCACCCTGCTGCGCCGCGCTGACCTGGCCGATCGCCGACTTCATGGCGGTGCCGAAGTCGGCGCCCGGCGCTGCGGCCGCCGCCTCGGGCGGCTGCGCGCCGGCCTGCGCCTTGAGGGCGAGCGAACGCATCTCGAGCAGCAGGCGGGTGGAGTCGATGTTGTTCATGTGTCGTCTGCCTCGCTGTGGGCCTGCCGCCGGCTCAACGCCCGGCCGGGACCTCGTGTCCCGAGTCGCGCAGCCGCTGCAGCTTGTGCCTGAGCGTCCGAGGGCTGATGCCGAGGCGCTCGGCCGCGGCCTTGCGGCTGCCGGATTCGTCGATCGCGGCGAGGATCAGGCGCCGCTCGCGCTCGCGCAGGTCGCCGCCGAGGCTCTCCGGCGAGACTTCGGCGGCAGGCCCGGCAGGCGCGACGGCGGCCGGCGCCGCACCCTCCTCGAAGACGAGGTCGGCCGCGCGGATCACCCGTCCGGTGGCAAGCACCGCGGCGCGCTGCATCAGGTTGTCGAGCTCGCGGACGTTGCCGGGCCACCGGTGCGCGACGAGCGCGGCACGCGCGCAGGGCGCGAGCTCGAGCGGCGCGCCGTCGCCGGCGTGGCGGGCGAGCGAGGCTTGCGCGAGCGGCAGCACGTCGCCCGGTCGGTCGCGCAGGGCCGGCAGCCGGATCGGCATCACGTTCAGGCGGTAGTAGAGGTCCTCGCGGAAGCGCCCCGCGGCCACCTCGTCGCGCAGCTGCCGGTTGCTGGTCGCGACGACCCGCACGTCGAGCTTGATCGAGCGCTGTCCGCCGATGCGCTCGACCTCGCGCTCCTGGAGGACGCGCAGCAGCTTCGCCTGCAGGCCGAGGTTCATCTCCGAGATCTCGTCGAGCAGCAGCGTGCCGCCCTGGGCCTGCTCGAACTTTCCGGCGTGCGCCTGCTGGGCGCCGGTGAAGGCGCCGCGCTCGTGCCCGAACAGCATCGCCTCCAGCATGTTCTCCGGGATCGCCGCGCAGTTGATGGCGACGAAGGGGCCGCCGCGGCGCGGCGAGCAGGCGTGGATCCAGCGCGCGTACACCTCCTTGCCCGTGCCGCTCTCGCCGGTGATCAGGACCGTGACCTCGGTGCGCGCCACCCGCCCCGCGAGCTCGGTGACGGCGCGGCTCGCCGGATCCTCCGCCACCGGGCCGGACTCGGCCTGCTCCACCCGGCGCGCGTGCCGCGCCACCACCTCGAGCAGGGCGTCGGCGTCGAAGGGCTTGAGCAGGTAGTCGGCGGCGCCGTCGCGCATCGCCTCCACGGCGCGCCCCACGCTGCCGTGCGCCGTCACCAGCACCACCGGCACCCGCGGCCAGCGGGCGCGGATCTCCCTCAGCAGCGCGTGCCCGTCGGTGCCCGCCATCTGCACGTCGCTCACCACCAGCGCCACTTCCACGGCGGACAGCGCGGCCAGCGCCGCGGCGGCGTCGGCGGCCGCGAGGGCCTCGCGCCCGGCCGAGCGCAGCGTGTCGCACAGCGCCTCGCGCAGCGGCCCGTCGTCCTCCACCACCAGGATCGCGCCTGCGGCCCGCGTCGCCATCGCCTGCATCAGTCGGCCTCCCGTTGCGTGCCGGGCTCGCCCGCGGCGCGCTCGCCGACCGGGATCTCGAGGACGAAGGTCGCGCCGGGACCCTGCGGCTCGAGCCGCACGCTTCCGCCGTGGGCGAGCGCGACCGAGCGGACCACGGCGAGGCCGAGGCCGGTGCCGGCCGCTCGCGTCGTGAAGAACGGCTCGAAGATCTGCTCGCGCAGCCCCTCGGGCACGCCCGGCCCGTTGTCCGCGACCGTGATCCGCGCCAGGTCGGGCGCCGGAAGGCTCGCCTCCAC
This sequence comes from uncultured Steroidobacteraceae bacterium, assembly GCA_964406445.1. Classification (GTDB taxonomy): domain Bacteria; phylum Pseudomonadota; class Gammaproteobacteria; order Steroidobacterales; family Steroidobacteraceae; genus SG8-30. The sequence continues at coordinate 22,539 of CAYORU010000019.1, forward strand.
GACGACCTCGGCCCTGGCGCCGGCCGCGTCGAGCGCGTTGACCACGAGGTTCGCGACCGCGCCGGCCAGCGCGTCGCGGTTGCCGCGGACCCTGAGTCCGCGTGCGCGGGTGCTGAGCGTCAGGCGGCCGCCGGACTTGAGGCGGCCGGCGAGGGTCTGGGCGACGTCCTCGAGCACGGCGTCGAGTGCGAGCGTGGCCATGCCGGTGGCGCCGCCGCGGGCGTAGGCGAGCATGTCGGCGATCTGCTGCTCGAGATGCCGCAGGCGGTCCACGGTGCGATCGGCGAGCGGGACCCGCTGGTCCTCGGGCAAGGCGGGCGCGGCGAGTCTCGATGCGTTGAGCAGCGCGGTGGTGAGCGGCGTGCGCAGCTGGTGCGCCAGGCGGGCGGCCATCTCGCCCATCGCCGCGAGACGGCCGTTGCGCTCGAGCAGCTCGCGCACCAGATGGGCCTCGGTGACGTCGGTGACGAGCACGATGCGTCCCTGCCCGTCGCCGAGGCCGCGCTGCGCGAGCGAGACGTGCCGGCCGCTCGCGAGCGGCACTTCGCCCCCGAAGACGCTGGCGCGCTGCATGGCCCGCGCGCAGACGGCCGACCACGGTTCGCCTTCGAGCGGACTGCCGAGCATCTCGCGCGCGGCCTCGTTGGACTCGCGAACGACGTCCTCGCCGTCGAGCACCAGCACGCCGCCCGGCAGCAGCGCCAGGAGCCGCTCGAGGCGGGTCGCGATGCGCTCGCGCGCGCGGTGCTCCTCGAGCCGCGCGCGGCGCACGGTGGCGAGCTCCTCGGTGAGACGCGCCACCTGCGACTCGAGGTCGCGGTAGGAGCGCTCGAGCGAGGTGGACAGCTCGTTGAAGGCGCGGAAGGCGTCGTTGAGCTGGCGCTGTTCTATGGCGGCGGACATGGGCCTCGGATCCGGCGAACCCGGGCAAGGGTCAGCAATATCCGTGCCAGTGGCGAAGTCGCGTCGAAACAGGGAGTTAGCGAAGTCGCGCGACGCGACGAGGCGTCAAAAATCCGTCGCCCTCAGGCGGCGCGGGCCCCGAGCCGGTACTTGCGGAGCTTCTCGACCAGCGTGGTGCGCTGCAGGCCGAGCAGCCGCGCGGCCTCTGACACCGTGCCGTCCGCGCGCGCCAGCGCCTCGCGGATCATGCTGACCTCGAGCTGTGCGAGGTGGTCCTTGAGGTTGACGCCCTCGCTCGGCAGGGCCTGCGCGCAGGCCTCGGGCGCGGCGCCAGCCGACAGCCCCGCGCGGTAGCGCTCGGGCAGCAGTTCAGGCCCGATCCGCGCACCGGGGTGCAGGATCACCAGCCGCTCGATCAGGTTGGCGAGCTCGCGCACGTTGCCCGGCCAGCCGTAGCGGCCGAGCGTGGCGAGGCCCGCGGCGGTGAAGGCGACGCGCCGGCCGGTCGAGGCCTCCAGTCGCGCGCCGAGCTGCTCGATCAGCGCCGGAAGGTCCGCGATCCGCTCGCGCAGCGGCGGCATCTGGATCGGGAAGACGTTCAGCCGGTAGTAGAGGTCCTCGCGGAAGCTGCCGTCGGCGATCGCGGCCTCGAGGTTGCGGTGGGTGGCCGCGACCACGCGCACGTCGCAACGCTGGCTGCGATTGCTGCCCACGCGCTCGAAGCTGCGCTCCTGCAGGACGCGCAGGAGCTTGACCTGCATCGCCGGCGGCATGTCGCCGATCTCGTCGAGGAACAGCGTGCCGCCTTCGGCGAACTCGAAGCGGCCGACGCGCGCGGTCAGCGCTCCCGTGAACGCGCCCTTCTCGTGGCCGAACAGCTCGCTCTCGAGGAGGTCGGGCGGGATCGCGCCGCAATTGACCGGTACGAACGGGCGACGGGCGCGCGGCGACAGCTCGTGCAGGTAGCGCGCGACCATCTCCTTGCCGGTGCCCGACTCGCCGAGGATCAGCACGTTGGTGTCGAAGGCGGCGACCTGCTCCGCGAGGCGGTGCACGGCCGTGATCGCCGCGGAGGTGCCGCCGGGGCGCCAGGCGCTGGCGCCGGGCTGCGCGGAGCGCAGCCTGCGCGCCTCGCGCAGCACGGCGTCGAGTTGCGCGTAGCGCAGCGGCAGCTCCAGCGGCAACGGCACGACGCCCGGCCCGAGGTCGGGGTCCGGCCCGAAAGGCGCCGCGCAGACGACCGGCAGCGGCGCGGCACCGGCGCCGACGCGCGCGGCCACGTCCTCCAGGATCCGCCGCGGCCGCGGGTCGCCGATGACGAGCGCGGCCCAGTCCGGCGCCGCATGGCCGGGCCAGTCGAGCCCGCCGAGGCTGTCGGCGACGACGGCCTGGTAGTCGAGGAAGTGAAGGGCCTCTTGCCAGGCCGGGATCCGGCTGGAATCAGGCTCGATGACGGCGACTCTCGTGTCGGTCACGGCATCCCGGTGGCTGCGACCCGCGTCTTGCGGATCTGGCGATTTTTCGAGCTTCTTTATCTAAGCGCCTGAATCCAGACACACTGAAATTCAGACCATTCGAATCCTAGAGAAACATCGACGCGAGTCGTGATGAGAATAACCCTGAAAGATGCCTAAGGAAATTCCTTAATGATGGGCAGGGTGTCGGTCGGCGGGAAGCTGGATTATGAAAAACGACCGGTCCCGGCACGGGCGCCGGCCACCTGCCGCCGGTGCTGGCGGAAGACCAGCCGCTCGAGGAGATCGACGACGGCCGGGCTCAGGCCCGCGAACGCGAACTGCGCCCAGAGGCCCTGCGCGTCGGCGCGGTGCCCGCTGACCTGCCCGTGGATGATCACGGGCTGCGGGAACGCAGGGTTGATGAACAGCGCCACGCGCCCTGCCGCGCCGGCGACCGGACGCTGGCCGGTGGCCAGCCACTCGAGGCCGGCGGCGTACATGCGCACCGGCACTGGCGCGGGCATCGCGGCTTCCTTGGCCAGCAGCCGACCCAGCGTGGCGAGCAGCACGTCCAGCTTGAACTCGAGGCGCGCGAGGTCGGCGAGCCAGGGCCGGTCCTCGTCCTTCGTCTCGGCCGCCCGGTGCGACTCGGCGAGCGACGCGTCCGCCTGCAGCACCTGCAGGTTGTCCGCGTTCAGCCGCGACAGCGTGGCCGGCAAGGGCTCGGCGTCGGCCTCGGTGAATTCGAGCGGCAGCAGCGCATCGAAATGCAGGCCGTCGATGAAGTCGGGGTTGGCTTCGGAGTCCACGCCCCGAGCTTAGCGCAGCGCGCCGCCATAGGCGCGCACGGCGCGGCGGCCGGTCGCGATGGTCTCGACCTCGCGCGCCAGCGCGCGCTGCAGGTGATCCGCGAGCCCGACGAGCGCATCGTTCGCGGCGACGATCTCGCGCAGCAGTTCCACGCTGCGGGGCAACTCGACCGCGGCTGGCCGCGTGGCGAAGAACTCCTCGAGCAGGGCGCGGCGCGCCGACTCGAGCTCGGCCGCGCCCGCGAAGTCGCCCGCCTCGACGCAGCCGCGGAGCTCGAGTGTCAGCGCCAGCGCCTGCTCGAGCGGACCTGCCGGGGGCGAGGCCAGCGCCAGCGCCGTCACCGCGGCGCTCCCGCCGCCGGGGCGATCGCGTCCCAGCCGGACTTGATCTCGCGCAGGAGCCCGGAGACCTCTTCGAGGGCTGCTGAGTCGTTGCGGAGGTTCGCCTCGAGCAGGCGGCGTGTCGCGTAGTCGTAGAGTCCGCGAAGGTTCGCGGCGATCTCGCCGCCACGCTCGAGATCGAGCTGGGCGTTCAGCGAATCGACGATGGCCATCGCGCGCGACAGCGTCTCCGCCTTCTGGGCGACGCGCCCGGCCTCGAGATGGCCGCGCGCAAGGGCCAGGCGGTCGAGCGCACCCTCGAGGAGCAGCTGCACGAGCCGGTGCGGGTCGGCCGCCGCCACGCGCCCATGCGCGCCGGCCGACTGGTAGGCCTTGACTGCCGAGCCTGAGCCGTAGTTCATCGTGGGTCCCCCGGGCGCTAGCCCTGGTTGCTCGGCGTCAGCGTCGCCAGCTGCCGCGTCAGGAAGTCGCTCGTGCTCCTCAGCTGCCCGACCAGGCCGTCGAGCGCGCTGAACTGGCGGCGCAGGCGCGTCTCGAGCTTCTCGAGCCGGAATTCGAGCGCGTCGCGTGCCTTGGCGATGTCGCGGATCCCGGCCTGCAGCCCGTCGGTGCGGGCCTTGATCAGTCCGTCGCCGTCGAGATACTGGTCGAGCAGGCCGTCGAGTCGGCTGGCGAGCCCGCTCTCCGCCGTCGTGAAGAATCGTCCGACGTCGGCGAATCGGTCGCGGAGCGCCTCGTCCAGGCGGGAGGACTGGATCTCCAGCCGGCCGTCGACCCGGGTCGTGATGCCGAGCTCCGTCAGAGAGGCGACCGAGCCGTTGCCCGCGACCGCCCGCACGACTTCCGTGCGCAGCGAGTTCAGGAAGTTTCGCGCCGTCGGATCCCCGAGCAGCGGTCCGCCCGTCCGGGTGTCCGCGTTGAAGGCAGTCAGGCTGGAAATGGCCGTGACGAGGGCGTTGTAGCGCTTGACGAACTCCTCGACCTTCGCCCGCGACGCGCCGCCGTCGTTCGAGACGTCGACCGTCGTGGGATTGCCGGGCGAGGCCGCCTTCAAGGTCAGCGTCAACCCGGAAACCGCCCCGGTGACGACGTTCGAGGCCGAGTCGTACGTGAAGCCGTCCAGGGTGATCCGCGCATCCCTCGCGGGTTGCACTTCCGTCAGCGTGGTGAGCTGGGCGAGTCCGCCGTCGCCGCCCGATTGCGCGACGCCGATCGTGTTCGCGGCGCCGGTGCTGGTCGAAGTCAACACCAGGCGGACGCCGTCGTTGGCGGTGATCAGGGTCGCCGTCACGCCGGTGTTCCCGGCGGCCGAGTTGATGGCTGCGCGAATGTCCTCGAGGCTGTCCGAGCCCTCCGCCACGGTGACGTCGAACGCGTCGCCCGCGACCGTTATCGAGAGCGTGCCCCAACCGATCCTGTCCTGCGCCGTCGCGAAGGGCCCGGTGGCGAGCTTCTGCGCGCTGGCGAGCTGCTGGACCTCGATCGCATAGCTCCCGGGCGCCGCGTCCAGCGAGGCCGCGACCTGCAGCAGCGCGTCGTTGCCGACCGCGACTGCGCGACCCTGAAACCGGTCCACCGAGAGGAGAGGCTCGAGGGAGGCCCGGAGCTGCTCGAGCGCGCTGCGGAACTGCCCGAATGCGGACAGCCGGGTCTGCAGCTTCGCCTCACGCTGGCTGAGACGCAGCTGCTGCGGGTTTCCCTCGGCCGCCAGGAGCTGGCGGACGATGGCGTCGATGTCGAGCCCGGAGCCGAGCCCCGAAGCGGTGATGCTGCTCATGCGAGTTCCATCGGACAGACCTGCCTCGTAGGCAGCAAGATCCGTACCATCCGCAGATTCCTGCCACCCTGTTTAGCGGCCGCAGGTCCGCGGCCTTGAGGGGCGGGTCAGGCCGTCAGGCGACGACGTCCAGGAGGCTGGCGCGCTTCGAGGCGCCCTGCACCGCGCGGAACATCTCCAGCGCCTCGTCCGGCGGGATCCGGCGGATCACTTCGCCGGTCTCGGGGTCGGTGACGACGATGACGGTGCGTCCCAGCGACTCGTCGAAGCTGAAGGTGAGCGCCCGGTCGAACTCGTTCATGAACCGGTCCAGCACTTCTGCGACGCGGGACAGGTCGACCTCGGCCCTTTCGGGCGGCGGTGAGCTCTCCGGCTGCGGCACGGCGTTGCCAGCGTCCGGCACGGGCTTGCCGCCCTGCCGGGTGGATGGGGTGGCCGCTGGCGTCGCGCTTCCCTGCGCCATACGCGCCAGGAGCCCGATGCTCGCTGAAATCTCGTATGGCATACGCTACTGGCTCTCATCGCCGACAGCCCTCTGGCTGCCGGCTTCGGCCGCTGCGCCTCAGCGCCCCGGTCGGCCGTCTGGCGGGCCGGGCCCCGTGCGGAGCACGGGACCCGGCGCCTGTTCTCGAGGCCCCTGAGGGCCGTCCTGCTTACCGCAGGAGGCCGAGCACGTTCGTCGGCGCAGCGTTGGCCTGCGCGAGGATCGCGATGCCGGCCTGCTGCAGGATCTGCGCGCGGGTCAGCGCCGCCGTCTCTGCGGCGAAGTCCGCGTCACGGATGCGGCTCCGCGAGGCCGTCAGGTTCTCGGCGGCCGTCGTCAGGTTCGCGATGACCGACTCGAAGCGGTTCTGGATCGCGCCGAAGGTCGCACGGGCCGAGTTCACCTCGGTCAATGCCGAGTCGATCTGCTGGATCGCGAGCGTCGCGCCGGCGAAGGAGTTGACGCTGAGCGTCGACAGGCCGGTCGTGGTCGCCGCGGTCGACGTGACCCCGGTCACACCGTCGAAGCCCGTCTGCGTGCCGTCGTCGGTGCCGCCGACCGTGATCGCTCCCGACGAGGAGAGCTCGATCACGCCGAGCGTCGCGTTGAAGCTGGCGTTGACGCCCGTGGTCGCCGAGATGTCGTTGATCGCGTTGACCACCTGCCCGACGCGCTGGTTGATGGTGCCCACCGCATCGAGGGCGCCGATGTCGGTGCCATTGATGGTGACCGAGCCCGCGGCCACCGCCGTCAGGTCGGTGATCGTCGCCGTGACCGACGCCGACTGGGCGGTGTCGACCGAGACCACGCCGCCGAGAACGCTGATGTTGGCGTCCACGCTGACCGACACGCTGATCGTCTCGTTGGCGTTCGCGCCGACCTGAAAGACCTGCGAAGCGAAGCTGCCATCGATGAGCCTGACGCCGTTGAACGACGTCTGGTTCGCGACACGGTCGATTTCCTGCAGCAGCTGCGTGACTTCCGCCTGCAGCGCCGCGCGGTCGGTGGACGAGTTGGTGGCGTTGGCCGACTGCACGGCCAGTTCACGGATGCGCTGCAGGTTGTTGCCAACCTCGACCAGCGCGCCCTCGGCGGTCTGCGACAGCGAGATGCCGTCGTTCGCGTTGCGCACCGCCTGGTTCAGGCCGCGGATCTGCGCCGAAAAGCGCTCGCTGATGGCGAGGCCGGCGGCGTCGTCCTTGGCGCTGTTGATGCGCAGGCCCGAGGACAGGCGCTGCAGCGCCGTGGCGAGGCTCGACTGCGAGCTCGAGAGGTTGCGCTGCGCGTTGAGCGACAGCATGTTGGTGTTGATCACTTGCCCGTTCATGTGTTCCAGCTCCTGATGGTTGAGTTCCCGGCCCAGAGGGCCTCTGACGCGTCGGTCGGAAAGCCCCTCCCAGGGGTCCGGTAACCACGCTCAGGAGATGTATCGGACGCCGCCGGGAATTCTTTAAACCCCCAAACCGTGACGCACAACGCGGAAACGGAGACATCCCGGGACCCGTCCGGGAGTCCCGGTGGCCCCGGCTCGGGATCAGAGATAGTCGAAGAGCGAGAGGCCCTGGACGCGGGCGAACGACTGCTGCGCGGCCTGCAGCACGTTGAGCTGCTGCTGGAGGCGGGTGATGGCCTCGGCGTAGTCGGTGTCACGGAGCCCCGACAGCGCCCGCTTGAGTTCGACGCCCGCCCCTTCGAGCTGGGACTGTCGAGATTCGAGGGCCGACAGGCGCGAGCCGACGCCAGCGCGCACCTCGAGCAGGTTGCCGAGGGCCTGGTCGATGTCCACCAGCGCCGTGGCGAGTTCGTTCGACAGGGACGCACGGTCCGACGCCGTGCCGTCGGGCCGCTCGAGCGTCGCGACCAGCCGCTCGAGCGTCAGGAACACGCTCTGGTTGCGGCTTGGCTCGACGGCGAAGCTGTCGCCCGCCGCGGGATTGCCTCCCATGTCGAACGACAGGCCGCGGAACGCGATCGCATCGCCCGGCGCGATGGCGCCGCTGGCGACCAGTGCACCGCCTGCGTCGCGCGCCTCCCAGGCGTTGGCGGCGGTGAAGGTCACGGTGTAGGCGCCGCCGTCGTAGAGCGCGGGGTCCACGAGCGTCCGCTCGCCGACCAGGCCCGTGCCGGCGTTGCCCGCCGCCGCGGCGACGGTGAAGATGCCGTTGCCGTTGCGCACGAGCTCGAACACCGCGGCGCCGGAGTCGCCATCGGCGACGAACTGGTCGGCCGCCACCTGCACCAGCCGGCGGCCCTGATCGCCCTGATAGACGACGCTGCCGGCGGCGCGCACGAAAGGCTGGGTCCGGGTGGCGGTGCCGCCGAAGATGTATTCGCCGCCGGCGTCGCGGGTGTTGGCGGTCGCGACGAGCTCTTCGATGCGCGCCCGGACCTCTGCCACCACCATGCGGCGATTCTCGGCATTCAGGGGACCGTTCGCGGCCTGCACGACCAGCTCGCGCACCCGCTGAAGCAGGTCGCCGGCGCCCGCCAGGGCGGTCTCCTCGAGTGCAAGCCGGTTCCCCGCCAGCACCGCGTTGCGCCCGTAGCGCTCGTAGTCGGACAGGAGCCCGTCGATGGACAGCGCCTGCGTCGCCGCGGCCGGATCCTGGGCCGCGCGGGAGAAGCGCTGCCCGGTGGCGATCTGCTCCTGGACCCGCGCGAGCTCGGCCTGGGTGCGCCCGGTGGCGTCCAGGAAGGCGGCTTGGGCGGACAGGAAGGCGACGCGCACGGCGGGCTATCTCCTCGACGTCGCCGCCAGCAGGGTCTGGAACAGCGTGTCGGCGACCACGATCGTCTGGGCGGCGGCCTGGTAGGCGCGCTGCCACTTCAGTAGATCGGCCGCTTCCTCGTCGAGGTTAACCCCGGAGGTGGCCAGCACCGAGTCCCGCGCGCTCGTCACCAGGGTCCGCTGCGCCGAGGCGGAGGTCTCGGCCTGCCCGGCGAGCGTGCCGATCCGCCCCACCACGCCGATCACCGCCTCGCCGATGGAGGTGGCGCCGCCGCCGAGCAGCCCCGCGCTCTGCAGACCGGCGATGGCCAGCGCGTTGCGGTTGTCGCCCACGCCGCCCGAGTTGCGCTCGACCCGGAACGCGTCGCCGGCCACCGGCGCGCCGGACACCTGCACCCGCCAGCCGTTCACGACGATGTCGGCGCCGGGGGTGTAGGTGAAGCTGCCGGCGCCGTTGACGCTGTAGGTGGTGGGGGTCAGGAAGCGGATCTCCACCGGCGCCAGCAGGTTGGGGTCCGCGGCGTCGACGACCTGGCCCGGCGTGATCGTGCCCGTGCCGAGGTTCGCGGCGAGCGCGCTGGCGCGAATCGGGGCGGCCGCGGCGATGCCGCGCGGATCGGTCAGCGCGACCGCGAGCCCGGCCGCCGCGTCGCGCGTGCCGCGCAGCGAGAACCGGTCGCCGGCGGCCGCGCCGGCGCCGATCGCCACGGACAGGCCGTCGAACAGCAGCGGGTCGCCGGCGGCCCCGGTGCCCGTCGCGGCGACGACGGCGCCGGTCGCGGCGCGGGTCACGGTCCAGGCGGCGCCGTCGAAGCGCAGCACGTAGTCGTCGCCGGTCAGGTTGCGGAAGTCGGCCACCGCCGCCGTCGCGGTCGCCGAGCCGGCGTTGGTCAGCGCCGGCGCCGCCTGCGGCGGCGGCACGCTGAACAGCGCCGAGCCGAGCTGGCCGTAGAGGTCCATGCCGGCCGCCTGCTGCTCGTTGATGGCCAGACCCAGGGTCGCGGCGATCAGGCCCAGCTGCTGGCGCGCCGTGTCGAGCACCTCGCCGCGGACCGACACCAGCCCGCCGACCTCGCCGCCCGTCAGGAAGGGCGTGATCACCTGCTCGGCGCCGGTGCCGCGGTAGAGCACTTCGAGCCGTCCGGGCTGCAGCGCGCTCGGCGCCGTGGCGAGCCTTGCGGTGAAGTCCCGCAGCACCAGCGTCTGGCCGTTGCCGATGAAGACGTTGACGGCGCCGCCGTCGTCGGCGACGGTCGTGACGTTGACGAGCTCGGACAGGCGCAGCACCAGCCGGTCGCGCTCGTCGAGCAGGTCGTTGGGCGGCTGCCCGTTCATCGAGGCGCTGGCCGAGGCGATGTCGGAGTTCAGCCGTGCGATCGAGGTGGCGAGCGTATTGATCTCGGCGACGTCGGCCGTGAGCCGCAGGTTGATGTCCGAGTCGAGCTGGTCGATGCGCTGACTCACGCTGCGGAAGCGGTCGGCAAGCGTCTGCGCCTCGGCGATCAGCACCTGCCGCGCGGTCGTCGAGCTCGGGTTGGTCGCCACCTCCTGCCAGGCGGCGAAGAAGCGCTGCAGCGAGGCCGAGATGCCGGTCGTCGGGTCCGAGAGCGTGGTGTCCAGGCGGCCCGCGACCTCGGCGTAGATCGACAGCCGCCCGAGCTCCGAGGACGAGGAGCGCCACTGGTTCACGGCGAACTGGTCGAGCAGGCGGCGGATGGTCGTCACGTCCACGCCGCGGCCGATGAAGCCGCTGCCGAAGCCCTGCGGGTCGCGCGCGTCGAGCTCGATGCGCTGGCGGCTGTAGCCCTCGGTCGCCGCGTTGGCGATGTTGTTGCTGGTGGTGGCGAGGCCGCGCTGGAACGCGAGCAGGCCGGAGACGCCGGTGCTGAGCAGGTCGGTCATGGGCGGGCTCCGGCGCGGCCGGACGCGCGGGTCGTGTCAGTGGCGGTCACGTCGAGGACCCCGGCGGAGGCTCGCCGAGCGCGGCCCAGGCCTCGGCCATCGACTCGCTGGCGAGGATCGCGCGGATCTTGTCCGCATAGGCCGGGTCGGTCGCGTAGCCCGCCGCCTGCAGCGCCGCGGCGTAGCGCGCCGGGTCCTCGCCCGCGCCGCGCGCCTCGGCGTAGCGCGGGCTCTCGCGGATCAGCCGCACGTAGTCGGCGAAGGACTGCGCCACGCTGTCGTAGGCCCGGAACGGCTCGCGTCGCTGCACGGCGACCCCGTCCTGGTACTCGAGGGTGCGGGCGACCGCGCGCTCGCCGCGCCAGCCCTCGCCCGCCTTGATGCCGAACAGGTTGTGCGAGGGCTCGCCGTCGGCCCGCCTCGGCAGCCGCCCGCCCCAGCCGGTCTCGAGCGCGGCCTGCGCGACCAGGGCCATCGGGTGCACGCCGAGCTCCGCCGCGGCGCGACGCGCGTGCGGCAGCACCTCGCGGATGAACTCGCCCGGCGAAGCGGCGCGGGCCTGCGACGCGCCTTCGCGGGCCGCGGGGGCGCCAGCCTGGGCCGGGGCGGCCTCGCGGCCCGCCGCGACGGGCAGTCCGCCCGCCAGCTGCTCGACCAGCACGCGCGCGAGGCCGATGCCGCCACGCTCGGCGAGGCTCGTCGCGATCTGCCGGTCGAACATCTGCTGGTACATCTCCATCTCGCCGGAGTCCGAGAGGTCCGAGCTGACGGTCGCCGAGCGCATGCTGTCGAGCATCATGTTGATGAACAGCGCCTCGAACTGCCGGGCGACCGCCTCGAGCGCGGCCGGCGGATCCTGGGCGGCCTGCGCCTTGAGGCCGCGCAGCCCGCCGAGGTCCAGGGCCGAGACCGAGGGGGCGGCGGCGCGCAGGCTGGGGTTGTCGAGGCTCATCGCGGTCCTCAGATCACGATCAGCTGGGCGCGCAGCGCGCCCGCCTCGTGCAGCGCCTCGAGGATCGCGACCAGGTCGCCCGGCGCCGCGCCCACCTGGTTGACGGCCCGCACCACCTCGTCGAGCGTGACCCCAGGCTCGAACAGGAACATACGGCTGCCCTGCTGGGACACGTCGATGGCCGTGTCCGGCACGGCGACGGTCTGGCCGCGCTCGGAGAACGGCGCGGGCTGGCTGACCAGGACGTCTTCCTGGATGCTGACGGTCAGCGAGCCGTGCGCCACGGCGGCCGCGCTGACCCGCACGTTGGTGCCGATCACGACGGTGCCGGTGCGCGAGTTGACCACGACCCGCGCCGGCGCGCTGCCGGGCTCGATCTCGAGGTTCTCGACCATGGACAGGAACGCGACGCGCTCGGCCTGCTGGGGCGGCGCGGCGACCCGCACCGACACCGCGTCCACCGGCAGCGCCGCGCCGGCGCCGAATTCCTGGTTGATGCGCTCGGCGACGCGCGTCGCGGTGGTGAAGTCGGGCGCGTGCAGGTTCAGCACGAGGGAATCCGCGCCGCCGATCGTGGTCGGCACCGCGCGCTCGACGGTCGCCCCTCCCGGGATGCGGCCGGCGCTCGGCACGTTCACCGACACCCGCGAGCCGTCGCGGCCCTCGGCGCCGAAGCCGCCGACCACGAGGTTGCCCTGGGCGATGGCGTAGACCTGGCCGTCCAGGCCGCGCAGCGGCGCCACCAGCAGCGCGCCGCCCCGCAGGCTCTTGGCGTTGCCGATCGCGCTCACCGTGACGTCGATCACCTGGCCGGGCTTCGCGAAGGGCGGCAGGGTCGCGTGCACGGCGACCGCGGCGACGTTCTTGAGCTGCGGGTTGACGTCGGCGGGCACGTTCACGCCGAGCTGGGCGAGGAAGTTCTTCAGGCTCTGCGTCGTGAAGGGCGCCTGGCTGGTCTGGTCGCCGGTGCCGTCGAGGCCGACGACCAGCCCGTAGCCGACCAGCTGGTTGGTGCGCACGCCGCCGACCCCGGCGAGGTCCTTGATCCGGTCTGCGCCCGCGGTCGCGGGGGCGAGCGCGAGGGCCGCGAGGGCCGCGGCCGCGAGCGTTCTCCAGAGGGTGCCGTTCATCGGGCGCCTCAGTACGGCATCAGGCCGGAGTTGAAGAAGCGGTCGAGCCAGCCGGGCCGGCTCGCGTTCGCGAGCACGCCGCGGCCGCCGTAGCTGATGCGCGCGTCGGCGACCCGGTCGGAGGTGACGGTGTTGTCCTCGCGCACGTCGTAGGGCCGCACGATGCCCGTGATCTGCACGAACTCGTCGCCGTGGTTGAGGCGCAGCCACTTCTGGCCCTGCACGACCAGGTTGCCGTTGGCCAGGCGCTGGACCACGGTCACGGTGATGTTGCCGGCGAGCTGGTTGCTCTGGCTCGCGGTGCCCTCGCCGTCGAACTCGCGGCTGCCCTCGACGCCCATCTCGAGGATGTTCGTGCCGCTCGCCGTCACCGGCCGACCGGCGATCGTCGGGCCCGGCAGGCTGATGCTGCTGTCCTTCTTGGTCGAGGTCGAGCTGCGCTTGGAGGCCGAGGTGGACTCGCGCAGGACGACGGTCAGCACGTCGCCCACGCGCCGCGCGCGAAGGTCCTCGAACAGCGCCAGTTCCTGCCCGGACCCGTAGATGGCCCCCGCCGTCGGCGACGCCGGCTCCGGCATCGGCTGCGGAGCCGGCGCGAGCGGGTAGGGCTCGCCGTAGGCGCCGAGCGTGCCGCAGCCGGCGAGCGCGGCGGCGCCGAGCGCCGCTGCGGCGAGCCTCGCGAGAACCCGGGCCTGCTGCCTCATCGCGCGCCCCTTCAGACCGACTGGGTCAGGAAGCCGACCATCTGGTCGACCGTCGACACCGCGCGCGCGTTCATCTCGTAGGCGCGCTGGGTCTCGATCATGTTGACCAGCTCCTCGACCACGTTGACGTTCGACGTCTCGAGCGAGCCCTGGATCAGCGTGCCGAGGCCGTTCAGGCCGGGCGTGCCTACCTGCGGGGCGCCGCTCGCGGCGGATTCGGCGTAGAGGTTCTCGCCGCGCGGCTCGAGCCCGGCCGGGTTGATGAAGTCCACCAGCTGCAGCTGCCCGATCGTGGTCGGCGCAGCGGTCCCCGGCGTGGTGACGCTCACCGTGCCGTCGGCGCCGATGGTGATGGACAGCGCGTCGTCCGGGATCGTGACCGGCGGCTGCACCTGGTAGCCGCTCGCGGTGACGAGCTGGCCCTCGGAATTCACCTGGAACGAGCCGTCGCGGGTGTAGGTGCTGCTGCCGTCGGGCATCAGGACCTCGAAGAAGCCCTGGCCCTGCACCGCGAGGTCGAGGCTGCCGCCGGTCTGGGTCAGCCCGCCCTGCGTGTGCAGCTTCTCGGTGGCGACGATCCGCACGCCGGTGCCGAGGTACATGCCGGTCGGGTACTGGGTGTCCTGCGAGGTCTGCGCGCCGACCTGCCGCAGGTTCTGGTAGAGCAGGTCCTCGAACACCGCGCGCGAGCGCTTGAAGCCCGTGGTGTTGACGTTGGCGAGGTTGTTGGAGACGACCGCCATGCGCGTCTGCTGCGCGTCGAGGCCGGTCTTCGAGGCCCAAAGTGCGGGGTTCATGTCAGCTCCTCATCCTGTTCGGGTTCACGCCGGGCTCAGCAGCTGCTGCAGCGCCGCGTCGGTCTCGCTGGCGGTGTTCATCAGGCGCACCTGCATCTCGAAGGCGCGCGACACCTGGATCATCTCGACCAGCGCCTCGGCCGTGTTCACGTTGCTCGACTCGAGCGTGCCGCCGGCGATGCGCACCGCGGCATCCGGCGCCGCCTGGCCGCCCTCGCGCAGCCGGAGCAGGCCGTCCGCCCCCTTCACGAGGTCGGCCTGCGCCGGGTTCACGAGCCTGAGCCGCGCGACCTGCACCAGCGCCTCGGCCCCGAGGCCCTCGGGCACCACCGAGACCGTGCCGTCCGGCCCGATCCCGACCTGCGTGAAGGGCGGCAGCGTCACCGGCCCGCCGTCGCCGAGCACGGGCAGCCCGGTCGCGGTCTCGAGCACGCCGCCGGCGCTCACCCGAAGGTTGCCGGCGCGGGTGTAGGCCTCGGTGCCGTCCGCGGCCTGCACCGCGAGGTAGCCCTGGCCGTGGACGGCCACGTCGAGCGCGCGGCCGGTCTCCTGCAGGGCGCCGCTGCGCGGGTCGAAGCCGAGCTGCTCGCCGACGACGCTGACGCGCGTGCCGTAGCCCGGGCCCTGCACGAGGTAGCTCGAGAAGGCGTGCAGGTCCTGGCGGAAGCCGGTCGTCGAGGCGTTGGCGAGGTTGTGCGAGATGACGGCCTGCGCCTCGAGCATCTCGCTCGCCCCGCCCATCGCCACGTACAGCAGCCGGTCCATGTCGCGCTACCCGCCCTGCCGCATCAGCGGATGTTGATGATGGTCTGGGTGATGGAGTCGGCGGTGCTGATCATCTGCGCGTTCGCCTGGAAGCTGCGCTGCGCGGTGATCATGGCCACCAGCTCCTGGGTGAGGTCCACGTTGGCGCCCTCGAGCGCGCCGGACTGGATCAGCCCGAAGCTCGCCGAGCCGGCCTGGCCGCGGATCGCGCCGCCGGAGGCAAAGGACTCGCCCCAGGCGGTCTCGCCCAGCTGCCGCAGGCCCTGGGTGTTCGGGAAGTTCGATATCGCCACCTGGCCGAGCTCGAGCGCGCGGCCGTTGGTGAAGCGCGCGAAGACGATGCCGGTGTCGGAGATGTCGATGCTGGTCAGGCGGCCCGAGGAGAAGCCGTCCTGGTTGAGCGCGCTGACCGCGAACTGGCCGCCGAACTGGGTCGCCTGCGAGAAGTCGAAGGTCATGTTGAGCGGCAGCGCGCCGTTCGCCGGGTCGTAGGCCGGGAACGTGATGTCGCCGCCGGCCGGCACGACCTGCTGGCCGGTGGCCGAGAAGGCGAGCGTCTGCGGCGCGCCGACCTGGTTGCCGTCGACGGTGAGCGCCACCTGCCACTCGTTCGGGTTCGGCGTCCTAATGAAGAAGAAGGTCGCCTGGTGCAGGGTGCCGAGCGAGTCGTAGATGGCCGTCGAAGTCGAGTTGTTGTAGCTCTGCGGATCGGTCGGGTCGAACACCGCCACGGCGGGCGGCAGCGCGCCGGCCGCGAGGTTGACCACCGCCTCGCCGCCCGTGGTGGCGAGCGGCGTGCTCTGCGAGGTCTGCAGCCTGAGGTCGGTGAGCGTGCCGGTGTTGTAGCCGCCGGTCGCGACCGGCGGGTAGACCTGCAGGCGCTGCGCGCCGGCGTTCACCACGTAGCCGTCGCGGTCCACGCTGAAGGCGCCGTTCCTCGTGTAGACGAAGCCCGAGCCGTCGCGCAGCGTGAAGAAGCCCTGGCCGTTGATGGCGAGGTCGAGGCCGGACTCCGTGAACTCGATGTTGCCCTGCGAGAACTGCTGCGACACGGCCGACAGCCGCACGCCGTTGCCGATGGCGACGCCGCCCGAGTCGAGGGTGCCGGCCGCGAACACGTCGGCGAACTCGGCGCGCGAGCCCTTGAAGCCGGTGGTGTTGGCGTTGGCGATGTTGTTGGCCGTCACGTCGAGCTCGGAGCTCGCCGCGTTGAGGCCGCTCAGCGCGATCCGGAATGGCATGGTCAGGGTCCTCCGAGAAGTAGCCTTGGGGGCGCGTCAGCCGATCTGGCGGACGTCGCCGAACGAAACCTCGCCGATGCCGCGCAGCGTCAGCGACAGGCCGGCGCGGCCGCCGCCGAGCGTCACGCTCTCCACCGGCGCCTCCACCAGCACCTGCGCCGCCGACTGGCTCGCGCCGTTCTGCACCTGCGCGCGGAAGGCATAGCGGCCCTCGGGCAGCGTCTGGCCGTCGTCGCCCAGCCCGTCCCAGGAGAAGCGCGCGAGACCGGCGCCCTGCGGGCCGAGGTCGAAGCTGCGGACCACCGCGCCGCCCGGCGTGACCACCTGCACCCGCACCTGCTGCGCGGCGGCCGGCAGGTCCACCGCGCCGCCGAGCGCGCCGCCGGCGGGCAGGTAGCCGGTCGAACGCGCGACCAGCACGTCGCGGCCGAGCAGCGAGGAAGCCTGCAGCGCCTGGTTCGAGACGAGCGACGAGGCGAGGCCCTGGAACTCCTGCTTGAGCTCGGTCAGGCCCGAGACCGTGCCGAACTGGGCCAGCTGGCCGAGGAACTCGCCGCTCTCGAGCGGCTTGAACGGGTCCTGGTTGCGGAACTGCGTGATCATCAGGCGCAGGAAGGCGTCCGCGCCGAGTTCCTCGGTCGGGCCCTTGGCGCGCAGGTCGCGCGACAGGCCGAGCGCCTCGAGTTCCGGATTGATGCTGGGGATGCTCATGGGGGTCTCCGCGGTGCCGCTCAGCGGCCCATGGACAGGGTCTTCATCAGCAGGTCGCGCGAGGTGTTCATCACCTCGACGTTGGCCTGGAACGAGCGGGACGCGGAGATCATGTTGGCCATCTCCTGCACCGCGTTGACGTTCGAGGCGTAGACGTAGCCGTCGGGGCCGGCGAGCGGGTGGCCGGGCTCGTGGCGCTTCACCGGCGGCGCCGGGCTCTGCCACACGCCGAGCACGCGCACGCCGACGGTCGACTGGCCGTCCGCGCCCGCCCAGGCGTCCTGCATCGCGGCCTGGAAGACCGGATTGCGGGCGCGGTAGGCGTCCTCGGGCCGCGTGGCCACCGCGTCGGCGTTGGCCAGGTTGCTCGAAACGACGTTCAGGCGGATGCTCTGCGCATTCAGCGCCGAGCCGGCCACGTCGAAGATTCCGAAGAGCGACATCGCGCGCCCCCTTACTGGCCGGTCATCGCGAGCTCGAGGCTCGCGATGCGGCGGTTGATGAACATCAGGCTCGCCTGGTAGCGCACCGCGTTCTCGCCGAACGCGGCGTTCTCGACCTGCGCCTCGACCGTGTTGCCGTCGAGCGAGGGCTGGAACGGGATGCGGTACTTGAGCGCCGCCTCGGTGGTGCCGGACGCGCCCGGCAGGTGCACGCCGCTCGTGCGCACGAGCGGCAGGCCCAGCGCGTCGAGCTCCCCGCCCAGCACCGCCTCGAAGTCGAGGTCGCGGGCCTTGTAGTTCGGCGTGTCGGCGTTGGCGATGTTGGCGGCCAGCACGCCGGCGCGGTGCCCGCGCAGCAGCAGCGATGACTCGTGGATGCCGAAGACGCCGTCGAAGAAGCCCATCTTGCCGTCCCTTGCCGGCGCACGCCGCCGGCCACGCGGAAGGACTAGCAACTCCCGTGCCAACTGCGCCACGCGCGGTTTTGCCGGCCCGCCGGCCGGCCGGGCGGCACGCGCAGGGTCAGGACCACCGGCCGCTGCGGCAAGATCCGGCCGCTCGAGCGGCAAGCGGCGGCACGCTCGCCGGCCGGCCGCCGGGAAATTGACGGCTGTGGCCTGGCGGCGCCGCAGGGTCCTGGTTTCCCCGACGCGAGGCCGCGGTCGCGCTGCCTGGATTCAATGACTTGAGCCCCACCCTGGCGGCTGGCATGAGCATTGCAAACGAATTCGGCATGTCCGGCCCGGCCCGAATCGTCCTCGCCTGCCTCCTCGCCGCCGCGGCGGCGGGACCCGCGCTCGGCTCCGCCGGCGCCATGCACCCGGTCGCCGCGATCGCCGAGGCCGCGCGCGCGGAGGCGCGCCGCCTCGCGCCCCCCGACACCGCGGGACTCAAGGTCGAGGACGTCCGGGTCGATGAACGGTTGCGGCTCGCGCGCTGCATGGCGCCGCTGGCGGCACGCCCGGCGCCCGGCAGCCGGGTCGGCGGCCGCGTGACGATCGAGGTCGAATGCGCCCAGCCCGCCTGGCGCGTGTTCGTGCCGGTGACCCTTGCGGTGCGGCTGCCGGTGGTCGTGGCCGCACGGCCGCTGCCGGCCGGCCAGTCGATCGCCGCTGCCGACCTCAGGCTGGTCGAGCGGGACGTGCACGCGCTTACGCGCGGCTACTACACCCGCATCGAGGACGCCGTCGGGCTGTCCGTGGCGCGGGCGCTCGGCGCCGGCGAGGCGGTGACCCCGGCCGTGGTCCGGTCCGGGACCCTGGTCCGGCGGGGCCAGAAGGTCATCCTGCTGGCCCAGGCCGGCGGCCTGGCGGTGCGTATGGGGGGCGAGGCCCTCTCGGACGCCGGGATCCGCCAGCGGATCCGCGTCCGCAACCTGTCCTCGGGACGGGAGGTCGAGGGGGTGGTCCGCTCGGCCGAGCTGGTGGAGGTCGGCATGTGAACGGACAGCCTCAAGTCCGGCCGGCCGCGGACGATATCCCTGTCAGGCGCTTGACCGCGCGGAGTGGACCCCGATGAGCAACAAGATCGATGGATTCGGCCAGCGACCGGTACAGGTCGACGGCGGCGCGCGCACCGAGCGGGCCGGCCGGGCCGGCGACGCCGGCCGCGACGCGGCCGCGGCCCAGGCCGACCGGGTCACGCTCACCGACTCCGCCCGGCTGCTGCAGCGGCTCGAGGAGGCCGTCGCGGCGGCCCCCGAGACGGATGGCGCCCGGGTCGCCGCCCTGCGGGATTCGGTGGCCCGCGGCGAATACAAGGTCGACGCGGGACGCGTCGCCGACCGGATGATCGCGCTCGAGCGCGAACTGGTCGGCCAGTGACGGGGGCTGACCGCATGGAAGGCGGCAGGCTGCTCCTCGAACTCGACTCCCTCCTGGCCTCGCAGATCGAGGCCGCGCGAGTGCTGCGCGCCGCGCTCGAGGCCGAGCACGCCGCGCTTGCGCAGCGCGACGCCGACGCGCTCGCCCGCGCCGCCGCCGACAAGGCCCGGGCCATCGCCAGCCTGGAGGAGATCGAGCGCCACCGCCGGACGCTTTGCATGCGCATCGGCGCCGGGCCGGGCCACCCCGAGCTCGCGGCCTGGCTCGAGTCCTTCTCCGACGGCAGCGAGCCGTCGCGCCGCGTGCGCGAGCATGCCGCCGCGCTCGCCGCCCTGCTGCGGGAGTGCCGCGCCGCCAACGAGGCCAACGGCCTCGTGGTCACGACGCTGCACCGCCGGGTTCAGCAGGCGCTCGGCCTGCTGCGCGGCGGCGCGCCCGAGGCAGGCACCTACGGGCCGGCCGGCCTGCCGGTCTCGCCACCCCTCACCCGCGCCTCCGTGCGCGCCTGACCCGTTTTCGAAGCGAGGTCCCCATGCTCGTGCTGACGCGCCGCGCCGACGAGTCCATCGTGATCATGCCGGCCGACGGCACCGACACCCGCATGACGCTCGCCGAACTGTTCGCCCAGGGGCCCATCCAGATCACCCTGCTCGGCGGCACCGGACGCCGGGTCAAGATGGGCATCGACGCTCCCGCCCCGCTCGCCATCCGGCGCAAGGACGAGTGATCGTCCGCGCGGGCGTCCGGACCGGCATAATCCGGCCCGATTTGACCTAATCCATTGATTTTGATGCACTGTCCGCCAACTGGACAGTGACCGCCCACCGCCGGCTTCCCTCCCCGCGCGCCACTCGGCATACTCGGTCCCGGCTGGCGTCTCCACGAACAAGAAACGGGGATCGGGAGATGGAACGTCGATTGCACACGCGCCACCGCGCGCGTACGACCGTCTACATCAGCGTGCCGGGGCGCGGCGGCAAGCTGTGCCGGGCGCACAACCTGAGCGCCAACGGGGTGTTCGTCCAGACGGACAACCTCGGGCTCGCCAAGGGGACGATCGTCGAACTCGCCTTCGCGATCAACCTCGGCAAGGTGACGAAGATCCATCGTCGCCAGGCCATCGTCGCCCACGTCACGCGCGGCGGGACGGGCCTCAGGATGGAGAGCTACGCCGGCCAGTGACCGCGCGGGCGACCGCCGGAAGGTTTCCATGTCGGGGGGTGTCGGGCCGTCAGGCCCGGCAACCCCTTTCTTTTTGTTCCGGCGTAAGCTTCGCGCATAACCACCGGGCATCGCGGCAGGCCGAGCGAGCATTTCCGGCCCTCGTCGCGCCGCCCTAGGCTTGTCGGCCTCGGCGCCCCACGGGCCGCCGGCCCGCACCCGCATTCTCCGGAGACAACCATGGCCCGCATCTACGACAGCATCCTCGACACCATCGGCCGCACGCCGCTCGTCGGCCTGAAGAAGATCGGCCAGGGCCTGCCTGGCCGGATCGTGCTCAAGCTCGAGTTCTTCAACCCCTGCTCGAGCGTCAAGGACCGCATCGGGGTCAGCATGATCGACGCGCTCGAGAAACAGGGGAAGATCAAGCCCGACACGGTGCTGGTGGAGCCCACGAGCGGCAACACCGGCATCGGGCTGGCCTTCGTCGCCGCGGCGAAGGGCTACAAGCTGGTGCTGACCATGCCCGACACGATGAGCCTCGAGCGTCGCCGCATGCTGCAGGCCTTCGGCGCCGAGCTGGTGCTGACCGAAGGCGCCAAGGGCATGAAGGGCGCGGTCGCCAAGGCGCAGGAGATCGTCGCGAGCGACCCCGCGCGGTTCCTGCTGGTCGGCCAGTTCAGCAACCCCGCGAATCCCGAGATCCACCGCAAGACCACCGCCGAGGAGATCTGGAACGATACCGACGGCGCGGTCGACATCCTCATCTCGGGCGTGGGCACCGGCGGCACGATCACCGGCATCGCCGAGGTGATCAAGTCGCGCAAGCCGTCCTTCAAGGCGATCGCGGTCGAGCCCGCGGCGAGCCCGGTGCTGTCCGGCGGCGAGCCCGGCCCGCACAAGATCGCCGGCATCGGCGCCGGCTTCGTGCCCGAAGTGCTCAACACCAAGGTGATCGACGAGATCGTCCAGGTGACCAACGAGGAGGCCGGCGACCACGCCCGTCGCCTCGGTCGCGAGGAGGGCGTGCTGGTCGGGGTCAGTTCGGGCGCGGCGCTCGCGGCGGCGCTCAAGGTCGCCGCGCGCGAGGAGAACCGCGGCAAGCTGATCGTGGTGATCATCCCGAGCTTCGGCGAGCGGTATCTGTCGACCTGGGTCTACGAGGAGGCGCCGCAGGACCTCAAGCTCGTGGTGAACCGCTGAGCGCTGGATGGAGCGCGCGCGCCGGATCGCAGGGCTGACCCGCCCGGTCACGCGGCGGGGCTACGAGGCGCTCGGCGCCGGACCGCTGCCGGACCGCGAGGCGGTGCTCGGGGCCGTCGAGCGGCTGCACGCGCTGCTCGCCGCGGAGATGCACCCGGAGATCTGCTGCGGTCCCGCCGAGCGCGAGCGCTGGATCGCGGGCGAACTCGACGCGCTGGAGCCGCTCATCGCCTCGCAGGTCCGCCTCGCGTTCGATTTCGGCGACCGGCTCGAGGCGCGCGAGCGCAGCCCCGCAGAGCGCGAGGAGGCGAGCCACGCCGTGGCAGCGGTGCTCTTCGACTCGCTGCCGGAGCTGCGCGAGCGGCTGTTCGAGGACGCCTGGGCAGCCTACAGGGGCGACCCGTCCTGCCGCGACCCGGTGGAAGCCATCTTCGCCTTCCCCGGGATCTTCGCCATCACCCGCCACCGCATCGCCCACGTCCTGCAGCGCGCGCAGGTGCCGCTGCTGCCACGGCTCGTCGCGGAGCACTCGCACCGCCTGACCGGCATCGACATCCACCCCGGCGCCAGCATCGGGCGCGAGTTCTTCATCGACCACGGCACCGGCATCGTGGTCGGCGAGACCGCCGTCATCGGCGACCGCGTGACCCTCTACCAGGGCGTGACCCTCGGCGCCAAGAGCTTCCAGGTGGACGAGTCAGGACACCTCGTGAAGGGCCAGCCGCGCCACCCGATCGTCGAGGACGACGTCACCATCTACGCGAGCGCCACGGTCCTCGGGCGCGTGCGCATCGGCCGCGGCAGCGTCATCGGCGGCAACGTCTGGCTCACGCACAGCGTGCCGCCCGGGTCGCGGGTCTACCAGGCCGAGGCGCAGGAATCCGGCTTCGAGTCCGGCGCCGGCATCTAGCCGACGGGAAACCCCAGGGGACATTCCCTTCGATTTTTCCCGCCGTCGGGCGCGCTGGCGGGATGAAACGGAAAGATCGAAGGGAATGTCCCCTGCGGCTTCCCGTCGATTTTCTCCGCCCGAAGGCGCGCGGGCGTGATGAAATGGAAAGATCGAGGGGAATGTCCCCTGCGGTTTTCTCACCCCGGTCCACATGCTCCATTCCCGCCGCGCCTTCCTGGCGCAGAGCCTCGCCGCGTCGGCCCTCGCCCTTGCACCGCTCGAGCGGCTCGCGGCGACGGCGCGTTTCTCCGCCTACCCGTTCCAGCTGGGCGTCGCCTCCGGCGAGCCGCTGCCCGACGGATTCGTCCTCTGGACCCGGCTCGCGCCGGACCCGACCGATCCCGCGACGCTCGGATCCGCGGCCTACGAGTTGACCTGGGAGGTCGCTCTCGACGGCGGCTTCACGCGCCTCGCGGCGAGCGGCACCGCCCTCGCCCGCCCCCACCTTGCACACGCGGTGCACGTCGAGGTCGGCGGGCTTGCGCCCGCGAGCGAGTACTTCTACCGCTTCCGCCTCGGGAGCCTCGAGAGCCCGGTCGGTCGTGCCGTGACCGCGCCGGCCGCGGGAGCGACGGTGGACCGGCTGCGCTTCGCGATCACCTCTTGCGCGCACTACGAGCAGGGTTTCTTCGGCGCCTATCGCGCCATCGCCGAGGATCGCCCGGAGCTGGTGTTGGGGCTCGGCGACTACCTCTACGAGGCCAGCTTCGGCCGGCGGCGGGTTCGACTGTTCCACGCGCCGGAGGCCGCCACCCTCGCCGACTACCGCCGCTACTACGCCGAGTACCGTCTCGATCCGGACCTGCAGGCCGCCCATGCCGCCTGCCCGTGGCTCGTCACCTGGGACGACCACGAGGTCGAGAACGACTACGCCACGCTGACCAGCGAACACGAGATCTGCGGCGGGGCACGGATCCGCGAGGCCTTCCCGGCGCGTCGCGCGGCCGCCTACCAGGCCTGGTTCGAGCACCTGCCCGTGCGGCCCTCGAGGCTCTTGGGCGGTGATGGGATCCGCGTCTACGGCAGCGTCGACTGGGGCGCGCTGGCCCGCTTCCACGTGCTCGACACGCGCCAGTTCCGCTCGCCGCAGGCCTGCAGCCTGCCGCCGACGCCGGTGCGCTGCGACACGGCGGCCGGCCGCAAGATCCGCGGCGGCGGCGCGGGCGGCGATGCCCTCGTCGACCCGCGGGAGCCCGGCTGCCGGGCCGCGCTCGAGCACCCGGCGCGCAGCGTCCTCGGCGACGGGCAGGAGCGCTGGCTCGACGGCGCGCTGGCCGAGAGCGGCGCGCGCTGGAACTTCATCGCGCAGTCGGTGATGTTCGCGCCGATGATCGAAGGCAGCATGGCGGAGCCGCGCGTCCGAAGCGACAACTGGTCCGGCTACCCGGCGGCGCGCGGCCGCCTGCTCGCATCGCTCGCCCGGCACCGGGTCGCCAACCCGGTGATCCTGAGCGGCGACGTGCACGCCTTCGCCGTCAACGAGGTCCGGGACGCGAGGGGCCGCGCGGCCGCCTGCGAGTTCGTGACGTCCTCCATCTCCGCGGACCTCACGGACATCAGCGCGCAGCAGGCCTTGAACCCGCAGATGCTCCACCAGGACGGGACCCGCAACGGCTACATCCGGTTCGAAGCCGATGCCGCGCGGCTGCGCGCGGACCTAATCGGCCTCGACGACGTGCGCGACCCGCGCAGCGGGCGCGCGACGCTCGCGAGCTTCGAGGTCGCCCCGGGCGAGAGCAGGCCCCGACGCATCTGACGGACCCGGCGGCAGAGGAGCACACGACGATGGGCAAGGACCTGGAGCGGCGCCTGGCGCGCCTCGAGGCCCGCGAGGAGATCCGCGAACTGATCGCGAGCTACGGCTACGTCGTGGACGCCCGCGACATCGACGGCATCCCGGACCTGTTCACCCCCGACGGCAGGTTCCGCTCCCGCGATGGCGTCATCGACGCGAGCGGCCGCCCGGGGATCGTCGACGCCTTCCACGGCCGCTACTCGGCGCTGACCTTTTCCCTGCACTGGACCCATGACGTCGTCATCGAGCTCGACCCGGCGGACCCCGACCGCGCGACCGGGATCGTCGGCTCGCACGCGGAAGTGTGCCGCAACGGCGCGAGCATGGTCGCCGCGCTGCGCTACGACGACCTCTACCGCCGCCACGAGGGCGCGTGGCGCTTCGCGGACCGCCTGCTCTCCTTCGTCTACTACCTGCCGGTGGACCAGTACGCCGCGGCGCTCGCGCGCAGGGACCGCATGCGCGCCTACGCCGGGCCGCAGGCCGCCGACCTGCCCGAGACGCTCGCTGCCTGGCAGGACTACGCCCGGCGCTTCCCGCGCGGCGCCTGAACCGCTAACCTCGCGCGGGTCCGTCATCGGGGAGCACCGCTCGTGGAAGACATCGGCCTCGCGCACGGCCTCGTGCGCTTCCTTCACCTGCTCCTGTTCGTGTACTGGCTCGGCGGCGACGCCGGCGTCTTTTACTCGAGCAGCTTCGTGGTGAACCCGAAGCTGTCGCGCGATGCGCGCATGACCGCGGCGAAGATATTCCTCGACCTCGACATGCTGCCGCGCTACTGCATGGCGCTGATGCTCACGGTCGGCGGGATCCTCGCCGAGCTCATCGGCATCGAGCACCCGACCTGGGAGATGATCGCCATCGTCCTGCTCGGGCCGGTCTGGCTGGCCCTGGTGATCCTCGTCCACGCCCGGGAGCGCACCGCGGCGGGCGCCACGCTCAAGAGGATCGACATGTGGTTCCGCTGGATCGTGATCGCCTCGATCCTCGCCTCGGTCGCCCACTCCCACTGGACCGGGCGGCTGGCGGGCCTCGAGTGGTTCTCCGCCAAGCTCGTGATCTTCGCCTTCCTGATCTTCTGCGGGCTGATGATCCGCCGGCTGCTGCCGCCGTTCATCGAGGGCTTCCGTACGCTCGCGACCACGGGCCCGACGCCGGAGAGCGACCGACTGATGATCGAGGGCCTGGCCCGCTGCCGGCCCTGGGTGCTCGCGATCTGGGCGGGCATCCTCGCCTCGGCCCTGCTCGGCATCCTCAAGCCCGGCGTCGGCTGAAGCGATCAACCGTCGCAGCCGCTGAAACGACGAGCGGGGTCCGGCTCGCGCCGGACCCCGCCTGCTGCCGGCCGCGGGGACCGCGGCGCGGGCCGACTCAGCGGTACTGCGGCAGCAGCACGCTGTCGACGACGTAGATGACGCCGTTGTCGGTCACGATGGCGCTGCCGATGACCTGCGAGTTGTTGATGAAGAGCGTGTTGCGCTCGCGGTCGGCGAAGACTTCCTGGCCCTGCACCGTGCGCAGATCGCGCGGCACGAAGGCGTAGCGCAGGTCCTGCTTGCCGGGCGCCACGTGGTAGAGCAGCACTTCGGTCAGCGCGGCCGTGTCGCCCACGAGGTTGCCGAGCACCTCGGCGGGGATCTTCGCGAACGCGTCGTTCGTCGGCGCGAAGACCGTGAACGGGCCGGGGCCCTGCAGCACGTCGACGAGCTTCGCCTCGCCGAGGGCGAACACGAGGGTGCTGAACACGTCCGGGTTGGACGCGGCGACCTGGGCGATGGTGCCCTTGACGCGCACGAGCTTGTTGATCTCCGCCCCGCCCTTGCCGCTCGCGGCGGCCGGGCCGGCCACGACGAGGGAGGCCACGAGCGCCGAGGCGATCGCCTTGATGGATGTCTTCACCGGTTCTCTCCTGCTGGTTTGCTGGCTGTATGTAGGGACCTGGCGCCACCCCTGGGCCGGCGCCACGCAGCCCTTCGTGGCCACCGGGCTGCCGGTTTCGCCGCCCGGCCGGCGGCTGCGCGGCGGGGCCAGGCCGCGGCGCCAGGCGCGCCGCCTGCCGGCCGGCTCCCGCGCAGGAGGGCGCCGTCAGACGACGAGCGACGCCGCGTCGAGCACCTGCTCGATGCGCACCCGACCGTCCACGTCGCGCGCCTGCAGGCGCACGCGGGGTGAAGGCCGGTCCCAGTCGATCTCGATCCAGCCGAAGTTCACGTCCCGGTAGGCCTCGCCCACGCGCAGGGCGTTCGGCGGCAGCACCGGCCAGACCTCGGTGAGCCCGCTCGAGGTCAGGTCCCAGAGCGGATACGACGCGTTGACGTCGAGCCTCGACAGCTCGGCGTAGTGCGTATCGCCGCTGATGCAGAACAGCCCATTGGCCCGCTGGCGCCGGATCGCGCCGAGCAGCCGCTGGTGGTCGTGGGCGTAGTTGATCCAGGCCTCCCAGCCGGGGAAGTCCGCCACGACCTGCAGGCTGGAGCAGAGGATCCTGAGCTCGGCCGGCACCGCGAGCTGCCCCTCGAGCCAGCGCCACTGTTCCTCGCCGAGCATGGTGGCCGCGGGCGCCGGATTGCGCTCGTAGGGTCCGTAGACAGGTTTCTTCGCCGCGTCGAGCGACTTCGCCCAGGCCTCGTAGTCGCTGCCCGCGAGGTCGCGCGCGAGTATGGGCGTGCGATTGAAGCGCAGGTCCGGCAGCAAGAGCTGCAGGCGCCTGCCGGCCGGACCGAACACGTACGCCGCGTGGATGCCGTCGCGGCTGCGGCGCGGCGAGTCCGCCGGCTCGCCCCAGAAGTCGCAGAAGACCTGCTGCGACTGCCGCTTCATGGGGTACTCGGCGCCGGCGTCGTTCTCGCCGTAGTCGTGGTCGTCCCAGATCGCGACCACCTGGGTGCGCTCACGCAGCCGCCGGAAGCCCGGAATGGCCCCGAGCATCGAGTACTTCGCCCGCAGCACGTCCATGTCGAGCGTGTCGCCGTAGACGTTGTCGCCCAGGAAGATGAACAGCTCCGGCTCGAGGGCATTGATCGCGTCCCACACCGGCTGCGGCTTGTCCTGCTTGGCGCATGAGCCGAAGCCGATGCGGGTGATGGCGCGTCCCGCCGCCGGGTGCGGGTCGGGGGCCGGGTCGATCCCGGCCCCCGCCGTCCCGAATCCGGCCAGCCCGGCGGCCGCGGCCCCGCCGAGCGCCAGCGAGCGACGCAGCCATTCGCGCCGGTCCGGATCGAAGACGTCCATGCTCAGAAGCGTCCGTCCAGCGTGATGAAGTACTGGCGGGGCGCGCCCGTCAGAAGCGTCTGCCGGTCGCCCGAGTTGCCGAAGCCGCCGGAGCCGACGGTCGAGACGTAGTCCTCGTCCGTGGCGTTGGCGACGTTGGCCTGCAGGGTCAGCTGCTTGAGCACGCCGACGTCGCGCAACCGGTAGCCGAAGGACAGGTCGACGAGCGTGCGCGAATCCACCTCCCGGTCGTTCAGGTAGGTGAAGTAGCGCGCGTCGATGTAGTCGAAGCCGGCCTTCGCGAACAGCCGCCCGTTGTCGTAGCCGACCTCGCCCTTCAGCATGTTCTCGGGCGTGTCCACCACGGTCTTGCCGGCCGTCGGCGTCACCGTGCCGTTGCCGCTCACCACGTCGTCCTCGTAGGTCGAGTCGGTGTAGCTGTAGCTGCCGAAGATCGTGAAGTTCTCGATCGGCTCCCACAACAGGCCGAGCTCGAAGCCGGTCGTCTCGACCTTGCCGACGTTGGCGAGCGCCGAGGGCGCGCCGACGATGCTCGAGCCGAGCGAGATGGCGAGCAGGCGGTCCTCGAAGTCGACGCGATAGACCGAGGCCACGCCCTGCAGGCTGCCCGCGCGGAAACGCCAGCCGAGCTCGTAGGTGGTGGACGTCTCGGGCTCGAGGGTGCCGGCGATCGCGTTGAACCCGGCCTGCGTGGTGCTGAAAGGCCCCGAGGTCGCGGCCGACACGTAGGCCCGCATGTTCTCGGCATAGGAGGCGAACAGCTCGTGCGAGTCGGACACCGCCCAGGTCAGGCCGGCCTGCGGGATGAAGCTGTCGTCCGCCTCGATCTTGCTCTTCTGGTTGATGGCGCTGCCGGTCGCGATGACCGGCTCGCCCTCGTTCTGGACCTTGACGGACTTGAAGCCGAAGTTGAGCTTGAGCGCGTCGTTGACGGCCCAGGTGTCCTGCAGGTGCAGCTGCACGGTGCGCGTGTTGAACGTGTACTCCCACTGCGTGAAGAACGGGTTCCTCTGGAAGTCGAGGAACGAGCGGGTCGGCGCCGTGCGGCTCGGCTCACCGTAGAAGCGCCGGGCCTGGTCGAAGTCGTTGTCCTCGAACCACACGCCGCCGTTCACCGTGTGCGAACCGATGTTGACGGTCGCCGAGGCGATCACGCCCTGGCGGTCGATCTCGTACTCCGTGGTGCGGATCGACAGCGGCGCGCCGCCCGGGGTCGGGACGTAGGGGGTGCCCCACAGGCCCATGCCCTCGTTCTGGTGCAGGTAGCCCGTGACGGCGACGGCGATGTCCTCGTTCACCGGCAGGTCGAGGCGCAGGTAGGCGAGCGAGTCCTCGCGCAGGCCCGAGGCATTCCAGTACTGGTCGTCGCAGATCGCCGCGTTGAAGCCTGCGGCGGCGCAGGCGTCCGCCGCCGCCACCGCGCCGGCCCAGTCCGGGAAGAAGTTGTCGTTGTCCGGGCCGAGGCGCTCGATGATGTCGAGCGAAAGGTCCTGGTAGTCCTGCTCGGCGCGGTCGGACCAGGCGTAGTAGGCGGTGACGGTCGCGTTGCCCACGGGCTGCAGCAGCTTGAAGTTGGCCTGCTGCTGCTTCTGGACGCCGCCACCCTTCCACTTGTCCATGTCCTGGTCGGTGTAGCTCAGGAAGGCGCGGGTGCCGAAGGCGCCGAGCGCGCCGCTGTCGAGGCGCAGGAAGGCCCGCTGCGCGCTGTCGCTGCCGCCGGTGAGCGCGCCGCGCAGGCCGAACTCGCCGGCGGGATCGGCGCTGAAGAACTCCACGGCGCCGCCAAGGTTGCTGGTCGAGGCCGTGCCGAGCGCGCCGGCGCCCTGGGACACGACGATCCTGCCCACGTTCTCGCTGGAGACCGCGCGGCTCGCGTGCAGGCCGTTGTGGTTGCCGTAGGACATGTCGCCGAGCGGCACGCCGTCGAGGGTGAAGCCGAGCTGGTTCTGGTTGAAGCCGCGGATCGAGATGCGCGTCGACCACTCGTAGGCGCCATAGGGATCGGCCGACTGGAAGTTCACGCCCGGCAGCTTTTCCACCGCCTTGAGCGGGCTCGTGCCGGCCGGCAGCTGCTCGATCTGCACCGCCGCGACGCTCTGCACCTGCCGCGTCTCGCCGCGGCCGAACACGACGACCTCCTCGAGCACCGGGCCGGTCACCGCGGCTTCGTCGGCCACCGCCGCGAAGCCGGCCATCATCAGCGGCGCAACGCCGAGCGTCCGGCGGTCCGCCTTCGCAACGCCATTCCTGCTGTTCACGCTCATCCCCTTGTTGGCAACCCGCCACGGGCGCGCACCATGCGCGCCGGCGAGGAACGCGAACGTTAAAGGGGATTCTTGACCCTTCGGTGGCAGCGCCGTTGCAGCCGCGTGACAGCAGCCGGGACGCCGGCCTACCCGCCGCGACGGGCGCGGCGCACCTGCCAGGCTTTCGTGTACTCGTCGGCGAGGTAGGCCGCCGCCGCGCGCAGCAGCCCGAGTTCCAGCTCCGGCCGGCCGCGCTCCGCGAGCCGGAAGATCTGTTGGTAGTACCAGCCCTGTGCGCCGAGCACGTTGACGACCCGCATCGCGAGGAAGCGGCTGGTCGGCGAACGCCAGCCGCGGGTCGCAAGCGGCAGGCGGTCCTCGTGGCGAACCGCGCCCCCGCTCGCGCCCGCGAGCAGCCGGCGCGGCAGGTCCGGCTCGGTGACCAGCGGCCGGCCGAGCCCGATCACGTCGCAGTCGCCGGCGTCGAGCGCCTCGGCCATCCCCTCGCGCGTCCGGAAGCCGCCGGTGATCGTCAGCGGCATCGCGGCGACCTCGCGAATCGAGCGCGCGTACTCCGCGAAATAGGCCTCGCGGCGGCGCGTGCTCTCGCGCATCGGCACGACGCTGTCGCGCTTGCCCTCGAAGCCGAGCAGGCGCGGCTGCTCGTAGGTGCCGCCGGAGACCTCGAGCAGGTCGATGCGCTCGGCGTTGAGCCAGCGCACCACTTGAACGCACTCCTCGTTGCCGAAGCCGCCCTTGCGGAAGTCGTCCGAATTGAGCTTGACCGCCACCGGGAAGTCCCGGCCGACCGCGGCCCGCACCGCGCGCACGCACTCGAGCAGCATGCGGGCGCGGTTCTCCAGCGGGCCGCCCCAGTCGTCGTCGCGGCGGTTGGTCACCGGCGAGAGGAAGGAGCTCAGGAGGTAGCCGTGCGCGCCGTGCACCTGCACGCCGGTGAAGCCCGTCTCGCGCGCGATGCGCGCCGCGGTCGCGAAGCGCCCGATAAAGTCGTGGATCTCCGCCACGGTGACCGCGCGCGGCGGGCCGTAGTGGCCGAGGAGCTCGAGCTGGACGGCGGACGGCGCGAGCGGCCGGCCGGTGACGTAGCGGGGCGACTGCCGTCCGGCGTGGGAGATCTGCATCCACAGGTGGTTGCCCGCCTCGGTGCCGGCCCTCGCCCAGGCGGCGAGCTGCGCGCGCGCCTCGGGCCCGGTCGTCGCGGCATCGGTCGGATCGATCGCCACGTTGCCGGGCCGCTCCAGCACGCGCCGGTCCACCTGGACGTTGCCGGTGACCAGGAGCCCGGCGCCACCGCGGCTCCACAGCCGGTACAGGGACTCGAGGCGCGGCGTCGCCCGCAGCCGCGGGTCGGCAAGCCCCTCGGTCATGGCGGCCTTGCACAGCCGGTTCGGCAGCGTTGCGCCGCAGGGCAGGGAGAGCGGCGCAGCGAGGGTGGGCGTGTTCACGGCGCTCCTTGTGTTTCGGGTGGGACTCGGGTTTGCTCCGCCCATGCAGCAGACGAGCCCCGCCCCGCCGCGCAAGGTACTGGTATTCGGCGCAAGCGGCTACATCGGCACCAACCTGGTGCCGCGCCTGCTCCGCGAGCGCGACGCGGTGCGCGCCGCGGCGCGCTCGCGACGCGTGCTCGAGGCGCGCGGCTGGACGGGCGCCGAGCTCGTCGAGGCCGACGCGCTGGATCCCGCGACGTTGCCCGCCGCACTCGAAGGCATCGACACCGCCTACTACCTCGTGCACTCGATGGCGGCCGGTCGCGGCTTCGGGGCGCTCGACCTCGAGGCGGCCCGCAACTTCGCCCGGGCCGCCGCCGGGGCCGGCGTGCGCTGCATCGTCTATCTCGGCGGGCTGGTGCCCGAGGACGCCGACAGCGAGCACATCGTCTCGCGGCGCGACACGGGCGCGGTGCTCCGCGAGGGGCGCGTGCCGGTCGTCGAGCTGCGCGCCGGCATCATCGTCGGGCCGGGCTCCGCCGCCTTCGAGGTCATGCGCGACCTCGTGCTCAACCTGCCGGTGATGGTGACGCCGCGCTGGGTGCAGGCCAGGTCGCCGCCCATCGCGCTCGACAACCTGCTCGAGTACCTCGTCCGCCTGCCCGCTCTGCCCGAGGCGCAGGGCAGGATCTTCGACGCCGGGGGTCCCGAGGTCATCACCTACGCCGGGATGATGAAGCGCCTCGCCGTCGCCGCCGGGCGGCGGCCGCCCCGGATCCTCCCCGTGCCGGTGCTGACGCCGAAGCTCTCCTCGTACTGGCTCAGGCTGGTCACGGCCGTGCCGACGCCCGTCGCGCGCGCGCTGATCGGCGGCCTCAAGCACGATTTCAGCGCCGACGACCGGGAACTCCGCCGCCTCGTCCCGCAGCGCCTGCTCGACTTCGACGAGTCGGTCCAGGCCGTCTTCGAGGCCGAGCGCAGCCACGGCGTGCAGGCGCGCTGGACGGAGGGCGCGTTCCCCATGCGCGGCTACCGCCCCGAGCACGCCTACTATGCGAAGCGCGCCATGGGCAGCGCCGCGACCTCGGCGTCTCCCAAGCGCGCATGGCGGGTGGTCGAGGCCATCGGCGGCGCGAACCGCTACTACGCCGACCGCTGGCTGTGGTGGATCCGCGAGACGCTCGACTGGGCGCTCGGCGGCCCCGGCCGCAACCGCGGCCGCCGCGACCCGGACCGCCTGAGGATCGGCGACCACGTCGACTCCTGGCACGTCGCCGGCCTCGAGCAAGGCCGCCGCCTCACGCTCCTGATGGGCATGAAGGCTCCCGGCGCCGGCGTGCTCGAGCTAGAGGTCGAGCCCCGGCCAGGCGGCGGCACGCGCGTGACGGCGACCGCCTACTGGCATCCCGCCGGGGTCTGGGGGCTCAGCTACTGGTACGCGCTGGTGCCCGTCCACCTGTTCATCTTCCGGCGCATGGCGGCCGCGATCTGCCGGAACGCGGAACAAGGCTGAACAAGGAGCCTGGTGCCGGGTGCAGGAATCGAACCCGCGACCTTCTGATTACAAAGCGAATTTTCATCCTCCCCACGCACCCCCGGTAAGCGTCGCCTGAGCGTCGCCCGGGACACCGTTGTTTCCTTCTTTCCGGCGCTGGAGCATCCTTAGTCGCGCTGACCCGCACTGACCGGACGCTTAGATTGAACGGAAGGTCGCGAGTCGCCGAGGGACGCAGGCGCACCCCCGACCACACCCCCAGCGCCGGGCAGGAGACGACGATGAAACACGCGCTGAAAGAACGCGAAGTGAAGACGGCCGCACCGCCGGCCGGCGCGACCGAGACGACCTTGTATGACGGTGGCGGATTGACGCTCCGGGTACGACGGGCGCCCAGCGGCCAGGTGTTGAAGACGTGGCAGTTGTGGACCCAGCGCGGCGGCAAGAGGAGCCGTCTCGGTCTCGGCTCTTGGCCGGCCGTCTCGCTGACGGAAGCGCGCTCCCGGGCCGACCGCGCCAAGCACTCGGCCGCGAGCACAACGGAGACGGTGCAGGCGCTGTGCGAGGAGTGGCTGAAGACCTACGCGGCCCATCGCCTGAAGGACGGCGGCACCGGCTCCGAGTCGCTGCTCAAGCTGCACCTGTTTCCGGCTTGCGGCAATACTCGACTGGCGAGGTTCTCGAAGCGCGAGTTGGCGGCGGCGATTGCCCCGCTGACAGCGGCCGGGAAGCACCGAACGGCTGGCGCGCTCTTCCAGCTGACGCGGCAGATCTTCCAGTGGGCTGTACGCACGGACCTGATCCAGACCGATCCGACGTCCGGCATGCGTCGCTCGGACCTCGTGCCCGTGCGAGCGCTGCCACGCTCGCGAGTGCTGACGCCGGACGAGTTGAAGTTGGTGGCGGCGGCGTTCCGCGAGCGCGAGCGTGTTGGTCCTGCCGGCCGGGAGCGACTGGTGCCCTTGCTGGGCCTCGCGCCGCAAGCAGCGCTCTGGACGCTACTCGGCACCGCCGTGCGCGCCGGCGAGTTGACCGGGGCGACGTGGGCTGAGATCGATCTGAAGCGCCGATTGTGGGTCATCCCGGCCGAGCGCACGAAGCCCGGGCGCGAGCACGTCGTGCACCTGAGCAAGTTCGCGTGTGCCGCGCTACTGCGTCTGAAGCAACTCTCTCGCGACTCCCGCTGGGTACTCCCCGGCATGGGCGACCACCCCATAACGGCCAACGTCCTGTCCAAGCAGTTCGGTGACAGGCAGCACGACGTGAAGAAGCGAGGGAAGCGCACGCGCTCCTCGGCGCTGCTCCTCCCCGGTGGCAAGTGGACGACGCACGACCTGCGCCGCACGGCGGCGACGTTGATGCGCGAGGAGGGAGTGAGCCACGATGTCGTCGAGCTGTGCCTGAACCACGCGCTTCCAATGCTGACCCGGACCTACCAGACCTCTTCGCTGATGGATGAGCGCCGACGGGCGTTCGACAAGCTGGGCGCGCGGCTCAGGGCCATTGTGGGAGACCTGTCGTGAAGCGCTACAAGTTCGTCTTTCGCTTCGGGGATGGCAGGACCGAAGAGCGCTGGGCTGACGAGGTGCTAGCCAAGCGCCTGCGTGTGCTGGAGCGCCACGCGGAGCGCACTGGCGATCGCGGTCCACTCGAAGCAGAGTACCGCCGGCTGACCAACGAGTTGCACGACAAAGAACGGGCCGAGGAAGCGCGGCGCAAAGGAACCAAAGACCAAGACACGCCGCTGCGCCGAGCCATTACGCTCGCAGAAGAGGCGCTGGGCGCGGACTCGACCGACAAGGCTATCCGCGCATGGTGTGCCGCCAACCTCACGGACGGACCGATCCACAAGAAGAAGCGCCTTTACGACATCAAGCGCGCCCGTCAGCGTCGTTCTACCTGAAACTATTTCGACGCCCACCTAAGTCGGCGTCGTTTTAGCTCAAACAAGCGCCAACCGGCGCGCGAGACTTCGGCCGTCCTTAGCCGGAGTCTCGAACATGAAGGCAAACGCCCCATCTCTCCCTGCTGCCGACGCGCGGCTGCTCGACGATGCGCAGGTCACCGAGCTGACCCGCGTCACACCACGCAAGCGCAATGCGCTGATCGCCAAAGGCCGCT
The DNA here is from genome assembly GCA_964406445.1 of uncultured Steroidobacteraceae bacterium. GTDB lineage: Bacteria > Pseudomonadota > Gammaproteobacteria > Steroidobacterales > Steroidobacteraceae > SG8-30. The sequence continues at coordinate 57,159 of CAYORU010000019.1, forward strand.
TCCCCAAGCCCGTCTGGATCGACGCGCGCACAAAGGTCTGGCCAGAGTCGGACATCCGCGAGTGGATCGCGGAGCAGATTGCCGCCCGTGACCGGGGCGCACTCCCACTGGGCGTCCTGCTGGCGCAGCGTGCGCGCGCCAAGGGCGCGGCCAACTCTCCCGTCACGAAGCCGGGACGCGGCAAGGCAGGTGGACGATGACCTCCGATCCGACTTTCCGTCCGCTCCAACACGCCGACGACGACACGCGCGAGGCGCTCTACGAGTTCCTCGCGGCGCTTCTATTGGCCGAGATCGAGCGGGAGCAAGAGCAGACCGAATCAACTGAGGAGTGAGTAATGGAAGACGACACCAACATCATCGATCTGGCGCTGCATCGCCGCAAGACTGAAATCATTGGGCCCAGCGTTGAACTCGACCCACACCAAGTGGCGCAGCGCATAGCTGCCTGCTGCGTGCACACAGACGAACACACCGAGGCTGTGCTCGTGGCATGGCTGAAGGCGATCCCGTTGCACGCTGGCGATGCCCACGATATCTGGTCCCTGATCAACGCACAAATGAAGACCTTCGCCGCGCGGCTCCAGGCGATTGGACGGGAGGAGTGATGAGCACGATCTTCAACAGGTGGAGCGGCAAGTGACCGATGAGTACGGCTTCGAGCAGATCTACGCGGAGCGGTACGCCGCTACCGCGCTGCTCGTGCGCCGGAATGTCCCCGATGCTGAGGCCTACGTCGAGCGCATGGCGATCCTCGCCGAAGCAGACGTGGCCCACCGCAAGAAGCCTGTGTGGGAACAGGCGGCGCTCTTCGCGTATGTGCTGAAGACCGAAGTCCAACGACCGGCGCTGTACGAGCGGCTGAAGCGTGCGGTGCTGCAAGGCGACCCCACCAAATTCGAGCGGCCGGACACCGATTGGTTCGAAGAGCCGATCAGGAAGCCGGCGAAGTTCCCTGACGAGGCGATGCACCGCGACCTGAACGCACTCGACCAGTGGCGGGAGAAGACCACCAAGGGCAAGCGCACCGATGTGCCGGTGACCGTCCGCAGGTTCACGGCCGACGGGCTGCACAAGAAGCCGCCCGACCATCCGATGGTCGCCGCCGGGTTGTTGCCGCGCTCGTGCGTCGGCATCTGCCACGGCGAGAGTGGCGGCTCCAAGTCGGCTTGGTTTCTGACCATGCTGATCGACTTGGCCGAAGGCAAGAAGGTCTTCGGTGTGCTGCCGGCGAACCCGCCACGCAAGTGCCTGTACGTCACCAACGAAGACGAGGCAGATGAAGTCGAGCGCCGGCTGCACGAGATGGCGTGGCGGCGCTCTGGGCTGGGCGACGCGCAGCCGCCGAAGGATGCGCAAGAGCGCTTCGAGGCCTGCCTGCGGGCGATTGAGACGAACATCGCGGTGGTCGACTGCACCGACAGCGGCACCGACCTCGAAGCCGCGCTGAACGAAGACTGGTCGCTGGTCGAGGTACGCCGCGAAGGATTCACGCAGACCGCGAGCGGCCCGGGTGGCATGAGCACCTCCGAGAGCCGCAATGCACTGCGGCCCGGTCCCGGAGTCAAGAAGATCCTCGCCGCCGTGAAGGAGTACGGCGCGGACATCGTCGTGCTCGACCCGCTGTCGCACTTCAATGCCGAAGACGAGAACGCAGCCGCCGCTGGCGCGGCCTCGATGCGACTGCTGCACACGGTCGCCCGGATCTTGAAGTGCGCCATCGTCGTGATCCACCACGTGAGCAAGGCATCCGGCCGCAGCGGTCAACTCGACCAGTACGCTGGGCGCGGCTCGACGACCTTCACCGCCAACGCTCGCATGATCGCGCAGACGTTCAAGTGGGACGAGCGGAGTGTGGAGTGGCGCGGCCGGCGCTGGGCGCTGCCCGACGACGTGACCGATGATCAGATTGCCGATGGCGAGATCATCGGGCTGGTCCAGCACAAGCTCAATTACCAAGCCGAGTGGCGCGCGCCGCTCGCCATGCACCGGATCGGGCGAGCGCTGCTACCCGTCGAGGCGCGGGCGATGACGGCAGCAGAAATGCATGCCGCGCGGCAGGCCGCACGCCAGCCGGATGAGGAGGACGTCGAGCGGCTAGCCGAGTGGATTGAAGACACCTGCTCCGAGACGCCGCTCGGCAAGGAGGAGATCAAGAGCCGCCACAAGGACTACGGGCTGACCCGGGAGAAGGCGCGCGTAGCGCTGTCCCGGCTCGATGCCGCCGACCGGCTGCAGTACCGCGAACGTGTCCCCGGCGAGCGAACGGCGCCGCCGGTGATCGGCTGCAGGATCCAGTTCTAATGCGCTCCTCCGCAGACGGCGGCCGCCGTTCGTTCGTTGACGAAGGGCCGCGCGTGCGCAAACAGCGGTTTTCGCTGGTGTTCACGACCGGCGGACGACCGGCGGAAGCTCTCGGCCGGCCGTGGCAGAAGGGAAGGGAAGCCGCGCGCAGGGTAGTACCCCGGCTATGCGTAGCCGGGTCTACCCCTAGCGCCTTCCCGGGGACGAACGAACGAACGGCCGACGGCGGTTTCCTTAAGGGCGGCCGTTCGTTCGTTCCCCTCCCTGCGGCCCCAATGGCACTTTGTTTCGGACGCCGAGCCGGCCCACCCAGCGGCCCCGGCGGCTACCGCGCCCCGGTCGAGCGCCCCGCCGGCCAAGCCGGCCCAAGGAGCTGGTGCAGGACAGCCCACGCGGCTCCGCCCGACCCAAGGTCTGCCCCGCGCCAAGCGCGGCTCCTACGTGGCTACCCAGGGGGGGGGGGGGCGGGCTTCTTTCGGGGTCCGAGGCAGCGGAAACCTCGCCCCCCGGGTTTTTTCCGCAGGGCCGTTTGCCGGCAGGTTCTGCCCGCCCATCTAGCCCACGCCTAAGCCCATAGGAGCCGACCTCGCCATGCCCCGACACAAGGTCCCCGTCGCCATCAAAGCTCTGCGCGGCACCCAGCGCGTGGCCCGGGATGGCGTTTCCCGGGCGGCGGTCGCCGTCCCCGGCGAGCTGTCCCACGCCGAGTTGCCGCCGCCACCCGAGTGGCTGACGGATCGCGAGGCGGTCGCCGAGTGGCACCAAGCCGGCGGCACCCTCGCGGCCTGCGGCGTGCTGCGCGACTCGGCGCTGACGACCCTCGCGCACTACTGCGCCACGCACGCGGCGCTCGTCAACGTCTGGCGCTCCGGCGGCATGCCCGACCCGGCCGTGCTGTCGCAACTGCGGCTCCTCGCCGGCTCGTTGCAGTTGGTCGGCCCTCGCTCCGTGGGCGAGCCGCCCAAGGCGCCGAACCGGTTTGAGAAGTTCCGGAGGCAGCCCGATGACTGAACGCGAACGGAAGCCGCCCACCGCCCACATGACACCCGAGGCCGTGCGCGAATTGCGCGCGATGAACCGCTACCGGCTGCACCACAAGACCGACGCAGACCGCATCCGCAAGCTCGCGGCCATCGTCGACGAGATCGAGCGCCGGCTGGTTCGACGGATCGCGGCCCTTGAGCGCCGCATCTACGACCTTGCGCCCGGGCCAGACCGCATCCCCGGCTCCGACAAGGCGCGGCCCAAGTGAACTGCTGCCCACGTTGCGGCTACTCGCTCGAAGCGCCCAGCACGCTCGCGCAACTCCGCGACTGGTGCCAGCGTAACGGCCGGCATGTCGCGCCCGACGAAAGTGTGGACGAGGCGACTGCGGCCGAGATCGTCGACCGATCCCCGGGCACGTTGACCAACTGGCGCGCGCAGGGCATCGGCCCACCGTACCGGCGCATCGGTCGCACCGGCCGCGTGCGCTACCCGCTCGCCGGTATTGCGGCCTACCTCGATGACGCAACGATTACCAACGACTGACCCCGGTTGGACCTTTCCCCGGCCCACGTGCAAGGCGAGGATCGCGGCAACTGTTCTTGCTGAGGTGACCGACCCATGAGTGTTGTTCGAATCGCCCCCAAGGGCCAGATCTACGCCAACGCGGTGTTCTCCGCCTGCGCAGCCGGCGATGGCGCGGAAGAGTACGCGCGCCGCCGCTACGGCCCGGAAGCAGCCTACTGCGCCAAGGGCATCCTCGAAGCTGGCGGCATCAATTCGGGCGATTGGGGCGCGGTGCTCGCCACGCAGGCCTTCGCCGAATTCTTCGAGGCCGTCGTGCAGGGCAGCATCCTCGGTCGGCTCCCGCTGCGTCAGGTCGCGCTCAACATCCGGACGCAGCTGCTGAGCGCCGGCTTCACCGCGTGGTGGGCCGGTGGCGGCAGGCCGCGTCCGCTGAGCAAGGCGGCCATCGAAGGCGACACGCTGGTGCCGCTGACGCTGAACACGCTCGCGGTTTTCGCGGACCAGCTGTTCCGCTTCGCGTCGCCCAACAGCGAGGCGCAGTTCCGCAACGACATGATCCGCGCGCTGCGTGAGGCGCTGGACGGCGCATTCGTCGACCCGAGCAACGCAGGCAGCGCCGGTGTGTCGCCCGCGTCCGTGACCAACGGACTGACCCCGCTCTCCTCGACCGGCAACCCGGGTGCCGACGTCGCGGCCATCGTTGCCGCATTCAACGGCGACTTTGAGACGGCGGCATGGGTGACCGACCCGACGACAGGCGCAGAGATCGCGCTGGCCCGCGACTCGGCCGGCTCGTTCCTGTTCCCGGATGCCGGCCCGCGCGGCGGCTCCATCCTCGGCATGCCGCTGATTACGTCGCGCTCTTCGCCGCGCTCGTCCAGCGGCGGCATCCTCGCGCTGATCGACGGCCAGGGTATCGCCTACGGTGCAGAGAGCGTGCGCGTGGCCGTCTCGCGGCAGGGCACGGTCGAGATGGAAGACGCGCCGACCAACGACGCGACCGACGGCACGGCGACCGAGCAGGTGTCGCTGTACCAGACCAACTGCGTGGCCGTCCTCGGCGCGATCACCGCCAACTGGCGCGTGGTCCGCGATGCCGTGGCCTACGTCGCCGACGCGACCTACCCGACGGAAGTTGCGTGATGGGCACCATGACCGAGCGCGACAAGTACGTCGCCAAGACCGCCGTCGACGAAGCCGCCAAGCTGATCCGCGAGCGGGACGCCGAGATCGCCCGCCTGAAGCAGCAGAACGAAACGCTGCGAGCCCGGGCGGCTGCGCTGTCGGCACGGCTCCGCGAGCAGGGCGAAGACTGATGACCCCGCGCGTCGCCACGGCCCTCGCGAATCTGCGGCAACACATGGCCGCTGAAGTCGTCTTCGACGGCGACGTGCTGGTGATCGTCAAGGTGGATCCCGAGTTGACCGGCTCGCCGTACCTCGTGATCGACGAGACGCAAGTTTACCTTTCGCAGCGACCGACCGGGCGGCCCACGCGTCGCGACCACCTACGAGCGGTGCAGTGATGCTCGCCCGTTGGTACGTCCGCGAGATGCACCGGCGCTGGCGCGAGTACCGGCGCGTGCTACGCCGTGGTCTGCACTCGACGAAGCGCAACAAGTCTTCCTGTCCTCGGAGAAATGCCGTAGCGCCGGCAAAAAGTCCTCCAGAGGAAGCTCGCCACCCACGCTCGGGCAAGGTGAGAGCCGGCAGCGTATGCCTCCTAGCGCGTGGCCGGCACCTTCACTGATGCAGCGGCTCGCTGAGTTGCTGCTCCTCTTCGCGGCCCTCGTGGTCGTCTGGGTCGCGGCCGGCGCGGCGGCGACCATCGCTCTGCGGCTTTGGCGGTGGGTCGCCGGGTAGGCGCCACC
>CAYORU010000020.1:0-61248 GCA_964406445.1 uncultured Steroidobacteraceae bacterium
GCGCGGCGGCGCGAACCCCGTGCCGGCCGAGCCCGGTCGCCACCACGGTCACCCGGATCTCGCCCTCGAGCTCGGGGTCGATCACGGTCCCGACCACCACGGTCGCGTCCTCGGCGGCGAACTGCTTGACCGTGCTGCCCACCTCCTCGAACTCGCCGATCGACAGGTCGAGGCCCGCGGTTACGTTCACCAGGATGCCGCCCGCGCCGGCGAGGTTGACGTCCTCGAGCAGCGGGCTCGACACCGCCATCTCGGCGGCCACGCGCGCGCGGCTCTCCCCGGTGCCGAATCCTGTGCCCATCATCGCGACGCCGGTCTCGGCCATCACGGTGCGCACGTCGGCGAAGTCGACGTTGATCAGGCCCGGCCGGGTGATCAGCTCGGCGATGCCCTGCACCGCCCCCTGCAGCACCTCGTTGCCGCGCTTGAAGGCGTCGAGCAGCGTCGTCGAGCCGCCGAGCACGGACAGCAGCTTCTGGTTGGGGATGGTGATCAGCGAGTCGACGTACTTCGACAGCTCGGCGGTCCCGTGGTCGGCGATGGCCGCGCGCTTGGTGCCCTCCATCGCGAACGGCTTGGTGACGACCGCGACCGTCAGGATGCCAAGCTCCCGCGCGATCTGCGCCACGACCGGCGCGGCGCCGGTGCCGGTGCCGCCGCCCATGCCGGCGGTGACGAACAGCATGTCGCAGCCCTCGATCAGTTCCACGATGCGGTCGCGGTCCTCCATCGCCGCCTGCCGGCCGACCTCGGGGTTGGCGCCGGCGCCGAGTCCCTTGGTGATGTTGCAGCCGATCTGCAGCGAGGTCTTCACCTTCGAGTGCTTGAGCGCCTGCGCATCCGTGTTGACGCAGATGAACTCGACGCCCTCGATTCCGCACTGGGCCATGTGCGAGACGGCGTTGCCGCCGCCGCCGCCGACCCCGAGCACCTTGATCACGGCGCTCTGGCTGTAGGTATCCATCAGCTCGAACATTTCGTTTCCTCCTCCGCGAAAGTTCCTGACACTCAGAAATAGCCCTGGAACCAGGACTTCATCCTCTCGAAAACGGTCTTGACCCCGTCGCCGACGATGCGCGGCGCGGGCACGGCGAGATTCGCGCGGCCGTACAGCAGCAGGCCGGTGCCCGTCGCATGGATCGGGTTGCGCACGACGTCGGCGAGGCCGGTCACGCCCTGCGGCATGCCGAGCCGCACCGGCATGTGGAAGATCTCCTCGGCGAGCTCGACCGCGCCCTCCATCTTGGCGCTGCCGCCCGTGAGCACGACGCCGGCCGCCACGGCCTCCTCGAAGCCGGAGCGGCGCAGCTCGTCGCGGATCAGCGTGAACAGTTCCTCGTACCGGGGCTGGACGATCTCGGCGAGGGTCTGCCGCGCCAGGCGGCGCGGCGGGCGGTCGCCGACGGTCGGCACCTCGATGGTCTCGTCCGGGTTGGCGAGCTGCGAAAGCGCGCAGGCGTAGCGGATCTTGATCTCCTCCGCGTACGGCGTGGGCGTGCGCATCGAGACCGCGATGTCGTTGGTGACCTGGTCGCCGGCGATCGGGATCACCGCCGTGTGGCGGATGGCCCCGCCGGAGAAGACCGCGATGTCGGTCGTGCCGCCGCCGATGTCGACGATGCAGGAGCCGAGTTCCTTCTCGTCGTCGGTCAGCACCGCGAAGCTCGAGGCCAGCTGCTCGAGGACGATGTCCTCGACCTCGAGGCCGCAGCGCTGCACGCACTTGACGATGTTCTGCGCCGCGCTCTCCGCGCCGGTGACGATGTGCACGCGGGCCTCGAGGCGGACGCCCGACATGCCGATCGGCTCGCGGATGCCCTCCTGCCCGTCGATGATGAATTCCTGCGGCAGCACGTGCAGGATCTTCTGGTCCGCCGGGATGGCGACCGCCTGCGCGGCGTCCATGACGCGCGCGACGTCGCCGCTAGCGACCTCCTTGTCCTTGATCGCCACGATGCCGTGCGAGTTGAGGCTGCGGACGTGGCTGCCGGCGATGCCCGTGTACACCGAGCGGATCTCGACACCCGCCATCAGCTCCGCTTCCTCGACGGCGCGCTGGATCGACTGCACGGTCGAGTCGATGTTCACCACCACGCCCTTCTTCAGCCCGCGGGACGGGTGGGAGCCGAGTCCGATCACCTCGAGGCTGCCGTCGGCGTGCAGCTCCCCGACCATCGCCACCACCTTCGAGGTGCCGATGTCGAGCCCGACGAGGAGATTGCGATCCGTGCGCTTAGGCATCTGTGTCCGCTTCCTGGGGTGCTGTCCTGGCCGCTGCCGCGCGCCCGCCGCGCTCTCCGGCGCCGGCGCGCCAGCCGATCGAGAATCCGTTCGAGTAGCGCATGTCCACGTGGTCGATGTCCGCCGCGCGCCCGGCGATGACCTCGGCGGCGACCCGCAGGAACCTCTCCATGCGCGCGTCGACGTCGCGGCGGCCCAGGCGCACCGTCACGCCGTTCGTGAGCACGATGTCCCAGGCCCCGCGCGGGTCTAGGCTCAGGGCCGAGAGACGCAAGCCCTGCTCGGCGAGGCGCTCCTGCACCGCGAGGTAGCGCTTGGCGACCGCGGCCTCGGTGCCGGCGGGCCCGTCCAGGCGCGGGAGCTCCGGCGGCAGGTGGCGCGCGCCGCTCACGAACAGCTCGCCGCGCGTGTTGAGAAGGCCGTCGTCGCCCCAGCGCGCGGCCGGGATCTGCTCGACCACCTCGACCGCGAGCGAATCCGGCCAGCGGCGCTGCACGCGCGCGCGGTCCACCCAGGCGAGCGCCTCGATTCCGCCGCGCAGCCGGTCGAGGTCCGCGGTCACGAAGCCGCCTGCGATGCTGCGCCGGACGGCCTGCTCGACCTCCACCGGCGACACGCGCTGGAACGAGCCCTCGAGCAGGACCCGCTTGACGGGCTGGTCGAGGCCGATCGACAGCAGGCTGGCGAAGCCGACGACCGCGGCGAGCGCGGCCGCGAGCTGCGCGATCCGCCGCCAGTCGAGCTCTGGCAGCTCGAGGCGCCGCCCCTCGGGCGCCTTGCGGCGGTTGCCACGCTTCAGCAGCTCGAACAACGTTCCCTCCTCAGGCCCGCTCGCGGGCGAAGCTGGTCTCGAGCACCCGCCAGCACAACTCGTCGAAATCGATGCCCACCGCGCGCGCCGCCATCGGCACGAGGCTGTGGTCGGTCATGCCGGGAACCGTGTTGATCTCGAGGAGCATCGGCACGCCGTCGTCCCCGAGCATGAAGTCGGCGCGTCCCCAGCCCTGCGCGCCGGCGGCCCGGAACGCGGCGAGCGCCGCGCCCTTGAGCGCGCGCTCGGCGTCGTCCGGCAGCCCGCAGGGGATGTGGTAGCGCGTGTCGTCGGCGAAGTACTTCGCCTGGTAGTCGTAGAAGCTGCGCGGCGTCTCGATGCGGATCGCCGGCAGCGCCTCGTCCTGCAGCACCGCGACGGTAAGCTCCTGCCCGCGGATCCAGGGCTCTGCGATGACCACCGGGTCGAGCGCGGCCGCGCTGCGCCAGGCGTCCAGCAGGTCCGCCTCGCGCTCGACGCGCGACATGCCGACGCTCGAGCCCTGGGTGGCAGGCTTCACCGCGAGCGGCAGTCCGAGCTCGGCCGCCGCGGCGCGGCAATCGTCGGCCGTGGCGAGCAAGCGAAACGGCGGCGTCGCCACGCCGCAGGCGATCGCCAGCTGCTTGGTGCGCAGCTTGTCCATGCCGATCGCGGAGCCGAGGACGCCGCTGCCGGTGTACGGCAGCCCGAGCCACTCGAGGGCCCCCTGCACGCTGCCGTCCTCGCCGCCCGGACCGTGCAGCGCGACGAAGACGCGATCGAACCCGGCGGCGAGCGTCGCGATCGGGACGTCCGCCGGGTCGACCTGCCGGGCGTCCACGCCGCGGCGCACGAGCGCCGCGTGCACCGCGCGGCCCGACAGCAGCGAGATCTCCCGCTCGGCCGAGCGGCCGCCGAGCAGGACGGCGACGCGGCCGAACTCCCGGGCCTCGCCCACGCGGCGGAACGCGACGCCGGCGGACCTGAGCAGGCTCATGCGGCTTCCCCCACGATGCGCACCTCCGGATGCAGCCGCACGCCGTGGACCCGCTCGACCGTCTCCTGCACGTGGCGGATGACGGCCTCGAGGTCGGCGGCGCGCGCCTCGCCGCGGTTGACGATGAAATTGGCGTGCTTGGTCGAGACCTCGGCGTCGCCGACCCGGAAGCCCTTCAGGCCGGCCGACTCGATCAGGCGCGCAGCGTGGTCCCCGGGCGGATTGGTGAACACCGAGCCGCAGCTCCACGCCCCGATCGGCTGGGTGGCGAGCCGGCGCTCCAGCAGCGACTTGATCGCCTCGGCGCCTCCGCCGGAGTGGCGCGCGAAGCCGAGCGTGGCGGCCACGAACCACTCGCCCGCCGCAGGCGCGACGATGCGGCGGTAGCCCGTCTGGTACTCGGCCGCCGCGCGCCGGCGCAGCACGCCCCCGCGATCCACGGTCTCGACCTCGACCACCTGCCGCCAGGTCTCGCCGCCCCAGGCGCCGGCGTTCATCGCGAGCGCGCCGCCGAGCGTGCCGGGGATGCCGGCGAAGAATTCCGCCGGGCCCAGCTCCCAGCGCGCGCACTGGCGCGCGATCCGCGCGCAGGGCACGCCGGCCTCGGCGCGAAGCGTGGTCTCGCCCACCCGCTCGAGGCCGTTCAGCGCGCCGTGCAGCGAGATCACCACGCCGCGGATCCCGCCGTCGCGCACCAGCAGGTTGCTGCCTAGCCCGACCCAGGTGACGGGCACCTCGGCGGGCAGCTCGCGCAGGAAGGTCGACAGGTCGGCGAGGTCGGCCGGGACGTACCACGCGTCGGCCGGCCCGCCGGCGTGCCAGGTCGTGTGGCGCGACATCGGCTCGTTGCGCCGCACGCGGGCCTCGACCGCCGCCGGGAGCGCGAGCGTCATGCGCCACCTCCCGCGGCCAGGCCCGCCGGCAGCTCGCGGGCGGCGGCCCCGATGCTGCCCGCGCCCATGGTCACGACCAGGTCGCCGTCCTCGATCACCGAGGCGAGCGCGCCGGGCAGCTGCTGGACGGACTCGACGAAGACCGGCTCCACGCGGCCCCGCGAGCGCACCGCGCGGCACAGCGCGCGGCCGTCGGCGTTGGCGATCGGCGCCTCGCCGGCGGGATAGACCTCGGTGACGAGCAGCACGTCCGCCTCCGAGAGCACGCGCGCGAAGTCGTCGATGAGTTCATGGGTGCGCGTGTAGCGATGCGGCTGGAAGGCGAGCACGACGCGCCGCCCCGACCAGCCCTGGCGGATCGCCTCGAGGGTCGCGGCGATCTCGGTCGGGTGGTGGCCGTAGTCGTCGACGATCTCGACGCGGCCGCGCGCGGTCTCGACTTCGCCGATCCGCTCCAGCCGCCGGCCGATGCCCTCGAAGCCGGCGAGCGCCGACCGGATCGACTCGTCGGGCACCTCGAGCTCGAGGCCTACCGCGATGGCGGCGAGCGCGTTCAGCACGTTGTGGGTGCCGGGCAGGTTGACGGTCACCGGCAGCGCCGGGCGGCCGGCGCGCAGCACCTCGAAGTGGGTGCGGCGGCCGTCGCGCCTCAGCGCCGACGCACGCAGGTCGCTGTCTTCGCCGAGGCCGTAGGTGAGCACCGGCCGCCCGACCTGCGGAATCAGGGCGCGCGTCTCCGCGTCATCGCCGCAGAGCACCGCGAGGCCCCAGAACGGCAGGTTGTGCAAGAACTCGACGAAGCTCTGCTTGAGGCGCCCGAAGTCGCCGCCGTGGGTGCCGAGGTGGTCGTGGTCGACGTTGGTGACGATGGCGATGACCGGCTGCAGGTGCAGGAACGACGCGTCGCTCTCGTCGGCCTCGGCGACCAGCCAGCGGCCCGCGCCGAGCCGGGCGTTGCTGCCGGCGCTCTTCAGCTGCCCGCCGATCACGAAGGTCGGGTCGAGGCCTCCGGCGGCGAGGACGCTCGCGACCAGGCTGGTCGTGGTGGTCTTGCCGTGCGTGCCGGCGACCGCGATCCCCTGGCGGAAGCGCATCAGCTCCGCGAGCATCTCGGCCCGCTGCACCACCGGCAGGCGCGCCTCTCGCGCGGCGACGAGCTCCGGGTTGTCGGCGGGCACCGCGGAGGACACCACGACCACGTCGGCGCGATCCACGTTGCCGGCCGCGTGCCCGGTGAAGACGCGCGCTCCGAGCCGTTCCAGCTGGCGCGTCACCGCGTTGCCCTTGAGGTCCGAGCCCTGCACGTCGTAGCCGAGGTTCAGCAGCACCTCGGCGATGCCGCCCATGCCGGCCCCGCCGATGCCGACGAAGTGGATGCGGTGGATGCGGCGCATGCGGTCCTTCACGGCCGTGCCTCCTCGGCCGCGAGGCACAGCGCCGCGAGCCGCGCGGCCGCCTCGGGCACCGCGCGCGAGCGCGCGGCCTCGGCCATCGCGAGCAGGCCGGCGCGGCCGCCGCCGAGCATCTGCTCCAGGCGCGTCGCGAGCAGGGCGGCGGTCAGCGACGACTCGGCGCAGGTGACGGCCGCGCCCGCCTCTTCGAGCCAGCGGGCGTTGCGGGTCTGGTGGTCGTCGACCGCGGCAGGAAACGGCACGAGCAGCGCGCCGAGGCCGGCGGCCGCGAGTTCGGAGACCGTGAGCGCCCCGGCGCGGCTGACGGCGAAGTCGGCCGACGCATAGGCGCCGGCCATGTCGTCCACGAACGCCCGCACGTCCGCCGCGACCCCGAGTTCCCGGTAGCGCGCGGCCGTCTCATCAGCGCCGCGCGCGCCCGCCTGGTGCAGCACCTCGGGCCGCCGGTCCTCGGGCATCAGCGCCAGCGCCTCCGGCACGAGCCGATTGAGCGCGGCGGCGCCCTGGCTGCCGCCGAACACGAACAGCCGCAGTCGCCCCGTCCGCGCCGCGAAGCGCACCGCGGGCGCGGGCAGCGCCTCGATCTCACGGCGCACCGGATTGCCGGTGACGACGCTGCGCCGCCCGGGCCCGAAGCTGCCCGCGAAGGCTTCCGCGACCGTGGTCGCGAGCCGGGCCAGCGAGCGGTTGGTCATGCCGGCGATCGCGTTCTGCTCGTGGATGACGAGCGGCGTGCGGGTCAGCCACGCCGCCACGCCGCCCGGCCCGGAAACGAATCCGCCGCAGCCGAGCACCACGCCGGGACGCAGCCGGCGCAGCACCGCGAGCGCCTGGAGCACCGCGCGCAGCAGCCGGAGCGGCGCGGTCAGCCAGCGCGCCGCGCCGCCTCCGCGCAGGCCCTCGATCTCGATCCACTCGACCGGGATGCCGGCCGCGGGCACCAGGCGCGCCTCGATGCCGCGGCGGGTCCCGAGCCACACCACCTCGCGCTCGGCGTCGCGCAGCGCGCGCGCGACCGCGAGCGCCGGGAACACGTGGCCGCCGGTGCCGCCGGCCATGATCAGCACCGGGGCGCTCATGGCGGGCCCCCGCGTTCCATCGGCACGCGTCCGGAGACCGCGACCTCGTGGTGCACGCGCAGCAGCGCGCCGATCCAGGCGAGTGTCACCAGCAAGCTCGTCCGGCCGTAGGAGAGCAGCGGCAGGGTCAGGCCCTTGGTCGGCAGCAGGCCCATGTTCACGCCGATGTTGATGAAGGCCTGCAGCGACAGCCAGGTGCCGAAAGCCGCGGCCATCAGCGCGTGGAACGGCATGCCGGCCTCGGCGGCGAGCCGCGACAGCCGGAAGCTGCGCAGGATCAGCGCCAGGAACAGCACCAGCAGGCCGACTACCCCGAGCAAGCCGAATTCCTCGGCCAGCACCGCGAAAACGAAGTCGGTGTGCGCCTCGGGGAGGTAGAAGAGCTTCTGCACGCTCGAGCCCAGGCCCACCCCGAACCACTCGCCGCGACCAATGGCGATCAGCGACTGGGTCAGCTGGAAACCGCTGTCGAAGGGATCGGCCCAGGGATCCGTGAAGGTCTTGAGCCGGCGGACCCGGTAGTCCGAGGACAGCGCGAGCAGCGCGAGCGCGCACAGGCCGAGCGCCGCGACCCCGAGGAAGTCGCGCCAGCGCGCGCCAGCGAGAAACAGCACCACCGTGCCCGTCGCGAGCAGCACCACCGCGCCGCCGAAATCCGGCTCCAGCAGCAGCAGCAGGGCCGCGACCGCGAGCACCGCGAGGGGCTTGACGAAGCCCTGCCACGAGCTGGCGAGCGCCTCCTGCTGGCGTACCGCGTAGGCCGCCACGTAGGCGAGCAGCATCACGCGGGCCGGCTCCGAGGGCTGGAAGTTGACCGGCCCGACGCGGATCCAGCGCTGGCTGCCGTTGACCTCGTGGCCGATGCCCGGCAGCAGCACCAGCACCAGCAGCATGAAGGCGCCGAGCAGCAGCAGCGGCGCGGCGCGCTCCCACACGGCCATCGGCACGGCGAGCAGCGCGATCGCGCAGGCGATCCCGAGGCCGGCCGAGAGGGCCTGCCGCTCGAGGAACAGCAGCGGCTCGCCCGCGACCCGGTCGGCGATGTTGACCGACGCGGAGGCCACCATCACCAGCCCGACCAGCAGCAGCCCGAGCGTGGCCGAGACCAGCACCGGGTCGATGACCAGCCGCTGCTGGCGGCCGGCGGAGCGCGAGTAGGCGAGCGCCGCGGCCTTCACGCGGCCACCCGGGCCGCGGCGGCGGCGAAGACCTCGCCCCGGTGGGCGTAGTCGCGGAACATGTCGAGGCTCGCGCAGGCCGGCGAGAGGATCACGGTGTCGCCCGCCGCGCTCGCCGCGTGGGCCTCGGCGACCGCCTCCTCCAGCGTCGCGAGGTAGCGCACCGGGCAGACGCCCGCGAGCGCGGCGCCCACCGCGCGCGCATCGCGGCCGATCAGCAGCGCGAGCTTCACCCGGCCGGCGAGCGGCGCGGCGAGCGGGCCGAAGTCCTGGCCCTTGCCGTCGCCGCCGGCGATCAGGATCAGGGGCCCGGGCAGGCCGGCGAGCGTGGCGAGCGCCGCGCCGACGTTGGTCGCCTTGGAATCGTCGACGTAGCGCACGCCGCCGGCCTCGGCAACGACCTGCGCGCGGTGCGGAAGGCCCGGGAAGTGCTCGAGCGCGGCGACCGAGGCGGCGCGCGGGATGCCGACGGCATCGGCGAGCGCGACGGCAGCGAGCGCGTTGGCGGCGTTGTGCAGGCCGGCGATGCGCAGGTCGCGCAGCGGCAGCAGCGGCTCGCCGCGCCCGACCAGCCACTGCGCGCCTGCCAGCTCGCGCAGCGCGTACTCGGCCGCCTCGTCCACGAGGCTGAAGCCCGCGGTGGCCTGGCCGGGCCGCGCCATGCGGCTCGCGATCGGATCGTCGAGGTTGACCACGGCGAGCGCGCACTGGTCGAAGATCCTGGCCTTGGCCGCGCCGTACTCGGCGAGGTCGGCGTAGCGGTCCATGTGGTCCGGGCTGAGGTTGAGGACCGTCGCGGCGGCGAGCCCGAGCGAACGGGTGGTCTCGAGCTGGTAGCTGGACAGCTCCAGCACGTACAGCTCGGCCGGCTCGCCGGCCAGCAGCTCGAGCGCCGGCCGGCCGATGTTGCCGCCGACCCGCACGTCGAGGCCGGCCGATTCCGCGATCTCGCCGACGAGCGTCGTCACGGTGCTCTTGCCGTTGGTGCCGGTGATGCCGACGATCCGGCCGGTCGCCTCGCGCGCGAACAGCTCGATGTCGCCGACGACGTCCAGGCCGCGCGCGACGGCGGCCGCGAGGATCGGCTCCCGCAGCGACACGCCCGGCGAGGCCACGACCTGGTCCGCGCCCTCGAGCAGCGACTCGTCGAACCCGCCGAGCGAGAGGCTCGCGCCGGGGGCGATGCGCCGCAGCTCGGCGAGGCCGGGCGGCGTCGCCCGCGAGTCGGTGACGCGCAGCTCGTGTCCCCGCGCGGCGAGGTGGCGGGCGCAGGAGACGCCGGTGCGGCCCAGGCCCACGATCACGCTGACCGGACCGCCGGAAGCCGCCTGGCCGGGGCTGTCGCGCGTCGCCATCAGCGCACCTTCAGGGTCGCGAGCCCGACCAGCACCAGCACGAAGGAGATGATCCAGAAGCGGACGATCACCTTCGGCTCGGCCCAGCCCTTGAGCTCGAAGTGGTGGTGGATCGGCGCCATGCGGAAGATGCGCTTGCCGCGCAGCTTGAAGGAGCCGACCTGCAGCATCACGGACACCGTTTCCAGCACGAAGATGCCGCCCATGATCGCGAGCACGATCTCCTGCCGGACGATCACGGCGAGCACGCCGAGCGCCGCGCCGAGCGCCAGCGCGCCGACGTCGCCCATGAACACCTGCGCCGGATAGGTGTTGAACCACAGGAAGCCGAGGCCCGCGCCGACGATGGTCGCGGCGAAGATCAGCATCTCGCCGGTCCCGGCCACGTAGGGGATCTGCAGGTAGCCCGCGAAGTTGACGTTGCCGGTGGCGTAGGCGAACACGCCGAGCGCGCCGGCCACCATGACGCAGGGCATGATCGCCAGGCCGTCGAGGCCGTCGGTGAGGTTGACCGCGTTGCTCGAGCCGACGATCACGAAGTACGTGAACAGGACGTAGGCCGCGACGCCCATCGGCAGGACCACGTCCTTGAAGACCGGCACGTAGAGGGAGGTCTCGGCGGGCGTGGCCGCGGTCGTCCACAGCGCGATCGCGGCGCCGAGGCCGGCGACCGACTGCCAGAAGTACTTCCAGCGCGCCGCGAGGCCGCGCGGGTCGCGGATCACGAGCTTCAGGTAGTCGTCGTAGAAGCCGATCAGGCCGAAGGCCAGCGTCACCAGCAGCACGATCCAGACGAAGCGGTTGCCGAGGTCGGACCACAGCAGCGTGCTCGCGGCGATCGCGACCAGGATCAGCGTGCCGCCCATGGTCGGCGTACCGCGCTTGCCGAGGTGCGTCTGCGGGCCGTCGCTGCGCACCACCTGGCCGATCTGCTTCTCGGCGAGCCGGCGGATCATCGGCGGACCGACCACCAGCGAGATCGCGAGCGCGGTGAGCGCCGCCAGGATCGCGCGCAGCGTCAGGTAGCCGAAGACGCGGAAGCCGCCGTAGTAGTCGGTGAGCCAGGCGAAGAGATCGAGCAGCATCCGCGGTCCCCTCAGTGCGTCGCGCCGGCTGCACGCGCCGGCGCGGGCGCGAGCGCGTCGACCACGCGCTCGAGCCGGTTGATCCGCGATCCCTTGACCAGCACGGTCACGCCCTCGCGCAGCGCAGGCCGGAGCGTGGCGACCAGCGAGTCGGCATCGGCGTGCCAGCGCCCGCCCGCGCCGAAGGCGGCGACGGCCCGCGGCGTGGTTGGCCCGATCGCCTCGAGCCGCGCGACTCCGGTCTCGCGGGCATGCCGGCCGACCTGCTCGTGTGCGGCGCCGGCGTGCTCGCCGAGCTCGGCCATCTCGCCGAGCACGAGCCAGTGCTCGCCGGGCAGGGCCGCCAGCACGTCGAGACCGGCGATCGCCGAACTCGGATTGGCGTTGTAGGAGTCGTCCACGATCCAGGCGCCCGCGGCGCCCGCCTTCAGCTGCAGCCGGCCCGCGACCGGCTCGACCCGCGCGAGGCCGTCGACGACCTGCTCCAGCGTGGCACCGCAGGCCATGGCCGCGGCCGCGGCGCCGGCCGCGTTCGCGACGTTGTGCGCGCCCGGCAGCGCGAGCCGCAGCTGCGCGGTGCCCGCCGGCGTGTCGAGCACGAAGCTCGTCGACCAGCGCCCACCCTCGACCGACAGCCGGACTTCGCGCGCGCGGAGGTCCGCGGCGCCCGTGCCGAAGGTCACGATCCGCGCCGCGCCCGCCATGTCGCGCCAGAGCCCGGCGTAGGCGTCGTCCGCATTGATCACGGCGGTGGCCCCCGGCCCCAGCGCCTCGAACAGCTCGCCCTCCGCGCGCGCGACCCCGTCGAGCGTGCCGAAGCCCTCGAGGTGCTCGGCGCCGGCGTTGGTCACGAGCCCGACCGTCGGCCGCGCCAGCGCCGCGAGCGCCGCGACCTCGCCGGGATGGTTGGCGCCGAGCTCGATCACGGCGGCGCGATGCTCCGCGCCGAGGCCGAACAGCGTCAGGGGGACGCCGATGTGGTTGTTCAGCGTGCCGCGCGTCGCCAGCACCGGGCCGCGCCGCGCCAGGACCGCCGCGACCATCTCCTTGGTGGAGGTCTTGCCGTTGCTGCCGGCAACGCCGACGACCGGGATGTCGAAGCCCGCACGCCAGGCGGCCGCCGCCGCGGACAGCGCCACAAGGGTGTCCGCCGCGATCAGCTGCGGCACCGGCAGGTCCAGTTCCCGATCGACCAGCGCGGCGACCGCGCCACGCTCCGCCGCGGCCGCCGCATAGTCGTGCCCGTCGAATCGCTCGCCGCGCAGCGCGACGAACAGTGCCCCGGAGGGAATCGTGCGCGAATCCGTGGAGACGACGCCGAAGGCGCGGTCCTCGCCGACCAGCCGGGCGCCTGCGGCCGCCGCGAACGACGCGAGCGTGCGCTTCATGCGGCCTCCGCGCCGAGCGCGATCAGGCACTCGCGGTCGCTGAACGGCCTCGCCTCGCGACCGACGACCTGGACGCGCTCGTGGCCCTTGCCGGCCACGACCACCACGTCGCCCGCCGCGCTCTCGGCGAGCGCGGCGGCGATCGCGGCCGCGCGGTCGCGCTCGATCCAGGCCCGCGCCGGCGCCGACATGCCCGCGAGCACGGCGGCGACGATGGCCTCGGGGTCCTCGCCACGGGGGTTGTCGTCGGTGACGAAGACCCGGTCGGCGAGGCGTTCCGCGATGGCGCCCATCGGCGCGCGCTTGCCGGGATCGCGCTCGCCGCCGCAGCCGAACACCACGGCGAGGCGGCCGCGGGCATGGCGGCGGGCCGCCTCGAGCACCTTGGCGAGCGCGTCGGGCGTGTGCGCGTAGTCGACGATGGCGAGCGCGCCGCTGCCGGCGCGGAAGGACTCCATCCGCCCGGGCGGGGCCGCGCAGGACGCGAGCGCCCCGAGCGCCGCGTCGACGTCGTGGCCCCAGGCCAGCAGCATGCCGAGCACGACCGCGAGGTTCTCCGCGTTGAAGTGGCCGAGCAGCGGCGAATCGAGGCGGCGGGCGCCGAAGTCGCCCTCGATCGACAGCGCCAGCCCGCGCGGACCGGCGTCCACGGACGCGACGCGCAGCCGGCGGGCCGCGGGGACCTCCGGGCCGCGCCCCACGCTCACCGCGGTGAGCTCGACGCCCGCCGGCAGCCCGCGC
The DNA here is from genome assembly GCA_964406445.1 of uncultured Steroidobacteraceae bacterium. Taxonomy (GTDB): domain Bacteria; phylum Pseudomonadota; class Gammaproteobacteria; order Steroidobacterales; family Steroidobacteraceae; genus SG8-30. The sequence continues at coordinate 13,160 of CAYORU010000020.1, forward strand.
GCGAAGCCGAGGCCCACCGGGTCGCCGACGTTGATCACCGCGCGGCGCAGGCCGGGCAGCGCGAAGATTCGGCGCTTCGCCGCGGCGTAGGCCTCGAGCGTGCCGTGGTAGTCGAGGTGGTCGCGGGTCAGGTTGGTGAACGCCGCGATCTCGAGCGGCGCGCCCGCCAGCCGGTCCTGGTCGAGCGCGTGCGAGGACACCTCGAGCGCCACGCGCTCGGCGCCGAGCGAAACGACCAGCGCGAGCGCGGCATGCAGGCCCGGCACGTCGGGCGTCGTGTGGGTCGTCTCCTCGAGCGCCGGCGGGAGCCCGGCGCCCAGCGTGCCGAGGTAGCCGGCCCTGCGTCCTAGCCGGGAACTCGCCAGCGCGAGCAGCCAGGCGCAGGTGGTCTTGCCGTTGGTGCCGGTGACGCCAGCCACCGAGAGGCGGTCAGCCGGCCGGCCGTACAGCCGCGCGGCGATCTCTCCGAGGCGGCCGCGCAGGCCCGGCACCGCGACCGCCGTCAGGTCCGCAGGCAGGCCCTCCGGCGAGCGGCCTTCGGCCGGATCCCAGAGCACCGCGGCCGCGCCGCGCGCCACCGCCTGCGCAATGAAGTCCAGCCCGTGCGAAGTCCTGCCGCGCAGCGCCACGAAGGCCTGGCCCGCGTGCAGCCGCCGCGCGTCGAGCGCGAGGCCCGTGACCGCGACGCGAGGCGCGGCCGCGAGACCCTCGAGCAGCGCGTCGAGCCTGGCGCCCGCGGCGGTCACGGCTGCACCTGGGCGACCGTGGTCGCGGGCGCGACGCGCGACAGGTCGTCGGGCGCGACGCCCATCAGCCGCAACGCGCCCGACGTGACCGACGAGAACACCGGCGCGGCCACGTCGCCGCCGTAATAGAGCGCGCCGCCCGGCTCGTCGATGAGCACCACCGTGGCCAGCCGCGGCCGGCTCGCCGGCGCGAGGCCGGCGAACACCGCGAGGTACTTGTCGGTCGAGTAGCCGCCGCCGACCGCCTTCCAGGCGGTGCCGGTCTTGCCCGCGACGCGGTAGCCGGGCACCCCGGCCTTGAGCCCGGTGCCGTCCGGTGTCACCACGCCCTCGAGCAACCCGATCAGGTCGCGGGCGACGCGCTCGTCGAGGACGCGCTCGCCTTCGACGGGACCCGCCGCCTTGCGGAACGTCACGGGCCGGCGCACGCCGAGCGCGCCGATCGTGGCGTAGGCCTGCGCGAGCTGCAGCGGGGTCACCGACATCCCGTAGCCGTAGGAGAGCGTCGCGACGCCGATCGGCCGCCACTGCTCCGCGCCGGGCAGCAGGCCCGCCGACTCGCCGGGGAACCCGCTCGCGGTGACCGAGCCGAAGCCGAGCTCGCGCAGCGTGCCGTGCAGCTGCTCGCGCTCGAGGCCCAGGGCGATCTTCGCCATGCCGACGTTGCTCGACCGCGCCAGGATCGCGGACAGGTTGACGGCGCCGAGGTTGTGCTTGTCCTGGATGGTCTTCACGCCGACGCGCACCATCCCCGGGCTCGTATCGACGATCGAGTCGGTGCGGTAGCGGCCCGAGGCGAGCGCGGCCGCCAGCACGAAGGGCTTGATGCTCGAGCCGGGCTCGATGATGTCGGTGACCGCGCGGTTGCGGTATCGCGCGACCTCGTACTGCGCCCGGTCGTTCGGATTGAACGAAGGCTGGTTGACCATCGCCAGCACTTCGCCCGTGTGGACGTCGAGCACGATCACCGACCCCGCGCGGGCGCGGTGGCGACGGATCGCGGACTTCAGGTCGCGGTACGCCAGGTACTGGATGCGCAGGTCGAGCGACAGCTTGAGCGCCTCGCCAGGGCGCGGCGCGCTGATGCTCTCGACGTTCTCGATGATGCGGCCGCGGCCGTCCTGGATGACGCGCTTGCGGCCGTCGATCCCGGCGAGCGACTGGTCGAAGGCGAGCTCGAGCCCCTCCTGGCCGACGTCGTCGAGGTTCGTGAACCCCAGCACGTGGCCGGTGACCTCGCCGTTGGGGTAGTAGCGCCTGTACTCGCGCATGAGGTAGGTGCCGGGCACGCCGAGCGCGCGCACCCGCGCGGCCTCCGCCGGGTCCATGTGCCGCGCCACGTACAGGAACTGCCGGTCCAGATTGCTCGTCACCCGCTGCGCGAGCCACTGCGGATCGCGCTTCAGGGCCTTGGCCAGGCGCGGGATCTCGTCGGGCGCCTGCGCGAGCTCCTGCGGATTCACGTAGACGGTGTCGACGGGCGAGCTGACCGCGATGGGCTCGCCGAAGCGGTCCACGATCCCGCCGCGATGCGCCGGGATCTTCGCGACCCGCGTGTAGCGCATGTCGCCCTGCCGGGCGAGGAACTGCTGGTCGAGGACCTGCAGCTGCAGGGCCCGCGCGCCGAGCGCCACCGCGACCGCGGCCAGCACGGCGACCACCAGCCGGGCGCGGACCCTGAACCGGGCCGCGTCCATCTCGGCCGTGCCGGGCCGCTTCCTCATGGCGTGACGATCCGCACTTCTGCCGGCTGCGGCAGCACGAGGCGCAGCTTGTCGCTGGCCACCCGCTCGACGAAGCCGTGGTTGGACCAGGCGCTCTGCTCGAGCTGCAGCTGTCCCCACTCGATGTTCAGCCGGTCGCGCTCGGCGGACAGCGCCTCTAGCTCGACGAACAGCGCGCGCGCCTCGTGGCGCACGTAGACGACGCCGGCCGCCGAGCCGAGCACCGCGAGCCACAGCAGGGGCACGGCCAGGATCGCGAGCCGCCGCGGGATCATGCGGCCCGCCTCTCGGCCACCCGCAGCACCGCGCTTCGCGCGCGCGGGTTGCGCGCGCACTCGTGCTCCGAGGGAAACGTCGCCTTGCCGACCAGCATCAGTCGCGCGCGCGCGCCGGGCGGCACCAGGGGCATGCCGGCCCAGGCCGGGTCGTCCTGCGATTCGCGCCTGAGGAAGCGCTTGACGCGGCGATCCTCCAGCGAATGGAAGCTGATCACGGCGAGCCGGCCGCCCGCGGCTAGCCGCTCGACCGCCTGCGGCAGCACCGCGTCGAGTTCCTCGAGCTCGCGGTTGACGTGGATGCGAAGCGCCTGGAAGGTGCGGGTGGCGGGGTGTTTGCCCGGCTCGCGGGTCGGCACCGCGGCGGCGACGATCCCGGCGAGGCGGCCGGTCGTGACGATCGGCGCCTCGGCACGCGCCGCGACGATCGCCCGCGCGATGCGCCGCGCGAAGCGGTCCTCGCCGAGCGAGGCGACGACGGCGCCGATCTCGCGCTCGGAGGCGCGAGCCAGCCACGCGGCGGCGCTCTCGCCGCCGCCCGGGTCCATGCGCATGTCGAGCGGACCGTCGCGCAGGAAGCTGAAGCCACGCGCAGCGGCATCGAGCTGGGGCGAGGACACGCCGAGGTCGAGGAAGATGCCGTCGGGCTTGCGGCCGCAGGCGTCGACCGTCGCGCCGAGCCGCGAGAACGGGGCCTGGACCACGGTCACGCGCGGGTCGCGGTCGTACCTCTCGCGCGCCACCGCCACGGCCTCGGGATCACGATCCATCGCCAGCAAGGCCCCCTTGTCCGAAAGCCGCGCGAGGATCGCCCCCGCATGACCGCCGCGCCCGAAGGTCGCGTCCACGTAGAAACCGTCGGGCCGCGGCGCGAGCGCCACGAGCACCTCGTCCAGCATCACCGGCACGTGCGGTGCCTCGCGGCTCCCGCCAGCGCCCTCGCCGCTTGGCACGGCGGCTAAAGCGACAGCGAGCCGAGCTCCGGCGGCAGCAGCTCGCCGCCGTCCTCGGCCTGCAGCCACTGGTCGCGCCGCTCGTCCCAGCGCTGCTCGTCCCACAGCTCGAAGCGGGAGCCCTGCCCGATCAGGATCGCGTTGCGGTCGAGGTGCGCGAACTCGCGCAGCTTCGGCGGCAGCAGCACGCGGCCATGGCCGTCGAGCTCGACGTCGGACGCATGGCCGACCATCAGGCGCTGCAGGCGCCGCGCCTGCTCGTTGAGCGTCGGCAGCCGCATCAGCTTGCGTTCGATCTCCTCCCAGTCGGGCAGCGGGTAGACCAGCAGGCACTGGTCGCGGTCGACCGTGACCACGAGCCGGCCCTGGCAGCGTTCGGCCAGCCGTTCCCGGTAGCGGGTCGGCATGACCATCCGGCCTTTCGTGTCGAGGGTGACCTTGTTGGCGCCGCGAAACATTCCCCGCACATGGGACGTTGTCCCATTTCCTCCCACTTTTTCCCACTCGCCGCCACTATAGGCAGCAGAGGACCTCCGGTCAACGGCCGGCAGCAAAAAAATTTGTTCAGGCTCAGAGACTTATGGCCGAACCTTGAGGCGCGGAATCGGCCTGGGCAGGCTGACGTAAATCAGCGACTTACATCGCTTAGTTCGCGTGAACGCTGAAACAATGGGCTGTCGCGGCGCGCAGCGCGGCCCTGGCGGGCAAAAAGGGGGAGAAAGTGGGAGTCGGCCGATAAGCCGGGTTCTGTCGTGGACAGCCATTCCTCTGGGATGCGCGTCGCCGCGCACCTCAAGCGGCCTACCCGGAAGCGCGCGCGGGCCACGCGCTGCGGCCTCGCGGCCGCGTGCTTCCCTATTTGGCCTTGCTCCAGGCGGGGTTTGCCGTGCCGCCGACGTTGCCGCCGGCGCGGTGCGCTCTTACCGCACCGTTTCACCCTTGCCGTCGCGCTTTCGCGCGCTTGGGCGGTCTGCTCTCTGTTGCACTTTCCGTGGGCTCACGCCCCCCAGGCGTTACCTGGCGCCTCGCCCTGTGGAGCCCGGACTTTCCTCCGCTTCCCGAAGGAAAACGGCGGCTGCCTGGCCGACTCCCGCTGGCACCATAGGGCCTAGGCCGGCCGGGTTCAAGCGCCGCCGGTGGCGAGCGCGACGGCGCGCCGATAGCAATCGTTGCGCGGTGCGCCGGTCAGCTCGGCGGCGAGCCCCGCGGCCTGGGAGGCCGGCATGGATGACAGCAACACGCCAAGCACGCGATCGATCTCCTCCGTGGCCGTCGGCGGCGGGTCCGCCGCGCCCTCGACCACGACGGCCAGCTCGCCGCGGCTCATGTTCGCGTCCTCGGTCACGCGCCGCGCCAGATCCCCGAGGTCGCCGTGGTAGACCGTCTCGTGGGCCTTGGTGAGCTCGCGCGCGACGGCCGCCCGCCGCGCCCCGCCGAATGCCGCTGCCATGTCCGCGAGGCTCGCCGCGAGCCGCTGCGGCGACTCGTAGAAGACGAGCGTGCGCGCCTCGCGCGCGAGGCTCTCAAGCCGCCCGCGCCGCGCCGCGGCGCGCGCCGGCAGGAAGCCCTCGAAGCAGAAGCGATCCGTCGGCAGGCCGGCGACGGACAGCGCGGCGATCGCCGCGCAGGGACCGGGCACCGGCACCGCCTCGATCCCGGACTCGATCGCCGCCCTCACCAGCATGAAGCCCGGGTCGCTCACGAGCGGAGTGCCCGCGTCGCTCACGAGCGCGACGTCCTCCCCCGCCGCGAGCCGCGCGAGCAGCTGCGCGACGCGCTCGCGCTCGTTGTGCTCGTGCAGCGAGACGAGACTGGCCCTGATGCCGAGCATCGCGAGCAGCCGGCCGGTGTAGCGCGTGTCCTCGGCCGCGACCACGGCCGCGGCCGAAAGGGTGTCCCGCATGCGCTGCGAGGCGTCGCCGAGATGGCCGATCGGGGTTGCGACGACGTAAAGCCGTCCTGCGCTGGTCACTATAATCTCCCCTTCGGCCCCTGCGGCCGCCAGATCGTCGCCAAGGGGCCCGACCGATGCAATCCCTGACGACCGCCCTGCGCCCTGCGCTGTTGCTCGCCGCCGCCGCCCTCGCCGCCTGCCAGCCGCTCGAGAGCCTGCGGGCGCCGCCCGGCGCCGCGGCCGAGGAACGCGCCGCCAGGCTGGCGGAGCGCGGAGACGCCCTCGCCGCGGCGCGTGCCTACGAGGAAGCCGCGACCACCGCCGCGCCGCAGCGCGCCAACGGGCTGTGGCTCAAGGCCGCGGCGGCGTGGCTGTCGGCCGCGCAGCCCGACGCCGCGGAGCGCGCGCTCGCGCGGCTCGTGACGCCGCTCGCCGACGCGGAGAACCGCGAGCGGGCGCGGGTCGCGGCCGAGATCGCGCTGTCCCGCAACGAGCCGAAGCGCGCGCTCGCCCTGCTGGACCAGGGCCAGGCGGCGCAGGATGCGGCCGGCCTGGCGACGCGCGCGCGCGCCCAGTTCGCGCTCGGGCTGCTGCCGGCCGCCGTCGCGACCCTGGGCTCCCGCGAGCGCCTGCTGCCCGGCGGCGAGCCGCGGCTCGCCAACCAGCGGCTCATCCTCGACGGTCTCGCCTCGGCGGCCCGGCGTGGCGCCGACATCAAGCCCCCGGCGGGGTCGGATCCGCTGGTGGCGGGCTGGATGGAACTCGGCCGGATCAGCGCCGACGCCACCGCGATCGCGGCGGGCGCCGGCTCGCGCCTGCAGGACTGGCGCCGACGCTACCCCGCGCATCCGGCCAACGAAGGCGTCTGGAGCGAGCTCGTCGGGCGCTACACGGCCGGGCTCGAGCCGAGTGCGCGTGTCGCGCTGCTCTTGCCGCTGTCCGGCCGGACCGGCGAAGCCGGGCGGATGATCCGGGACGGCTTCCTCTCGGCCTACTACGAGCTGCCGGCCGGCTCGCGGCCGAGCGTCGTGCTGATCGACGTCGCCTCCGGCGACGCGGGCTCTGCCTACCTCGAGGCGATCGCGGGCGGTGCGAGCCTCGTGATCGGGCCGCTGACCCGCGGCAACGTGGCTGACGTGGCCGCCATGGCCGACGGCCGGGTGACGACGCTGGCGCTCAACTTCCTGCCCGAGGGCGTTGCTGCTCCGCCGCGCTTCTACCAGTTCGCGCTCTCCCCCGAGGACGAGGCCCGCCAGGCCGCGCGCCGGGCGCTGGCCGACGGCCGCTCGGCCGGCGTCGCGCTCGGTCCAGCCAACGAGTGGGGCCAGCGCGTGCTCAATGCCTTCGCCGAGGAGTTCGCCGCGCTCGGCGGCCGCCTGCTCGACCGGCGCGTGTACGCGCCGGGCACCACCGACTACAAGCAGATCCTGACCGAGCTGCTGGGCATCCGCCCCGGGCCGGCCGGCGCCGCGCCGCGAGCCGACGTCGGCTTCATTTTCTTCGCCGGGCAGCCCACCGACGGGCGGCTGATCCGCACCCAGCTGCGGTTCAACTACGCCGGCACGCTGCCGGTTTACGCCACCTCGGACGTGTTCGACCCGGGCGCCACCAGCACGCCGGACCTGGATGGCGTGGTGATCCCGGACATGCCCTGGGTGCTCGACGTGGCGGGCCCGGCCGCGCTGCTGCGCGAGCAGGCCGACCGCCTGTGGCCGCGCCGCTCGGCCTCCACCGACCGGCTGTTCGCCTTCGGCTACGACGCCTACGCGATCGGCGCGGAACTGACCCGCCGCCGATCGCCCTTCGCCACTCCGGTGCCGGGCCTGACCGGCCGGCTGAAGCTCGGCGGCGACGGCCGCATCCAGCGCGAGCTCGACTTCGGGCGGATCGCCCGCGGCCGCCTCGAGCGCCTGCCTGGCGGACCTTGACGGTGGCCGGCGCCGCCCCACATCTCGTGGCGGGGCGCGCGGCCGAGGACGCGGCCTGCCGCGACCTCGAGGGCCTCGGCTATCGGCTGCTCGCGAGGAACTGGCGGGGCCGCCGCGGAGAGCTCGACGTGGTCGCGCTGGACGGCGAGACACTCGCGCTGGTCGAGGTGCGCTACCGCGCCAGCGCGGACTACGGCAGCGCGGCCGAAAGCGTCACCCGGCGCAAGCGTGCGCGATGGGTGCGGGCCGCGCGCGAGTTGCTGGCGAGCGAACCCGCCCTCGCGCGGCGCGCGGCGCGCTTCGACCTCGTGGAGGTGGAGTGCGCGGCCGGGGATCTGCGCTGCCGGGTGGTGAAGGGGGCGTTCAGTCTGTGAGAGAAAGTGATCGGTGATCGGTGATCGGCCAGAGTCCTCGATCAGAGGCGCGGCCTGGTTTGGCCGGTCACCGGTCACCGGTCACTGGTCACCGCTTCCGCCTACTTCACCACCCTCAACTTCGGCCGCTTCCCGGTATCCGACGTCGACCCGCCGTTCGGCGCGGTCGGCTCCGGCGGCGGCGAGTCGTCGCCCTGGAACAGCATGCCCTGCCCCGTCTCGCGCGCGTAGATGCCGGCCACGGCGGCGACGGGCACGCGCACCGAGTGCGGCACGCCGCCGAACCGGGCGGAGAACTCGATGAAATCGTTGCCGAGGCGCAGCGACTGGGTGGCCGACCAGCTGACGTTCAGGACGATGCGGCCGTCCTTGACGTAGGCGGACGGCACCTCGACGCCCTCGAGCGTGGCGTCGACCACGAGGTGCGGCGTCTGCCCGTTGTCCGACATCCACTCGTGCATCGCGCGCACGAGGTAGGGTCGCCGCGAGCTCTGCGGCGGCGGCGCGCTCATCCCCGCCGTCCGCCCCCGCCGCGGCGGGCCCTCCGCCGGGTCACTTCACGTCCTTCCAGTACTCGCGCTTGAGCAGCCAGGCCAGGACCCAGAAGACCAGCAGGAACAGCACGACCCACACGCCCATGCGCTCGCGCTTCGCCTTGACCGGCTCGCCGACGTAGTCGAGGAAGTTCACGGTGTCGCGCACGAACTCGTCGTACTCCGCCTCGCTGAGCTCGCCCGGCGTGCCGGGCTCGAAGCCGACGAGAACCTGCTCCGTGCCGCCGCCCTCGAGGCTGCGCAGCTCGTAGCGGGGCTGGCGGACGCCCTGCAGGTTGGCCAGCACGTGCGGCATCGCGGTGTTGGCGAGCACCGTGTTGTTGACGCCGATCGGCCGGCCGGGGTCGGCGTAGTAGCCGCGCAGGAACGTGTAGAGGTAGTCCGTGCCGCGCGCGCGCGCGATCAGCGAGAGGTCCGGCGGCGCCTTGCCGAACCAGGTCTCGCCGAGACCGGCGGGCATGGCCGTCTTCATGGCGTCGTGTGGCGAGCCGCCGGCGAACATCAGCTCCCGCTCCAGCACTTCCTCGGAGATGCCGAGGTCCGCGGCCATGCGGTTCCAGCGCATGTACTCCGCCGAGTGGCAGCCCATGCAGTAGTTGACGAAGTTTCGCGCGCCGCGCTGCAGCGAAGCCTGGTTGTGGATGTCCGTGCCGGCCCGGTCCAGCGCGACGCCGGTTTCGGCCGCGAGCGCCGGCGCCGGCAGCAGCAGGACGGCGACGAGCAGGGCGGTCAGGTCAGTGCGCATGGTAGGTCACCCTCGCCGGCGCGGGCTTGTGGCTGTCGATGCGCGAGTACCACGGCATCAGCAGGAAGAACGCGAAGTAGTAGATCGTGCCCAGCACGGACAGCGTCTTGTAGGGCTCCACGGCCGGCTTCAGCCCGCAGTAGCCGAGGATCACGAACCAGACCACGAACAGGGCCAGCGCCACCTTGTAGATCGGGCCGCGGTAGCGGATCGACCGGACCGGCGAACGGTCGAGCCAGGGCAGGAAGAAGAGGATCAGCACGGCGGCGCCCATCACCAGCACGCCCCAGACCTGGGTGCCGAAGAAGGCGGGCACCGCGCGCAGCATCGCGTAGAACGGCGTGAAGTACCACACCGGCGCGATGTGGGTCGGCGTCTGCAGCGGGTTCGCCATCTCGAAGTTCGGCTTCTCGAGGAACAGCCCGCCCATCGTCGGGGCGAAGAAGATCACCGCCGCGAACAGCACCAGGAACGCGGCCAGGCCCATCAGGTCCTTGACCGTGTAGTACGGGTGGCTCCAGATGCCGTCGACCGGGTTGCCGTTGGCGTCCTTGTTCTTCTTGATGTCGATGCCGTCGGGGTTGTTCGACCCGACCTCGTGCAGCGCGAGCAGGTGCGCGACCACCAGGAACACCAGCACCAGCGGCAGCGCGATCACGTGCAGCGCGAAGAAGCGGTTCAGCGTGATGTCGGAGATGAAGAAGTCGCCGCGGATCCACTCTGCCAGGTCGGGACCGACCACGGGCAGGGCCGCGAACAGCGACACGATCACCTGCGCGCCCCAATAGGACATGTTGCCCCAGGGGAGCAGGTAGCCGAAGAAGGCCTCGCCCATCAGCACCAGGTAGATGAGCATGCCGAAGATCCACAGCAGCTCGCGCGGCTTGCGGTAGGAGCCGTAGAGCATCGCGCGGAACATGTGCAGGTACACCACGACGAAGAACGCGGAGGCGCCGGTCGAGTGCATGTAGCGGATCAGCCAGCCCCACTCCACGTCGCGCATGATGTATTCGACGGAGCCGAAGGCCTCGGCGGCCGAGGGCTTGTAGTTCATCGTCAGGAAGATGCCGGTGACGATCTGGATCACCAGCACGACGAGCGACAGCGAGCCGAAGAGATACCAGTTGTTGAGGTTCTTCGGCGCGTAGTACTGGCCCCACTGCTCGTTCCACAGGCGGGTCAGCGGGAAGCGCTCGTCCACCCAGCCCAGCAGCGACCTGTTCCGGCCGCCTCCGTTGGCGGCGGCAGCAGCCTCGTTTGCCATCATGCAGCCCTCGCCTGGTCCTCGCCGACCAGGATGTGGTTGTCGTCAACGAACGTGTACGGGGGCACCGACAGGTTGGTCGGCGCCGGCATGCCCTTGAACACGCGGCCCGAGAGGTCGAAGCGCGACCCGTGGCAGGGGCAGTAGAAGCCGCCCGGCCAGTCGGCGCCGAGTTCCGGGTCGCCCTTGCGGAAGCGGTCGAGCGGCGCGCAGCCGAGGTGGGTGCACACGCCGAGCATCACCAGGAACTCGGGCTTCACTGCGCGCGCGGCGTTCTGGGCGTAGGCCGGCTGCTCGGAGATCTCGGACTGCGGATCGGCCAGCCGGTCGTCCATGCCCTCGAGCCGCGCGAGCATCTCGGGCGTGCGCCGCAGCACCCAGACGGGCTTGCCGCGCCACTCCACCTTCATCAGGGCGCCCGGCTCGAGCTTGCTGATGTCCACCGAGACGGGCGCGCCGAGCGCGCGGGCGCGGGCGCTCGGCTTCCAGGAAGCCAGGAACGGCACTGCGACGAAGCCGACGCCCACGGCGCCGGTCAATGCGGTCGCTGCAGTCAGCAGCTGGCGCCGCCCCTTGTCCACCTGTTCACTCATCGGGTCACCCTCGTCTCTCGTCTCGGGCACACAACCGGCGCCGGCGCCGCGCGCCGGGACCCGGGCGGCACCGTTTTCGTTCCTTTGGCGGAACGCGCATTATACACGCCGAAAGCGCGCCCGATCATGCAGTGCACCCCTCCGCAGCAAGCGACTCCAGTCCCGCAGACATGAAGACTTTCGCCCGGTGGGTCCGCTGGGTTTCACCCTGGGTCGCCCTCGGCCTGTGCGCGGCCCTGCTGTTCGCCTGGCTGCGCCCGCCGCCCGAGCCGGCGGCGCAGGAGGCGCGGCCCGAGGCCGCGGAGTCCAGGACGCCCGAGACCGCAGACGCGCCGGTCGCAGACGCGCCGGCGGCCGAAGCGCCGGCCAGCGCCGCCGGCCCGGCGCTGCCGAGCTACGCGGACGCGGTGGACCGCTCCGCGCCGGCGGTCGTGAACATCTACACGGAACGCGTGGTGCGCGTCCCCCGGGTCGGCAACCTGCCGCCCGAGCTCGCGCAGCTGTTCGGCGACCTCTGGACCGACTACCGCGAGCGGGTGGACCGCAGCCTCGGCTCCGGCGTCGTGCTGGACCCGCAGGGCCACGTCGTCACCAACTACCACGTCGTCTCGAGCGCCACGCAGATCAGCGTGCAGCTGCGCGACGGACGCGAGGCCCCGGCGCGGCTGGTGGGAATCGACCCGGACACGGACCTCGCGGTGCTGGCCATCGAGCTGCCGGACCTGCCCGTGATGCCGCTCGGCCGCTCCGACCGGCTGCGGGTGGGCGAGCCCGTGCTGGCGATCGGCAACCCCCTCGGTCTCGGCCAGACGGTCACCTCGGGCATCGTCAGCGCCACGGGGCGTGGGCGGCTCGGCGTGTCCACCTTCGAGAACTTCATCCAGACCGACGCGGCCATCAACTTCGGCAACTCCGGTGGCGCGCTCGTCAACGCCGCCGGCGAGCTGGTCGGCATCAACACGGCCGTCATCGCGCGCAACGCGGGCATCCAGGGCATCGGCTTCGCGATCCCGGTGGACCTCGTGCGCGGCGTCGTCGCCGCGATCCTGCGCGAGGGGCGGGTGGTGCGAGGCTGGATCGGCATCCGCCCGCAGTCGCTCAAGCCCGAGGAAGCGCGGCAGTTCGGATTCCCGGAGGGCTCGGTGGTGGTGACCGCCGTCTACCGCGGCGGCCCGGCCGCGGCCGAGGGCATCCAGCCAGGCGACGTGATCACCGAGGTGGACGGCGCGCCGCTGGCCGGCGCGGAGGACCTGCTGGCGCGGATCGCGGCGCTCGAGCCCGGGAAGGCCGCGCGGGTGACGTTGCGCCGCGGCCCGCCGTTCGAGGGGCCGCCGCGCGAGCTGACCCTGCGGGTCGGCGTGGTGGAGCGGCCGGCCCGCGCCGCCGCGACGTCGTAGCGGACCGTCCCGCCCCCTAGCGCACCCGCTGGATGGCCGCCCCGAGCTGGCCCAGCTTCTCCTCGATGCGCTCGTAGCCGCGGTCGATGTGGTAGATGCGCTGGATCTCGGTGGTGCCTTCGGCGACGAGCCCCGCGAGCACCAGGCTCGCCGAGGCGCGCAGGTCCGTCGCCATCACCGGCGCGCCCGACAGCCGCGGGACGCCGTGGATGATCGCCGTGTGGCCCTCGATGCGGATGTCCGCGCCGAGCCGGCGCAGCTCGAGCATGTGCATGTAGCGGTTCTCGAAGATGGTCTCCACCACCGTGCCGACGCCGTCCGCGACGGTGCCGAGGGCCGCGAACTGGGCCTGCATGTCGGTCGGGAAGCCCGGGTGCGGCGCCGTGCGGAGATCCACCGCCGCCGGACGCCGGCCGCGCATGTCCGCCTCGATCCAGTCCTCGCCGACGCGGACCTCCGCGCCGGCCTCGCGCAGCTTCGCGATGACCGCGTCGAGGTGCCCGGCGCGCGCCCGCTCCGCCCGGACCCGCCCGCCCGTGATCGCCGCCGCGACCAGGTAGGTGCCCGCCTCGATCCGGTCTGCGACGACTTCGTGGCTGCAGCCGTGCAGGCGCTCGACCCCCTCGATGACCAGCGTGTCGGTGCCGGCCCCCGCGATCTTCGCGCCCATGGCGACGAGGCAGTTCGCGAGGTCCACGACCTCCGGCTCGCGCGCCGCGTTCTCGATGATCGTCCGGCCCTCGGCCAGGGTCGCCGCCATCATGAGGTTCTCGGTGCCGGTGACGGTCACGGTGTCGAGCACGATGCGTGCGCCGCGCAGGCGGCTGGCGCGCGCCCGGATGTAGCCGCCCTCGATCTCGATTTCCGCACCGAGCCGCTTGAGCCCCTCGACGTGCAGGTTGACGGGCCGGGCGCCGATGGCGCAACCGCCCGGCAGCGACACGTCCGCCGCGCCGTGGCGCGCCAGCAGCGGGCCGAGCACCAGGATCGAGGCCCGCATGGTCTTCACGAGCTCGTAGGGCGCCACCAGATTGCTGGTCCCGCGCGGATCCACCTCGATCTCGCCGTGCGCGCCCGTCGCGACCCCGGCGCCCAGCTGGCCGAGCAGCTGGATCATCGTGGACACGTCGCGCAGCTTCGGCACGTTGCCGATGCGGACCGGCTCGCGCGGCAGCAGCGCCGCGGCGAGGATCGGCAGCGCCGCGTTCTTGGCGCCGGAGATGCGCACCTCGCCCGCGAGCGCACGCCCGCCCTCTAGGGTGAACCGGTCCATCTTCAGCGCCCGCCGCGGGCCGCGCGTTCCGCGGGCGTCGGCGTATCCAGCGACAGCGCGTGGATCTCGCCGCCGACCGCGGCGCCCAGCGCGGCGTAGACGAGCTGGTGGCGCTTGAGCGTCCTGAGCCCCTCGAACTGCGACGCGACGACGGTCGCCTCGAAGTGCACTTCGTCGTCCGTGCGCACGTCGACCTCCGCGCCGGGCAGCGCCGCCTCGATCCGGCGCCTCACTTCATGAGCATTCATCGGGATGTCCCTGGGAGTCGGGAAGGCGGATGGTAGTGAAACCAGCCACGCCGGGCCAGCGGCGGCGGCCACCAGGAGGGCGGTGTATCATCGCGACACCGCCCCGCCGCCAGGACAGCCCCGCGCGATGACGCCGACGGACGACTCCCGCTTGCTGGAGGCCGGGCGCAGGGCGCTCGGCATCGAGGCCCGCGCGGTGGCGAGCCTCGCCGACCGCCTCGGCCCCGACTTCGTGCGCGCCTGCGCGCTGTTCCTGGCCTGCCGCGGCCGGATCGTGGTGACCGGCATGGGAAAGTCCGGGCACGTGGCGGGCAAGATCGCCGCCACGCTGGCCAGCACCGGCTCGCCCGCCTTCTTCCTGCACCCGGCCGAGGCGAGCCACGGCGACCTCGGCATGCTCACGCCGCAGGACGCGGTGCTGGCCCTGTCGAACTCCGGCGAGACCGGCGAGGTGCTCACCATACTGCCGCTGATCAAGCGCATGGCCGTGCCGCTCGTCGCGATGACCGGCCGGCCCGGCTCCACCCTCGCCCGCGAGGCCGACGTGCACCTCGACGTCAGCGTCGGCGAGGAGGCCTGCCCACTCAACCTCGCCCCGACGGCCAGCACCACCGCGGCGCTGGCGATGGGCGACGCGCTCGCGGTCGCGCTCCTCGAGCAGCGTGGCTTCACGCCCGAGGACTTCGCTCGCTCGCACCCCGGCGGACGGCTCGGCCGGCGGCTGCTGCTGCGGGTCGGCGACGTGATGCGCCGCGGCCCCGACCTGCCGGCCGTCGGCGAGGCCACCACGCTGTCGGCCGGGCTGCTGGAGATGTCGCGCAAGGGGCTGGGGCTGACCGCGATCACCGACGGCGACGGCCGGGTGCTCGGGATCTTCACCGACGGCGACCTCCGGCGCACCCTCGACGGCCAGGTCGACGTCCACCGCACGACCATGGGCGAGGTCATGACGCGCGGCTGCAAGGTCATCGCGCCCGAGGAACTCGCGGCCGAGGCGGTCAGGCTCATGGAGCAGCACCGCATCACCGGGCTTCTGGTCGTGGACGCCGACGGGCGGCTGGTCGGAGCCTTGAATGTGCACGACCTGCTCCGCGCGGGGGTGATGTGACCGCGCCGGACCGCGCGCTCGCCCGGCGGGTCGCGCTGCTGGTGCTCGATGTGGACGGCGTGCTGACCGACGGCCGTCTCTGGTATGGCGACGGGGGCGAGGCGCTCAAGGCGTTCCACGTCCGCGACGGCTACGGCATCAAGCGCTTGCTCGCCGCGGGCGTCTCGGTCGCCGTGATCTCCGGGCGCAGCAGCCCCGCCGTCGCGCTGCGCATGCGCGAGCTCGGCGTCACCGAGGTGCTGCAGGGCGTCGAGGACAAGGGCGCGGCGCTCGAGGCGCTGCTCGCGCGGCTGAAGGTCGCGCCCGGCGACTGCGCCTGCCTGGTGGACGACGCGCCGGACCTGCCGCTGCTGCGCGCCGTGGGCCTGCCGGCCGCGGTCGCCGACGCCGAGCCGGAAGTCCTCGCCGCAGCCCGCCACGTCACGCGCCGCCCCGGTGGCGCCGGCGCGGTGCGCGAGTTCTGCGACTGGCTGCTCGCGGCACGCACGGAGCCGGCCCGTTGATTCCGCGGATCCTCCTGCTGGTCGCGCTGCTCGCGCTCGCGGTGCTGCTGCTCGGTCCCGGCGAGCCCGACGACGCGCTGCGCCCGGCCGGCGCGCCCGAGCCTCCGCGCTACTACCTGCGCGACGCCACGGTGACGGAGTTCGGCGCCGATGGGCAGGTCAGCCTCGAGCTGGCCGCCGACCGCGCGGTCGAGGATCCGGACGCCGGGCGCGTGCTGCTCGAGCGGGTGGTGCTCGACTACGTCGCCGAGCCGGCCCGGCGCTGGCACGTCACCGCGGATCGCGGTGCGCTCGATCGCGAGGCCACCACCTTCGAACTGGAAGGGAACGTGCGCCTCGCCGGCGACGGCGAGGCTCCCGGCTCGACGGCCGTGCTGCGCAGCCAGCGACTGTCCTTCGACAGCCTCGCCCAGGTCGCGACCACGAGCGAGGACGTGGAACTCGACTTCGGGCGACACGTGCTTCGCGCGCGCGGCCTGCGGGCCGACTTGAAGGGCGAGACCCTGCGGCTAGAATCCGCGGTCAATGGCCGGTTCAATCCCTAGCCCAGCCGCATCGTGGCCGGCGCTCGTCGCCGCCGCGCTGGCGCTCGCGCCCGCGCCCTGCGCCGCGGACGACCAGCGCAGCCTGCCGATCACCGTCGAGGCGGACTCCAGCGACTTCGACTACCGGAACAGCGTGCTGGTGTTCCGCAACGTGCGCATCACCCAGGGCGACGCACGGGTCGAGGCGGAGCAGGCAACCGCCACCGGCCTGGAATTCGAGAACAGCCGCTGGCTGTTCGAGGGCAGCGTGCGGATCAGCGTCGCGGACGGCCGGCTGGAGAGCGACCGCGCGTCGGTGCGCTTCGTGAACAACGAGATCGAGGGCGCCGAGGTGGCCGGGAGCCCGGCGCGCTTCCGGCAGCAGCAGGACGGCCGGCTCGCCGAGGGGCGCGCCGAGCGCATCGACTACGACCTCGGCAGCCAGCGTGTCCGGCTGAGCGGCGACGCCTGGCTCTCGGACGGCCGCAACGAGATCTCCGGCACCCGGCTCGTGTACGGGCTCCGCGAGCAGCGGGTGCTTGCGGAGGCCGCCGACCAGGGCGGGCAGCCGGTCAGGATCACCATCCAGCCGCGCCCCCCGCCCCCGCGCGAGACGGACGGCCCGTGAGCACCCTGCGCGGCCTGAACCTGGTCAAGACCTACCGCAAGCGGACGGTCGTCGCCGACCTCACGATCGAGATCTCGAGCGGCGAGGTCGTCGGCCTGCTCGGCCCCAACGGCGCCGGCAAGACCACGGCCTTCTACATGATCGTCGGCCTCGTGCCCTGCGACGGCGGGCGGATCGAACTCGACGGCGAGGACGTCACCCGCCTGCCGATGCACTCGCGCGCGCGCCGCGGCCTCGGCTACCTGCCGCAGGAGGCCTCGGTGTTCCGGCGCATGACGGTCGCCGACAACATCCTGGCGATCCTCGAGACGCGGGCCGGGCTCGACGAGGAGGCACGCGAGGCCCGCCTCGAGACACTGCTCGAGGAATTGCACATCGCACACATCCGCGACAGCCTCGGAATGAGCCTGTCGGGCGGCGAGCGACGCCGCGTCGAGATCGCCCGTGCGCTCGCCGCGGACCCGGCCTTCATCCTGCTCGACGAGCCATTCGCCGGCGTGGACCCGCTGTCGGTGAACGACATCCAGCGGATCGTGCGCCACCTCGCGGATCGCGGCATCGGGGTGCTGATCACCGACCACAACGTGAGGGAAACACTCGGGATCTGCGGCCGCGCCTACATCGTCAACCAGGGCGCCATCCTCGCTTCAGGAACTGCGCAGGACATCCTTGCCAACCCGCAGGTCCGGGAGGTTTACTTGGGCCAGGACTTCCGGCTCTAGGCCGGCCATTTCGCCGCCGGGACCGCGCGCCTCGCCCGCATGATGAAGCCCACCCTGCAGCTGCGGCTAGGCCAGCAGCTGACCATGACGCCGCAACTGCAGCAGGCCATCCGCCTTCTGCAGCTGACCGCCCTCGACCTGCAGGCGCAGATCCGCGAGGCGCTCGAGAGCAACGTGATGCTCGAGACGGACGAGGACGACGAGGGCCTCTCGCCGCTCGAGGAGATGGCGAACACCGCGGCCGACCCGGGTGACGACCCGGGGGAGCCGGCCGCCGGGCCGGAGGAACCGGTCGTCGAGGTCGGCGAGGACTGGCCCGAGCCGACCGCGGCGACCTCGGACGCGCCGTGGGCCGGCGGCCCGGACGACCGCGCGCTCGAGGTCGCCGACGAGTCGGGCCAGACCCTCGCCGATCACCTGCTGTGGCAGCTCGAGCTCGCGCCGCTCGGCGAGCGCGAGCGCGACATCGGGCGCGCGATCGTGGACGCCGTGAACGACGACGGCTACGTCACGGACTCGCTGGCGGACATCGCCGCCACGCTCGCGCCCGAGATCGAGGCCTCGGAAGCGGAAATCGAGGCAGTGCTCGGCATCGTCCAGGCCTTCGACCCGGCCGGCGTCGGCGCACGCTCGGTCGCCGAGTGCGTGGACCTGCAGCTGGCCCAGCTCGACCCGTCCACCCCGGGGCTCGGCCGGGCGCGCGAAATCGCGCGCAACCACCTGCAGCTGGTCGCCGACCAGGGCTACGCCGTCCTGCGCCGCCAGCTGGCCTGCACCGCCGAAGAACTGGAGGAGGCGCTGCTGCTGGTGCGCGGCTGCCACCCCCGGCCCGGCTCGGTCCTGCAGCGCTCCGACACGGAATATGTCGTGCCGGACGTGTTCGTGCGCCGGACGGCCGGCGGCTGGCAGGTCGAGCTCAATCCCTCGGCCCTGCCGCGGGTGCGCCTGAACGAGGGCTACGCCGGGCTGGTCAGCCGCGGCGCGGACCACGCCGTGCTGCGCACCCAGCTGCAGGAGGCGCGCTGGCTGCTGCGCAGCCTCGAGATCCGCAACGACACGCTGCTCAAGGTCGCCCGGGCGATCGTCCAGCGGCAGGCCGCCTTCCTCGAGCGGGGCGACGAGGCGATGGAGCCGATGGTCCTGAAGGACATCGCCGAGACCGTCGAGATGCACGAGTCCACCATCTCGCGCGTCACGACCGGCAAGTACATGCACACGCCGCGCGGCGTGCTGGAGTTCCGCTATTTCTTTTCCAGCCACGTCGCCGGCGACGGCGGCGCCGAGGTGTCCTCCACCGCGATCCGTGCCAAAATCAGGAAGCTGGTGGCGGCGGAGGATCCGGCGGAGCCGCTGTCCGACAGCCGGATCGCCGACCTGCTGTCCCAGGACGGCGTGCAGGTGGCGCGCCGGACCGTGGCCAAGTACCGCGAGGCGCTCGGCATCGGCTCATCGAGCGACCGGCGGCGCGTCCCGGTCGGCTGAGCGGCGGCCGGGACCCGACACGAAAGGAGAACACCATGCAGCTCAACCTCACCGGCCACCACATCGACGTCACCCCGGCGCTGCGCAGCTACGTCGAGAAGAAGCTCGACCGCATCGCCCGGCATTTCGACCAGGTGATCGACGTCCACTGCGTGCTGACCGTGGAGAAGCTTGAGCACAAGGCCGAGGCCACCCTCGGGGTGAGCGGCGCCAAGATCCACGCGATCGGCTCTGACGGCGACATGTACGCGGCGATCGACGCGCTGGCCGACAAGCTCGACCGCATGGTCAAGAAGCACAAGGAAAAGCTGACCGACCACCACGCGGCGGAGGTCACGCGCGGCCGCTGAGGCCGGGCCTTTGCGCCCGGACCGGCCCGCGCGGGTGCAAAGATGCGGCTCGTCGTCGTCAGCGGCTTGTCGGGCTCGGGCAAGAGCGTCGCGCTCAACATGCTCGAGGACCTCGGCTGGTTCTGCATCGACAACATCCCCGCCGCGCTGCTGCAGTCGCTCGTCGCACACGCGCTCCGGCAGGGCGAGGCGCAGTACCAGCGCATCGGCATCGGCCTCGACGCCCGCAACCGGCCCGGCGAGCTCGCCGCCGTCCCCGCCCTGCTCGCCGACTTGCGCCGCAGCGGCCTGCGCTGCGAGCTGATCTACCTGCGCGCGGCCGACGACGTCCTGCTGCGCCGCTACGCCGAGACCCGGCGCCGCCATCCGCTCGCGACCGAGGGGAAGAGCCTCGCCGATGCGATCGCGAGCGAGGGCGCGGTGCTGCTGCCGCTGGCGGACGCCGCCGACCTGGCGGTGGACACCTCGGCCATGAGCATCCACGCCCTGCGCGACCTGATTCGCCAGCGCGTCGACGAGCGGCGCGTGGACCGCCTGTCGATCCTTTTCGAGTCCTTCGGCTTCAAGCACGGCATTCCCGGCGACGCGGACTTCGTCTTCGACGCGCGCACCCTGCCCAATCCGTTCTGGGAGCCGGCGCTCGCCGCGCTCGACGGCCGCTCGCCCGAGGTACGGCGCTTCCTCGAGGCGAGCCCTGCCGTGGAGACGCTGTTCGCCGACCTGGTCCGCTTCCTGGAGGCCCGGATCCCGGAGTTCGAGCGCGGCAACCGCGGCTACCTGACGGTGGCGATCGGCTGCACGGGCGGCCAGCACCGCTCCGTCTACCTCGTCGAGCGCCTCGCGGCCCACTTCTCCACCCGCCACGCCGGGGTGCTGACGCGCCATACCGGCCTGCAGCCGCGCGCCTGAGCCGGGCGTCATGAACGCCCGCCCCGAGGCGCCACGCCCCGACCGCGCCGCGCGGCTCGCGGCCCTGCGCGAGGCGCTCGCCGCCGGCACGCTGCGCGGCGCGCGGCGCATGATCAACGCGCTGCACCCCGCCGAGATCGCCGGCCTGCTCGAGTCGCTGCCGCCCCCGCAGCGCGAGCTGGCCTGGGAACTGGTCGACCCGGAGCTCGACGGCGACGTGCTGGTCGAGCTCGCCGAGGACGTCCGCGCCGAGCTGCTGCGCGAGATGGAGACCCACGAGATCGTGGCCGCGACCGAGGGCCTCGACGTGGACGACCTCGCGGACCTGCTGGCCGAGCTGCCCGAGGCGGTCACCCGCCAGGTGCTGCGCTCGATGGACCACCAGGACCGTGTCCGCCTGACCACGGTGCTCGGCTACCCGGAGGACAGCGCCGGCGGGCTGATGAACACCGACACGGTCAGCGTGCGCCCCGACGTCACGGTCGGCGTCGTGCTGCGCTACCTGCGCATGCGCGGCGAGCTGCCGGAGCGCACCGACTGCCTGTTCGTCGTGGATCGCCACGACCAGTACCTCGGCGCGCTGCCGGTCACGCGTCTCCTGACCTCCGGCGAGGACGACCCGGTCAGCGAGGTGATGGAGCGCGACGTCGGCGGCATCGGCGCCGCGACGCCGGCCGGCGAGGTCGCGCGGCTGTTCGAGGACCGCGACCTCGTGTCGGCCGCGGTGGTCGACGAGAACCGCCGGCTGCTCGGGCGCGTGACCATCGACGACGTGCTCGACGTGGTCCGCGAGCAGGCCGAGCACCCCATGCTCGCGGCCGCCGGCCTCGAGGACGAGGAGGACGTCTTCGCGGGCGTGCGGCGCAGCGTCCAGCGCCGCTCGCTGTGGCTCGGCATCAACCTGGTGACGGCGTTCGTGGCGGCCTGGGTGGTCGGCCTGTTCGAGGCGACCATCCACCAAGTGGTGGCGCTCGCGGTGCTCATGCCGGTCGTGGCGAGCATGGGCGGCATCGCCGGCACCCAGACCGTGACGCTGATCATCCGCGGGATCGCCCTCGGCCAGGTTCAGCCGTCGAACGCGCGCTGGCTGTTCTTCAAGGAGCTCGGCGTCGCCGCCCTGAACGGGCTGCTGTGGGCGGTCGTCGTGGCGGTCGCCACCTGGCTGTGGTTCGACCAGTGGACGATCGCGGCGGTGATCTTCGCCGCGATCCTGATCAATCTCGCGGCAGCCGCGGTCGCGGGGGTGATGATCCCGCTCGCCCTGAAGCGGCTGCGCATCGATCCGGCGCTCGCCGGCGGCGTGATCCTGACCACGATCACCGACGTGGTCGGCTTCGCCGCGCTACTGGGCCTCGGCAGCCTGTTCCTCGTCTGAGGCGGAGCCCTGCGCCGCGAGGAATTCCGTGATCTCCTCCCGGCGCGCCTCGGCGTCCCGCCGGCCGAGTTCTATCAGGGCCCGGGTGTAGCCGGACTCGAACAGCATGTAGGAGGTCAGCTGTCCTCCGGCCGAGTGCGAGGCCCCCATCGCGCGCAGCAGCGTGCGCAGGCTGCGCGGCAGCTCGCGCGCGTGGCGCAGCGCGACCGCGGACAGGTCGGCACGCGGCAGCAGGACCAGCGGCTCGACCCTCCGGAAGCCGAGGCTCGCCCGCGCCGGCTGGCGGCTCAGCAGCTCGTTGGTCCGCTCGAGGCGCTCGAGATCGGCCTGCAGGCCCTCCATGAACAGCGTGTCGAGCATGAACCCGAACAGCTGGCCGAGGCTCGGCGGACCGGCGATCTCCGCGCCGAGCGGCGCGAGCCCGGCCTCGCGCACGCCGACCACGAGGATCCGGTCCGCACCGAGGCGCAGGGCCGGGGCCAGCGGCGTCACCTGCCGCATCGCGCCGTCGCCGTAGTGGTCGCCTTCCATGGTCACCGACGGGAACAGGAACGGCACCGCCGCGCTCGCCATCAGGTGGTCGAGGCCGAGCTCCGCGGCCACGCCGCGCCGACCGGCCTGCGCCCAGGGCTCGAAGCCGAGGCCCGCCTGCACGAACGATACGGACTCGCCGCTGGTGTAGCTGGTCGCGGTGATGGCCAGCGCGTCGAGGTGGCCGGCGTCGAGGGACTGGCGGATGCGCGCGAAGTTGATCCGCCATTCGAGCAGGCGGCGCAACGGCGTGGTGTCCAGGACCGAGCGGGGCGGCGTGAGCAGGAAGCCGCCGGACGCGAGGGCCAGCATGAGGTGCAGGCCGGTGCGCAGCATGGTCGGTCGGTCCACCCGGAAGACCTGCCCGACGTGGAAGCCGCGCCAGACCCGGTCGAGCATCGCGGTGCCGCCGCGAAAGCGCGCCGCATAGGCGGCGAGGCCCGCCGCCAGGATCGAGCCCGCCGAGGTCCCGCAGAGCACCCGGAAGGGCAGCGGCGCGCCGGCCGGCTGCCAGCCCGCGATCGCCTTCAGCACGCCGACCTGGTAGGCCGAGCGCGCCCCGCCGCCGGGCAGCACCAGCGCGATGCGCGGCGACGGGCTGCGACGGGGCATGACGGACGGGAACAAGCGGAACCCTCCCTGGGGCGGCGATGTCTTCTGAAGGGTCGGCCCGGCCAGTATGCTAGCGGCCGGCGGGCCGTACCGGCACCCCCTCACGGTTCAGGAGAATCAGCATGATCGCAGCCTTCCGACTGGCCGGTTCCGCAGCGCTGGCCGCCCTGCTCTTCGCGGGGGGCGCCCGCGCCGCCGAGTCGCCGGCCGTTGGCAAAGCCGCCCCGGAGTTCCGCCTGCAGGACCAGAACGGCAAGTGGCACTCGCTCGCCGACTACCGCGGCAAGTGGGTCGTGGTGTACTTCTACCCCAAGGACAACACGCCCGGCTGCACCACGCAGGCCTGCGAGCTGCGCGACGACATATTCAAGTTCCGGCAGCTCGGCGCGGTGATCCTCGGCGTCAGCGTCGACGACGTGGCGTCCAAGAAGGCCTTCGCCGAGGAGCACGGCCTGCCGTTCCCGGTGCTCGCCGACGCGGACAAGCAGGTGGCCGCGAGCTACGGCGTGCTGACCCGCTTCATGGGCCTGATGGAGCTCGCGCGCCGCGACACCTTCATCATCGACCCGCAGGGCAAGGTCGCCAAGCACTACGTCAAGGTCGATCCGAAGGGCCATTCGCAGCTGGTGCTCGCCGAGCTCGAACGGCTCGGCGCGAAGGCCGCCGCCCCGGGCAAGAGCTGAAATGTCCGCCGGCCGCTTCGACGGCACCGAGGGCTACGTCGCCACCGACGAGCTGAAGCTCGCGGTGAACGCGGCCGTCACGCTCGGCCGGCCGCTCCTGATCAAGGGCGAGCCGGGCACCGGCAAGACCCAGCTGGCCCAGGAAGTTGCCCATGCGCTCGGGCGGCCGCTCTACGAGTGGCACGTCAAGTCCACCACCAAGGCCCAGCAGGGCCTGTACGAATACGACGCCGTTTCGCGGCTGCGCGACTCGCAGCTCGGCGACCCGCGGGTGCAGGACATCGGCAACTACATCGTCAAGGGCATGCTCTGGCGCGCCTTCGACAGCGACGAACAGGCGGTGCTCCTGATCGACGAGATCGACAAGGCCGACATCGAGTTCCCGAACGACCTGCTGCGCGAGCTCGACCGGATGGAGTTCTACGTCTACGAGACCCGCGAGCTGGTCAAGGCCCGCCACCGGCCGATCGTCGTGATCACCAGCAACAACGAGAAGGAGCTGCCGGACGCCTTCCTGCGCCGCTGCTTCTTCCACTACATCCGCTTCCCGGACGCGGAGACGATGACGCGGATCGTCGACGTGCACCACCCGGGCCTCAAGAAGTCGCTGCTCAAGGAAGCGCTCGAGTCCTTCTACCGGATCCGCGAGGTGCCCGGCCTCAAGAAGAAGCCCTCGACCTCCGAGCTGCTGGACTGGATCAAGCTGCTGGTGGCCGAGGACATCCCGCCCGAAGCGCTGAGGAGCGACGACCCGAAGGCCGCGATACCGCCGCTGTACGGCGCGCTGCTCAAGAACGAGCAGGACGTGCACCTGTTCGAGCAGCTGGTCTTCCTGCACCGCAGGGCGGGCCGCCCCTCCTGAGCGGCCCCCCCCGCCGCATGCTCGTCCGCTTCTTCCACCTGCTGCGCGGCGCCGGCGTCCCGGTCTCCATCACCGAGTTCCTCGCGCTGCTCGAGGCGCTCTCGCGGCGCGTGACCGGCCCGTCGGTCGAGGAGTTCTACTTCCTGGCCCGAACCGCGCTGGTCAAGGACGAGCGGCACTACGACCGCTTCGACCGCGCCTTCGGCGCCCACTTCAAGGGCATCGAGACGGCCTTCGAGGCGCTGGTCGCGAAAGTTCCCGACGAGTGGCTGCGGCGCAACGCCGAGCTGTTCCTGAGCGACGAGGAGAAGGCCCGCATCGAGGCCCTCGGCGGCTGGGAGAAGCTCATGGAGACGCTCAGGCAGCGCCTCGAGGAGCAGAAGTCGCGCCACCAGGGCGGCAACAAGTGGATCGGCACGGGCGGGACCTCGCCTTTCGGCGCCTACGGCTACAACCCCGAGGGCGTGCGCATAGGCCAGGACGGCTCGCGCAACCGCCGAGCGGTGAAGGTCTGGGACAAGCGCGAGTTCGCGAACCTCGACGACTCGGTCGAGCTCGGCACGCGCAACGTCAAGCTCGCGCTGCGCCGCCTGCGGCGCTTCGCGCGCCAGGGCGCGGCCGACCAGCTCGACCTCGCCGGCACCATCGACTCCACGGCCCGCAATGCGGGCCTGCTCGACCTGAAGATGGTCCCGGAACGGCACAACGCGGTGAAGGTGCTGCTGTTCCTCGACGTGGGCGGCTCCATGGACGACCACGTGCGCGCCTGCGAGGAGCTGTTCTCCGCCGCACGCGGCGAGTTCAAGCACCTCGAGCACTTCTATTTCCACAACTTCGTCTACGAGAGCGTCTGGAAGGACAACCGCCGCCGCCACGCCGAGCGCATCCCGCTCGCCGAGGTGCTGCGCACCTACGGCGCCGACTACAAGCTGGTGCTGGTGGGCGACGCCACCATGAGCCCCTACGAGATCCTCCAGCCGGGCGGCAGCATCGAGCACTGGAACGAGGAGCCGGGCTCGGCCTGGCTCGCCCGCCTGCGCGCCACCTTTCCGCGCCACGCCTGGCTCAACCCGGAGCCGGAGGACCGCTGGGAGTGGACCCCGTCGGTGAAGATCACCCGCGAGCTGATGGAG
The DNA here is from genome assembly GCA_964406445.1 of uncultured Steroidobacteraceae bacterium. Taxonomy (GTDB): domain Bacteria; phylum Pseudomonadota; class Gammaproteobacteria; order Steroidobacterales; family Steroidobacteraceae; genus SG8-30. The sequence goes on from CAYORU010000020.1 coordinate 38,550, forward strand.
GAGCGCATGTACCCGCTCACACTGGAGGGCCTCGACCGCGCGATGCGGGCGCTGACCTGAAGCACGCGACGCCGCTTCCCGGCCGCGAGGCCGTCCCGATACGCCGGAGACTCAACGCGAGCTACGCGCCAGCGAAGAAGAATTGACAGCCCGGCCGGCTCGGCGTACCAGTATACGAAAAGGTGACGAAAAACGCGGGCAGTCGGGACGGCTGACGACGCGGCTTAACAATAATCTCAAGTTGGCTCTGCATGGCGGTCCAAGGCGCTCGGGAACGCCGCAGGCCGCAGTGCTTCCTGGGGAGACAATACGATGGACGGTATGTCTGGCAAATGGATCCGTCCGTGGATCCCGGTGCTGCTCATTCTTGTTCCAGCCACCCTGATGGTGGGCTGCGGCGGCGGGGGCGGCGACGATGACGAAGACGAGGATGTGCCAGCCCCCCTGCTCGCCGAGTACGACTACACGATCACGAACTCCACGGGCGCACCTGCGTTCTTCGAGCGTTCGTCGCTGAGCAACGGAGTTGCGTCGGAGACCTATCGAGTGAGTGCCGGCGCGGGAGGCATCCGCGGGCGCTACGTGCGCAGTTCCGGGTCCTTCACAATCACCACCAGCACGGCCTACGCCGTCGACTGGACCGTGGGAGGCCCGAGCCCCAGCCAGTTCAACGTCTCCATCACCGCGCAGGCCAGCCTGCGGAGAAGCGATTTTCAGCCAGAGAGCGGCGCATACTCCGTCAGCTGGAATGGCAATTCGATCGGCGTGACCTACGGGCCTACCACTCGGGTGTCGCTCAATGGTGCGACCCCCGTGGAGTTCGCGCCGGTGGATTTCTCCCTGCTGAGGAGTTCAACCACGGCACCGGACTGGCAGCGTGTTGCTTCCATGGCGTCCGGAGGCCTGGTCGACGTGCTGCGCCGCGCAGCCGCCGTGGGCAGCTTTCTGGAAGCCATCAACGATGGCGCACTCGATAGCGGGCAATCGGTCGTGGCTTGCACCGAGTTTCCGGGCGCCCCGCCGCCCGGCATTGGCCAACGCGGCGAGATCGTGTCCACGGATCTTGGCGGCGACAACTTCCGCAACACCTTCAACGACTGTTTCAGCCGCAATCAGGGCCAGCCCGTGGGCGTCGTCGTGACGGGAACCGTGGACAACCGGAACCTCGTGACCACTGAGTCCAGCACTGCGGTCACGCGGGCCGGCTTCGAGGGCACAGCCGCACGCTCGGGCGGCGTGACCTACAACGTGCGAAACCGATTCGTACGCGAGACAGCGCCGATGGTATGGCAGCTCGAGGACTTCGAGAACCGCGTTGCCGGAGGCTACTCGCTCGTCTTCACTGCGCCGTAGCGGAACAGGCCACCACTCGGGGAGTGCACCGGGCCAGTCATCGGCAGGAGTGGCCCCGTTCACGGCCGCAGCACCAGCACGTGCTCGGCCGGCCCCGGCAGGAACGGCGTCGGCTCGCCCTTCACCCACGCGTCGTGGCCCGCGCGGTAGAACGGCGAGAGGAAGTGCCCGCTCTGCCCGCCCGGCATGTGGAAGTACCCCGCTTCCTCGCGGCCCGGCTCGACGGCAAAGCGCTCCGAGGCACCGAAACCCGGCGTCTGCACCCGCGGCACCGACCAGTCGCCGGGCATGGCCGTGGCCGGCATGTCGAGCCACGCCGAGAGCGCCGGCACCGACACGCTCAGCGGGTGGCGGATGCGGGCGGTGTTCGCCTCGCCCCAGGGGCATGCGCCGAGCGCGGCGCAGCCCTCGGCCGCGCCGTCGATCGCGGCCTGCGCCGCGGCCACGAGCCAGGCGTCCCAGCTCTCGAAGCGCGGGTCCAGCAGGTGCGCGGGCCGCTCGGTGACGAGTCGCCAGGCCGCGTCGCCGAAGGCGGGCGGCACCCGGAAGCGCTGGCCCGGCCAGCGGGCGCGCGCCTCCACCGTCAGCATCTCGAAGGCGCGCTGCGTGACCGCCTGCTCGAACTCGCGCAGCAGGCGGTAGGCGTGGTCCCCGGCGGCGGCGCGGCCGGCCCAGCCCTCGAGCAGCGCGGCGGCCGGCGCGAATCGATCGCCGCCGGCCTCGAGGACCGACCGCAGCAGCGGCCGCCACTGCGACTTGTAGCGGGCCTCGTCGTCGAGGTGGATCGTGAGGAAGTCGCGCTGCGCGGCGTCGACGAGCGGCGTGAGCCTGTCGCGGATCTGCCGCGAGCGCGCGCCGTGGGCGTAGCCGCCGTCGCCGAGGATGGCGAGCGCCTCGCCCCCGATCACGCGCGCGTTCGCGCTCCAGGCCTGGCCGCCCGCCGGGTCGGCGAGCCTCGGCTGGCGGGCGGGCTCGATCCAGCCTGACCAGCCGATGCCCTCACGCGCCCAGGAAGCGGGCCGCGACCCGTCGAAACCGCTGCGCTCCGGAATCCGTCCCGCGATCACCCAGCCGATGCGTCCGGCGGCGTCGCCGATCAGCGCGTTCTGCGCGGGAATCCCGGCCCGCGCGGCGACGGCCATCGCGGACTCCAGGTCCACCGCCCGCTCGAGATCGAACAGCGCAAGGTTGAGCGCCTCGCGGCGATGCGCCGTCCATGCGAGCGCCACCGGCCGGCCGCTCGCGTCCTCGCCGGCGAGCGGGCCCCAGACCGTCTCCACCACCTCGAGGCGCACCGGCTCGCCGCCGGCGACCTCGATCGACTCCGCGTGGCGCTCGAAGGCGCGTAGCCCCCCAGGCGCGAGATAGCGCTCCCGCTCCCCCGGCGCAGGCTCGACCACGACGAGGTCCTGGAAGTCGCCGTAGCTGTTCGTGAAGCCCCAGGCCACGCGACCGTTGCTGCCGGCGACCACTGCGGGCAGACCGGGCAGGGTCACGCCGGTGACGTCGACGCCGTCGTGCGTCGCGAGCAGCCGCGCGCGGTACCAGGTGTTCGGCACCCGCAGTCCCAGGTGCATGTCGTTCGCGACCAGCGCGCGGCCGCTCGCGGTGCGCCCGCCGGCGAGCGCCCAGTTGTTGCTGCCGACCGCCGCGGCGGGTCCCTCCGGCGCGAAAGTGAGCCGCAGCGGATTCCCGGCGGCCGGCGCGGCCTGCTCGAAGAGCGCCGGGTCGAGGCGGCGCAGGTCGTAGTCCGCGGGCGTCGGCAGCGGCGCCGCGGCGAGCGTGCTGCCGTCGAGCGCCGCCTGCCAGTCCGACGCCGGCGAGGCCATGAACTCGATCACAGGCGCGGGGAGCGCCGCGGCCAGCAGGTCCAGCTCGCGCTCGCGCCGCGCGTCGATGCCCTGCAGGTCGATCCACATGGCGTAGACGACGAGGAGGCTGTCCTCGGCCGCCCAGGGCCGGGGGCGCTGCCGCAGCAGCAGGTACTCGGGCGGCCGCGCCCGTAGCGCGGCGAGGCCGGCGTTCGCGCCCTCCGCGTAGGCGGCAAGCAGGTCCCGCTGCGGCGCATCGAGCGCATCGAGGACAGCGCGCGCCCGCGCGCGGAACCGGTGCTGCCGCAGCCGGCGGTCGGCATCGACGAGGGCCGGCCCGAGCAGCGCCGAGAGTTCGCCGGCGGCCGAGCGCCGCGTCAGGTCCATCTGGAAGAAGCGCTCCTGCGCGTGGACGTAGCCGGTCGCGCGCGCCACGTCGAGGCGGCTCGCGCCGCGGATCACGGGCACGCCGAGCGCATCGCGCTCGACCCGCACCGTCGCGCCGAGGCCCGCGACGGCCGTCTCGCCCTCGAGCGCCGGCAGGCTGGCGCGCAGCGCCAGCCAGGCCGAGAGAAGCAACAGCGCGGCGAGCGCCAGCAGGGCCAGCACGGCTCGCAGCAGGAGGCGCGGCGCGGGTCGCAAGCCTCAGCCCTCGCCGCGGACCTCGAGGATCTTCATGGTGTTGGTCCCGCCGGTGACCCCCGACATCTCGCCCTTGGTCACGATGATCAGGTCACCGGAGCGCGCCAGCCCCAGGTCGAGCAGAAGCGCGAAGATCTTCGGGTAGAGGACCTCGGGGTTGGTGTGGGTCACGTCGAAGGGAATCGGGTACACGCCGCGATACAGGGTCACCCGCCTGAGCGTCCGCTCGTGGCGCGTGAAGGCGTAGATCGGGATGTCCGAGCGGATCCGCGACATCCACAGCGGCGTGGAGCCCGACTCGGTCAGCGCCACGATCGCCTTCACGTCGAGGTGGTTGGCGGTGTTCATCACGGCGCTCGCAATCGCCTCGTCGGTGCGCGTGAACTGCCCCTCGAGCCGGCCGCGCTCGCGGCGGTAGGTCATGTGCCACTTCTCGGCGCCGACGATCACCTGCGCCATCTCCTTCACGACCTTGACCGGGTAGCGGCCCACCGCGGTCTCGCCCGAGAGCATCACCGAGTCGGTGCCGTCCATCACCGCGTTGGCGACGTCGGAGACCTCGGCGCGGGTCGGCGCCGGGTTGACGATCATCGACTCCATCATCTGGGTAGCGGTAATCACCGGGCGGTTGCGGTTGCGCGCCATGCGGATGATGCGCTTCTGCAGCCCGGTCAGCTCGGCGTAGCCGACCTCGACGCCGAGGTCGCCGCGCGCGACCATCACCGCGTCGCTCGCGACGACGATCGCCTCGAGGTTGGCGATCGCCTCGCTGCGCTCGATCTTGGAGACGATCCGCGCGTGTCCGCCGGCCTCGCCGAGCAGGCGCCGCGCCTCCTCCACGTCGCCGGCATTGCGCACGAAGGACACGGCGAGGTAGTCGACGCCGAGCTCCGCCGCCGTGCGGATGTCGCTGCGGTCCTTGTCGGTCAGCGCGCCGGCCGACAGCCCCCCGCCCTGCTTGTTGAGGCCCTTCTTGTCCGAGAGCTCGCCGCCGAGCGACACGCGCGTGTTGACGCGCGTGCCCTCGACCGACTCCACGGTCAGCGCGATGAGCCCGTCGTTCAGCAGCAGCGTGTCGCCCGGATGGACGTCGCGGGGCAGCGCCTCGTAGGTCACGCCCACCGCCTCCGCCGTGCCGTCCCTCGGACCTAGCGCCGTGTCGAGCGCGAAGGCGGCGCCGTCGACGAGGGTCACGGGCCCCGCGGCGAAGCTCTCGATGCGGATCTTGGGCCCCGACAGGTCGCCGAGGACGCCGACGTAGCGGCCAGCGGCGGCCGCCGCGTCGCGGACGAGCCGCACGCGCCGGGCATGCTCCTCGACGCGGCCGTGGGAGAAGTTGATCCGCACGAGATCGGTGCCGGCGCGGATCAGCTCGGTCAGCACCTTGAGGTCGTCGGTGGCGGGGCCGAGCGTGGCGAGGATCTTGGTGCGGCGGGGCATCGTGGGACCTCAGGCCGCCGCGGCGCGATGCTCGAGCATCGCGACCGCCGGCAGGGTCTTGCCCTCGACGAACTCGAGGAACGCGCCACCGCCGGTCGAGATGTAGGAAATGCCCTCCTCCACCCCGTACTTCTCGATCGCCGCGAGCGTGTCCCCGCCGCCCGCGAGCGAGAAAGCCCCGGAGCGGGCTATCGCGCCGGCGAGCACGCGCGTGCCCTCGCCGAACTGGTCGAACTCGAAGACACCGACCGGCCCATTCCAGATCACGGTGCCGGCCTTCTGCACCAGCCCCGCAAAGCGCTCGGCGGTATCGGGGCCGATGTCGAGGATCATCTCGTCGTCCGCCACGTCTTCGACCTCCTTGACGTCGGCCTCGGCCGTCGCGGAGAACTCCTTGGCGACCACCACGTCGGTCGGCAGCGGGATGTCGACGCCGCGGGCGCGCGACTTCTCGATCAGCCCGCGCGCGATGCCGAGCATCTCGTGCTCGTGCAGCGAGCGGCCCACGTTCAGGCCCGCGGCCGCGAGGAAGGTGTTGGCGATGCCCCCGCCGACGATCAGCTGGTCCACCTTGCCTAGCAGCGACTCGAGGACGGTCAGCTTGGTCGAGACCTTGGAGCCGCCGACGATCGCGACCAGCGGCCGGGCCGGGCTCTCGAGCGCCGTCCTGAGCGCGGTGAGCTCGCTCGCCAGCAGCGGCCCGGCGCAGGCGACCGGCGCGAAGCGGGCGACCCCGTGCGTGCTCGCCTCGGCGCGGTGCGCCGTGCCGAAGGCGTCCATCACGTAGACGTCGCACAGCGCGGCCATCCGCCGCGCCAGGCCCTCGTCGTCCTTCTTCTCGCCCTTGTTGAAGCGGACGTTCTCGAGCAGCGCCACCTCGCCGGGCGCGACCTCGACGCCGTCGAGGCCGTTGCCGGCGAGCGGCACGCGCCTGCCGAGCAGCTCGCCGAGCCGGGTCGCCACCGGCTCGAGCGACAGCGCCGGGTCGAACTCGCCCTCCTTCGGCCGCCCGAGGTGCGACATCAGCAGCACCCGCGCGCCCTTCTCGAGGGCGATCCGGATCGTGGGCAGCGCCGCCCGGATGCGCGCGTCGCTCGTCACCGCGCCGTCCTTGACCGGCACGTTGAGGTCCTCGCGGATCAGCACCCGCTTCCCGGCGAGGTCGAGGTCCGTCATCCGCAGAACGTTGGGCATCCTGTCCTCCCCCGGGCTGGCAGCCGGTCAGCGGCCGATCACGCGGGCCATCTCCAGCAGCTTGCAGGAGTAGCCCCACTCGTTGTCGTACCACGCGATGACCTTGACGAACGTCGGGTCGAGCATGATGCCGGCGTCGGCGTCGAACACCGAGGTGCAGCTCTCGCCGCGGAAATCCGTCGCCACCACCTTTTCCTCCGTGTAGGCCAGCACCCCCTTGAGCGGGCCCGCGGCCGCGGCCTTCATGGCGGCGCAGATCTCCTCGTAGGTCGTGGCGCGCTCCAGCTCGACCGTCAGGTCGACCACCGACACGTCCGAGGTCGGCACCCGGAAGGCCATGCCGGTGAGCTTCTTGTTGAGCGTCGGGATGACCTTGCCGACGGCCTTGGCCGCGCCGGTCGAGGACGGAATGATGTTCTCGAGGATGCCGCGGCCGCCGCGCCAGTCCTTGCTCGAGGGGCCGTCGACGGTCTTCTGCGTCGCCGTGGCCGCGTGCACCGTCGTCATCAGGCCGCGCTTGATGCCGAAGCTGTCGTTCAGGACCTTGGCCAGCGGCGCCAGGCAGTTGGTGGTGCAGGAGGCGTTCGAGATGATCGCCTGCCCCGCGTAACCCGCGTGGTTGACGCCGAAGACGAACATCGGCGTGTCGTCCTTGGACGGCGCCGACATGATCACCTTCTTCGCGCCGGCCGCGAGATGCTTCTCCGCCGTCTCCTTGGTGAGGAACAGGCCGGTCGACTCGATGACGATGTCCGCGCCGATCTCGCCCCACTTGAGCTCGGCGGGGTCCTTGACCGCCGACAGCTGGATCTTGCGGCCGTCGACCACGAGGTGGCTGCCGTCGACCGAGACGCTGCCCGCGAAGCGCCCGTGCACCGAGTCGAACTTGAGCATGTAGGCGAGGTACTCGGGATCGAGCAGGTCGTTGATCCCGACGATCTCCACGTCCGGGAAATGCTTCGCGGCGGCGCGGAACGCCATCCGCCCGATCCGGCCGAAGCCGTTGATGCCCACCTTGATCGTCATGGCTGTGTCCCCTGTTGCAATCTTCAGGAATGCGGGCCCGCCGCAGGCAGCAGCGCGCGCATGGCGTCCGCGGCCGCCTCGGGCGTGAAGCCGAAGTGGCGGAAAAGATCCTTCGCCGGCCCGGAGGCGCCGAAGCTGGTCATGCCGAGCACCCGCCCGCGCGGGCCGACGAGACGCCACCACGGGTCCGGCACGCCCGCCTCGATCGCCACGCGGCTGGTGACGGCCGGCGGCAGCACGCGCTCCCGGTACGAGGCGTCCTGCCGGTCGAACTCGCTCACGCAGGGCATGGAAACCACGCGCACGCGGCGCCCCTGCCCGGCGAGCAGCCGCGCGGCCTCGACCGCGAGGCCGACCTCGGAGCCGGTCGCGATGAAGAGGCCCTCCGGCGGGCCGTCGCTGTCGAGCAGCACGTAGCCGCCGCGCGCCACTGCCTCCACCTGCATGGGCGTTCGCGGCTGGTGCGGCAGCCCCTGCCGCGTCAGCACCAGGCAGGTCGGGCCGGCGGTGCGGCCGAGCGCCGCGCGCCACGCGGCCCAGGTCTCGACCGTGTCGCAGGGCCGCCAGACCTCCATGTTGGGGATCATGCGCAGCGACGCGACGTGCTCCACCGGCTGGTGGGTCGGGCCGTCTTCGCCGAGCCCGATCGAGTCGTGCGTCAGCACGTGGATCGCCGGCAGGTGCATCAGCGCGGCCATCCGCAGCGCGTTGCGGGCGTAGTCGGAAAAGACCAGGAACGTGCCGCCGTAGGGAATGAAGCCGCCGTGCAGCGCGACGCCGTTCACGATCGCGGCCATGCCGAACTCGCGCACGCCGTAGTGCAGGTAGCGGCCTTCCGGGCGGTCGGCCGCGAAGGCCGCCGCACCCTTGATGCGCGTGTTGTTCGAGCCGGTCAGGTCGGCCGAGCCGCCGAGCAGTTCGGGCAGCAGCCCGCCGAGCGCGTTGAGCACGGCCTGCGAGGACTGCCGCGTCGCCACGTTGCCGCCCGCTGCCTGGGCCTCGCGGGTCAGCGCCGCGGCGCGCTCGAGGAAGTCCGCCGGCAGGCTGCGCGACATGCGCCGCTCGAACTCGCGCGCGAGCTGGGGATGCTCCGCCTTGTAGGCCTTGAAGCCGCGCTTCCAGCGGTTCTCGACGCGCTTGCCGCGCGCGGTGGCGTCCCAGGCGGCGCGGATGTCGTCAGGCACCTCGAACGGCGGGTGCGGCCAGCCGAGCGCCTCGCGCGCGAGCCGGACCTCCTCCTCGCCGAGCGCCGCGCCGTGGGACTCCTCCTTGCCCTGCTTGTTCGGCGCGCCGTAGCCGATGACCGTCTTGCAGCAGATCAGCGTCGGCTTGCCGGTTTCGCGCTTCGCCTTGCGGATCGCGCGGGTCACGGCGGCAGGATCGTGGCCGTCGACGTTCCTGATGACCTGCCAGCCGTAGGCCTCGAAGCGCCGCGGCGTGTCGTCGGTGAACCAGCCGGCCACCTCGCCGTCGATGGAGATGCCGTTGTCGTCGTAGAAGCAGATCAGCTTGCCGAGGCCCCAGGTGCCGGCGAGCGAGCAGGCCTCGTGGGAGATGCCCTCCATCAGGCAGCCGTCGCCGAGGAACACCCAGGTGTGGTGGTCCACCACCGCATGCCCGGGCCGGTTGAACTCCGCGGCCAGCAGCCGCTCGGCCAGCGCCATGCCCACGGCGTTGGCGAGTCCCTGGCCGAGCGGGCCCGTCGTCGTCTCGATCCCGATGTCCGGCTCGCGCTCCGGATGTCCGGCGGTCCGGAATCCGAGCTGGCGAAAGCCGCGAAGATCGTCGAGACCGAGGCCATAGCCGGTCAGGTGCAGCAGCGAGTAGAGCAGCATCGAGCCGTGGCCGTTCGACACCACGAACCGGTCGCGGTCGGCCCAGCGGGGATTGGCGGGGCTGTGCTTGAGGTGATCGCGCCATAGGACCTCGGCGATGTCCGCCATGCCCATGGGCATGCCCGGATGCCCGGAATTGGCCTTCTGGACGGCGTCCATGCTGAGCGCACGCAGGGCATTGGCGAGGTCGCGGCGGCTCGGCATCGGGGACTTCCTTGGCGGGGACCCGGCATTGTCCCCGATCGGTGCCGACGCGGGCAATCGTGTCATAACGCGATGGCATCCACCCGGGAGCCTCGCCCCGGCTATAATTTCGGGCTGATCCGCCCCCAGGGCGACTCTGGAAGGTCCACGTGGCGAGTTCTTACCTGTTCACCTCGGAATCGGTCTCCGAAGGTCACCCGGACAAGGTCGCCGACCAGGTCTCGGACGCGGTGCTCGACGCCATCCTCGCCCAGGACAAGCGCGCCCGGGTCGCCTGCGAGACGCTGGTCAAGACCGGCGTTGCGATCGTCGCCGGCGAGGTCACGACTCACGCCTGGGTGGACCTCGAGGATCTCGTGCGCGGCGTCATCAAGGACATCGGCTACACGTCCTCGGACGTCGGCTTCGACGGCGCGACCTGCGGCGTGCTGAACCTGATCGGCAAGCAGTCGCCGGACATCAACCAGGGCGTCGACCGCAGGAATCCCGAGGACCAGGGCGCCGGCGACCAGGGGCTGATGTTCGGCTACGCCTGCGACGAGGCGCCGGAGTACATGCCCGCGCCGATCTACTACTCGCACCGCCTCGTCGAGCAGCAGTCGAAGGTCCGCAAGGCAAGGAACTCGCCGCTGCCCTGGCTGCGCCCCGACGCCAAGTCGCAGGTCACGCTGCGCTACGAGGACGGCCGCGTCGCCGGGCTCGACGCGGTGGTGCTCTCCACCCAGCACGACCCGGACGTCCGCCAGCGCGACCTGCGCGAGGGCGTGATTGAGCACATCCTGAAGCCCGTGCTGCCGAAGAAGTGGCTGGACGGCCTGCCGTCGAGCCGCGTGCACATCAACCCGACCGGCAAGTTCGTGATCGGCGGGCCGGTCGGCGACTGCGGGCTCACCGGACGCAAGATCATCGTGGACAGCTACGGCGGCATGGCGCGCCACGGTGGCGGCGCGTTCTCGGGCAAGGACCCGTCCAAGGTGGACCGTTCCGCGGCCTACGCGGCCCGCTACGTGGCCAAGAACATCGTCGCCGCCGGGCTCGCGCGCCGCTGCGAGATCCAGGTCTCCTACGCCATCGGCGTCGCGCGCCCGACCTCGATCACGGTCGAGACCTTCGGCACCGGCCGCGTGCCCGACGAACGCCTCGAGCGGCTGGTGCGCGAACATTTCGACCTGCGGCCCTGGGGCATCATCCAGATGCTCGACCTGGTCAGGCCCATGTACCGCGCGACCGCGGCCTACGGTCATTTCGGCCGCAAGCCGCAGCAGGCGACCTACCGCTGGACGGAACGCCTGAACGGCAGCGAGGTCAGGAAGGAGGAAACCTTCACGGCCTTCAGCTGGGAGCGCACCGATCGGGCGGAAGCCCTGCGGGAGGCCGCCGGCCTGTAGGCCAGTATTCCTGGACCGGGTGGCCCGGTCCGGCCCGCGGGCCGAGGAGCGCTGCAACGGGGAAGGCCCCTGCCAGGCTCGGCGTCGCGGGTGAATCGAATCGAACGGCGCTCCGTGTCCAGGAGAACGACATGAACGCTGTAGTCAACCCCAAGCCCACCGCGGATTACCACGTCCGCGACATCTCCGAAGCCGCCTTCGGCCGCCGCGAGATGGCCATCGCCGAGACCGAGATGCCCGGCCTGATGGCGATCCGCGACGAATACCGCGGGCAGCAGCCGCTGAAGGGCGCCCGCATCGCGGGCAGCCTGCACATGACGATCCAGACGGCGATGCTGATCGAGACGCTCCACGCGCTCGGCGCGGACATCCGCTGGGCGTCGTGCAACATCTATTCGACGCAGGACCACGCCGCGGCGGCGATCGCGGCCGCGGGCATTCCGGTGTTCGCCTACAAGGGCGAGACGCTCGACGAGTACTGGGAATACACGCACCGGATCTTCGAGTGGCCGAACGGGCAGGCGGCCAACATGATCCTCGACGACGGCGGCGACGCCACGCTGCTGCTGATGCTGGGCAGCGACGCCGAGAGGGACCCCTCGGTGATCGCCAGGCCGGAGAACGAGGAGGAGGTCGCCCTCTACGCCTCGATCCGCCGGCGGCTGGAGACCAGCCCGGGCTGGTACTCGGAACGCCTGAAGCACATCCGCGGCGTGACCGAGGAGACGACCACGGGCGTCAAGCGCCTGTACCGCCTCGCGCGCGAGGGCAAGCTGCCGTTCCCGGCCATCAACGTCAACGACTCGGTCACCAAGTCGAAGTTCGACAACCTCTACGGCTGCCGCGAGTCGCTGGTCGACGCGATCAAGCGCGCGACCGACGTCATGGTGGCCGGCAAGGTCGCCGTGGTCTGCGGCTACGGCGACGTCGGCAAGGGCTCGGCGCAGGCGCTCAAGGCGCTCTCGGCGCAGGTCTGGGTGACCGAGATCGACCCGATCTGCGCGCTGCAGGCGGCGATGGACGGCTACCGGGTCACGACGATGGAGGAGGCCTGCGACAAGGCCGACATCTTCGTCACCGCGACCGGCAACAAGTCGGTCATCACGCACGAGCACATGCGGCGGATGAAGCACCAGGCGATCGTCTGCAACATCGGGCACTTCGACAGCGAGATTGAGATCGGCGCGCTGAAGCAGTACCAGTGGGAGAACATCAAGCCGCAGGTGGATCACGTGGTGTTCCCGGACGGCAAGCGCCTGATAGTGCTCGCCGAGGGCCGCCTGGTGAACCTCGGCTGCGCGACCGGGCACCCGTCCTTCGTGATGTCGAATTCCTTCACCAACCAGGTGCTGGCGCAGATCGAGCTCTTCCGCCACGGCGCCAAGTACGACAAGCGCGTCTACGTCCTGCCGAAGCACCTCGACGAGAAGGTCGCCCGGCTGCACCTGGAGCGCATCGGCGCGAAGCTGACGAAGCTCTCCTCCGAGCAGGCCGCCTACATCGGCGTGCCGGAGGCGGGTCCGTTCAAGCCGGAGCAGTACCGCTACTGACCTGCCGCCCGGCCCGCCGCCACGCGCGGCGGGCCGGGACGGCGGCGGCCGGTTTGCTACCATCCGCAACATGACCGCCGAGCGGCGCCGGCGCACGCGGCGCAACAAGCCCCTGCGGCTGCTGCAGCTCACCGACAGCCACGTCAGCGGCGAGGAGGGCGGCCGGGTGCGCGGCATGGACACCCTCGCCTCGCTCGCAGCCTGCCTCGCCCACGCGCAGCGACACCACGGGCCCGTCGACGCGATGCTGCTGACGGGCGACCTCGTGCAGGACGACGCGCGCGGCTACCTCAGGCTCGCTCCGTTGTTCGCCCGCTCGCGGGCGCCCGTGCACTGCCTGCCGGGCAACCACGACCTGCCCGCGGAGATGGCGGACCTGCTGTCGCGCAGGCCGTTCTCGACCGACCCCGTGGTGCGCTGCGGGGACTGGACGCTGCTGCTGCTCGACAGTTCCGTGGCGGGCGCCGGCCACGGCGAGCTCGGCGCGGAGAGCCTCGCCTTCCTCGACGACACGCTCGGCCGCTTCGCCGACACCCACGCGCTGGTCGTGCTGCACCACCACCCCGTGCCGACCGGCAGTCCCTGGCTCGACGACATCATGCTGCGCGATGCCGACCGCCTCCTCGAGGTGGTCCGCCGCCACGGCAACGTGCGGGGCCTGCTCTGGGGCCACGTGCACCAGGCCTTCGACGCCCTGGAGGGCGGCGTGGCGATGATGGCCACGCCGTCCACCTGCTTCCAGTTCAAGCCCGCCTGCCGGCGTTTCGAGCTCGACTCGCGACCGCCCGCCTATCGCTGGCTGCAGCTGTACCCGGACGGGCGCATCGAGAGCCGCGTGGTATGGCTGGACGAAGCCGCGTGAGGCCCGGCTTTCCACGCGGCGTGCCGCGCCGGCGCCGGTGTATCCTTCGCCACCCCCCAAGCCGATGAGCGCCCGATGAGCCCCCAGACCTCGCCGTTCCAGGAAGCCTGCCGCTACATCCCGGGCGGCGTGAACTCGCCCGTGCGCGCCTTCCGCGGCGTCGGTGGCGAGCCGGTCTTCTTCGCCAGCGCCTCCGGCGCCTGGGTCGAGGCGGCCGACGGCCGGCGCTTCATCGACTACGTCGGCTCCTGGGGCCCGATGATCCTCGGCCACGCGCATCCGGACGTGATCGCCGCCGTGCGCGAGCGGGCGCTCGACGGCCTGTCCTTCGGCGCGCCCACCGTCATCGAGACGGAGATGGCGCGCCGCGTCATCGAGATCGTTCCCTCGATCGAGCTCCTGCGCATGTGCAGCTCGGGCACCGAGGCGACCATGAGCGCGATCCGGCTCGCGCGCGGCTTCACCGGGCGCGACCGCATCGCCAAGTTCGAGGGCTGCTACCACGGCCACTCCGACTCCCTGCTGGTGAAGGCCGGCTCCGGCGCGCTGACCCTCGGCGTGCCGACCTCGCCGGGCGTGCCCCCGGAGCTCGCCCGACACACGGCCACCCTGCCCTACAACGACGTCGCCGCTCTCGAGGCATTCTTCGAGTCGGCCGGCGACGGGACGGCCTGCGTGATCGTCGAGCCGGTCGCCGGCAACATGAACTGCATCCCGCCGGTGCCGGGCTTCCTCGAGCGCCTGCGCGAGCTCTGCACCCGCCACGGCGCGGTGCTGATCTTCGACGAGGTGATGACCGGCTTCCGCGTCGCCCTCGGCGGCGCGCAGGAGCGCTACGGCATCCGCCCCGACCTGACCACGCTCGGCAAGATCATCGGCGGCGGCATGCCGGTCGGGGCCTTCGGCGGACGTCGCGAGATCATGGAGCGGCTCGCGCCGCTCGGCCCGGTCTACCAGGCGGGCACGCTGTCGGGGAACCCGGTGGCGATGGCCGCGGGCCTCGCCACGCTCGCCGGGCTCTCGAAGCCCGGATTCCACGCGCGGCTCGAGCAGAGCACGCGCGCCCTCTGCGAGGGCCTCGAGGCCGCCGCGCGGGAAGCCGGCGTGCCCTTCAGCACCAATCACGTCTGCGGCATGTTCGGGCTGTTCTTCACGGGCGACGGCCCCGTGACGAGCTACGCCGGCGCCACCGCCTGCGACGTCGAGCGCTTCAAGCGTTTCTTCCACGGCATGCTGGCCGAGGGCGTCTACCTCGCGCCGTCCGCCTTCGAGGCCGGATTCATCTCCGGCGCGCACGGCGCGGCGGAGATCGAGGCGACCGTCGCCGCGGCACGGAGGGTCTTCGCGACGCTGGGCTGACCGGCGCCGCTGGAGAGGGGCTCAGGCCTGCTCGCGGCGGATCATCGGCGAGAGCAGCGCGAGTCGTTCCAGCGGATCGTCGAGCTCGAGAAGCGCCTGCTTGGCGGCGAGGTCGAGCGGCAGCAGCTCGGCGAGGCGGTGGCCGACCCAGGCCGCGTCCTCGAACTCGCGGCCGACGTGCGCGTAGACCTCGCCCAGCTCCGGCAGCACCTTCCTGAGCGCCGCCGAGAGGTGCGCGCAGGCGCCCGGCACCGGAAGCGAGGGCTCTGGCTCGATGTCCTCCACGCGTCCGAGGTTGAGGCCGTCGGCCGCCCGCCAGCGCTCGAGCACGCGGAAGCGGCCGAGGCCCCGGCAGGCGATGCCGAGCAGCCCGTCGTCGAGGCGGCTGAAGTCGACGATCTTCGCCTCCGTGCCCACGTCCGCGAACCGCGCGGGGCCGCCGGCTTCGGCGCCCTCGGCGATCAGCACGACGCCGAAGCCCCGTTCCTCGCGAAGACAGCGGCGGACCATGTCCACGTAGCGCGTCTCGAAGATCCGAAGCGGCAGGGGTCCGCCCGGAAAGAGGATGGTGTTCAGCGGGAACAGCGGGATCTCGCGCATCGCCTCGTCACGGCCCGGGATTGTCCTCGGGCTCCTCGCCCCAGCGGGGCATGATCGACTGTTCGACGCCCAGGTGGTCGAGGATGCGCGCCACCACGTAGTCCACGAGGTCCTGGACCGAGCGCGGCCGGTGGTAGAAGCCCGGGTTCGCCGGCAGCACCGTCGCGCCGGCCTCGGCGACCGCGACCATGTTGCGCAGGTGGATCAGGCTCGCCGGCGTCTCGCGCGGCACCAGGACGAGCGTGCGCCGCTCCTTGAGCATCACGTCGGCCGCGCGCTCGATCAGGTTGCGGCTCGCGCCGACCGCGATCGAGGACAGCGTCGCCATCGAGCAGGGGCAGACCACCATCGCCTGCGGCGCGCCGGAGCCGGAGGCTACGCAGGCGCTCCACTCTTCCTGCCCGTAGGCACGCAGCTGGCCGGGACGGGCCCCGAAGCGCTCGCTGAAGTAGCGTTCGATCTCCGCCGCGCGGCCGGGCACCTGCTCGTCGGTCTCGGAGGCGAGCACGATCAGCGCCGGCCGCGAGACCATGAGGTGCACCTGCCGTCCGGCGCCGAGCAACCGTTCGAGGAGGGTCAGGCCGTACTGCGCGCCCGAGGCGCCCGTCATCGCCAGCGCGATCCCGCCTTCGCGTGCCGTCGTCGTCACCGCTGCTCCTTCGCCCGCAGCGCCCCGAGCAGGCGCCCGTGCAGGCCTTCGAATCCGCCGTTGCTCATTACGACCACATGGTCGCCCGGCGCGGCCTCGGACGCGATCGCGGCGACCAGCGCGCCGACGTCCCCGGCGACCGACGCGGTCGCGCCCGCCGCGTGGGCCACCTCGCCGAGGTCCCAGCCGAGGTCCGGCGGCCGGTACAGCCAGACCCGGTCGGCCGCGGCGAACGCGCCGGCCAGCTCGTCGCGGTGCACGCCGAGCTTCATGGTGTTCGAGCGCGGCTCCAGGACCGCGAGGATGCGCGCCTGCCCCACGCGGCTGCGCAGGCCCGCGAGGGTGGTCGCGATCGCGGTGGGGTGGTGCGCGAAGTCATCGTATACGGTCACGCCGGCCGCGACGCCGCGCAGCTCCATGCGCCGTCGCACGCCCCGGAAGCGGCTCAAGGCGTCGGCGGCGGCCGCAGGGGCGGCCCCGGCGTGGCAGGCGGCCGCGATGGCGGCGAGCGCGTTGTCGACGTTGTGCAGGCCGATCAGCGGCCAGTCGACCCGCCCGACCGGCTCG
This sequence comes from uncultured Steroidobacteraceae bacterium, assembly GCA_964406445.1. Classification (GTDB taxonomy): domain Bacteria; phylum Pseudomonadota; class Gammaproteobacteria; order Steroidobacterales; family Steroidobacteraceae; genus SG8-30. The sequence goes on from CAYORU010000020.1 coordinate 55,030, forward strand.
CCGCCGCGCAGCACCTCGAAGCGGGAACCCTCCGGCGTCTCGAGCCGCGCCTGCCAGTCGGCGGCCGCGCGATGCGAAAAGGTCTCGCGAGGCGTCCAGCAGCCGAGCGCGAGCGTTTCCGCGAGCGCTGCGTCGGCGCCGTTGACCACGATCCGCCCCGAGGCCGGCACCGTGCGCACGAGGTGGTGCACCTGGCGCTGGATCGCGGCGAGGTCCGGGTAGATGTCGGCGTGGTCGAACTCGAGGTTGTTGAGCAGCAGCGTCCGCGGCCGGTAGTGGACGAACTTCGCGCGCTTGTCGAAGAATGCGGTGTCGTACTCATCCGCCTCGACGACGAAGGGGGCTCCCTCGCCGAGGCGCGCGGAACGGTCGAAGTCGGCCGGCACGCCGCCGACCAGGAACCCGGGCGACAGCCCCGCCTGGTCGAGGATCCAGGCCACCATGCAGCTCGTGGTCGTCTTGCCGTGCGTGCCTGCGACCGCGACCACGTGACGGGAGCCCAGCACGTGCTCGGCGAGCCACTGCGGGCCCGAGGTGTAGGGAATGCCGCTGTCGAGCAGGCGCTCGACGAGCGCATTTCCGCGGCTCATCACGTTGCCGACCACGACCACGTCCGGCGCGAGGTCGAGCTGCGCCGGATCGTAGCCCTCGATGAGGCCGATGCCGAGCGCCTCCAGCTGCGTGCTCATGGGCGGGTAGACGCCGCGGTCGCTGCCGGTCACACGGTGCCCGGCCGCCTGCGCGAGCGCCGCGATGCCGCCCATGAAGGTCCCGCAGATGCCGAGGATGTGCAAATGCATCAGGCGCCCCCCGGGAACAGGGCCGAGAGCAGCGCCGAGCTGCCGATCACGTAGGCGAGCGCCATCGCCACCCCGGTGAACATGCCCGTGTCGAGCGCGGCGCGCAGGACGTGGCCGAAAACGAACAGGTACCAGACCACCACCCCGACGGTGCCCGCCCAGGTCAGGAGCAGCAGCGGGTGGCTCGACTCCGCCGCGCCCTTCAGCGCGAGCAGCAGCAGCACGAAGGGCGCGAGCACCGCGCCAGCGCCGAGCAGCGCGGTGAGCGTCTGCCTGAAGCGCGCCGCGCGCCGCGCCAGCGCCAGCACCAGCCACAGCGGCAGCGCCAGAAGGGACAGGTCCGCCAGCGTGCGCAGCGCGATCGCGTCCGTGCCGAACAGCATGTACGACTGCACGGCCGAGAGCGCGGCATAGGCCGCGGCCGCGACCAGCAACAGCGTGGCGGAATCGGGCAGGTCGGCGGGACTGCGCCGCAGCAGGGCGAGCTCCCAGAATGCCTTGACGATTGCCTGCATGCGCCGCCTTCAGATGCGCGCGCCGCGACCGCATAATGGCGCGCGTCGGGATTGTAGCCACTGGCGGGAGCACCGTGTCCGAATACCGGCTGGTAGACCGAGAGGAAGATCTGGCGCCGGCGCTCGCCGCGCTGGGCGGCGGCCGCGTCGCGCTCGACACCGAGTTCGTTCGCGAACGCACCTTCTTCCCGCGGCTCTGCCTCGTGCAGCTCGCCGACCTCGACGCACGCCACGTGCTGCTCGTCGACCCGCTCCGCGTCCAGGACCTCGCGCCGCTCGCCGCGCTGCTCGCCGCCCCCGATCGCGTCAAGGTCATCCACGCGGCCCGCCAGGATCTCGAAACCCTGCTGCCGCTGACAGGCGCACCCGCGGCGCCGGTCTTCGACACCCAGGTCGCCGCGGGGCTGCTCGGCTTCCCGGCCCAGGTGGGCTACGGCGAGCTGGTGCGGCAGCTGCTCGGCGTGGAGCTCGAAAAGGGCCACGCCCGCACCGACTGGGCGGCCCGGCCGCTCAAGCCCGCGCAGCTCGCCTACGCGGCCGACGACGTGCGCTTCCTCGGGCCGGTCGCCGTCGAGCTGCGGGCACGTCTCGAGGCGGCGGGACGGCTCGCCTGGGCGGAGGAAGACTGCGCGCCGTTGACCGACCCCGGGACCTACGCGACGGCGCCGGAAGACGCCTGGCGGCGCTTCAAGGGGCTGGAACGCGTAGCGCCGGAGGATCGAGCCGTGATCCGCGCGCTGGCGCGCTGGCGCGAGGAGCGCGCCATCCGGCGAAACCTGCCCCGCGGCTGGGTGCTGCCCGACGAGGCGGTGCGCGAGATCGCGCGGCTTCGGCCGCAGAGCGTCGCGGCGCTCGGCCAGGTGGGCGGCCTTCCCGGCGGGGCGGCCTCGAAGCTCGCCGTCGAGATACTCGAGGTGGTGGCCGCGGCGGCCGGATCGGGGGCGCATGAGCCGCCGGCCGAGGCCACGGAGCGCCTGACGCCGGAGCAGCTCGAAGTGCTGCGCAGGCTGCAGGACGCACTGCAGGCGGCGGCGAAGGCGCTCGGCATCGCGCCGGAAGTGCTGGCCACGCGACGCGAGCTGACCGCGCTCCTGCGCGGCGCTCGCGACGTCGCCCCGCTCGCAGGCTGGCGTCGCGAGGCGGTCGGTGGCGCGCTGCTCGCCGCGCTCTGAGCCGCGGGCCGGCGGGCCGTCGCTGCGCTAGCGCCGCAGCTTGCGGACGAGGCGCTTGGCCGCGCGCTTGAGGCGGGTGGTCCGGCTCGGCCGCACCACATCCTTGATCTTCTTCGCGACCTTGGCGGCGGCCTTGCGAACGCTGGTCTTCGCCCTGGAAGCGCGGCGGCCGGCGGCGCGCGCGGTCTTCTTCGCCTTCTTCGTCGCCTTTGCCGCGGCCCGCTTCGCGTCGCGCGCCTCGGCGCGCGCGGCCTTGTCGAGTTTCTTCTCCGCCTTGACGGCGGCCTTCTTGACGCCGGCGACGGCCTTGCGTGCCCTGCGTGTCGCGGTCCTCTCCATGCGTTTCACCTTGCTGCGGCCTCGGGAGCTGGCAGGTTTGCGGCGCGCCGGCCGCCTGCGCGTCGGCGTCGCGGCTGGAATCACCGCGACGAGCCGCTCGAAGACGACCTCCAGCCCGCCGTCGCCGTCCACCACGCGCAGCATGCCCTTGCCGCGATAGTAGTCGACCAGCGGTCGCGTCTGCGCCTCGTAGACCTCGAGGCGCCGCCCGATGGTCGCCTCGGAGTCATCGGGCCGCTGGAACAGGTCGCAGGGCTTGTCCGGCGGGCAGTCGGCGCTGCGCGTGTGCGGGTTCGTATGGACGTTGAAGACCTTGCCGCAACTGCGGCAGGTGCGCCGGCCCGTCAGGCGCTTGAACAGCTTGTCGGCGTCGATGTCGAGCAGCACGACCGCGTCGAGCGGCTGCTTCATCTTCGTGAGCAGGCTGGCGAGGCCGTCCGCCTGGGCGACCGTTCGCGGGAAACCGTCGAGGATGAAGCCCGCGGCCGCATCCGGCTGCGAGAGCCGGTCGCGGATGATCCCGAGCATGGTGGCGTCGTCCACGAGCTTGCCGGCGTCCATCACGGCCTTGGCCTTGAGCCCGAGCGGCGTGCCGCGCGCGACCGCGTCCCGCAGCAGGTCGCCCGTCGAGACCTGCGGCACGCCGAAGCGCTGCACGAGGCGCTGCGACTGCGTGCCCTTGCCGGAGCCGGGCGCCCCCAGCAGAACGATCCTCATTCCGGTCCCTCCCTGCCGCCGCCCGGTCGGGCGCGGGGCGCCCATGCTGCACGCCCACGCCGGGACCGTCAAACCCGCCGCGCGGCCGCCGATGGGCTATCCTTTCGGCGCCGCGGGCCACGCGCCCGCCGTGTGTCGCCACAGGAGCCGCCATGCCCGCCTCCCGCAGCAAGCCCGCCAGGCGCAACGCCTTCTACGCCCAGTCCGGCGGCGTCACGGCAGTGATCAACGCCTCGGCCGCCGGCGTCATCGACGCCTGCCGGCGCAACAGGGGCCGCATCGGCACGCTCTTCGCCGGCCGCGACGGGATCGTCGGGGCGCTCACGGAGGACCTCATCGACACCGGCAAGGAGAGCGCCGCCGCCATCAAGGCGCTGCGCCACACGCCCTCGGGCGCCTTCGGCTCCGCCCGCTACAAGCTCAAGGACCTCGACAAGGACCGCGCCAAGTATGAGCGGCTGATCGAGGTGTTCCGCGCGCACGACATCGGCTACTTCTTCTACAACGGCGGCAACGACTCGATGGACACCGCGCACAAGGTGTCCCAGATCGGCGACCAGATGGGCTACCACGTCACCTGCGTCGGCGTGCCGAAGACGGTGGACAATGACCTGCCCGTCACCGACTGCTGCCCTGGCTTCGGCTCGGTCGCGAAGTACGTGGCGGTGTCGACGCTCGAGGCCTCCTACGACGTCGCCTCGATGGCGCGCACCTCGACCAAGGTGTTCATCCTCGAGGTGATGGGCCGGCACGCCGGCTGGATCGCGGCGGCCGGCGGGCTCGCGGCGCGCAAGGCCGGCGACCCGCCGCACATCATCCTGTTCCCGGAGATCGCCTTCGACCGCGAGCGCTTCCTGGCCCGCGTGAAGGCGACGGTCGAAGGCAAGGGCTACTGCGTGATCGTCGCCTCCGAGGGCACGCGCGGCGCGGACGGGCGGTTCCTGTCCGACATGGGCACGCGCGACGCCTTCGGGCACGTGCAGCTCGGCGGGGTGGCGCCGACGCTCGCCGGGATGGTCAAGGACGCGCTGGGCTACAAGTACCACTGGGCGCTCGCCGACTACCTGCAGCGCGCCGCGCGCCACATCGCCTCGAAGGTCGACGTCGAGCAGGCCTACGCGGTCGGCAAGGCGGCCGTGGAGTTCGCGCTCGCCGGGCAGAACGCCGTCATGCCGGTGATCGTGCGCAAGTCCTCGAAGCCCTACCGCTGGACCATCGGCTCGGTGCCGATCGCCGAGGTCGCCAACAAGGAGAAGATGGTGCCGCGGCACTACATCACCGAGGACGGCTTCGGCATCACGGCCGCGGGACGCCGCTACCTCGAGCCGCTCATCGCGGGCGAGGCCTACCCGCCTTACCGCGCCGGGCTGCCGGACTACGTCCGCCTGAAGGGCGCGCGCGTGCGGAAACGCCTGAAGTCCGGATTCGAGGTCTGAGGCCGGCCAGCGGCATGGGCCGGTTCGCGCATCTCGATTCGCGCCTCGCCATCAATCCCGGCGAGACCCAGGTCCAGGCCTTCTCCGCGCTCGATCCGGCGCGGCCGGTGATGTTCGTCAACCTGCACCGCTACCACGAGCGCGCCCGGTATCCGGCGGGGGTCCTGCCTGCCTCCATGCCGGCCGACGTCAGTGGACGCGAGGCCTATCATCGCTATCTGCGCGAGATCGAAGCGCGCTTCCTTCCGAAGGTCGGCGCGCGCTTCATCGTCGTTTCGCCGGTCGACCTCGTGCTGGTCGGCGCCGGCTCCTGGGACGAGGTCGTGATCGGCTGCTACCCGACGCGCGCCTCCGCCTTCGAGCTGCCGGCCCTGCCCGGCTACGCCGAAATCGCCGTGCACCGCGAGGCCGGGCTCGCCGCCGCGCTGACGCTGGCGCTCGGCGAGACAGCGTTCTCGAGGCTGCCGGAGCCCGGCTCCGCCTGACCTGCCGCCGAACGACCCCCGGGGGTCGGCCAGAAACCGCCTTCGTGCTATGATTCGGCGGTTTCGCGGCGCCCGCCGCGGCCAGATTCGCAAAGAAAGTCCCCGGGGAGGTCCTCTCATGTTCGATCTGCAGACGTCGCTGTGGCTGGCGATCGCCGCCGGCGCGCTCGCCATCGTGTACGGCGTGTTCATGGTCCGCTGGATCCTCGCGCAGCCGGCCGGAAGCGAGCGCATGCAGGAAATCGCCGCGGCCATCCAGGCCGGCGCCAAGGCCTACCTGAACCGCCAGTACACGGCCATCGCCATCGTCGGCGTCGTGCTGCTGCTGGTGCTGTGGGTGCTGCTCGGCGCCCCGACCGCGCTCGGCTTCCTGGTCGGCGCGGTGCTGTCGGGCGCGGCCGGCTACATCGGCATGAACGTCTCGGTGCGCTCGAACGTGCGCACCGCGCAGGCCGCGAGCGTCGGCCTCAACCCGGCGCTGAAGGTCGCCTTCCGCGGCGGAGCGGTCACCGGCATGCTGGTGGTCGGCCTCGGCCTGCTGGGCGTCGCGGCCTACTACGCGCTCGCCTATCCCGTCATCGGCGAGAAGGAGGCCCTGCGCGGCCTCATCGGCCTCGCCTTCGGCGGCTCGCTGATCTCGATCTTCGCTCGACTCGGCGGCGGCATCTTCACCAAGGGCGCCGACGTCGGCGCGGACCTCGTCGGCAAGGTCGAGGCCGGCATCCCCGAGGACGACCCGCGCAACCCGGCGGTGA
>CAYORU010000021.1:0-59591 GCA_964406445.1 uncultured Steroidobacteraceae bacterium
CGGCTCACGGCTCACGGCTCACGGCTCACGGCTCACGGCTCACGGCTCACGGCTCCCCAGCCGTCGCTCGCGCCGGCTAGACTGCCGCCAGCAAGGTTCGGTCATGGAGGATGAGCCCATGCGCAGTCCGGTGGCGGCCGCCCTGCTGACAGTTTTCCCGCTTGCAGCCGGCTGGGCCGGCTACGCGGTGGCCGTGGAGCCCGACCTGTCTCATGTCGACAGGTTCATCCAGGACTTCGTGGCTCGCGAGGGCATCCCGGCGGCCCACGTCACGCTGCTGCGCGGCGACATGGTGCTGCTGCAGCGGGGCTACGGCACGACGGGCGACGGCGGTACCGCGCCGGACGCCAGCTCCATCTTCCCGCTCGGCTCGATTTCCAAGCAGTTCACCGCAGCCGCCGTCCTGTCGCTCGCCGAGGCCGGCAAGCTTCGGCTCGACGAGCCGGTGGGGAGATATCTGCCGGACTGGTTCGCCGACGAGCCTGGGCTGCGGATCTCCCACCTGCTCTGGCAGACATCCGGCCTCGCCGACTTCCTCTGGCTCGACGGCTACAGGCCGCTCGGCGACGATCCCGCGACGCCGATGGAGGCCTACGTGGCGCTCGGAGCCGCTGCGCCGCGGCGCTTCCCGCCCGGCGCCCGCTGGTCCTACAGCAACACCAACTACAAGGCGCTCGCGCTGATCGTCGAGCGGGTCTCGGGCGAGTCCTTCGACTCCGTGCTCGCCGAGCGCGTGCTGCGCCCGCTCGGGCTCGACGGCATCGTGCCGTGCCACGACCTCGCGCCAAAGGAGCTCGTTCCCGGCGTCTCGGCCGCAGGCAAGCCGGCGCCGCTCGATCCGAGCCGGGCGGCCTACACGGGCGACGGGGGGCTGTGCGGCACGGCGGCGGACCTCGCGCGCTGGATCCGCGTCGGCCTCGCGCCACGCGACGGCCTCGGCGCGCGCCTCGCCGTTCCGGCCGTGCTGGCCGACGGCACGCGGGTTCCGTATGGCTTCGGGCTCTCGACGCGCGAGTTCCTCGGCCAGGCGATGCTCTGGCACGGCGGCAACGTGGACGGCCACAGCACCCACCTGGCGTACCTGCCGGCCCAGGACGTCGGTCTCGTCATCCTCACGAGCCGCGGTTTCGCATGGCTGACCGAGCTGATGCCGCCGCTGCTCGGCCTCGAGCCGCCGGCGCGGAAGGCCTCGGGCGCTGCGCGCCTGGCGGGTCGCTTCGAGGATGGCCTGTTCCGCTATGCCGTCGTGCCCGAAGGCGAGAACCTGGGCGTCGAGATCGACCTGATCGGGCGATTCCGGTTCGTCCCGGCCGGCCCGCGCGAGTACGTCGCCGAGCAGCTGCCGGCGACGTTCAGGATCCGGCTGCCGGCGGACGGTTCGCTCGAGCGCTTCGAGTTCGACTGGAGCGATGTGCGGTCCTATGCGCACCGCGAGCGGGAAGCGGAGTCGGTTACCAAAGATGAGTGACCGGTGACCAGTGACCGGTGACCGGCCGGAAGGCGTCTAGCGGCTCTGTCTGGTTCGGCCGATCACCGATCACCGATCACCGATCACCGATCACCGGTCACCTCTCACGGCCGATGCGGCCGCTCCAGGTAGGCGTGGGTCTGCATCTCCGCGAGCCTGCTCGCCGTGCGCCGGAACTCGAACGCGAGCCGCTCGCCCGGGTAGAGGTCGCCGGGAGGCGCGTCGGCCGAGACCACCAGCTTGACCCCGCGATCGTAGAACTCGTCGATCATCGAGATGAACCGTCGCGCCTCGTCGTCGCGCGAGGCGTCGAAGCGCGGCACGCCGGAGACCACCACGCTGTGGAAGCTGCGGGCGATCTCGATGTAGTCGGCCTGTGAGCGCGGCCCCGTGCAGAGTGCCTCGAACGCGAACCAGGCGATGCCCGGGCCGAGCCGCCGCAACGGGATCTGGCGTCCCTCCACCGCGAGCGTGCCGTCCGGCGCGCCGGGCTCGCCGGCGATGGCCTCGAAGCGCTGTGCCAGCAGCCGGTCGGCGTCATGGATCTTCGTGCTGATGTACAGGGGCGCCCGCTCGAGCTGGCGCAGGCGGTAGTCGGTCCCGGCGTCCACGTTGATCACCTCGGTGTGCGCCTCGATCAGCTCGATGGCAGGGACGAAGCGCTGCCGCTGCAGCCCGTCGCGATAGAGGTCGCGGGGCGGCGCGTTCGAGGTGAACACCAGCGTGACGCCGAGTCCGACGACGCCCTCCAGCAGCCCGGCGAGGATCATCGCGTCGGCCACGTCGGTGACGAACAGCTCGTCGAAACACAGGACCCGGCAGTCCTGGGTCATCTCCGACGCAACGCGCCGCAGCGGATCGGCGAGGTCGCGCGCCTCGCGCAGCTGCTGGTGGGCCTCGTGCATGAAGCGATGGAAGTGCACGCGGCGCGCCGGCACGGCGAGACTGGCGTGGAAGAGGTCCATGAGGAAGGTCTTGCCGCGGCCCACGCCGCCCCACAGGTACGCGCCGCGCACCGGCTCGTCGCGCGGCTGGCCGAGGCGCGAGAGCAGCCGGCCCGTCAGCCCGCCGCGGGCGCGTGCGGCGCGCTCGAGCGCGCGCCGCACGGTCTCGAGGCGCTCCACGGCCGCCAGCTGCGCGGCGTCCGCCGCGTAGCCGTGGCGCGCGAGCGAACGCGCGTACTCGTTCGCCAGGACGGACTGGCCCCGCGCCGCGCTCAGGTGGAGAGCTCCGGGCGGTCGCGGAAGTGCTCGAGCGCGGCGGGATTGGCGAGCGCGTCGGTGTTCCTCACGGCCTCGCCGTGGACGACCTGGCGGACGGCGAGCTCGACGACCTTGCCGCTGCGTGTGCGAGGGATCTCAGGCACCGCGACGATCCTCGCCGGCACGTGCCGCGGCGTCGCGTTCCGGCGGATCGCGGCCCGGATCCGGTCGCGAAGCGTGTCGTCGAGCGCGACCCCTTCGCGCAGCTTCACGAACAGCACCACCCGTACGTCGTTGTCCCAGTCCTGGCCGATCACCACGCTCTCGAGGACCTCGTCGAGCTGCTCCACCGGCCGGTAGATCTCGGCGGTGCCGATCCGCACGCCGCCGGGGTTGAGGACGGCGTCCGAGCGCCCGAGGATGACGAGGCCGCCGCGTGGCGTGAGCAGCGCGTAGTCACCGTGGTGCCACACGCCCGGGAAGCGCTCGAAGTAGGCGGCACGGTAGCGTTCGCCGCCCGGGTCGTCCCAGAAGCCGACGGGCATGCTGGGGAAGGGCGCGGTGCAGACGAGCTCGCCGCGCGCGCCGGCGACGGATTCGCCGTCGTCGTTCCATACCTCGACCTTCATGCCGAGCCCGCGGGACTGCAGCTCGCCGCGGTAGACCGGCAACAGCGGGTTGCCGAGCGCGAAGCAGGAGACGATGTCCGTGCCGCCGGAGATCGAGCAGAGCTGCACGTCCTGGCCGATGGCGTCGCGCACGTAATCGTACTGCTCCGGCGCGAGCGGCGAGCCGGTGGACAGCAGCGTGCGCAGCCGCTCGAGGCTCAGGTGCTCACGAGGCCGGTAGCCACTCTTCTCGAGCGCCGACAGGTACTTCGGGCTCGTGCCGAAGATCGTCACGCCCTCGGCGGCGGCCATCTCCCAGAGCACCGAAGGGTCAGGATGGAACGGCGAGCCTTCGTAGAGCACGAGCGTCGCGCCGCTCGCCAGGCCGCTCGCCAGCCAGTTCCACATCATCCAGCCGCAGGTCGTGAAGAAGAACAGGCGATCCCCCGGCTTCACGTCGGTGTGCAGCCGGTGTTCCTTGAGGTGCTGCAGCAGCGTGCCGCCGGCGCCATGGACGATGCACTTGGGGGTGCCGGTGGTCCCGGAGGAGTACAGGACGTAGAGCGGGTGGTCGAAGGGCAGGCGGGTGAAGGCGGCCTCGGCGGCCGGGTCGCCGAAGTCCGCGTAGTGGACAGCGCCCGGCAGGCCCGACAGCTCGGGCGACGTGCTCACGTAGGGCGCCACCACGATGCGCTCGACCGATGGCAGGGCCGCGGCGAGGCCGGCGACCGGCCCGAGCGAGTCGATGGTCTTGCCCGCGTAGAAATAGCCGTCCGCGGTGAACAGGACTTTCGGCTTCACCTGGCCGAAGCGGTCCAGCACGCCGGGCACGCCGAAGTCCGGCGAGCAGGAAGTCCAGGTCGCGCCGACGCTCGCGCTGGCGAGCATGGCGACGATGGTCTCCGGGAGATTGGGCAGGAAGCCCGCGACGCGGTCGCCGGGCGCGACCCCGGCGGCCCGCAGGCCGGAGGCGATGCGGGCGACCTCCGCGCGCAGCGCGTCCCAGGACAGTTCGCGCCGTGTGCCGCGCTCGTTGACGAACACCAGCGCGGCCTCGGACCCCGACAGGCGCAGCAGGTTCTCCGCGAAGTTGAGGCGGGTGCCCGGGAACCAGCGCGCACCGGGCATGCGCCCGCCGTCCACGAGCACCGGACCGTCGGCCCGGTCCGCGATCACGCCCGCGTCGTCGAGCCACGCGCTCCAGAACGCAGCGGGATCGTCCACCGACCAGCGCCAGAGCGAGTCCCAGTCCGAGACCGGCAGGCCGCGCTCGCGCAGCCGGCGGATGAATCCCGTCAGGTTTGCGTCCGCCACGCGCAGCGCGCTCGGCGTGAAGATCGGCCTTTCCTCGCCTGCCGACATCCGTGCCCCCCGGCCGGCGGCCGTCACATGTTCTGGTAGTTCGGCCCCGAACCGCCCTCCGGCGTCGTCCAGTCGATGATGCCGTAGGGGTCCTTGATGTCGCAGGCCTTGCAGTGGACGCAGTTGGCGGCGTTGATCTGCAGGCGCCGCCCGCCCGCGCCGTCGTCGACCATCTCGTAGACGTTGGCGGGGCAGAAGTTCTCGCAGGGGTTGCCGTATTCCTCGGCACAGCGCGTCGCGCAGATGGACGTGTCGGCGACCTTCAGGTGCACGGGCTGGTTCTCCTCGTGCACGTTGCCGGCGAAGTAGACCGCCGCCAGCCGGTCGCGCGGCGGCAGCGGCCGATCGGCGAGCCAGCCGCGGTCCGGGGACTCGAACTGGTCGAGGCGCCTGAGCGCGGTGTGGTTCTCGACGTGGCCGAGCGTCCAGGGCGTGCGGCCGCCGGTGACCGTCTCGAGCGCGCCGTTCGCCATGCCCCACCACAGGCCGCGGTGGAAGCCCGGCTTGATGTTGCGGATCTTCTTGAGTTCGCGCCCGCCCGGCGAGGCGCGCCAGCGCGACTCGAAGCCCGCGCTGCCGCCGGTCTCCGCGAAGTGCTCCGCCGCGAGCACGCCCGAGCGCAGCGCCTGGTGGACGCCCTTGATCTTCGGCACGTTGAGGGTGCCCGCGGTGTCGCCGATCAGCAGCGCGCCCGGCAGCTCCGGCCTCGGCATCGACTGCCAGCCGCCGGAGGCGATGGTCCGCGCGCCGTAGGCCAGCACTTCGCCGCCCTCGAGGAGGCCGCGGTTCAACGGGTGGTTCTTGAACTGCTGGAAAGCCTCGAAGGGCTTGAGCCGCGGGTCGGCGTAGTCGAGGCCGACCACGTAGCCGATGTACACGCGGTCCTGGTCGAGGTGGTACAGGAAGCTGCCGCCGTAGGTCTTCGAGTCCATCGGCCAGCCGACCGTGTGCTGGATGAAGCCAGGCTCGACGCGGCCCGCGGGCAACTGCCACAGCTCCTTGAAGCCGAGGCTGAAGGTTTGCGGCGAGCGGCCCTCGGCGAGGCCGAAGCGCGCGATCAGCTGCTTGGTCACGCTGCCCCGGCAGCCTTCCGCGAGCACGGTGAGCTTCGCGCGGATGTCCGCGCCCGGCGCGTAGTTCGGCCCCGGCTCGCCGTCCTTCCCGATGCCCATGTCGCCGATACGCACGCCCGCGACCCCGCCGGCCTCGTCGATGATGGCCTCGGCGGCGGCGAAGCCGGGGAAGACGTCCACGCCGAGCGCCTCCGCCTTCTGCGCGAGCCAGGCCTCGAGCAGCCCCAGCGAGACGATGAAGTTGCCCGCATTGTGCTGCTGCGGCGGCACCGGCAGCCGCCAGGAACCCTGCCGCGTGAGGAACCTGAACTCGTCGCGCTTCGCCGGCACGCAGATCGCCGGCGGCGAGTCGCGCCACTCGGGGGCGAGCGCATCGAGCGGGCCGGGCTCGATCACCGCGCCCGACAGCGCGTGCGCGCCGATGCCCGCGGCCTTCTCCAGCAGGCAGACGCTCGCCTCCGGCGACAGCTGCTTGAGCCGGATGGCGAAGGCGAGCCCGGCCGGGCCGCCGCCCACGACGACCACGTCGTACTCCATCACGTCTCTGTCGGTCATGGCTTCATCCTGTTCGTGCCCGGGAGGGTCAGCGGTCCTCGGCGGCGGCGAGTTCCGGCAGCGCGCGGATCGCAGCCTCGACCCGGGCGAGATCGCCCACCACGGCGAGCTTGACCTGCGAGAGGTCGGCCCAGCGGGCCGCCGCGCCGCGCACGTCGGCGGGCGTCAGCGCGTGCAGCCTGGCCACCCAGCCGGTCAGGTACTCCGGCGGCAGGCCGTGCAGGTCGAGGAAGGCGAGCTGGCCGAGCACGCCGTTCGGCGAGGAGTTCTGCACGACGAAGAGCCCCGCGCGGAAGTTCCTCGCCGCAGCGAGCTCTTCGGCGAGTGGCTCATCGGCGGCGATCCGGCGGACCTCCGCGAACATCTCCGCGAGCGCTGCGGCCGAGTCGGCGGTGGTCACGTCCGCCTCCAGCTCCCAGAGCGCGGCGCGCCGCCGCGCCACGATCGACGAGCCGGGCGAGTAGGCGTAGCCCTTGTCCTCGCGGAGGTTGTTCATCAGGCGCGAGTCGAAGGAGCCGCCCAGCAGGGTGTTCATCAGCGAGAACGACATCCACTGCGGGTCGGTCGGATCGGGAGCGGCGAGCGCGAGGCGGAGGGTCGACTGCGGCGCGTCCGGCCGGTCGATGAAGCGCACGGCGGGCCCGGCCCGCAGCGCCGGCGGACGTTCGGTGGCCGCGGGGCCCGGCGCCCAGTCGGCGAAGGCCGCCACGAGCGCGGATTCGAGCGGCGCGCGGTCGAAGCGCCCGGCGACGTACACGTGGGTGCGGCGCGCGCCGAAATTCGCGGCATGGAAACGGCGCACGTCGGCGGGCGTGTAGGCCGCGAGCTGCCCGTCCGACGGCAGCGTCCTGCCGAAGGGGTGGCCGCCCCAGGCGAGCTCCGCGATGGCCTCGTCGGCCAGGCTCGCCGCGTCGGCGCGGGCGATCGCCAGGCCCCGGGCCAGGCTCGCCACGATGCGCGGCAGCTCGGACTCGGGCAGCCGCGGCCGGCGCAGGACGTCCGCGACCAGCGCGGCCGCCGCCACGGCGTGCTCGCTCAACACGGCCATGCCGACGCTGGTCTGCTCGGCGCCGGCCGCGACGAACAGGCTTCCGCCCATCCCGGCCGCGCGACGCGCCAGCTCGCCGGCGTCGAGCGAGGCGGTGCCCTCCTTGAGCATCTCCGCGGTCAGGTCCGCGAGCCAGGTATCGTCGCCCTCGTCGATGCTGCCGGTGCGCACGGCCGCGAGCAGCGTGACCTTGGGCACGCGCCCGTAGTCGATGAAGGTGATCGAAAGCCCGTTTTCGAGCTCGATCGTGTCGCGCCCGGGCAGCGAGAAGTCGCGCGTGGTGCCGGGCCCGGGCGGCGCCTCCCGGGCCGCGGCGGGCCCGGCCAGCGCCGCGGCGAGCACCAGCAGCGCGACGCCGCGGGTCATGGCCCGCTCCCCGGCGCGGCGAGTCCCGCCTCGAGCAGCAGCACCGTCCGGTTCGATTCGCGCAGGTACTCCCGCGCCACTTCCCCGATCAGATCCGGCGTGACCGAGCGGAAGCCGTCCTCGATCCGGTTGATTCGCGCCGGATCGTCGTCGAACAGCGCGTAGCTGGCCAGCAGCTCGACCAGCCCGAACCGCGAGCTGGAGCCGGCGATGTCGTAGAGCCCGGTGCGGATCTTGGTCAGGGCGCGGTCGAGCTCCGCCTGCGTGACCCCGCCGGCCTGCAGGCGCGCGATCTCCGCGTCGATCTGGGCCAGGATGGATTCGGGGGGCGTCCCCGCGTCGTGCACGAGGGACAGCATCCACAGCATCGGGCCGTCGTAGGTGAACATGTTGCCGAGCAGGTTGATCCCGCCGGACACGGACCCGGTGTAGCCGCGCTCCGCCACCAGTCGCCGCCAGAGCGCGCTGTCCTCGCCCTGCAGCAGCAGCTGGTCGATGAGGCCCATCGCGAAGTGCTCGGGCGTGCCGCGCGGCGGGACGTGCCAGGCCGCCGCGAGGGCGGGCCGCGGCGCGAGGCGGTCCACGTAGCGATGCGACCTCGCCTCGGTCTGCCGCGGCTCCGAGACGTCCGGCCGCGCCGGCTGCGGCCGCGGCGCGATGCCGCCGAAGTACCTGTCGATCCAGCCGCGCGCTGCCGCCTCGTCGAAGTCGCCGGCCACCACCAGCACCGCGTTGTTCGGGGCGTAGTAGGTGTCGAAGAAACTCCGCACCTCGTCCAGCGTCGCGGCGTCGAGATCCGCCAGGTCGCCGTAGAAGTTGTGGGCGTTGTACCAGTTCTGGTTCGCGTGCTGCGGCATCTCGAGCCAGGGGAACCCGCCATAGGGGCGGTTGAGCACGTTGACCTTGACCTCGTTCTTGACCACGTCGCGCTGGTTGTCGAGGTTCTCGGCGGTGACGGCCAGCCCCTTCATCCGGTCGGCCTCGGCCCAGAGCACCGTCTCTAGCGCGTGCGACGGGATCAGCTGGTAGTAGTTGGTGTAGTCGAAGCGCGTGGAGCCGTTGACGATGCCGCCGTTGCCCTCGACGAGGCGGATGAACTCCATTTTCCCGAGGTTGGCCGAGCCCTGGAACATCATGTGCTCGAACAGGTGCGCGAAGCCGGTGCGGCCCCGCGGCTCGATGCGGAAGCCGATGTGGTAGTAGACGCCGACGGTCACTGTCGGCACCGAGGATTCGCGCGAGAGCACGACCCGCAGGCCGTTGTCGAGACGGTAGTACTCGACAGGCAGCTCGAGCCGTGCAGGGGCTGCCGCGGCGGCGGGCGCGACGTCGCGGGGCGCCGCTGCGCAGCCCGTGGCGAGGGCTGCGCACGAGACGAGGGCGAGAAGGCTCGGGCGGCTGCCGGTCATCCGCGATCCTGCGCTTGGCGGTCCGCCGATTATACCGGCCGCGACCCGGCGCGGCCGCGTCAACGCGGCTGCATGCGTATCGCGCCGTCGAGGCGGATGGCGGTGCCGTTCAGCATCGGGTTAGCGTAGATCGAGGCGACCAGCTCGGCGAACTCGGCCGGCTCGCCGAGCCGCGACGGAAACGGCACCTGCGCACCGAGCGAGTCCTGCACGTCCTGCGGCAGCCCGGCGAGCATCGGCGTCGCGAACAGCCCCGGCGCCACCGCCATCACGCGGATGCCGAAGCGCGCGAGTTCGCGCGCCATCGGCAGCACCATGCCGACGACGGCGGCCTTCGAGGCCGCGTAGGCGACCTGCCCGACCTGGCCTTCCCAGGCGGCGACCGAGGCGGTGTGGATGATCACGCCGCGCTCGCCGCCGCCCTCCGGGGCGTTGTGCTGCATCAGCGCGGCCGCCGCGCGGCCGAGGTTGAAGGTCCCGGTGACGTTGATCGCGAGCACGCGCTGGAAGAAGGTCGCGCTCATCGGGCCGTCGCGCCCGAGCAGCTTGCCCGGCGTGCCGATGCCCGCGCAGGCGACGGCGAGCGTGAGCCCGCCCATCCGGTCCGCGCCCTCGCGCACCGCGGCCTCGACCGCCGCCTCGTCGGTGACGTCGCAACGGACGAAATGCGCGGCCGCGCCGAGCTCGGCCGCGGCGGCGGCGCCGGCCTCGGCCTGCAAGTCGAGCAGGGTCGCGCGGCCGCCTGCCGCCACGACGCGCTTCGCCACCGCGAGGCCGAGCCCCGAGGCCGCACCCGTCACCACCGCCTTCGCGCCGCGCAGATCCATGCCGCCCCCCGTGCGTCCGGAAGCCCTACAACCGCAATCCGCCGTCGACCTCGATGGTACGCCCGGTGAAGAAGTCGTTCTCGGCAATGTACACGGCCGTGTGGGCGATCTCCTCCGGCTGGCCGAGCCGCCCCAGCGGGACCGGCTCGATCACCTTGGCCAGGACCTCCGGCTTCATCGCCGCCAGGATGTCGGTGGCGCAGAAGCCGGGCGCGATGCCGCCGCAGCGGATGCCGTAGCGCGCGAGTTCCTTCGACCAGACGACCGTCATCGCGGCGACGCCGGCCTTCGCCGCCGAGTAATTCGTCTGGCCGAAGTTCCCGTCCTTCGAGATCGAGGAGATGTTGACGATCACACCGCCGTGGCCGAGCCGGATCATGCGCTCCGCGGCCTCGCGGCCGCAGAGGAACACGCCGGTGAGGTTCACGCCGATCACCGCGTTCCACTGGTCGAGGCTCATCTTGCCGACGACCTCGCCGTCCCTGACCTTGACCAGCAGCCCGTCCTTGGTGATGCCGGCGTTGTTGACGAGGACGTCGAGCCGGCCGAAATCGCCGAGGATCGCATCCATGGATGCGACCACCTGGTCTTCGCGGGTCACGTTGGTGACATAACCTGCGGCCCGGACCCCGAGCGCGGCGGCTTCCGCGGCGGTCGCGTCGAGGTCGGCCTGGTTCAGGTCGAGCAGCGCCAGGTGGGCGCCGCGGCTGGCGAAGGCCAGCGCCATCGCGCGGCCCAGCCCGCGCCCGCCGCCGGTGATGGCGACGACCTTGTCTTGCATGTTCATGTTCGGATCCCCCTGGCGAATCGAGTGGCACACAAGCGCGGACGCGGCGTCTTCCGCGGAAGACGCCTGCCGTTCCGTGGCCGGTCCGCTCGGTCCCGGGCATCTGCGGCTGCAACACGGGCCGCCCGCAAGCCCAACGGGCCCGGAACGTTAGCTCGTCTTGCGACGCAAAACAATCCGCCGATCGGTGAAGGGGGAATCAGTCGGCGACCAGGTCGCAGAGGACCGCCTCGGCCTCGACCTGGTCGCCCTCGGCGACGCGCAGGCGCTCGATCCGGCCCGCGCGCGCGGCGCGCAGCGTGTGCTGCATCTTCATGCCTTCGATCACTGCCAGCGCCGCGCCGGCTGCGACCGTCTGTCCCTCGGCGACGTGCAGCGCGACGACCCGGCCGGGAAGCGGCGACGCGGGATGCGCGTCGGCGTCCACCGCGGTGGTCTCGAAGGGCCAGGGGTCCACCAGCTCGAACTCGCGGCTCTCCCGCGCCGTCACGACGAGCTGCCGGCCGTGCCCCACGAGCGTCAGCTCCTGCGCCTGGCCGGGCTCCTCGACCGTGAGCAGGTCCTGCCCGCCCTGGGTCACGCGCGCGCGGTGCCGGCCCCTTTCGCCGGATACCTCGAGCCAGGCGCCGTCGCGCCGCGCCCGGATCCGCAGGAATCGCGGGCAGGCCAGCCCGAGCGTGGTTCCGCCGAGGCCGCCGGCCCGCCAGGCGTCGGCCGATGCCCAGGGGCCGCCGCCGGGCTCGCCGGCCCTGGCGGCGATCCGCTCGAGCGCGTAGTGCGCCGCCGCGAGCAGGGTCGCGCCGTCTGGCGGTCCGCGCTCGGCCAGCACGTCGTCGAGGCGGCGATCGAGGTAGCCGGTGTCCATTGCGCCTGCCGCGAAGTCCGGATGGGCCGCGATGCGCCGGAGCAGCGGCAGGTTGCTGCGCGGGCCGAACAAGGCACAGCGCGCCAGCGTCCGCCGCAGCCGCTCGATCGCGCCGTCGCGATCGGGCGCCGACACCACGATCTTGGCGATCATGGGGTCGTAGTGGGACTCGACCCGGTCGCCATCGTCGACGCCGCGATCGACGCGGACGCCGGCCGTTTCCGGCGGCAGGGCGAAGCGCTCGACGCGCCCGGTGGACGGCAGGAACCCGCGCGCGGGGTCCTCGCTGTAGACGCGCGCCTCGATCGCGTGGCCGCGGGCGCCGATCGCTTCCTGCGGCAGCGGCAGCCGCGCACCGGCGGCAATCGCGAGCTGCCACTCGACGAGGTCGAGGCCGGTGACCGCCTCGGTCACCGGGTGTTCCACCTGCAGGCGGGTGTTGACCTCCAGGAAGTAGAAGCGTCGCGACTCGTCGACCACGAACTCCACGGTGCCTGCGTTCACGTAGCCCACGGCCGCGGCCATCCGCAAGGCCGACGCGGTCATGCGTTCGCGAAGCGCCGGGTCGAGGAACGGGGAGGGCGACTCCTCGACGATCTTCTGGTAGCGGCGCTGGATGGAGCACTCGCGCTCGAACAGGTGCACGTGGCCGCCGTGCGCGTCCCCGAACACCTGCACCTCGACGTGCCGCGGCCTCTGCAGGAAGCGCTCGAGCATCACCCGGCCATCGCCGAACGCGCTGCCGGCCTCGCGGCCCGCCGCGGCGACGGCCTCGGCGAGCCCGACGGGACCGCGGACGACGCGCATGCCCTTGCCGCCGCCGCCGGCGACGGCCTTGACGAGCAGCGGATAGCCGATCCGCGCCGCCTCGCGCTCCACGACCGAGGGGTCGGCCACCTCGCCGAACCAGCCGGGCACGACCGGGACGCCGGCCGCCTCGGCCGCGGCCTTCGCCTCGTGCTTGAGGCCCATGCGACGGATGACCTCGGGCGAGGGCCCGATGAAGACGATCCCGGCGGCCGCGCAGGCTTCGGCAAAGCCGGCGTTCTCCGACAGGAAGCCGTAGCCGGGGTGGATGGCCTCCGCGCCCGAGCGGCGCGCGGCCTCGAGGATGCGTTCCCCGTCGAGGTACGACTCGCGCGCAGGCGGCGGGCCGACCAGGTGCGATTCGTCGGCGAGGCGCACGTGGCGGGCCTGGCGGTCGGCCTCGGAGTGCACGGCGATGGCGTGGATGCCGAGCCTCCGGCAGGTGGCGATCACGCGGCAGGCGATCTCGCCGCGGTTCGCAATGAGGACCCGGCGGAACATCACTCGCGACTCCAGGCCGGCGGGCGCCGCTCGAGGAAGGCGCCGAGCCCTTCGCGGCCCTCCTCCAGCGCCCGCAGCCGCGCGATCCAGGCCGCGGTTTCCGCGCCGAGCGCGCGGTCCTCGTCGTCGCTGCGGCCGGTCACCCGGCGAACCAGCCTCTTCGCCTCGGCCTGCGCCGCGGGCGCCCCACGGAGCAGCTCGCCGACGACGCCGGCCACCGCCTCGTCGAGCGTCTCGGCGGGCGCGACCACGTGCACGAGCCCGAGCCGCCCGGCCTCGGCCGCGCCGAAGCGCTCGCCGGTCAGGAAGTAGCGCCGCGCCTGGCGCGCGCCGATGGCGCGGACCACGAACGGCGAGATCATCGCCGGCACGATGCCGAGCCGGACTTCCGTCAGCGCGAAGCGGGCGCCCTCGGCGGCGACCGCCACGTCGCAGGCGGCGATCAGCCCGAGGGCGCCGCCGAAGG
This sequence comes from uncultured Steroidobacteraceae bacterium, assembly GCA_964406445.1. GTDB lineage: Bacteria > Pseudomonadota > Gammaproteobacteria > Steroidobacterales > Steroidobacteraceae > SG8-30. The sequence continues at coordinate 13,345 of CAYORU010000021.1, forward strand.
CGTCGCCCTGCACGCGCGCGACGGTGGGGTGCGCGAGGCCGTCGAGCTGCAGCAGCAGGCTCGCGAGGCAGCGGGCCTCGCGCTCGTTGTCCGCCGGCGCCGCGTCCGCGGCCCGGCGCATCTCGCCGATGTCCGCGCCGGCGCAGAAGGTCGGTCCCGACGCGGCCAGCACCACCGCCCGCACCGAGGCGTCCTCGTGCAGGCCCGCCATTATCGCCGTGAGTTCCGCAACCACCGCGCTCGACAGCGCGTTGTGGCGCGCGGGCCGGTCGATCGTCACGGTGGCCACGCCGCGCGGGTCGCGCGACAGGCGGACGGGCACCTCGTCGGCCATGGTCTCGCTCCTCACATCCGGAAAACGCCGTAGCGCTCTTCCGCCGGCGCCGGCCCGCGCGCGACCGTCGCGAGCGCGAGCCCGAGCACCCGGCGGGTGTCGAGCGGGTCGATCACGCCGTCGTCCCACAGCCGGGCGGTGGCGTAGTAGGGGTTGCCCTGCGCCTCGTACTGGCTGCGGATCTCCTCCATGAAGCGCTCCTGCTCCGGCTCCGGCCAGCGGCCGCCGCGCGCCTCCACGCCGTCGCGCCGGACCGTGGCCAGCACGTTCGCGGCCTGCTCCCCGCCCATCACCGAGATGCGCGCGTTCGGCCAGCTCCACAGGAAGCGCCCGCCGTAGGCGCGCCCGCACATGGCGTAGTTGCCGGCGCCGAAGGAGCCGCCGATGATCACGGTGAGCTTCGGCACGGGTGCGCAGGCGACGGCCGTGACCATCTTGGCGCCGTCGCGGGCGATGCCCGCGTTCTCGTAGCGCTTGCCCACCATGAAGCCGGTGATGTTCTGCAGGAACAGCAGCGGCGTGCGGCGGCGCGCGGCGAGCTGCACGAAATGCGCGCCCTTGAGCGCCGACTCCGAGAACAGGATCCCGTTGTTGGCGACGATGGCGACCGGGTATCCCCAGACCCTGGCGAAGCCGCAGACCAGCGTCTTGCCGTAGAGCGCCTTGAATTCGTGGAACTCCGAGCGGTCGACCAGGCGCGCGATGACCTCGCGCACGTCGTAGGGCTGGCGCAGGTCGCGCGGCACGACGCCGTACAGGCCGGCTGGGTCGCAGGCGGGCTCCGCCGGCGCGGCCGCGGCCAGCCAGGGCGCGGCGTCCGGGTCCAGCGCGCCGATCGCGCGGCGCGCGATGGCGAGGGCGTGGGCGTCGTTCTCCGCGAGGTGGTCGACGACGCCGGAACTGCGCGCGTGCACGTCGCCACCCCCGAGCGACTCGGCGTCGACCACCTCGCCGGTCGCGGCCTTCACGAGCGGCGGCCCGCCGAGGAAGATCGTGCCCTGGTTGCGCACGATGATGCTCTCGTCGCACATGGCCGGCACGTAGGCGCCGCCCGCCGTGCAGGAGCCCATGACCGCCGCGATCTGCGCGACGCCCGCCGCCGACATGCGCGCCTGGTTGAAGAAGATGCGGCCGAAGTGCTCGCGATCGGGGAAGACCTCGTCCTGCAGAGGCAGGAAGGCGCCGCCCGAGTCGACGAGGTAGACGCAGGGGAGGCGGTTCTCGAGGGCGATCTCCTGCGCGCGCAGGTGCTTCTTCACGGTCAGCGGGAAGTAGGTGCCGCCCTTCACGGTCGCGTCGTTGGCCACCACCATGACGAGGCGTCCCGAGGCGCGGCCGATGCCACAGACCAGCCCGGCGGCCGGCGCGTCGCCGCCGTAGAGGCCATGGGCGGCGAGCGGCGCGATCTCGAGGAACGGGCTGCCGGGATCGAGCAGCGCCTCGACGCGGTCGCGGGCGAGCAGCTTGCCGCGGTCGGTGTGCCTGCGCCGCGCCTCCTCGTCGCCGCCGAGGGCGTTCGCCGCCAGGCGAGAGCGGAGGTCGCCGACCAGCGCCGCGAACTGGGCGGCGTTATCCCGGAACTCCGCCGAGCGGGGATCGGCGCGCGTCTCGATGACCGTCATGCTGCGCCTCCCGCGGATCAGCCCGTGGCGCGGAACAGCTCGCGGCCGATCAGCATCCGGCGGATCTCGTTGGTGCCGGCGCCGATGTCGTAGAGCTTCGCGTCGCGCAGCAGCCGCCCCGCGTCGTACTCGTTGACGTAGCCGTTGCCGCCGAGCGCCTGGATCGCCTCCAGCCCGGCGCGAACGCCGCTCTCGGAAGCGAGCATCAGGCAGGCGGCCGCGTCGAAGCGGGTCGTGCGGCCCGCGTCGCAGGCCCGGGCCACCGCGTAGGCGTAGGCCCGCGACGCGTTGCAGGCGGTGTAGAGGTCCGCGAGCTTGGCCTGCATCAGCTGGAACTCGCCGATCGGCTGGCCGAACTGCCGGCGCTCGTGCAGATACGGCGCGACCAGGTCGAGCGCCGCGCGCATCAGGCCGAGCGGCCCGCCGGCGAGCACCACCCGCTCGTAGTCGAGGCCGCTCATCAGGACGCCGGCGCCGCCGCCGACCTCGCCGAGCACGTTCTCACGCGGCACGCGGCAGCCGTCGAAGACGAGTTCGCAGGTGTCGGAGCCACGCATGCCGAGCTTGTCGAGCTTCTGCGCGGTCAAGAAGCCAGGCGTGCCGCGCTCGACCACGAACGCGGTGATCGCCTTCGGTCCCGAGCCCGGCTCGAGCGAGGCATAGACCACGAGCACGTCCGCGCCCGGCCCGTTGGTGATCCACATCTTGCGCCCGTCGAGGACGAAGCCGTCGCCGTCCGGCCGCGCGCGGGTGCGCATCGACACGACGTCCGAGCCGGCCCCGGTCTCGCTCATGGCGAGCGCGCCGAGGTGCTCGCCCGAGACGAGCCGCGGCAGCCAGCGGCGCTTCTGCGCTTCGTTGCCCCAGCGGCGGATCTGGTTGACGCAGAGGTTCGAGTGGGCGCCGTAGGACAGGCCGACCGAGCCGGAGGCGCGGCTGATCTCCTCCATGGCCACCACGTGCTCGAGGTAGCCGTAGCCCAGCCCGCCATGCTGTTCCTCGACCGTCAGGCCGAGCAGCCCCATGCCGCCGAGCTCCGGCCAGAGGTCCCGCGGGAACTCGTTGCTGCGGTCGATCTCGGCCGCGCGCGGCGCGATGCGGCGCGCGGCGAACTCGCGCACCGCCGCGCGCAACTCGTCCACGCGCTCGCCGAGGCCGAAATCGAAGTCCAGGTCGAACATGCGCGGTCCCCTCGCTTGCCGCCCCATGATAATTGTCGGACAATCAGACAATCAAGCCTCCGGGGCCTGCAGCCGCCGATGTTCGAACCGCTCCACAACCCGCCCGCCTACCATCGCCTGTCGGAGGCCATCCGCGCGAGGATCCTGGCGCGTCAGCTCGGCGAGGGGGACAGCCTGCCGACCGAGACCGAGCTGGCCCGGCAGTTCGCGGTCAACCGCTCGACCGTGCGGGAGGCGCTGCGCAACCTGCAGTCGGCCGGGCTGGTCGAGCGCCGCGGCGGCGGCAAGAAGCTCTACGTGAGTCGGCCGGCGGTGGGCACGGTGGGCGAGGGCCTGCGCGAGGCCCTGAGCCTGCATGGGGCGCGCTTCGCGGACGTCTGGGAGGCGCTGCTCGCGCTCGAGCCGGCGGTCGCGGCGGCGGCCGCTCGGCGGCGCGGGCCGGCCGAACTCGAGGGCCTCGAGCGCATCGTCGAGGAATTCTCGGCCCGGGAGCTGCCGGCCGCCGAGGCGGTCGCCCTCGTGGGCCGGTTCTTCCGGGCGCTCGGCGCGGCCTCTGGCAATCCCGTCTTCGTCCTGGCGAACGAGCCGCTGGTGCAGCTCGTCGAGCCCGGGCTCGCGATCATCATCGACCGGTTGCCGCAGGCGCGCCGGCGCATCGGCTCGGCGCAGCGCGCGATGCTCGTGGCCGTGCGCGCGCGGGACCGCGCGGCCGCCGCGGACTGGATGCGCCGCCATGTCGAGGATTTCCGGCGCGGCTTCGAGCAGGCCGGCCTGCCGCTCGACATCGTGGTCGGCTGATCGGCCTCAGTCGCCGATCCGGGCCTGGTTGTCCTCCCCGACCGTGGCGAACAGCGCAGGCCAGTCGGGCGGCGTGCCGCCGGGTACGCCTGCGAGCGACAGCGTCTTGCGGAAGGCCGCCGGGTTGCCGAGCGCCGCCACGCAGGCCCGCGCGACGTCGGCGCGCGCGATCGACGCGGGCGGCAGCGCGGCGTCGGTCCCTGCGCGGATGCCTTCGCCGCCGTCTGCGTCGGTCAGCCCGCCCGGCCGCAGGATCGTGTAGTTCAGGCCGCTGAAGCGCAGCGCGTTCTCGCCGAGCCCCTTCCAGAGCAGGATGTTGCCGGCGAAGCGGTTGAGCGGGTGGGTCGGCTCCGCGACCCCGCGCGAGGAGACCAGCACGAAGTGCTCCACGCCGCCGGCCGCGAGCGCGGCCTCGACGAGGTTGCGCACGCCGCGGTAGTCGACCGCCTCCGGCGAGTTCGACGGGTCGCGGCGGCTGTTCGAGCCCACCGCCCACACGATCTGCCGCACGCCCGTGACGGCAGGCCCGAGCGTCTGCGGCTCGCGCACGTCGGCCTCGACGATCGAGACGGCATCGCCGAATCGCTCGCGCGCGCCCGCCGCGGAGCGGGCGATGACGCGCACCTCCCGTCCCTGGCCGAGCAGCTGCTCGACGACGTGGCGGCCGGTCCGGCCCGTGGCGCCGGCCACCAGCACGACGCCGGCGCCCGGCTCGGCGGCGACCGATGGCGGGGTCCAGCCGAGGAGGGCAGCGAGCAGGATGGCGAACGTGGCTCTCGTCACGGGTGACTCCCTGCAGGTCCCGGCTCAGGCCAGCTCGAGCGCGAGCGCGGTGGCCTCGCCGCCGCCTATGCACAGCGCCGCGACGCCGCGCTTGAGCCCCCGCGCCTGCAGCGCGTGGATCAGCGTGGCGGTGATGCGCGCGCCGGTGGCGCCGACCGGGTGGCCGAGCGCGCAGGCCCCGCCGTTGACGTTGACCTTGGCGTGGTCGAGGCCGCAGTCGTGCATGGCGGCCATGGTCACGGCCGCGAACGCCTCGTTGATCTCGTAGAGGTCGACGTCGCCGGCCTTCCAGCCGACCTTGGCCAGCACCTTCTGGATGGCCCCGACGGGCGCGGTCGTGAACCACTCGGGCGCCTGCGCGTTGCTCGCGTAACCGAGCAGCCGCGCGACGGGCTTCAGTCCGCGGGCGAGGGCCGCCTCCTCCCGCATCAGCACCGCCGCCGCCGCGCCGTCCGAGATCGAGGAGGAACTCGCCGCGGTCACGGTGCCGTCCCTGGTGAAGGCCGGCTTCATGCCCGGGATCTTGCTCACGTCGCAGGTGAAGGGCGTCTCGTCCTTGTCGACGACCGTCTCGCCCTTGCGCGTCTTCACGGTCACCGGAACGATCTCGCGGGCGAACCCGCCGCCCTCGACCGCGCGCAGCGAGCGCCGCACCGACTCGGCGGCGAAGGCGTCCTGCGCCTCGCGCGTGAAGCCGTACTTCGCCGATGTCGCATCCGCGAAGCAGCCCATGGCCTTGCCGTCGAACGGGCTCAGCAGGCCGTCGTAGAACATGTGGTCGAGCAGCTCGCCGTGGCCCATCCGGTAGCCGCCGCGCGCCTTGAGCAGCAGGTAGGGCGCGTTGGTCATCGACTCGAGCCCGCCGGCCACGGCGACCACGGCCTCGCCGCTGTGCAGGCTGTCGGCGGCCATCATGATCGCCTTCATCCCCGAGCCGCACATCTTGTTGATGGTCGTCGCCGGCACCGTGTCCGGAATGCCGGCGGCGAGCGCCGCCTGGCGCGCCGGCGCCTGGCCGAGGCCGGCCGGCAGCACGCAGCCCATGACCACCTCGTCGACGTCCTTGCCCGCGAGACCGCTCGACTCGAGCGCCCCGCGGATGGCGGCGGCGCCGAGCTCAGGCGCCTTGACGCCCGCGAACACGCCCTGGAACGCCCCGATCGGGGTGCGGCGGGCGGACAGGATCACGATCGAATCATTGCTCATGGGATTCCTCTGCCAGGCGGGCTCTGGCGACTGCGCTGGCCCGCGATTTTGCCGTGCAAAAGAGCGCCTGTCTCTCCGTCGTTGGTCGCAACCGGGGTCACCCCCGCGCTCCGCCGGGCGCCGCGGCGGGCGCGCGCGGCAGCAGGCCGCGCTCGAAGATGCCGACGAAGGCCTCGGCGAGCTCGGTCGCCGTCATCGGCTGGTTCTCCCGGTACCACTGCGCGATCCAGTTGAGCGCGCCGGCGAGCGCGAACGCGGTCATCTTGGGATCGCAGGCCGCGATCGAGCCGTCGCGCACCCCCTCCGCGAGCAGCCGCCGGATGCCCTGGTCGATCTCGGACTTGAGCGCGCGGATCCGGGCGCGCAGCTCGGGCCCGAGGTCCTGGTCCTCGGCCCGGACCATGCACCAGCCGAACTCCGAGGCGACGGCCTGCGCGTAGTGGCGGATCACGGCTGCGAGGCGGTCGCGCGCCGGAAGGCCCGGCTGGCCCGCCTCGCGCAGACCCTCGCGGATGCCGGCGAGTCCTGCGAGGAAGCACTCGAACAGCAGGTGCTCCTTGCTCTCGACGTAGTAGTAGACGGTCGGCTTCGAGACGCCGAGCGCCGCGGCGATGTCGTCGAGGGAGGTGTTGTGGAAGCCGCGTTCATTGAAGGCGCGTGCGGCTGCGCGCACGACGGCCTCGCGCTTGACCGCGTGGTCGCGACGGCGGCGCGACGGCCAGCGGCGGGCGGCGGGTGGATAACTATCCGGCATGTCCTGAGTTTCTTCGGCCCCGTTGACGACGGCGGCGATACGCAATCATACTTACGAGTAGGATTCTACTCAAAAGTAAGTATTCGCGTCCATTCCTTATTAAATTAGACGTTTACGAGAGGTTTCCCCATGGCGAGCGCGCGCGGCACCCAGCGGTCCCCAACGCCGGACCAGAGCTCGGCCTCCGAAACGCCCCTGCGCTTCGTGAGCGCGGCCTCGCTGTTCGACGGCCACGACGCCGCGATCAACATCATCCGCCGCATCCTGCAGTCGCACGGCGCCGAGGTGATCCACCTCGGCCACAACCGCAGCGTCGCCGACATCGTCCGGGCCGCCATCCAGGAGGATGCGGACGGCATCGCGGTCAGCTCCTACCAGGGCGGGCACAACGAGTACTTCCGCTACATGGTCGACATGCTCAAGTCGCTCGACGCGGAGCACATCCGGGTCGTGGTCGGCGGGGGCGGCACGATCGCGCCGCACGAGGTCGAGGAGCTCGAGGCCTACGGGATCGAGAAGATCTACACGCCGGACGACGGGCTGCGGCTCGGCCTCGACGGCATGATCGAGGACGTGTTCCGCCGCGTGCGCGCCTGGCAGCGCCCGCCGTTCTCGCTCGCGCCCCTGTCGCCCGCGGACCACCAGCAGATCGCGCGGACCGTCTCGGTGCTGGAGCGCGGCGACGACGACGCGCTCGCCGCCGAGATCCGCCAGGCCTCGGCGAAGACGCTCAACCGTCCGCCCGTGATCGGCATCACCGGCACCGGCGGCGCCGGCAAGTCGTCGCTCACCGACGAACTGCTGAGCCGGCTGGTGCGCTTCTTCCCGGAGCGCAAGGTCGCCGTCGTGGCGATCGACCCGACCCGGCGACGCTCCGGCGGCGCGCTGCTCGGCGACCGCATCCGCATGAACGCGCTGGCCAGCGAGCAGGTCTTCATGCGCTCTCTGGCGACGCGGCGCGCGCACCTCGCCACCAGCGCCGTGCTGGCGGACACCATCCAGCTGCTCAAGTGGGCGGGCTTCGACCTGATCGTCGTCGAGACGGCCGGCATCGGCCAGAGCGACACCGAGATCGTCGACGTCGTCGACCTGTCCCTCTACGTCATGACCAGCGAGTACGGCGCGGCGAGCCAGCTCGAGAAGATCGACATGCTCGACTTCGCCGACATGATCGTGCTCAACAAGTTCGAGAAGCGTGGCGCCGAGGACGCGCTCCGGGACGTCCGCAAGCAGGTCTCGCGCAACCGCAAGCTGTTCAACCTGCCGCCCGAGCAGCTGCCGGTCTACCCGACGATCGCCAGCCAGTTCAACGACGCGGGCGTGAACTCGCTGTTCGCGGCGATCTGCGCGCGCCTCGACGAGAAGTGGGGCCGGATCCAGCCCTGGAAGCCCGAGGGGCTGACCCCCGTCGGCGCGCCGAAACGGCAGGCCATCATCCCGGGCGAGCGGGTCCGCTACCTCGCCGAGATCGCCGGCAGCGGCCGGCGCCAGCACGCGGCGGCGCGCGCGTCGGCGGATGCCGCGAGCCGGGCGCACGGCCTGCACCGCGCGCTCGCCGAGCTCGGCGACCCGAATCTGCCCGAGGCCCTCGACCGCTATTCCGAGGCCGAGCTCGGCGGCGAAGACGCGAGCCTCGCGACGCTGCGGCGCCGCTACAACGAGGCGCTCGACGCCATCGGCACGGAAGGGCTGTCGCTGCTCCGCTCCTGGCCGAAGCGCGCCGCGAACGCCTCGGCCGACGAGTACAGCTACCAGGTGCGCGACCGCGAGGTGCGCGGCGCCAATTACGTGGAGACGCTCTCGCACCAGAAGGTGCCGAAGATCGCGCTGCCGACCCACCGCGACTGGGGCGACCTGCTGTACTTCCTGATGACGGAGAACCTGCCCGGCGGCTTCCCGTACACGGCGGGCATCTACCCCTACCGGCGCGAGGACGAGGACCCGACCCGCATGTTCGCCGGGGAGGGGATGCCCGAGCGCACCAACCGGCGGTTCCACTACCTCGCGCGCGGCCACAAGGGCGCGCGGCTGTCCACGGCCTTCGATTCGACCACGCTCTACGGGGAGGATCCCGACGAGCGGCCCGACATCTACGGGCGGATCGGCAACTCCGGCGTATCCATCGCCACGCTCGACGACATGAAGCGCCTGTACTCGGGCTTCGACCTGTGCGCGCCGTCGACCTCGGTGTCCATGACCATCAACGGCCCTGCGCCGATGATCCTCGCGATGTTCATGAACACGGCCATCGACCAGCGCGTCGAGCGGCACCTGAAGGAGTCGGGGCGCTGGGAGGAGGCCGAGGCGAAGATCGCGAGGATCTGGGCAGGCCGCGAGCGGCCGCGCTACCGCGGCGAGCTGCCGGCGGGGAACGACGGCTTCGGGCTGGGGCTCCTGGGCGTCACGGGCGACCAGCTGGTCGAGCCCGGGGTCTACGACAAGCTGAAGGCCGAGGCGCTCGCGGCCGTCCGCGGCACCGTGCAGGCCGACATCCTCAAGGAGGACCAGGCGCAGAACACCTGCATCTTCTCCACCGAGTTCGCGCTCAGGATGATGGGCGACGTCCAGCAGTACTTCACCGACCACGGCGTCCGCAACTTCTACTCGGTGTCGATCTCCGGCTACCACATCGCCGAGGCCGGGGCGAACCCGGTGAGCCAGCTGGCCTTCACGCTGGCCAACGGCTTCACGATCGTCGAGTACTACCTCGCGCGCGGCATGAAGATCGACGACTTCGCGCCGAACCTGTCGTTCTTCTTCTCGAACGGCATGGACCCCGAGTACGCGGTCATCGGCCGCGTCGCGCGGCGCATCTGGGCGCGGGCGATGCGGGACATCTACGGCGGCTCGGCGCGCAGCCAGATGCTGAAATACCACATCCAGACCTCCGGCCGCTCGCTGCACGCGCAGGAGATCCAGTTCAACGACATCCGCACCACGCTGCAGGCGATGTACGCGCTGTTCGACAGCTGCAACAGCCTCCACACCAACGCCTACGACGAGGCGCTGACCACCCCGACCGAGGAGAGCGTGCGCCGCGCGGTCGCCATCCAGCTGATCATCGCGCGCGAACTCGGGCTCAACAAGAACCAGAACCCGTGGCAGGGCTCGTTCATCCTCGAGCGGCTGACCGACATGGTCGAGGAGGCCGTCTACAAGGAGTTCGAGAGCATCTCGGAGCGGGGTGGCGTGCTCGGCGCGATGGAGACGATGTACCAGCGCGGCAAGATCCAGGAGGAATCGCTCTACTACGAGCACAAGAAGCACGACGGCAGCCTGCCGATCGTGGGCGTGAACACCTTCCTGCCGGACAAGCGCAACGAGGACGAGCTGCGCGCCGCGGAGCTGATCCGCTCCACGGAGGAGGAGAAGCAGGCGCAGGTGGCGGCCGTGCAGGCCTTCAACGCGGCGCGTGCCGACGAGCAGCCGCGGGTGCTGTCCAGGCTCCAGGAAGTCGCCGCGACCGGCGGCAACGTCTTCGAGCAGCTCGTCGAGGCGGTGAAGGTCGCCTCGCTGGGGCGGATCTCGCGGTCGCTCTACGCGGTGGGTGGGCAGTATCGGCGGAACATGTGAGGAAGTGACCGGTGATCGGTGACCGGTGACCAGCCAAACCGGGCTGTGCCCGAATGGCAGGTTCCGGCCGATCACCGGTCACCGATCACCGGTCACCGATCTCCAGATCCGGCTCCCCCAGCCGTTCCAGGATCCTCGCCCGCGCCTCGAGCTTCATCCGCCCGACGGGGTCGGGTTCGTTCGGCAGCGGGGCGACGATCGGCTCGAGCACCTCGACCTCGAGCGCCCGGCGGCGCGGCAGCCGGGCCCCCGAGGGCAACGCTTCGCGCGCGCCGCGGATCACGACCGGGATCACGGGCATCCCGGCCCGCGCGGCCGTGACGAAGGCGCCGCTGTGAAAGCGCGCGAGGCCGCGCGTGGCCGTGAACGTGCCCTCGGGAAAGAAGGCCACCGAGCCGCCGCCGACCGCGGCCTTGAGGATGCGCCGCGCGTCCCGGGCGCTCTGTGCGCGATTGAATCGGTCCACGAACTGGTGGCCCAGGCGGCGCAGCATGAATCCGGCCAGCGGCACGCCGACGATCTCCTTCTTGATCACGAAGCCGAAGCGCGAGGGCAGCACGGCATAGAGCAGCGGCCCGTCGAGGTAGCTCGCGTGGTTCGCCACCGCGACGCAGGGCGTGGCCGGGATGCGCTCGATGCCGGTCACCGCCAGCGGCAGGCCGGCCACGCGGAAGAAGCTGCGCGCCAGCCACCGCGAGCCGTCGCGGCGCCAGCGCAGCGTGGGCAGCAGCAGCGCGGCCAGCGCAGCCGCCAGCAGCAGCAAGGCGAACGCCGCCCAGACGTAGATGCCCCAGGCGGCGCGCAGCGCGGAGCGCATCAGGCGCGGCCCGCGCGCGGGAAGGCGTACTGTGAACTGGTTCCGGTTATGTTAACGGTCATGGTCTTGTGTGAGGCTCGTCACGTCGGGCCGGCGGAAACGGCCTCCATACTCGGTCCCGATTCTGTCGCATGCCGCGCGTCCGCTGCCAGCGGCGCCGGCGCGGCAGCGGCAGGCCCGGAAGGAGCACGACCCGCACTGCGGGGGGTGACCGAGCGCAGCACATGAGCGGAGCGATGAAGTCTTCCACATCCGTACGGGCGGCGACACTGGCGGCGGCCGAGGCGGCCGACGACCCGGTGGACCCGGCGGTCACGCGCTTCCTCGACGCCGTCTGGATGGAGAGGGGGCTGTCGCCCAACACGCTCGCCGCCTACCGCGCGGACCTCACGGCGCTCGCGCGCTGGCTCAAGGGCCGCGGGGTCGAAGTCACCCGGACCGCCCGCAACGACCTGCTCGCCTTCATCGCCTGGCGCGTCGAGACCGGCGCACGGCCCCGCTCGACGGCGCGCCAGCTGTCCAGCTTCCGCCGCTTCTTCCGCTGGGCGGTCCGCGAGGGCCTGCTGGCCGAGGATCCGACCGCGCAGATCGCGATGCCGAAGATCGGCCGCTCGCTGCCGAAGTCGCTGAGCGAGGTCGAGGTGGAGTCGCTGCTGAAGGCGCCGGCGGTCGGCGATCCGCTCGGCCACCGCGACCGGACGATGCTCGAGGTGCTCTACGCGACCGGCCTGCGCGTGTCGGAGCTGGTCAATCTCCGCCAGGGCCAGGTCAACCTGAACCAGGGCGTGTTGAGGATCGTCGGCAAGGGCAACCGCGAGCGCCTGATCCCGCTCGGCGAGGAGGCCGTGCGCTGGGTGACCGACTTCGTCGGCGGCCCGCGAGGCGAGATCCTGCTCGACCGTCAGACGGACTACCTGTTCCCGACCCGCCGCGGCGACCGCATGACCCGGCAGGCCTTCTGGCACATCATCAAGCGCTACGCGGCGCGCGCCGGAGTCGAGAAGGAGCTCTCGCCGCACACCCTGCGCCACGCCTTCGCCACGCACCTCCTCAACCACGGCGCGGACCTGCGCGTGGTGCAGATGCTGCTCGGCCACAGCGACCTGTCGACCACGCAGATCTACACCCATGTCGCGCGCGAGCGCATGAAGGACCTGCACGCCGCCCACCACCCGCGCGGCTGACGCGGGTCTGGTAGGATCGCGGGCCTCCGGGACGCGGCGGGACAGAGCCGCGTGGTCCCGGCGAGGTCCCAGCGGAGAAGCATCATGCGCATTCCTCCCTTCGCCCGATTGGCCGCGGCCGCGCTGCTCGGCGCGCCGCTCGTCGCGGCCGCCCAGGCGCCGCCGGCGGACGCGCGCGCGGAGATCGCCCGCAAGCTCGACGTCAAGGTGGAGGACATCCGGCCCTCGCCGGTCCCGGGCCTGTTCGAGGTGTCCTCGGGGACCGAGGTCGGCTATGTCTCGACCGACGGACGCTTCTACATCGACGGCGACCTGTTCGACATGGCGACCCGCGCCAACCTGACCGAGAACCGCCGGCAGGGGGTCCGCGCCGCACTGGTCAAGGGCATCCGAGACGACGAGGCGATCGTCTTCTCGCCCAAGGGCTACAAGTACACCGTCAGCGTCTTCACCGACGTGGACTGCGGCTACTGCCGGACCCTGCATGCGGAAATCGGCGAGCTGAACCGGCTGGGCGTGCGCGTCCGCTACCTCATGTACCCGCGCGGCGGCCCGGGCAGCGAATCCTGGGCGAAGGCCGAGGCGATCTGGTGCAGCGCCGACCGGAACGACGCCCTGACCCGCGCGAAGCTCGGCGAGGCGGTCACGGCCGCGAAGTGCGCCACGCCGGTGGCGCGACAGTATGAGCTCGGCCGGGAACTGGGCATTCGCGGCACGCCGGGGATCATCACGGAGCGGGGCGACTACATCCCGGGCTACCTGCCTGCGCCGCGACTGCTCGAGCGGCTCCAGCAGCTCGAACGCGGCTCCTGAGGCGGGCGGGGTTCGATTCGCCAGGAGGACGCCCGGCGCGTCCCCTCAGCGCTCGAGGTGCTTGAACTTGCCCTCGACGCCCTTCCACTCGTCGGCGTCCGCGGGGGCCTCGCCCTTCTCGGTGATCACGGGCCACTGCTTCGACAGTTCCGCGTTGAGCTGCTTGAACTGCTCCTGGCCCGCGGGCAGGTCCTCCTCGGAGTAGATCGCCTCGACCGGGCACTCCGGCTCGCACAGCGTGCAGTCGATGCATTCGTCGGGGTCGATCACCAGGAAGTTCGGGCCCTCGTGGAAGCAGTCGACGGGGCAGACTTCCACGCAGTCCATGTACTTGCACTTGATGCAGTTCTCGGTGACGACGAACGTCATCGGCGGCTCCTCGGCGATTCGGCGACGCGGATTCTGCCACATCCCGAACCGGCCATCAGCCGGCGCCCGGCAGGCGGCGATCGATCGCCGTGAAGTGCAGGCCCTCGCGGCCGGCGGCGCGGTCCTCCAGCCAGCGTTCCAGCGCGTAGCGGACGCTCGGGAACGCCAGCTCGGGCCAGGGGATGTCGCGCGGCTCGATCAGCGCCACCTCGAGGCTCTCCGGGCCGGCCCCGAAGCTCGGCTCCGGCAGCAGGGCCCTGAACATGACGTGCACCTGGTGCGCATGCAGCACGTGGACGATCGCGAGCGGGGAGCCCACCTCGACACGGGCGAGCGCCTCCTCCCAGGACTCGCGCGCGGCGCCCTGCTGCATCGTCTCCTCGTTCTCCATGAACCCCGCCGGGAGGGTCCAGAATCCGTAGCGGGGCTCGATCGCGCGCCGGCAGATGAGGATCCGCCCCTCGTGCTCCGGCACGCAGCCGACCACGATCTTCGGGTTCTGGTAGTGCACCGCGCTGCAGGCCGTGCACACGTGGCGCGGCAGGTGGTCCCCTTCCGGGACCAGCAGCGAAACCGGCTGTCCGCAACTCGGGCAGAATCTCATCCGAGGATTGTCCCGTGCGCACGGCCCGGTGCCAAGCGAGCCGACCGATCGCCTATACTCGCGCCGCCGGCCGGGATGGCGGAATTGGTAGACGCAGTGGACTCAAAATCCACCGGTGGCGACACCGTGCGAGTTCGAGTCTCGCTCCCGGCACCAGCGCTGCGACCTTTTTCCCCGGTCACGCATCTAAGCGGGTGTAATGCCCCGTTTCGCCGACATCGTCCTTGCCGACGGCCTCGTGGCGGCAGCCCGCGCCGGGGACGTGGACGCGCTCGGCGCGGTCTACGAGGCCTGCGCGGGGGCCACCTACACGCTGATCCGCCGGCTGGTGCGGCGGGAGGCGGTCGCCGAGGACCTGCTGCAGGAAACCTTCGCCGACGTGATCCGCCACATCTCGGGCTGGGAGGGGCGGGCGCCGCTGCCGATGTGGATCCGCGCGATCGCCGTGAGGCGAAGCCTGATGCACCTGCGCTCGCCCTGGCACCGCAGCCTCGAGTGGCTGGAGTCGACCCCCGGCGCCGAGCCGGCCGTGCCCGGCCACGAGTCCCGCTGCGGCGACCAGCGTGACCTCGCGCGGGCGCTGGCGACGCTGCCGCCGCTCGCCCGGGCCGTCGTGTGGCTGCACGACGTCGAGGGTTTCACGCACCAGGAGATCGCCGCGCAGCTGGGCCGCAGCCCGAGTTTCTCGAAGTCACAGCTGTCCCGGGCGCACGCCCGCCTCAGGGCCGCCCTCGGCGACGAGCCGGCCGCCGGCGCCACGGCGGAGCAGGAGCAAGCACCATGCGAAACCCCCACGACGGGTTGATCGGCGAGCGGCTGGCCGCGCTGCCGGCCCTCGAGCCGCCCGCCGGGGCCTTCGCCGGCGCGCTCGCGCGGGCCGCCGCCGCGTCGTCGCGCCACCAGCCGGGTCTCGGCTGGACGCTGGCAGCCGCCGCCGCGACCGCCGTGCTCGCGATCGCCGTGCTGGTGCGTTCCGCGCCCGGCACGGGCGGCGCGGCCACGTCATCCGCCACCGCGGCGCCGCCGGCCGAGCTCCTCGCCGAGAGCGCGAGGCTCGAGTCCGAACTCGCCGCGCTGCCCGCGCAGCGCGCCCGCCGCGCGGGCACGGCCTACACGATCTCGCTCATCGAGGATCGTCTCGCGCTGGTGGACGACGAACTGTCCGCCCTCGCGCTCGAGCCCGGCGTCGCCGACGTCGCCGAGGGCCTCTGGCGCGAGCGGGTCGCGCTCATGGACTCGCTGGTGCGCGTCCGCTACGCCGAGGCGCTCACGGACCGCTGAACACGCCGCGGTTTCGCGGCGAAGGAGACCGACATGCAGAGGACGACACTGGCCGCGTTCGCCGCGGCGGCGACGCTGCTCCTGCCGTGGGGGCCCGCCGCCGCGCAGCAGGGCGAGGACACGACCGAGACCGCGCAGCGGCAGAGGCTCGAGGATGCGCAGCGCCGGCTCGAGGAGGCGGCACGCGAGATCGCCGAGCTGTCGTCGCAGGTCTACGGACCGGCGCTGAAGGACGTCCTGCGCCTGCGCGCCGGCGCCCCGCGCCGCGCGATGCTCGGCATCAACCTCGGCGGTCCCGAGCCCGGCACCCGCGGCGTGCGCGTGATGAGCGTGAGCCCGGGCGGGCCCGCCGCGGAGGCGGGCGTGCTCGCCGGCGACCTGATCGTCGCCATCGACGGGGACGCGGTCGAGCAGGGACGGGACCTCAGCGCGCGCATGCGCGAAGTGGACCCGGGCCAGAAGGTGACGCTCGGCGTCCGTCGCGACGGCAAGGACCGCGACATCCTGGTGGTCGCGCGCGCGGCGGACCTCGGGCGACTCGCGGGCGAGGGTGGTGTCCGGGCGCCGGGCGCGCCGCCGGTGCCGCCCCTGCCCGGGATGCATCACTTCCTGATGGGCGGCTTCGCGGATGCCGAGTTCGCGACGGTCACGCCGCGGCTCGGCCGCTACTTCGGGACCGATCGCGGCGTGCTCGTGCTGCGGGTGCCGCCCGACGCGGGCGCGGGCCTGGAGGAGGGCGACGTCATCCTGGAGATCGGCGGCCGTGCGCCGGACGGCGGTGGCCACGCGATGCGCATCCTCCGGTCCTACCAGCCGGGTGAGAAGGTGACGATCAGGATCATGCGCGACCGCAAGCCGCGCGACGTGACGATCGAGCTGCCCGACGGACCGGCGCCCGCGGCCGGCCGGGCCCCGCCGCCGCCACCGGGCGGCTGAGGGGCTGCGGGGCTGTGATAATGTCCGCGGCCGATGCGCCGCGCCGATTTCCGCTATGACCTTCCCCCCGAGCTGATCGCCCAGTCGCCGGCCCCCGAGCGCGGGGCGGGCCGGCTGCTGGCGATCGACGGCGCCGAGGGCACGCTGCGCGACTTGTGGTTCGCCGACCTCCTGGGGCTGCTGGCGCCGGGCGACCTGCTGGTGTTCAACGACACGCGCGTCGTGCCGGCGAGGCTGCATGGACGCAAGGCGAGCGGCGGCACGGTGGAACTGCTGCTCGAGCGGCTGCTCGGCGGCGCACGCTTCCTCGCGCAGGCTCGCGCCAGCAAGCCGTTCCGTCCCGGCACCGAGGTCCTGCTGCCCGCGGGCGCGGTCGCCACCGTCATCGGGCGCCGCGACGACATGGTGGAGTTCGAGCTCGACCGCGACCCGGCCGGATTCTTCGAGGAGCACGGCGAGGTGCCGCTGCCCCCCTACATCGAGCGCGCCGCCGGCGCCGAGGACCGCGACCGCTACCAGACCGTGTACGCGCGCGACCCCGGCTCGGTGGCGGCGCCGACCGCCGGGCTGCACTTCGACCGCGCGATGCTCGAACGGCTCGCCGCGGCCGGCGTCGGCGCGGCCTGGCTCACGCTGCACGTCGGCGCCGGCACCTTCCAGCCGATGCGCGCGGAGCGTCTCGACGAACACCGCATGCACTTCGAGCGGGCCGTCGTGCCGGCCGCGGCGGTCGAGGCGATCGCCGCGACGCGCCGTCGCGGCGGCCGCGTCATCGCGGTCGGCACGACGGTGGTCCGCAGCCTGGAGACGGCGGCCCGCGGCGGCGCGCTGCAGGCCTTCGAGGGCGAGACCGACCTTTTCATCCATCCCGGCTTCCGCTTCCGGGTCGTCGACGCGCTGATCACGAACTTCCACCTGCCGGAGTCGACGCTGCTGATGCTGGTCAGCGCCTTCGCCGGCCGCGAGAACGTGCTCGCGGCCTACCGGCACGCCGTCGCCCACCGCTACCGGTTCTTCAGCTACGGCGACGCGACCTTCGTCACCCCGCAGCCCGCGGCGCTCGAGCCGCGCCGGCGTCCGTGAAGTTCACGCTCCTCGCCACGGACGGCGCGGCCCGCCGCGGCCGGCTGGAGCTCGCCCGCGGCAGCGTCGAGACGCCGGCCTTCATGCCGGTGGGCACCTACGGCAGCGTCAAGGGGGTGACCGCCGAGGAGCTCGAGGCCTGCGGCGCCGGGATCATCCTCGGCAACACCTTCCACCTGATGCTGCGGCCCGGCATGGACGTCATCCGGGCGCACGGCGACCTGCATCGCTTCATGCACTGGCCGCGGCCGATCCTCACCGACTCGGGCGGCTTCCAGGTGTTCAGCCTCGCGGACATGCGCAAGCTGTCGGAGGAGGGCGTACGCTTCCGCTCGCCGGTCGACGGCGCGAGCGTGATGCTGACGCCGGAGCGCTCGATGGAGGTGCAGCGCACGCTCGACTCGGACGTGGCGATGGTCTTCGACGAGTGCACGCCGTATCCCGCGACCGAGGCCGAGGCGCGCGCCTCGATGGAACTGTCGCTGCGCTGGTCGGCCCGCAGCCGCGCGGCCTACGACGCGCTGCCGGGCCGCGGCACGCTCTTCGGCATCGTGCAGGGCGGCATGCACGCGCCGTTGCGCGCCGCCTCGCTCGAGGGCCTGCAGCGGATCGGCTTCGAGGGCCTGGCGATCGGCGGGCTGTCGGTCGGCGAGCCGGAGGAGGAGCGCCACCGCGTGCTCGAGAACCTCGTGCCGCGGATGCCGGCCGGCAAGCCGCGCTACCTGATGGGCGTGGGACGGCCCGAGGACCTGGTCGAGGCGGTGCACCGGGGCGTCGACATGTTCGACTGCGTCATCCCGACCCGGCACGCGCGCAACGGCCACCTGTTCACGGCCGAGGGCGTGGTGAACATCCGCAATGCTCGCCACGCGGCCGACACCGGCCCGGTCGAGGAGGGCTGCGGCTGCTACACCTGCCGTCACTTCAGCCGCGCCTACCTGCGCCACCTCGACAAGTGCGGCGAGATGCTCGGGCCCCGCCTGGCCACGCTGCACAACCTGCACCACTACCTCGACCTCATGCGCCGGATGCGCGAGGCCATCGCCGCGGGGCGTTTCGCGGCATTCCGCCGGGATTTCCACGCCCGGCGGCAAGCGGGTCCGGAGGCTGTGGCATAATCGCGGGCTGGATTGCACCCACGGGCCCTCCCGGCCCCAGCATCGAGGACGCTATGGACCTGATCATCCCTGCCGCCTGGGCCCAGCAGGCGGGAGCGACCGGCGGCAGCGCCTGGCTGCAGCTGCTCCCGCTCGTGCTCATCTTCGTGGTGTTCTACTTCCTGCTGATCCGGCCGCAGACCAAGCGCGCCAAGGAGCACCGCGAAATGGTCGCCAAGCTCCAGTCGGGCGACGAGGTGGTCACGACCGGCGGCGTGCTGGGCCGGATCGCCGCCGTCGGCGACAACTTCGTCACCGTCGAGGTGGCGGAGGGCGTGGCGATCAAGGTCCAGAAGTTCCAGGTCGCCCAGCTGATGCCCAAGGGGACGATCAAGGGCGATTGACCTAGCCGACTCGGCCGACCGGCCCCGGGATTCCTCCGATGCATGCATATCCCCTGTGGAAGAGCATAACCGTGCTCGCGGTCCTGCTGGCGTCCCTCGTGCTGGCGCTGCCGAACGTGTTCGGCGAGTCGGCCGCGCTGCAGCTGTCGCGCCGAGACCGCGCCGCCGTCACCGAGGAGTCGCTCGCGGAGCTGACCCGCCTGCTGCAGGGCGAGAAGATCGCCTACGACGCCGCCTACCGCGAGGATGGCGGCCGGGCGATGATCCGCTTCGCCGACGTCGAGCAGCAGGTCAAGGCGCGCGACGCGATCAAGCAGTCCTTCGAGGGCGAGTACGCGATCGCGACCACCTTCGCCTCCCGCGCGCCGCGCTGGCTCGTCGCGCTCGGGCTGAAGCCCATGAGCCTCGGCCTCGACCTGCGCGGCGGCATGTACCTGGTCTACGAGGTGGACGTGCAGGGTGCGGTCGCCCAGCTGACCCAGGTGATGGAGCGCGACCTGCGCAAGGTGCTGCGAGAGGCGGACGTCCCCTACTCGCAGCTCGACGCCACCGCGCGCGGCGTGCGCGTGGGACTGCGTGATCCCGGGCAATCGAAGGCCGCGATCGCGGCGATCCAGAAGCACGACCCGCAGCTCGCGGTCCGCGAAGGACCGGCGCCCGGCGACGTGGTCGCAGAGCTGACCGACGACCAGATCCGCCAGCGCCAGGACTTCGCGATCCAGCAGAACATCACCGCGCTCAACAACCGCGTCAACGCGCTCGGCGTGGCCGAGCCGGTGATCCAGCGCCAGGGGCTCAACCGCATCGCCGTGCAGCTGCCCGGCATCCAGGACGCGGCCGAGGTCGTGCGGGTCCTCGGCAAGGTGGCCACGCTCGAGTTCCGCCTCGTCGACCAGGCCAACAGCCCGCTCGAGGCGCGGCGCACCGGCCGGGCGCCGCTCGGCACGCGCCTCTACGAGGACCGCCAGGGCAACCCGGTGCTGCTCAAGCGCGACGTGATCGCGACCGGCGAGCAGCTGATCGACGCCTCGTCCAACGTCGCCCAGGGCGAGCCCGCGGTGGACGTCGTGCTCGACGCCCGCGGCGGCGAGGAGATGCTGCGCACGACCCGCGAGAACCTCGGCAAGCCGATGGCGGTGGTGTTCATAGAGCGCGAGCGCGAGCTCGTGGAGCGCGACGGCCGCAAGGTGGTGCTGGATCGCTCGAAGGAGGAGGTCATCAGCGTCGCGACCATCCGCGGCGTGTTCTCGAACCGCTTCCAGATCACCGGGCTGACGGTAGGCGAGGGCCAGGAGCTCGCCAAGCTGCTCCGCGCCGGCGCGCTGGCCGCGCCGCTGTACATCGTCGAGCAGCGCCTGATCGGCCCGAGCCTCGGCCGGGACAACATCCAGCGCGGCTACACCGCGCTCATCATGGGTTGCGTCCTGCTGTTCACGTTCATGATCGTCTACTACCGGGTGTTCGGCCTGCTCGGCAACGTCGTGCTGGTCGGCAACGTGATCGTGCTGACCGCGCTGATGTCCTTCCTGGGCGCCGCGCTGACGCTGCCGGGCATCGCCGGCATCGTCCTCACCGTCGGCATGGCGGTCGACGCGAGCGTGCTGATCTTCGAGCGCATCCGCGAGGAGATCAGGAAGGGCAACACGCCGCTGGCCTCCATCCACGCCGGCTTCGACAAGGCGCTGTCGGCGATCGTCGACGCCAACCTGACCACGCTGATCGCCGCCGTGATGCTGTTCGCCTTCGGCACCGGGCCGATCCGCGGCTTCGCGGTGACGCTCGCGCTCGGCATCCTGACGACGCTGTTCACGGCCCTCATGGGCTGCCGCGCGCTCGTCCAGCTGGTCTATGGCCGCCGCCGCCGCGTCGAGCGGCTGTCGATCTGAGGGCATCGCATGGAGTTCTTCCGCAAGCAGACCCAGATCCGCTTTATGGAGCGGCGCAGGATCTGGTACGCCATCTCGGGCAGCATCGTCGTCGCGACGGCCCTGCTGGTCGCGTTCCGCGGCCTCAACCTCGGCGTGGACTTCACCGGCGGCATCGTCATCGAGGCGGCTTTCCCTGAGGCCGCGGACATCGAGGCGACGCGCGCCGCGCTCGGCGCCGCGGGCATCGAGGGCGTCCAGGTGCAGGGCTTCGGGACCGCCAGGGACATCCTCGTCAGGCTGCCGCCCGCCGGCAGCGACGGCACCCAGGCGGCGACCGAGCGGGCCACCGAGGCGCTGCTCGCCTTCGAGCCCGGCGTCGAGATCCTGCGTACCGAGGCGGTCGGCCCGCAGGTGGGCAAGGAGCTGGCCGAGAAGGGCGCCACGGCGCTGCTGATGGCGCTGTTGTTCATCGGCCTGTACGTCGTGATGCGCTTCCAGTGGAAGCTGTCGCTCGGCGCGCTGGCCGCGACCATGCACGACCCGATCCTGATCATCGGCTTCTTCGCGCTCACCCAGATGACCTTCGACCTGTCGGCGCTCGCCGCGACGCTGGCGGTGATCGGCTACTCGGTCAACGATACGGTGGTGGTCTTCGACCGGGTGCGCGAGCGCATGGTCCAGATGCGCAAGGCGACGCCGATGGAGATCATGAACGTCGCGATCAACGAGACGCTGTCGCGCACGATCATGACCGCCGTCACCACGCTGCTCGTGGTGGTGAGCCTCTTGATCTTCGGCGGCGAGGCGCTGCGCTCGTTCTCGGCCGCACTCACGCTCGGGATCGTCATCGGCATCTACTCGACGATCTACGTCGCCGGTGCGGTGGCGCTCGACCTCGGCCTGTCGCAGCGCGACCTGATGCCGATCGAGAAGAAGCAGGAGGCGGACGGCCTGCCGTAGGCCGCCCGTGGCCGGCTCAGCCGGCGAGGTCGGGCGGGACGTGCGGCCGGAACGCCTCGAGCAGCGCGGCGTAGACCTTGGGCGTGCCGGCGACGATGTGCCCCTGCTGCCGGTAGTCGCCGCCCGTGAAGGTGCCGACGCGGCCGCCGGCCTCGGTGATCAGCAGGGTGCCGGCGGCGGTGTCCCAGGGCGACAGCCCGATCTCGAAGAACCCGTCCAGCCGGCCGGCCGCGACGTAGGCGAGGTCGAGGGCGGCCGAGCCGGGCCGGCGCAGCCCGGCCGTCTCCTGCATCACGATCTCGAGCATCGAAAGGTAGGGCTTGATGTGCTGCAGGTTCGCGCGGTACGGGAAGCCCGTGCCGATCAGCGCGCCATCCAGCGTGCGCTGCTTGGAGACCCGGATGCGCCGGCCCTCGAGCTGGGCGCCCGCGCCGCGGGTGGCCGTGAACAGCTCGCTGCGGCAGGGGTCGAAGACCACGGCGACCTCGAGCCGGCCGCGCGCCTCCGCGGCGATCGACACGCAGAACTGCGGGAAGCCGTGGATGAAGTTGGTGGTGCCGTCGAGCGGGTCGACGATCCAGATCACTTCGTCCCCGCCGAAGCGCCCGCCTTCCTCGGCGAGGAAGCCGTGCTGCGGATAGGCTTTGCGGACCACGGCGACGATCTCGGCCTCGGCCGCGCGATCCACTTCGGTGACGAAGTCGTTGCGGCCCTTCTCCGTGACCTCGAGGTCGCCGGCCCTGGGAAGGCTTCGGATGACGACTTCGCCGGCGCGGCGCGCGGCGCGCACCGCGATTGTGAGGAGTGGATGCATGGAGAATCCCGCCGACAGGGCGCCTGCGAAATCCTAGAATAACAGCATCCCCCACTCGCCGTCCCGCCATGCCCGCCGTCCGCATCGTGCTCGTCGACACCAGCCATCCCGGCAACATCGGGGCCGCGGCGCGCGCCATGAAGAACATGGCGCTCGACGAGCTGGTGCTGGTGCGGCCGAGGGAGTTTCCGAGCGCCGAGGCCACCGCGCGGGCCTCGGGCGCCGACGACCTGCTCGCGCGGGCGCGCGTGGCGGCCAGCATCGCGGAGGCGATCGCCGGCTGCGGGCTGGTCGTCGGCTCGAGCGCGCGGCCGCGCAGCGCCCACTGGCGGGTCCTCGACCCGCGTGCCGCGGCGGCGGAGCTGGCCGCGGCCGCGGCCGAACGGCCCGCCGCCGTCCTGTTCGGCAACGAGCGCAACGGGCTGTCGAACGACGACCTCGCCGCCTGCCACGGACTCGTCAACATCCCGGCCAACCCGGCCTACGAGTCGCTGAACCTCGCGCAGGCGGTGCAGATCGTCTGCTACGAGCTCAGGATGGCGCAGGCGCCGGCGATCCGCCGGCTCGCGCCGGAGGCGCCGCCCGCCGCCGCGGAGGATCTCGGCAGGCTGCGCGAGCACCTGGCGCGCGCGCTCGTCGGGCTCGGCTTCCCCGAGCAGCCGAGCGCGGCGCAGATCGAGGCGCGGCTCATGCGCCTGCTGCTGCGCGCGGTCCCCGACGAGAAGGAGGTGCAGATCCTGCGCGGGGTGCTCACCGCCGTGGAGCAGTCGCTCGAGCGGGGATCCCGGCCTTGACCGACGGCGCCGTCTACCTCGACTACGCCGCGACCTGCCCCGTCGACCCGCGGGTGGCCGAGGCGATGGCGGCCAGCCTGCGCGGGCCAGCCGGCAACCCGTCGTCGCTCCACGCCGGCGGCCGCGCGGCGCGCGGGCAGGTCGAGCGCGCGCGGGCGCAGGTGGCCCGGCTGGTCGGGGCGCCGCCCGCGGCGATCGTCTTCACCTCGGGCGCGACCGAAAGCGACAACCTGGCCGTGCTCGGCGCGGCGCGCGGCGCGCGCGGCCGGGGCCGGCACCTGATCACCTCGCGCACCGAGCATCGCGCCGTGCTGGACGCCTGCCGGCGGCTGGAAACCGAGGGATTCGAGGTCAGCTGGCTGAAGCCGGGACCGGACGGGGGCGTGTCGGCCGCGCAGGTCGAGCAGGCGCTGCGTCCCGACACCGTGCTGGTCGCGCTGATGCACGCCAACAACGAGACCGGGGTCCTGAACGACGTTGCGGCCGTCGGCCGGCTGTGCCGCGCCCGCGGCGTGCTGCTGCACGTGGATGCGGCGCAGAGCGCGGGCAGGGTGCCGCTCGACGTCGCGGAACTCGGCGCCGACCTGCTCGCCTTCACGGCCCACAAGCTCGGCGGGCCGGCGGGGGTGGGCGCGCTGTACGTGCGGCGCGAGCCCCGACCGGCGCTCGATCCGCTGCTGTTCGGGGGCGGCCAGGAGGGCGGTCTGCGCCCGGGCACGCTGGCGACCCACCAGATCGTCGGCTTCGGGCTCGCCTGCGAACTGGCGCTGACCGCGCTGCCCGAGGAGGGTCCGCGGGTGCGCGCGCTGCGCGAGGAACTCTGGCGCCGGCTCGAGCCGCTCGGACGGGTGGAGCGCAACGGCGCCGCCGAGCCGAGCGTCCCCGGCATCCTCAACCTGTTCTTCGCGGGCGTGGAGGGCGAGAGCCTGCTGCTCGAACTCGAGGGACGGGTAGCTGCCTCGAGCGGGTCGGCCTGCAGCTCGGCGAGCGGCGAGCCCTCCTACGTGCTGCGCGCGCTGGGCCGCTCGGACGCGGCTGCGCAGGCGTCGCTCCGGCTCTCGCTGGGTCGCGCCACCACGGCGCGTGACGTGGCGCAGGCCGCCGAGGCGATCTCCGCCGCGATCCGCCGGCTGCGGGCGCTGGCGCCATCCGGGGCGGTCGAGCGGGTCGCTTGATGGCCGCGGCGGCCTATTCGGCGCGGGTCCTGGCGCTGTTCGCCGACCCGCCCCATGCCGGTGATCTCGCCGACGGCCCGGGCGAGCGGCTGCGGGGCGAGGCGGGCTCGCCCGAACAGGGCGCCTGGGTCGTCTTCGAGGCTCGCCTCGCCCGGGGCCGCGTCGTCGCGGCGGCGTTCCGGGCCTTCGGCTGCCCGCACGTCATCGCCGCCGCGGCGCTCGTCGCCGGTCGAATGACCGGCTCGCCGCCCGAACAGGCGGCGGACTTCGACGCGCACGCCCTCGCGGCGGAACTCGAGCTCCCTGCCTCGAAGCTCGGCCGGCTGCTGGTGGTGCAGGACGCCGCGGCGGCGCTGGCCACACGCGCGCCGCTGGACAGGTAGAATCAGGGAACTCCCGGTCTCCGGAGCGCTCCATCCCTCATGGCCATCACCCTCACCCCCGCCGCCGCAGAGCGCGTCAGGAACCACATCGCCGCGCGCGGCCAGGGCCTCGGGCTGCGCCTCGGCGTGCGCAAGACGGGCTGCTCGGGCTATGCCTACGTGGTGAACTTCGCCGACGAGACCAGCGGCGACGACCACGTCTTCGAGAGCGGCGGCGTCAGGGTCTTCGTGGACGCCGACAGCCTGCCGCTGGTGGACGGCACCGAGGTGGATTTCGTCCGCCAGGGGCTCAACGAGGCGTTCCGCTTCCGCAACCCCAACGTCAAGGGCGAGTGCGGCTGCGGCGAGAGCTTCGCGATCTGATTTTTCCTTGAGCGGCGGGAACTTCCGCCGAGTTCCCATTTGCCGGGCGACCGCCGAAACCGGTACAATTCCAGTCTTTTATAGCTGCCGGCCCGGCGCCGCCGGGCCGCTTCTTCACACTCTCTCGAGCACGGAGCAGAGCATCCATGGCGGTCGAACGCACCCTGTCCATCGTGAAGCCCGACGGCGTCGCCAAGAACCTGATCGGCGAGGTCTACCGCCGCTTCGAGGGGGCCGGCCTCAGGATCGTCGCCGCGCGCATGATGCACCTGACCCGCGCCCAGGCCGAGGGGTTCTACGCGGTGCATCGCGAGCGCCCGTTCTTCAAGGACCTCTGCGCCTACATGACCTCGGGGCCGGTCGCGGTGCAGGTGCTCGAGGGCGAGAACGCGGTCGCGCGCCACCGCGAGATCATGGGCGCCACCGACCCGAAGAAGGCGGCCCCCGGCACCATCCGCGCCGACCTCGCGGCGAGCATCGAGGAGAACGTCGTGCACGGCTCGGACAGCGCCGAGAACGCGGCCCGCGAGATCGCCTTCTTCTTCGCCGAGTCGGCGATCTGCCCGCGCACCCGCTGAGCGCTCTGGCATCGCCAGGCCCCGGTCGCCCGCCATGGAATCCGCCGCTTCCGCCAAGGTGAACCTGCTCGGGATGCCGCGCGAGGAGCTCGAGGGCTTCGTCGCCGGCCTCGGCGCGAAGCCGTTCCGGGCGCGGCAGCTGATGCAGTGGATCTACCGGCGCGGCGAGTCGGACTTCGCGCGGATGACCGACCTGTCGAGGGAGTTCCGCGACCGGCTGGTCGAGGTCGCCGAGATCCGTCCGCCCGAGATCGTCACCGCGCAGGCCTCGGCCGACGGCACGCGCAAGTGGCTGCTGCGCGCGCCGGGCGCGACGGGCGTCGAGCAGGCCATCGAGACGGTCTTCATTCCCGAGCCCGGCCGCGGCACGCTCTGCATCTCGAGCCAGGTCGGCTGCGCGCTCGACTGCTCGTTCTGCTCGACGGCCCAGCAGGGATTCAACCGCAACCTGTCCGCGGCGGAGATCGTCGGCCAGGTCTGGCTCGCCAACCGCGAGCTGGGCAGGAGCGCGGACGGCCCGCGCGTGATCACGAACGTGGTCTTCATGGGCATGGGCGAGCCGCTCGCGAACTATCGCGCGGTGCTGCCCGCGATCCGCGTGCTGCTCGACGACCTCGGCTACGACCTGTCGCGGCGGCGGGTCACGCTGTCCACCTCGGGCCTGGTGCCGCAGATCTACAGGCTCGCCGAGGAGTGCAACGTGGCCCTCGCCGTGTCCCTGCATGCGCCCGACGACCGCCTGCGCGACGAGCTCGTGCCGATCAACCGCCGGCACCCGATCGCCGAGCTGCTCGACGCCTGCTGGCACTACCTCGAGCGGCAGAACGGCCGCAACATCACCTTCGAGTACGTGATGCTGCACGGCGTCAACGACCAGCCGGAACACGCGCGGGAACTCGCGCGGCTGCTCGCGGGTCACGAGGCCAAGGTGAACCTGATCCCGTTCAACACCTTCCCCGGGACCCGCTACCGCTGCTCGACGCCGGCGGCGATCGAGCGGTTCCGGGGGATCCTGCTCGCCGCCGGGGTCATGGTGACGACCCGCCGGACCCGCGGCGACGACATCGACGCCGCCTGCGGGCAGCTCAAGGGCCGCGTGCTCGACCGCAGGCAGGTGCGCCTCGGGCAGAAGCTCGTCGGCGTGACGGTGCAGACGTGACGCCCCGGTCGCGGGGGAGGCCTGCCATGCGGACGATCCGGGCGCTGTTGATGTCGCTGCCGCTGTGCGTGCCCATGGTGGCCGCCGCCCAGTCCACGTCCTCGCTGCGCGAGGACGCGGCGCGGATCAACGTCCGCCTCGGCCTCGAGTACATGCGCCAGGGGCAGCTCGGCGTCGCCCAGGAGAAGATCGACAAGGCCCTGCAGCAGAACCCGCGGGACGCCGGCGTGCAGCTCGGCGCGGGGCTGCTCTACGAGCAGCTGCGCGAGCCCAAGGCGGCGGCCAGGCACTTCCGCGAGGCGGTTCGCCTCGAGCCGAAGAATCCCGACGCGCTCAACGCCCTCGGCGCCTTCCTCTGCCGCAACGGCGAGTCCCGCAAGGGCGAGGAGGCCTTCCTCGCCGCAGCGCGCAATCCCGTCTATCGCACGCCCGAGGTCGCCTACACCAACGCGGCCGTCTGCGCGCGCAAGGCCGGCCGGCTCGACGAGTCCGAGGAGCACCTGCGGCTCGCGCTGGCGCAGCGCAAGGGCTACTCCGAGGCGCTGGTGCAGATGGCGGGCGTGTCCTTCGAGCGCGGCAACCTGCTGCAGGCGCGGGCCTTCGTCGAGCGCTACCTCGCCGTCGCGCCGGCGACGCCCGACGTGCTGCTGCTCGGCTACCAGATCGAGGCCGGCCTCGGCGATGCGGCGGCGGCCGCGGGCTACGCGGAACGCCTGCGCAGCGCGCATGCGAACGCCCCGGAGACGCGGGTGATCGAGGAGTTCTCGCGCAAGGACCCGCCATGAGCGACGCGCCGGCGGCCGGCGCCGCGCCCGCTTCGCCGGGTGCGCGGCTGCGGCGCGCGCGCGAGGCGCGGGGCTGGACCGCGTCCCAGGTCGCCGAGCTGATGCGCCTGCAGGTCGCCGTGATCGAGTCGCTCGAGGCGGACCGGTACGATTCGCTCGGTGCGGCCGTGTTCGTGCGCGGCCACCTGCGCCGCTACGGGCTCCTGCTCGACATCCCGGTCGGGCCCCTGCTCGAGGCCTACGACCGCTCCGCCGACGGGCCGGCGCCGCCGAGCCTGATCCCGCAGGCGAGCGTGCACACGCCGGTGCGCGAGGGAGGTCCGGCCCTGCGGCTGCCGGCCGCGGCCTGGTACGCCCTTGCCGCCGGCCTGCTCGCGGCGGCGGGCGCCGGCGGCTACTGGTGGTGGACCGAAAGGGGCGCGGGCGAGGCCCCGGCGCCGTCCGCCGCGCCTGCGGCGGCAGGCGCCAAGGATCCGCCGCCCGCGTCCGGCGGGCCGGACTCTGTCGGGCTGGAGCCGCGCCCGCGGGTGCCGGAGGCGGCGCCCGTCGACGCCCCCGCCGCCGGGGAGGCGTCGCCGTGAGCCGCGCGACGCCCGCGCCGGTGCGCGGCATGAACGACGTTCTCGCCGAGGACATGCCCTACTGGCAGTTCGTCGAGGCGACCGCGCGCGCGCTGTTCGCCGCCTACGGCTACCAGGAGCTGCGGGTCCCGGTGGTCGAGCACACCGACCTGTTCAAGCGCTCCATCGGCGAGTTCACCGACATCGTCGAGAAGGAGATGTACACCTTCACCGACCGCGGCGGCGAGAGCCTGACGCTGCGCCCGGAGGCGACGGCGGGCCTGGTGCGCGCGGCGATCACCAACGGTTTGCTGCACAACCAGCGCCACCGCGTGTGGACCTCGGGACCGATGTTCCGCTACGAGCGGCCGCAGAAGGGCCGCTTCCGCCAGTTCCACCAGATCGACTGCGAGGCCTTCGGCTACGAGGGCCCGGACGTGGACGCCGAGATGATCCTGCTGTCGGCGCGGCTGTGGCGCGCGCTCGGCGTCACCCGCGTGCGGCTGCAGCTCAACTCGCTCGGCACCCCGCAGTCCCGCCAGGCCTATCGCGAGCTGCTGGTGCGGCACTTCGAGTCGCGCGCAGGCGAACTCGACGAGGACAGCCGGCGGCGTCTCGCGGGCAATCCGCTCAGGATCCTCGACTCCAAGAATCCGGCGATGCAGCCGGTGATCGCGGCGGCTCCGTCGATCACCGACCACCTCGATCCCGACTCCGCCGCGCACTTCTCCGGCCTCAGGGCGCTGCTCGATGCCGCCGGCGTCGAGTACACGGTCAACCCGCGCCTCGTGCGCGGCCTCGACTACTACTCGCGGACGGTCTTCGAGTGGACCACCGACGCGCTCGGCTCGCAGGATGCCGTGTGCTCCGGCGGCCGATATGATGGCCTCGTCGCCCAGCTCGGCGGCGAGCCGACGCCGGCGATCGGCTGGGCGCTCGGCGTCGAGCGCATCGCAGGGCTCTTGCGCGAGACCGGCGTCGCGGTGCCGGGCGGCGCGCCCGACGTGTTCGTGGTGATCGCCGGCGGCGCCGCCGAGCGCCGCGGCGTGGCCCTCGTCGAGGGCTGGCGCGACGCGCTGCCCGGGCTCACGATCGTGGCGCAGCTCGGCGGCGGCAGCTTCAAGACCCAGCTGAAGCGCGCAGACAGGAGCGGCGCCGCGATCGCGCTCATCCTCGGCGACGCCGAGGTCGAGCGGGGCGAGGCGGCGGTCAAGCACCTGAGGAGCGAGGCGGCGCAGGAGTCCTGCGCCTGGAACGACATACCGGAGAAGATCCGCTCCCTGCTCGCGCAGGGACCGTCACGGGAAGGCGCGCATGGTTGACGAATACCTGGACGAACGCGAACAGGCCGAGCGGCTCAAGAACTGGTTCAAGGAGAACTGGCTCTGGCTGGTCGCCGGGGTCGGCATCGGGCTCGGCGGGCTTTACGGCTCCCGCGCCTGGGACGCCCACCTCGACCGGCGCTCGCAGGAGGCGGCGGGCCAGTTCGCGCAGCTGCTCGAGGCGATCGATGCGCAGGGCCCCGAGGCCGGCCTCGCGCTCGTCGACCCTCTGGTCGAGAACTACGGCGGCACGCCGTATGCCGACCAGGCGCGGCTGGTGGCCGCGCGCGTGCACGTCGAGAAAGGCGACCTCGACGAGGCCGCTGGCCGGCTGAGGCAGGTGGCGGAGGGGAGCAGGGACCCCGAGCTCGCCATGGTGGCGCGCCTGCGGCTCGCCCGTGTCGAGTCGGCGGCCGGCCGGCACGAAGCGGCCCTCGCCCTGCTCGATGCCGCCGCGTCGCCGGCCATAGCGCCGCGGATCGACGAGCTGCGCGGCGACGTCCTGCTCGCAAAGGGCGACCGGGCCGGCGCGCTCGCCGCCTACGAGCGGGCCCGCACGGGCGCCGAGGGCAGGCCGTCGGCGGCGCTGGTGGACGCCGAGACGCTCGGCCTGAAGATCGAAGCGCTGTCCGGCCCCGCGCCGGCGGCGGAGTGAGCGCCATGCGTCCCGCCGTCGGCCTGCTGGTCGCCCTGGCGCTGCTCGCGAGCGGCTGCAGCAAGGACAAGGACGTCGATCCGCCGGCGGAGCTCGTGGATTTCGATGCCACGCTGGCCGTCAAGCGCGAGTGGAGCGTCAGCGTCGCTGCGGACGAGGTCCTGCGCCTCGGTCTCTCGCCGGCCGTCGACGGCGACCGCGTCTTCGTCGCCGGCGGCGGCGGCGCCGTTTTCGCCGTCGGTCTCGCCAACGGCCGCTCGCTGTGGCGGGCGAGGCTCGACGCGGCCGTGAGCGGCGGGCCGGGCGTCGGCGCGGGGCTCGTGGTGGTGGGCACCCGCAAGGGCGAGGTGGTGGCGCTCGCCGCGGACTCGGGCGCCGAGCGCTGGCGGGCGAACGTGGCCGGCGAGGTGCTGTCGCCGCCCGCGGTCGGCGGGGGCCGGGTGGTCGTGCATACGGTCGACGGCCGGCTCACCGGCCTCGACGCGGCCGACGGCCGCTCGCTGTGGAGTTTCGAGCAGGTGGTGCCACGCCTGACGGTGCGCGGCTCGGCGGCGCCGGTCATCGACGGCGATGCCGTGTTCGCGGCCTTCGACAACGGCAAGGTGGCGGCGCTCACGCTCGCCGAGGGCGAGCTGCTCTGGACCGCGACCGTCGCCGCGCCCTCCGGCCGGACCGAGCTGCAGCGGCTGGTGGACATCGACGCGCCGGTGCGCGTGGCCGGTGACGACGTGTTCGTGGCGGGTTTCCAGGGGCGCGCGGCCATGGTCGCCCGGGGCTCCGGCCAGATCTGGTGGGGCCGCGACTACTCGACCTATCGCGGCCTGGCGCTCGACGCGGACTCGCTGTACCTCGCGACCGCCGACGGCGCCGTCGTGTCGCTGTCGCGCCGCGACGGCACCGAGCGCTGGCGCAACGACGCGCTGGCGCGTCGTGGCCTGTCCGGTCCCGCCGTGGACGGCGAGGCCGTGGTCGTGGGCGACTTCGAGGGCTACGTCCACTGGCTCGACCGCGGCACCGGCGCGCTGCTCGGACGCGCCTCGACCGACGGCAAGCGCATCAGCAACGCCCCGGTCCCGGCCGACGGCCTCGTGCTGGTGCAGACCGACGCGGGCGGCGTGTTCGCCCTCCGGGCCCGGCCGCGCGGCGGGCGCTGATCCGCGGCGCGCCGACCGATGCTGCCGGTCCTCGCGCTCGTCGGCCGGCCGAACGTCGGCAAGTCCACGCTCTTCAACGTGCTGACCTCGACCCGCGACGCGCTCGTCGCGGACGTGCCGGGCGTGACGCGCGACCGCAAGTACGGCTACGGCCGGGCGGCCGGACGGCGCTTCATCGTCATCGACACCGGCGGGCTGATGGAGACCCCGCGCGGCATCGAGCAGCCGATGGCCCAGCAGACCCTCAAGGCGCTCGAGGAGGCGGAGCGGATCGTGCTGGTCGTCGACCGTCGCGACGGCCTGACGCCGGCCGACCGCTTCGTCGCCGCCGTGGTCCGCCAGAGCGGCAAGCCGGTCACCGTCGCGGTCAACAAGTCCGAGGGGCGCGACGACGAGGTCGCGGTGTCGGAGTTCCACGAGCTCGGCCTCGGCGCGCCGCTGGCCGTCTCGGCAGTCCACCGCCAGGGCGTGGACGAACTGGTTGCCGCGGCGCTCGAGGACGTCGCGGAGACCGGCGAAGAGCCGGCCGGGGCCGAGGACGACTCGCTTCGCGTGTGCGTCGTCGGCCGCCCCAACGTGGGCAAGTCGACCCTGGTGAACCGCCTGCTGGGCGAGGAGCGGTTGATTGCCTTCGACGAGCCCGGCACGACGCGCGACACGATCCGCGTGCCGTTCGAACGCGACGGGCGCCGCTTCACGCTGATCGACACCGCCGGCGTGCGCCGGCGCTCGCGCGTCGAGGACCTGGTCGAGAAGTTCAGCGTCATCAAGACGCTGCAGGCCGTGGACGACGCGCACGTGGTCATCGGCGTGCTCGACGCGCGCGAGACCGTCGCCGAGCAGGACGCCTCGCTGCTCGGGCTGGTCGCCGACCGCGGCCGTGCGCTGGTCATCGCGGTGAACAAGTGGGACCACGTCGCGGCCGGGCAGCGGGGGGAGATCCGCGCGGGCCTCGAGCAGCGGCTCGGCTTCCTCGACTACGCGCCGTCGCACTTCATCTCCGCGCTGCACGGCAGCGGGGTGGGCGAGCTGATGGAGTCGGTCGGCCGGGCCTACGAGGCGGCGATGCGCGACCTGCCGACGCCGGAACTCACGCGCGTGCTCGAGGGCGCGATGGAGCAGCACCAGCCGCCGCTGGTGCGCGGCCGGCGCATCAAGCTGCGCTACGCGCACCAGGGCGGGCGCAATCCGCCGGTCGTGGTGATCCACGGAACGCAGGCCGAGCGCACGCCCGAGGACTATCGCCGCTACCTCATGAACTGCTTCCGTCGGGCCTTCGACCTGTTCGGCACGCCCGTGCGGATCGAGTTCAGGAGCGAGGACAATCCCTTCGCCGGGCGGCGCAACGAGCTGACGCCGCGGCAGCGCCGCAAGCGCCAGCGGCTCATGCGCCACGCGCGGCGCTGAGCCGTCAGTCCTCGACGATGCGCGTGACGCGCGCCGCGATCCGGCCGCGGGCCAGCCTCGCCTCGACCTCCTGGCCGGTCGCGACGGCGCGCGCGTCGGTCACGACGCGGCCGTCGGCCTCGGTGACGATGGCGTAGCCGCGCTCGAGCGTCGCGAGCGGGCTCACCGCCTGCAGCGCGCGCACGGTGCTACCGAGGCGGCTGCGCTGCCGCTCCAGCGCGCCGCGCGCGGCGGGCCCGAGGCGCGCCCCGAGCACCTCGGCCTGGCGGCGCAGTTCCGCGATCCGCGCCGCCGGCGACAGCGAGTGCAGCGCGCCGCGCAACGCGGCGAGTTCGTGGCGGCGCGTCGCGAGCGCCAGCCTGAAGGCGGCCCGCAGCTGCCCGTCGAGCTCGTCCAGGCGCTGCGATTCGCGCTCGAGCCGGACCGCCGGGTGCAGCTGCAGCAGACGCCGGCGGGTCCAGGCCAGGTCCTCGCGCCAGCGGCCGACCTGCCGCTGCCATCCCCGGGTCAGGCGGCGGGCCCGCTCGGCGAGGGCACGCAGCCACTGCGAGGCGTCCGGCACCACCAGCTCGGCCGCAGCGGAGGGCGTCGGCGCCCTCAGGTCCGCGGCGAAATCGGCGAGCGTCACGTCGACCTCGTGGCCCACGGCCGAGACGACCGGCATCGATGCCGCCACGATCGCGCGCACCACCGACTCCTCGTTGAACGGCCAGAGGTCCTCGAGCGAGCCGCCGCCCCGGCCGACGATCAGCACGTCCACCTCGGCGCGGTCCGAGGCGAGGGCGATCGCCTCGGCGATGCGCGGCGCGGCCGATTCCCCCTGCACCGGCACCGGGTAGAGGATGACCGGCACCGCGGGAAAGCGTCGCCGCAACACCTGCAGGATGTCGCGGAGCGCCGCCCCGGTCGGCGAGGTGACCACGCCGATCGCGTCGGGGAGCGGGGGCAGCGGGCGCTTGCGCGCCGGGTCGAACAGTCCTTCCGCGGCGAGCCTGCGCTTCAGTTCCTCCAGCCGGCGGCGCAGCGCGCCCTCGCCGGCGGGCTCCAGGTGATCCACGATCAGCTGGAAGTCGCCGCGCGGCTCGTAGAGGCTGACCCGGGCCCGCAGCAGCACCTGCTCGCCCTCCCGCGGCGAAGTGGCCACCAGCGCGTTGCGGGCCCGGAACATGGCGCAGCGGACCTGGGCGCCGGCGTCCTTCAGGGAGAAGTACCAGTGCCCGGAGGCGGGGCGGGCGAAGTTCGAGATCTCGCCCTCGATCCACAGGGTCGCGAACCGGGACTCGACCAGGCCGCGCACCTCCCGGTTCAGGCGGGAGACGGTGTACACGTCGCGGCCACCGGTGGCCGCAGGGAAGTCGCCGGGCATCGCCATCCGACCATCTTACGGTACAATGTGGCGCTTCATTCGGACTCCCCCCAAGGCGCCCTCATGCGCATCGTCCAGGAAGCACTCACCTTCGACGACGTCCTGCTCGTACCCGCGTATTCGGAGGTACTGCCCCGGGACGTCGACCTGTCCACGCGCCTGACCCGGCGCATCCGCCTCAACCTGCCGCTGGTGTCGGCGGCCATGGACACGGTCACCGAGGCCCGACTCGCGATCACGCTCGCGCAGGAGGGCGGCATCGGCATCGTCCACAAGAACATGCCGCCGGCCGAGCAGGCCCGCGAGGTCGGCCGGGTCAAGAAGTACGAGAGCGGCGTCATCAAGGACCCGATCACCGTCCGGCCCGACGCCACCATCCGCGACGTGATCGAGCTGACCCGGGCCAAGGGCATCTCCGGCCTGCCGGTCACCACCGACGGCAACAAGGTGGTCGGCATCATCACCCACCGCGACATCCGCTTCGAGGACCAGCTCGACCTGCCGGTGTCGCAGGTGATGACGCCGCGCGAGCGCCTCGTGACGGTCGGCGAGAACGCGACGCGCGAGGAGGCGCTGCTGCTGCTGCACAAGCACCGGATCGAGAAGATCCCGGTCGTGGACGCCGAGGGCCGCCTGCGCGGGATGATCACCGTCAAGGACATCCAGAAGGCGAGGGAATTCCCGCGTGCCTGCAAGGACGAGCACGGCCGCCTGCGCGTCGGCGCCGCAGTCGGCACCGGCGCAGACACGATGGACCGGGTCGCCGCGCTGGTCGAGGCGGGCGTGGACGTCGCGGTGGTCGACACCTCGCACGGCCATTCCCGCGGCGTGCTGATGACGGTCGAGCTGATCAAGAAGAAGTGGCCGGACCTCGAGGTCGTCGGCGGCAACATCGTCACCCCGGAGGCGGCGCGCGCACTCGTCGAGGCGGGTGCCGACGGGGTCAAGGTCGGCATCGGGCCCGGCTCGATCTGCACCACCCGCGTGGTCGCCGGCGTCGGCGTGCCGCAGATCTCGGCGGTCGCGAACGTCGCGGCGGCGCTCGAAGGCACGGGCGTCCCGCTGATCGCGGACGGCGGCATCCGCTACTCGGGCGACCTCGCCAAGGCGATCGCCGCCGGCGCCCACAGCGTGATGATCGGCGGCCTGTTCGGCGGCACCGAGGAATCGCCGGGCGAGGTCGAGCTGTACCAGGGCGCTTCCTACAAGTCCTACCGCGGCATGGGCTCGCTCGGCGCGATGGCGCAGCGCCATGGCTCCTCCGACCGTTACTTCCAGGACGCGGTCGAGGAACTCGAGAAGCTGGTGCCGGAGGGCGTCGAGGGCCGCGTGCCCTACAAGGGCAGCCTGGTCGCGATCGTGCACCAGCTCGCCGGCGGCCTGCGTGCAGCGATGGGCTACACCGGCAGCGCAAGCATCGAGGAGATGCGCACGCGGCCGCACTTCGTGCGCATCACCGGCGCGGGCGTGCGCGAGAGCCACGTCCACGACGTGTCCATCACCAAGGAAGCGCCGAACTACCGCATCGGCTGACGGGGGACTCATGCAGGGCGCCGGCGGCGACATCCATGCGCACCGCATCCTGATCCTCGACTTCGGTTCCCAGTACACGCAGCTGATCGCGCGGCGGGTGCGCGAGCTCGGCGTGTACTGCGAGATCCATCCCTGGGACATGGGTGACGAGGCGCTGCACGCCTTCGGCGCCCGCGGCATCGTGCTCTCCGGCGGCCCCGAGTCGGTGACGCAGCCTGGCGCGCCGGCGGCGCCGGCGGCGGCCTTCGAGCTCGGCGTGCCGGTGCTCGGCATCTGCTACGGCATGCAGACCATGGCGGCGCAGCTCGGCGGCCGGGTAGAACCCGGCGACGTGCACGAGTTCGGCTACGCGGAGGTCCGCGCCCGCGGCCACTCGGCGCTCCTCAGCGACATCGAGGACCGGGTCAATGCCGAAGGCCACGGCCTGCTCGACGTCTGGATGAGCCACGGCGACCGCGTCGTCGCGCTGCCGCCGGGCTTTCGGACCATCGCCTCGACCGCCGACGTGCCGATCGCCGGCATCGCCGACGAGTCGCGGCGCTTCTTCGCCCTGCAGTTCCACCCCGAGGTCACCCACACGCGCCAGGGCACGCGCATCTACGAGCGCTTCCTGCACGGCATCTGCGGCTGCGACGCCAGCTGGAACGCCGGCAACATCATCGAGGATGCGATCTCGCGTGTCCGCGCCCAGGTCGGCGGGGGCAAGGTGCTGCTCGGCCTGTCGGGCGGCGTGGACTCCTCGGTGGTCGCGGCGCTGCTGCACAAGGCCATCGGCGACCAGCTCACCTGCGTATTCGTGGACCACGGCCTGCTGCGCCATCAGGAAGGCGACCAGGTCATGGCCGTGTTCGCGCGCAACCTCGGCGTGCGCGTGATCCGCGTGGATGCGGCGGAGCGCTTCTTCGGCGCACTCGCCGGGGTCGCCGACCCTGAGGCCAAGCGCAAGATCATCGGCCGGCTGTTCATCGAGGTCTTCGACGAGGAGGCCGCGAAGCTCGAGGGGGTGGGGTTCCTTGCGCAGGGCACGATCTACCCGGACGTGATCGAGTCCGCCGGCGGCAAGACCGGCAAGGCGCACGTCATCAAGAGTCACCACAACGTGGGGGGACTGCCGGCGCACATGAAGTTGAAGCTCGTCGAGCCGCTCCGGGAGCTGTTCAAGGACGAGGTGCGGCGCATCGGCATCGAGCTCGGCCTGCCCGCCGAGATGGTCCACCGCCATCCCTTCCCCGGGCCTGGCCTCGGCGTGCGCATCCTGGGCGAGGTGACCCGCGCCGCCGCAGACACCCTTCGGCTCGCCGACCACATCTTCATCGAGGAGCTGCGCAAGGCGGGTTGGTACGACAAGACCAGCCAGGCCTTCGCGGTGTTCCTGCCGGTGAAGAGCGTCGGCGTCACCGGCGACGGCCGGCGCCACGAGCCGGTGATCGCACTGAGGGCCGTCGAGACGGTGGACTTCATGACCGCGCGCTGGGCGCAGCTGCCCTACGAGTTGCTCGACACCTGCTCGCGGCGCATCGTCAACGAGGTGAAGGGCGTTTCCCGCGTCGTCTACGACATCACCGGCAAGCCGCCGGCGACCATCGAGTGGGAGTGATTAGGTGCCTTTCGCGGTCTATCCGTGACCCGCGAAAACTAAACCTAAGTCACTGAATAATAATAAATAATCGTTCTGAGCCTATCGCCATCTATCGGCACCAAGCGGGACAGTCTGACGGTAAAACTGACGGTATGAGTTTCCGGCACCGCGAAACATGCCGATTTTTACCGTCATACAGTCGACGGTAAGGCGGACAAAGAAACGCTGGAATTTCAGGGGAAAAGTGCCAGAAACCCGTGATTTCCGCGGTGCGGATTGAGAGAAATGGGTATCTGACGGTAAAATTGGGGCCGCGCCAGAACGGGGGCCCGCCATGCTTACCGACATCGCCCTGAAGAAGCTCAAACCCCGGGAAAAGCCGTACAAAGTGACGGACCGGGACGGGATGTACGTGACGGTCTCGCCGGCCGGGACGATCACGTTCCGGTTCGACTACAGGATCAGCAACAGGCGCGAGACCCTCACCCTGGGTCGTTACGGACCGGCAGGGCTATCCCTGTCCGCTGCCCGCGAAAAGTGCATCGCTGCCCGGAACACGCTCGCCCAGGGGCACTCACCGGCCCGGGTGAAGCAGCGCGAGAAGCGCCAGCTCGCAGCCGCCCAGACCCTGGGCCAGTTCGCCACCAAGTGGCTGGACGAGGGCCCGATGGCGGAGAGCACCCGCACCATGCGCAAGGGCATCTACCGGCGAGAGGTCGAACCCGAACTCTCGAACCGCTTGCTGCCGGAAGTGTCGTCGGACGACGTGCGCATCCTGTGCCTCAAGATCAAGAACCGGGGGTCGCCCGCGACGGCCATCCACGTCCGGGACATCGTGAAGGGCATCTACAACTTCGCTAACCTGCACGGGCACAAGGTGCCGAACCCGGCCAACGAGGTGGCGCCGACATCCATTGCCACGTTCAAGCCGCGCGAACGGGCGCTCAGCCCCGAGGAGATCCGGATCGCGTTCACGCTGATCGACAAGGTGTCGTTCGCCCATATCCACCGCCTGGCGCTGCGGATGATCCTGCTGACTCTCGTGCGCAAGAGCGAGCTGGCGAAGGCGATGTGGAGCGAGATCGACTTCGACAAGGGGGTCTGGACGATCCCGAAGGAACGCATGAAGGCGCGCCGGCCACACAGTGTCTATCTGTCGCGCCAGGCGCTGGAGATCTTCACCGCGCTCAAGCTGATGGCCGGAAGCTCGCCCTACGTATTCCCGTCCCGCTATGACGCCGACGTTCACATCGCGGCGAGCACGCTCAACCGGGTCACGTCGCAGATCGCCGAGAAGGCCAAGGCGGAGAATCTTCCGCTGGAGATGTTCACGGTTCACGACCTGCGCCGGACCGGCTCGACGATCCTCAACGAGATGGGCTTCAACCGCGACTGGATTGAGAAGGCGCTCGCGCACGAGCGCAATGAGTCTTCGCGCGGCACGTACAACCGCGCCCAGTACGCCGAGCAGCGGCGGCACATGCTGCAGGAATGGGCGGACATGATCGACGCGTGGGTGGCGGGCAAGACGCATGCGCCGGTACTGCTGCCGCCGTCCATGAAGGTTCTTGCGGCTCAGGCGCTGACCTAGAGCCCGATCCCCGGCGCGCCCGTCGGCTATGACTGCCGGAGGTGGCCAACCCCTTGTGGCAAAAGAAGAAGCCCTGATTGGTGCGCTGAAAGAACTCTTCGGTACCCACTTCGGCGCATATGTCGTATCATGCGTCGAGAAAATCTCTTATAAAACAACGGACAATAGCCAGCGCGGCCATGTCGAACGCCAAGCAGATCTTAGCGATGTTGCGGAGTCGTGCTGAAGGCGACGACGAGCGCTTCTATTCGATCGCGTTGCAAATCGCAGCCTCCGAGGCGCGGCAAGGCCATAGGACGACTGCTGAGGAACTGCGGGCGGCTGTGGATGACGCTCGTGGAAAGGTGTCTCGCGGAGCTTCCGTTGCCATTCCGTTCTCGAAGCCTCGTGGCGATCTTGAATCCCTCATCGACCTAAAGCCTGCAAAGCTGCGATTGGCTGACGTCGTACTAGATTCTGGGCTGTTCAAGCGCCTTCAAGACATCGTCCGGCAGCAGCAAAAACGGGAATGGTTGCGCGAGCACGGAAAGACGCCGAATCGGCGGGTCCTTTTTGTTGGGCCGCCGGGCTCTGGCAAAACAATGACGGCAGAGGCGCTCGCCGGAGAGCTAAAGCTCCCCCTGTTCGTGATCCGTCTTGAATCTTTGATAACCAGGTTCATGGGTGAAACAGCCTCCAAGCTGCGCCTTATATTCGATGAAACCCTGAGGCATCGCGGCGTCTATCTGTTCGATGAGTTCGATGCAATTGGCGGACGGCGGAACGCAACGAATGATGTCGCGGAGATGCGTCGCGTCCTGAACTCATTCCTGCAGCTGATGGAACAGCCGAACGCAACCGATAGCATTCTTATAGGCGCCACAAACCATCCTGAATTGTTGGATAGAGCATTGCTTCGTCGCTTTGACGCAATCTTGGAGTTCAGCGCGCCCTCGGATGAGCAGATTCAGTCGCTGCTGAAGTCGAGTATCAAGCCGCTCCGTGCGTCGAAATTGAACTGGAGTGTCGTAGTTCCGAAGGCGCGAGGTCTAAGCCAGTCTGAGATTGTGCGTGCAGCAGAAGATGCAGTTAAGACGGCAATCTTAGACGAGCGGAACACCCTGACCACGGGTGACATCGTCGAGCGTCTGGACGAGCGCGCGCAGATGCGCGAGGCATTCTCGACAACAACGAAATAGCATCAGGGAACGATGGCCAGCCCCTTCGACCGCCCTCACATCAATATCAGTGATCGAGCAATCACCCGCCTGTACCAAGCCCCGCAAGAAAACCGAGGGGGTGGAAGTGCGCCGCGAACGCGGGCGGAGCATGGCGCTCGATTGCAGGCGGAGCTAGCAGCCGCATTTCAAGGCGCTGACGCGCACAAGACCGCAGACGATAGAGTTGATCCGGCTTCAGGCATCTATCTCGAAGTGGAGCTTCGCAAGGGCGACAACCCGAATCTGCTCGAACAAAAGAGCGCGCGGATCAGGCCCGGTGCAACCCGAACGCTAGAGAACGAGAGCACAACAGTCGCGCTCTTTGTTCCGGACGAAGCGCGGCCGGTCCTCGAAGAGATACTGCGCGACTACACATCTGGTCCACTTACAGCAAAGCGACAGGAGCCGCCGCGCAAGCAGAAGGTTGAGGCGATCGAATCCTTCCGCCAGGCAAGGCTCGAAACGCTTTGGACCGATCGCATTGATGCACTGCCTTCCGATGCCCAGCAAGTAATTTGGTGGGAGGTCTGGTGCTACAAAGACATGATCGCCGGACTGCTTCGTGCGGCAGAACGTCTCGGGGCTCGCGTTGCAGACGAGCACAATCGTCTGAACTTTCCAGAGACGATCGTGGTTCCGATTCTGGCTAGCCGCGTCACGATAGAGCTTCTTCTCTTCGCAGCGGCAGGCATCGCGGAGCTGCGGCGAGCTAGTACGACTCCCGTCTTCTTCATCGAAGATCGGGACGGCCAACATCAGTGGACGGAGAACCTCGCTGAACGCACTGAATGGCCGCCAGCGGACGCTCCTGCGGTATGCCTCCTTGATACCGGGGTCAATCGAGCACACGCCCTGATCGAGCCCGCACTGGCACCCGCCGACGCGACGGCGGTCATTGCAGCTTGGGGTGCTGGTGACGAGCCACAGGGTCACGGCACGGGGATGGCCGGTCTGGCATTGTTTGGAGACCTTGTGGCGCCCCTCTCTGACGCACGAGAGGTCCAGCTCACGCATCGGCTCGAGTCGGTCAAGATATTGCCGCCAAATGGCTTCGCGCCCACCGACCCGAAAAGCTACGGCCCAATAACGCAGGCCGCTGCCGCTCGCGCAGAAATTGGTGCCCCCGAGAGAAGGCGCGCTTTTTGTCTAGCCGTAACAAACGACAACGTGTCTGGCTCCCGCCCAACGACATGGAGCGCAGCAATCGATCAAGCTGCAATGGGAGCAATGGCGGGAGACGAGGACGACGCACCGCGCCGTCTGTTTGTTGTGTCCGCAGGGAATGCCCCGGCGCATATGAATCCTGCAGACATCCTAAGCGCCGACGAGTACCCCATAGAAGATCCCGCGCAGGCATGGAATGCGCTCACTGTCGGCGGCTATACGGACAAGATTGTTGTTGATGACGCCGGGTATGAAGACTGGACTCCTTTGGCCTCCGCCGGAGAGCTCAGCCCTCACACCAGGACGTCGGTTACTTGGCCGCACAGCAAGGCACCGATCAAGCCAGAAATCGTTATGGAGGCGGGTAACCGGGCCGTAAGTCCGGGCGCGACAGAGGTTCTCAGTGTTGACTCACTGATGCTCCTGACTACTGGTAACGACATTGAAAACGCGCCGCTTGTGCCGTTTTCGGCGACAAGCGCGGCGACAGCTCAAGCCTCCAGACTCGCCGCCATGCTTAGCGCAGCTCATCCTGAGCTTTGGCCGGAAACTATCCGCGCATTGATCGTCCACAGCGCTGAATGGACCCAGCCGATGAAGGAGCTGCTCGATGCCGCAGGAAAGCGCGACTCGTATGCGCTCCTTAGAAAGTTCGGATACGGGGTTCCGAACTTCGAAAGAGCCGTGGCTTCGGCAGAAAATCACCTTGCCTTGGTCGCGCAGAACACCATAACGCCGTTCCGCATCGAGGGCAGTAGGAAGTTCAAGGATTGTCACTTCTATCGGCTTCCTTGGCCCAAGGATGTTTTGGAGAACCTGGACGCCGATGTCCGGCTGAAAGTCACGCTGTCGTATTTCATCGAACCGAACCCTGGCGTGTCGTCGGTTATCGATCCGCAGCGATACCAGTCGCATGGGCTGCGCTTCGACTTGCGACGGCGATCCGAGACCACTACTCAGTTTCTTGAGCGGGTGAACCCCTTGGAGCGCGACGATCCGCAGGAGCGCGTTCAGGTGACTCCTGACGACGGATGGCGGTTCGGATCTGGCAGCGTATCGGCTGGCTCACTGCACTGCGACGAATGGAGCGGGCCCGCCGTTCATCTCGCTGCGCGGGACATCATCTGCGTGAAGCCAGTCATCGGCTGGTGGCGATCGCGCGGCACGAAGGACGATTGCGGTAAAGGGACGCGATATTCTCTTGTGGCGACCCTCAGCGCTCCGGAGGTTGAGGTTGACCTTCATACGCCAATTTCGACCCTGGTCGAGAACACGACCGATATCGAAATCGCATTCAACGACGACGAGTGAGCGAAGCCGCTTACTGAGAACCACCCATGTGGCGGCGCCTCCTGTGACGCGTCGT
This sequence comes from uncultured Steroidobacteraceae bacterium, assembly GCA_964406445.1. GTDB lineage: Bacteria > Pseudomonadota > Gammaproteobacteria > Steroidobacterales > Steroidobacteraceae > SG8-30. The sequence continues at coordinate 55,959 of CAYORU010000021.1, forward strand.
TCGAGTTGGAAAATCGAAGACGCGGATGGACCGCGCTATGCGCCGTGGCCTCCTAATTCGCGAGTTGGCCGGCGCCTGCGACAATGGACGTCAGGGTAATTCGCTGTCGCTGTTCGACCCGAGTGGCATTCCGCCCGCCGTGCCGTTAGCCATTGCTCGACCTCGTCCAGGTCCCACACTACGCACTTTGAAGTGAGATAGAAGCGCCGCGGAAAATCTCCTCGCCGCTCCATCTCGTAGATCGTTGTGTCGGCAAGGGGGACGATCTTTCGCAGCTCGCGGCGGCGGACAGCGCGCTGACAGGTCCGGATGACATCGCCTTCAGTTGCGCGGGTAGCGGATGTCACGGGCGTTGCCCTCCAGCTGTTTGGCGCCGCTGGCGTTCTTGTGTTCTTTCGAGGCTCCTGGCCGTGTCGAACGGCAGACAGGCTTGCCGTGGGCTCGCGTGCCGACAACGACCTGATCTGGGGCTTTGGTCGGCTTGAATCGTCATGTTCTGCGTCAGCCAGTCGAGTACGTCGGCCCGATGCCAGCCGACTGGCTTTCCACAGTGGGTGCGCTGCTTCGGGAATCGCCCGAGGACTGCGAGGCCGAGTAGCAGCCAGCGCGGGCGACGGGTCAGACGTGAGATCTCGCTCGCGCTCAGTAGCGCGCGCAGGTCCGGAAGCGGTTCGTTGACCCATCGAGGCAGGCGAAGGTCCTGCGACGTGCGGATGATCGTCGGGGCGGCAGGAGAGCTTTCATTCGTCGATCGGGTATCCATGTTCTTGCCTCATCTACGCGACGTGATGGGGTCAAGAATGCGCAGGCGAGACGCGAAAAGCAGCGCACGGATTCAGGGAAGAGATGTACCAAACGCCGCCCGAAAGAGCGACGCGATCAAGGATCGTTCGAGGTTATCCGGTGAAGTACCAGAGAAACTCTTCCACTCACGGTCGAGGACGCGCAGCGAGAAATGCCGTGAGCTGCTCGTAGTCGGCAGCACGCTTCGCTGCAGATCGCCGGCCCAGATTCGCTAGCTTGCGACGCACGCCGGGCAGGTCGGCTGCATGCGGCAGTTCGATGAGACTGAAGTCCGGCGCTTCTCGCTCGATGGATTCGAGGAACGCTCGCGAGGGAACATCGAGAAGTTCGGCGATGCGCTGGAGGAGTCGTGCCCGCACATCGAGTAGCGCCTCGGCTGTTACCGGTTCTGCCGTCATGCCCGCGAAATGCGCAGTGAATATCTGGCCGAAATCGCGGGGCGCCTGCGGCGACAGCATTTCCGCAGCAGGCTTTGAGCTGCAGGTGAGGTACACGAGGAACGTTCGCCACAGGCGTTCATCGAGTCGCCCGTCATCGAGAAGCGGCCGCAGATCGAAAAGATCGCGGGGATGTTGGCGCGACAGTGCAGCGGAGAGCTTTCCCGCGTAGAGATCCGCGAAGTCGAGTACCTGCATCTCGGCGAATCCGAAGTGTTGCTCCACGCCCGGCCGCACGCGCATGGTCCGAACCGTATGGACAGTGCCACGCATCACCGGCGTCGTCTCGATCTGCACGCGCGCGCGGTTGCGGCTTGCGATCAGGCGATGGACGCCCGTCGCTTCGGTCCCGCTGGTCTGTACCTGCAGTTGCAACGGTCCGGTGCGCAGTCGGTCGCCGATGGCTTCCAGCGCTGCGGAGATATCGCGCACATCGCTGGCGAAGTCGCCTACGGGCAGCCATGTCAGATCAATATCGACGGAGAGGCGCGGGAGGTCGTGCTCGAAGAGGTTGATTGCCGTGCCGCCCTTCAGCGCGAATCGCTTCTCCTCCGCCAGCGTTGGCAGAATCTCGACGAGCAACTTCACGCGCTCGGCGTAGCGGTTATCCCAGTTGTTCATCGAGATCCGCGGGCAGTGTTATCTGATACTTGGCGTTCAGCTTGCCGCCGGGGACGAGGACGCGCTTGCCGCGACCAAGATCTACGTTCTGCAGGTTCACGTGCGCAAGCCATGCGTGACGATGTCGATCGGCGAGGGCGAGGAACATCCGCTTTGCCTTGACGCTGTCGCAATGCTCCAGCAGCGCGCTGACTAGCTGCGGTCGGAGCGTGGCGAGTCCCTGCATCAGGGCATTGGCTTCATGCACCAGCGCGCTGTCTGGTGTCTCGTCGCACAGTTCCAGTATTGCCCGCTCGGGAGTGGCGAACACGACGCCGGCCGCGTTGCTGTCGTCGGTCGCGCGTTCGAGCCCCTGTGCATTCAAGGTGCCATCGGGTGTGTCGGCGCCGAACGAGAGCGCAGGCCAGTCGAACGGTCCTTTTCCACACGCCTTCACGCGTTCGCGGAGCGGCAGATTCCCTGCCCAGGCTGGCAACTTTGCCGGGCCGTACAGGGTCAGGGTCGCGGACTCGCCAAGGCGCAGGTAGTGCTCATGGCCCTGACGAGCGAGCGCATATCGGCCGCCGACATGCAGGGGCAGCTGCTCCAGGCGCTGCAGGGCACGCAGGAGCCCTTCCCAGGTCGGTTTGCCGCCCTTGCGGAGGTAGACTCCACGCGTGGGCGACTGCAGCCAGCCGCTCGCCATGTAGCGGGCGACGAGGTTGCTGGGGTATCCATGGGCGCGCAGCCACCGGCTGGAGACCAGAGTCGTATCCCCGAGGGTCTCCAGAAGCCGGTTTAGCTTTTCGTTCTTTGAGTCACCCATGGTGACTAAAATAGGCATTCCGTAAACCATTGACAAGTCGAGGTTTATGGAATGTGATTTATAGTCACTATTAGTGACTATTCCGCGCGGTAACCGACCCGGGAGGCAGGCATGGCGCAGATTCATCCCGCCCTGGGCGCATCGGCCCGGATGACCTGGAACGTCGTTTCTTTCCCGCTGATTGCCGGCCTGCTGCTGCTGAAGCCGGTCGTGGACGCTCTCTGCGCCTTCGTGCTGGTTTTCGGTCTGGTGGCGGCCGTCGCCTTCGAGCTGTCGGCCGTGGGTCCGCGGTTTCCGTTCCTGCAAATCGCCGGGATGGCGCTCGGCTTCGGCCTGTTTGCCGCCCTGTACCACCTCGTCCTGATGGTTCTGGTCAGGGACTAGCAGAGCGTCTACCGCGGCAACCCGAACAGACTTCGCGTCGCCGCGCCCACTTGTCGATCAGCATCGCGCTCTGACAGTGGAGGCATCGAAACAACTCGATGTCCTCTGAACTCGCCGCGCCGCGCGCCAGCAGCGCGGCCTGGTCGAATTCCATGTCCGCGGTTGGCTCCCACTCGCGGAAGATTTCGAAGGCGGTGCACAGCCGCTCGCCGTTCTCCAGCCCCGGCTGAAGATCCCACGACTTGCCGTGCGGCATGAAGCGTTGGCACAGCGCCTGATGAATGCTGATGAAGACGGTCGCGTGACTGAGACGCACGGAGGAGCGGAAGAACGGTTGAAAGGAAGTCGGTGCCGGTCCGCGGAATCCGTCGCCGGCATCGGGGAGCCAGCGTCGCTTGAGGGTGATGAGACGGTCAGGTGTGAGCCCGCTCCAATCGCAGGCGGTCTGCGCACGGGCGCCGTGCGACAAGAGCCGCAGACCCAGTTGAATCCTTCGGTAGTAGCGGTCGAACCGCGCGTCGCCGCTGGTGGTGTCCATAGGTCAACCTGCTGAAGTTTCTGCCATAAATGCCCCAGAAACCT
>CAYORU010000022.1:0-59447 GCA_964406445.1 uncultured Steroidobacteraceae bacterium
CCGCCGCGCCCCTTGCATATTCTCAATCCCAGTCCCAGGAGTTCGCCCGGCTAGACGAGATCGTGGTAACCGCCCGCAAGCGCGATGAAGTGCTGCAGGACGTGCCGGTCGCGGCAACCGCGTTCGGCGCGGCGGACCTGGATCGGCAGCAGGCCTTTGGCCTCGAGGACCTGCACCTCGCCGTTCCCAACATGACCGTGACCCGGAACAACACCGGGTCTAACGGCGCGCAGATCTATATCCGGGGCATCGGCCGCGACAACTCGACCTGGAACGAGGAATCGGGCGTCGCCGTGTACGTCGACGACGTCTATTTCTCACAGCAGATCGGCAGCCTGCTGGACTTCATCGAATTCGAGCGCATCGAGGTACTGCGTGGCCCGCAGGGCACGCTCTACGGCAGGAACGCCACCAGCGGTGCGGTGAAGTTCGTCGTCAAGCGGCCGACCTTCGACGGCACTTCTGCCGTGGGCGACGTCACGTTCGGCAGCTTCAATAGACTCGACGTGCGCGGCGCCGTCAGTTCCGAGATCGTCGACGACGCGCTGGCCGTCAAGCTGGACTTCATCTCGCGCACGGATGACGGATATGTGAGGCGCCCCGCGACCTCAACGCTCGGTCCCAACGAGCGGCTGAACGGCACGAATCGCCAGACTGGCCGATTGGCCGTGCTGTATCGCGCTTCCGAAGCGACCGAGGTCTACTTCACGGCCACCGCCTCGTTCGGTCGAGACGACATCAATTCGCCCATACCCATCGCGGATCCGGATGCCGATGGCGTTTTTACGCCCCGGTTCGGCAGCCGTTTCGTCGCGGATCCCGGTGTCCGCAACGACACCAGGTTCGAGTCGTATGTCGGAAACCTGCAGATTTCCCATGACTTCGGCCCGGTGACGCTGAAGTCCATCACGGCGTACAGGACCGTCGAGGACGAGCTGCGCGGCGACCTGGACGGGTGGGCGCCCATCCCGATCGATTTCGACCAGATTACCGAGTTCGATACCTTCACCCAGGAATTCCAGTTCAACGGATCGCTCGGTGAGCGCCTTCAGTACGTGGCTGGTCTCTACTACTTCCGTGAGGATCTCGAGGCCAACGCGCTCAACGTCTTTCTCGGAAATCTACGCACCCTGAGCGACCAGACCCTCACCAGCTACGCGGCGTACGTGGATGGCAGCTACGCCTTCAATGAGCGCTTTTCCCTCTCACTGGGCGGCCGGTATACCCGGGACAAGAAGGAGGTGACGCAGTCGGCCCGGCTTCCGAGCGGGGTGTTCCTCTTCCAGGACGTCTCGGGCGACAAGAGCTGGACGGAGTTTTCTCCCCGTCTCGCGCTCGACTTCAAGGCCACACCGGATGTGCTGTTTTACGCAAGCTGGTCCGAAGGCTTCAAGTCGGGAGCCGTCATCGGGGGCCGGCCAGCGACCGCCGACGTGGCCAACGATTTCACGGATCCGGAGACCGCCAAGACAGCGGAGATCGGCGTGAAATCGCAGTGGCTGGATGACCGGCTGCGCATCAACCTCGCGTTGTTCGACACGGACTACGAGAATCAGCAGGCCAGCTTCCGGGACCCTGCCACCAACATCATGAACGTGGTCGCCGCGGACGCAAAGATCCGGGGTGCGGAGCTCGAGGCGACTGCGCGACTGGCCGAGCCGCTGACCATCTACCTGACTGCCGGATGGCTCGACTCTGAGTACAGGAATGTCGATCCCGGGCACCCCGCCTTCGGCCTCGACGTTCAGTTGAAGCAGATTCCCGAGTGGGCCTACAAGATCGGATTCGAGTACCGGCGGCCCGTCGGCGCCGCGGGCGACTTCGTGCTGGGCGCCAACTATCTTTCGTCGGCCGAAATCCCGCGAGACGTCGCCAACAATCCGATCGTTACGACAGAGGAGTACCAGACCCTCGACGCCCAGATGAGCTTCGAGAGCCAGGACGGACGCTGGAGGATCTCGCTGTCGGGCGAGAACCTGACTGGAGAGGAGTACTGGACCATGGGCACGGCGCCGTTCGCGAGATTCTATGCGCCGGAGCAGGTGTGGGCGCTGAGTCTCCGCTACTCACTCGACTGATGGCGAAGGCACGGCCCCGGGTGGCTGCAGCCGTCGCCGTGGCGGTCGCCGCGTGGCCTGGTGTTGCCGGCGGCGCGGAGGTGCGCCTTCGCGCCCAGCTTCCGGACGCGCCGGAGAGCGTGGCGTTTGGGCCGGCCGGCAGGCTGTTCGCGACGCTTTACGAGGATGCGGCGGTCGTCGAGATTCTGTCCAACGGCGGCTTCCGGACGGTGGCGACGCTGCCAGGTCAGGAGTCTGACGTACCAGGACACGCGCTCGGAATCGCGGCCGGGCCGGACGGGAAGCTGTATGTCGCGTACCGGCAGCGCTCATCCCGCGATGTGGATGATTTCAGCGATCCGAATCATCCGGCGTGTCGCGACGCAACGATCAGACATTCGGGTGTCTATCGCATTGATCCCGACAGCGGAGCCATCCAAGCTATCGCCACCCGCGCCGATGGATGGCCCGTCTGCTTCCCGAACGGCATCGCTGTCGACTCACGCGGCCACGTTTATGTGGCCGATTTCACCTACGCCGGCATCTGGCGTATCCGGCCCGGGCAGGCGCCCGAGCTCTGGAGCGACCATCCGCTGCTCAACTGGGCTCCAGCGCCCTGGTCGCTGGCACCCTTCGGCGTGAACGCCATAGCGCTCGACGCTAGCGGCGAGGCGATCGTCGCCGGCACGGTAGGCACTCCCAGGGTGCTTCGTATCCGGATCGGCAATGATGGACAGGCGGGTGAGCCAGAAATCGTCCAGTCGGACGGCGGGCCCACCGACGGTGTGACTGTCGCCGCAGACGGCACGATCTTCACGTCCGAGATCCTCCGCAACGAGATTTGGGCCTTGTCGCCCGACGGCTCGCAGCGCCAGCTGATCGCCAACGACAGGACCGCGCCGCTCGACGGCAACGCCGGCCTGGCCGTTCGCGACGACGTCCTGTGTGTGGCGAATCTCGGCTTCCCGAAGCCAGATCGCGCCATGAAGGACCGCACGGTCATCTGTTTCAACGGCACCCGTCCATCCTGGCGTGCTGGCGCGGCGGCGGCGCCAACGCCGGCGCAATGACTTGATAGAGGAAGGACGGCCGGAAATGGCTTCTCCGTCAGGGCCAGGCTCCTTCAATACGCGCTCGCGTGCCGATTGTCCCGGTGCATCATGACAGGCTACGCACCAGACACCGAGTCACGACCACCGCGCGTAAGTGGTCTGCCCAGCTGTTTCACGTTCCTTTGTCTGGATGGCGCCGACGGGACGGCGCGGCGCAGCGCGGCGATTGACGCGCACTTGCGGTTCATCGAATCCGTGTGGCAGCGAATACTCGTGGCCGGACCGCTATACGATCCCGGCAGCAAGCTGGTAGGAAGTCTCTACGTGGTCGCCGCGCCCGACGCGACCTCGGCGCGAGCGCTGCTGGAAGCCGACCCGTTCTTCACTGCCGGCGTCTGGGAAGAGATCCGACTGTTCTCGTACACGCCAGCCGCGGGCACCTGGACAGGCGGACGGATATGGGACTGATCTCGGCGCCGGAGCCACACACGATGAGGCCCAGACCCAATCCCCGCTCACTGAGCTGGCGTGTACTGATTTGCGCATTGGCCGCGGCGACCGCGCCGCAGGCATCGACTCCGGAAGCTCCGTTGCCCGCCCGTGTCGCAGGATGCGAGAAGCCGGCCTACCTGGTGGTCGTCGCCACGATCACGGATCCAGGAAAAGCGCGCAGCTACCTCGACGCACTTCGGGCTGCAGGCCTGTATCCGCTTAATGCTGGATTTCACATCACCTCCGGTACCTCAGCCAACGTACTCGAGGGAGAAATGTTCAAGAGCCGGCCAATCGTCGTCGCAAAGTTTCCCTGCGTCGAGGCGGCACGGCAGTTCTGGTACTCGGATGCCTATCAGAAGGACATCCTGCCTCTACGGGCTGGCGCAGGAACGTTCGACGTGGCCATCTTCGAGGAACGGATCGACGAGATGCGCCCCTGACATCTGGCCAAGGGTTACAGGGCCGTCCGCGCCAAAGACAACTCGGCCAGAATCAAGCTGGGCGACGCGCAAAGCGCTGCCAGCCCATCTTGACCAGCGCGGCAACCAGCAGCAGCGTAGCAATGGCCTGGATGGCGAACAAGGTCGCCAGCTTGGCGCGCTTGGCAGCAACCATGACTTGCGGCAAAACACCTGCATCAGTGGTATCGCCGGCAATGAGCGCAAGCGCCGTGACGTTCTCGGCCCAGTCGAAGGCAGTGGCCACCAGCAAGACCGGCCACAATTTCCTCTGATCGATCCTTGAATACACCGGCGGCGAGATCTGCCTCAGTCCGAACGCAATGATTGCGGCGAACGCGAGTCCTCCAGCGAGCGGAAACACCATGTCCACTACGAAGAACATTCCGTAGAGGCGGCGGGCCTCGTCGGTGTACTGCGCCAGCTGGACAGACACCTCGGCTGGCTTCAGGGCGTTTTGCAAGTCCCAAGGCAGATAGCCACCCGCCTCTACCGCGAATGCCGAGCCGATCCTGAACAGGGCAAGCAGCGTCGCCACCGCGATGGCGAGGACCGTGACAAAGGCCCATGGCCGTTGGGATAGGCCCGCGATCAGTCGGTTCAACGCCAGGACCATCACAACTCTCCAGTTGCCGCGCCGGAAGGTGAGTCATTGGAGAGTACCGTCCACCTCAGCCGTCTGTCATTCCCGCGCTGCGCCTGCAAGAGCGGCACATGATAGCGGTAGCGTTCGTCGAGCGACGATGCGGCTGGCACTTTGCGCTCGCTGGATCAGTCCGTGCGTTTTCGGGTCTCACCCGATACCGTGAGAAACGGCCGCATGCTCTCGAGCTGCTTGGGCCCGATGCCCTGGATCTCAATCAGCGCATCGACGGACTTCCACGGCCGGCCCGCGACGATCTGGGCGGCCCGGGCTGGGCCGATGCCGGGCACCGTCTCGAGTTCTTCCTCCGTGGCCGTGTTGATATTGACGACCAACGATCCGGACTTCGGATCGAAGTCGGGCAGAAGGTAGCCCACCTGGCGGATCAGGAAGACCGTCGCGATGGCCAGGCCGACGATCGTGCCCGCGATGGCAAGCCAGCTTTGCCACTTGTGCCACCAGCGCCGTCGCGGTGTGATGTCAGGAAATTCCAAGCGTCGATCCCTTATGTGATCGCCGTAGTCGAAATCCGCAACCGCTCTCCGTACACCCTGGCAAAAACAAAGTCCATGTAGTTCTAGAACCTATTCACAGCTGGATATCTGCCCCGGCCGAAGATCGCACTACTCCGACTCCTCCCCAACACCGAGAATGCAGGCTGCTAGCCGCTGGTCGACAGGGTCGAGAGTCGGCAGGCTCAGGAAAGCATCATAGATTGCCGGTAAAGGCAGCCGATGTTCGCCCATCAGGTCTCGTCTAATGTCCTTCAGCAACAGCGGACGCGAGCGCCGTGGTGCGGTGAGTCGCGTATACCAGAGGGGGCGAATCAGCTCGAGCCACCGCTCAGCGATCTCGTCCCAGTTGAGCCAGACGTCCGGGTCCGGTGCCTCCAGAACGCTCACGATGCTTCGGAGCCGCTCCTCGTCGTCGTGATCGCTGGCAATTGCCGCGTCTTGCCTGTAGCGCTGAAGAATTATGGTCAGCTCATCGACGGCTCGCTGTTTCCTGCGCGGAAGGAGTCTTCTCTCGGCCTTGTGAACCCGCTCGATCACCTGTTCCAGCCAGTTCATCGCTGGGCGGCCGGGACCGAGATTGCGCACGTCCGGCCCAAGCCTTCGCCGCAGGGCCCTACAAATGGCCGACAACTCGAGCTCCATCTCATGTTCGGACTCGCGGCAGAACACCCAACGCGGCGCGCCGACTGAAGAGCCCGAGAAGCAAAGCAAAGCCCAACGCTCCGGCGAATCCACTCTGCACACCCTCGCCGCGACCCGCTCGGCGACATCTCGGTACTCCTCGTAGACAGCAGGTGAAACCAATGCCTCATCGCCGGTGACGAGTTCCCTTACTGGCGAGAACGCATCGCGAATCTCGTCCCAGGGCCGTGCGGCGGCCCCTTCAGCTTCGGCGATCAAGGACGCCGGAGTTACCGCCTCGGCCCGACCAGCGATCAGCTGCTCCGGGAGCGGTAAATTGGAGCCCAGCAGTGTCTCGACCGCCTCATATCGCTCCAAGAATCGCTCGTCGGAGCGCAATGCGAATTCGCTCGCATCATCGGGCCAATAGACCTCTACTCTCTCGTGCGGGCTGTCCATCCGATCGACACGTCCGACCCGTTGCTCCGCAACACGCACAACACTTGGCATGTCGAGGTGAACCACGACAGATGCTTCCTGGAGATTGACGCCCTCCGACATCGCGTCCGAGCAAAGAGCAATCATTCGCCCTTTGCCGGCCCCGCGTTTCATTCGTTCCGAAACTTCGCGACGTGACTTCTTCTGCTCGCCCGTGGCCAGCACTGGTTCAAGGTCGCTTTGGAGCTCCATTAGGCTGCCGCGAAGGCCCGCCAGAGAGATGGGTCGGCTGTCGAACGCCACAATCATCGAATGGCGGGACGCGAGCTTTCGAATCAGCGACGCACGAGCGACTTCGCGGTTCCGGCTAAGCTTCCTTGCGAGCGTCAGAATCCGCTCGTAGAGGCGTTGATCGTGCTCGCAAGCTGCCCTGTGCGACGCTGAATCGGTGACCCAAGACGGCACCGCAACGGCCAAGAGGCTTCCTGGCGGCCGTCCCGATCGAGCCCGAAGCCGGCCAAGCACGTCACCCGTCGTCTGCCGCTTGAGGTTGGCATCCAGCCCAGCTTCCCTTAGCGCATTCTCCGTACCCAGTAGGTGTTCCAGGAGCGCCCATTTCGAGGAGCGGAGGGTTGCCATGACAAGGTATGCGCTGAGCCTGGCAACACCACGAAGGCGGCTGTCCAGATATCGCTCTTCGTCCCATCCCTCACGCCGCAGCACCTCCGGCATCTCGATGGGTTTGGCCATTAGGGCCACTCCGATCAGCTGGTCAGCCGCGTCGCGAATCTCCTGGGCCAACTCGCGATCCGTGGTCGACTCGTGCAGCGAGTACGTCTTCGCGTCGTGTCTTGGGTAGCGACAAGGCTTGTCATGAAGATCCCGGTAGAGTCCCGGCGCGCGGTCGACCATCTCGTTCAGCATCGACTTCGTCCGCCGAACGGTAAATCTCGCCAACTCTGCGCGAATCAGTTCCTGCTCATGCTGGCTGAGGCTTCGGCCGACATTCGGACGCCGCAGCAGGCGCTCGAAGGCCTTGAGTGTGCTCTCCGCCAGGTTGTCGGCGCCCAGCATGTCCGCCAAACGAAGAAGGTCGACGGTTCCACGATTAATGGGGGTAGCCGTAAACAGAATTGTGTGGTCGGCCATGTTGCCGAGAAGAGCGCGCGATCGGCGCGAAGCTGGGTTGAGGAAGTTGTGAGCCTCATCGACGGCCACGATGTGAGCCCGGCGAATCGCATCCACGATGTCGCCGTGGTCGGAACTCGCCGAGTAGCTGAGCCGGCCGTGCGATCTGACGACGTAGCTCGATTCCGCCAGCGTGGACTCTCGCTCCCAATTCTTGGCTACAGCGGGAGGGCAGACAAGTACGGTGCGACCCCCGCGGATGCGACCTGCGCGCGCGTTGCGCTGCTTGAGGGCCCGAATCAGATGTGCGCCCATGCGCGTCTTCCCGGAGCCGGTGGCGTCGGATACCAACACGCTTCCGACGGACTCGAGAATCCACAGTGCCTGCGCTATTCCTTGCTGCTGGGACGGCCACAGAGGCCGGTCGCCAGGCATATGTGAGGCTTCGGCATAGTCGGCCGCCCACTGCCCCTCAAGAAGCTCCGCTGCAGCCCGGGCGAGGGCCTCCTGCCAAGTAACCCATTGAAGCAGCGACTGCAGCAGCGCTATCAGCTCCTCAGTGTACGGAGCGCCCGCCGACCAATAGTTCTCAGCGATCTGACGAGTTTCAGCATATCGCTGGGGATCGCTGTCTCGGTCAAACCGTGCATTCGCCTCGAGTTGACGCACGAGCCCCGGCTCGGTGAAGTTGCTAGAGCCGACGGTCACACCTTGATCGCCCACGTAGATCTTCGCATGCAGGCGGGTGAATCCGTCGCCGAGGTAGCGGGCCTCAGCCGTGCCCGACCGCAATTTCTCGACAGCCTCCAGCAATCGTCCGCTCAGCCGCGGCGATATGCCCTCCCTGAGCCAGTAATCTGCGACCTCACGAGGAAACGCCTGGCGAGATACAGCGTAACGCTCCGCTTTGCCTGCAGAAGGCTCGGCGCCGAGCAGAAGCCGGACCTTGCCGTGTCCGCGAGGCAGTTCGCCCAGGAAGTTCACGAGATGGTCGATAGCGGCGTACCCAGCGACGATCAGCGGAGAGTCGGCCGACTTTAGGTCCTCGATTACTTGATCCCTAACGCGATTACGCGACGCGTTGAGCGGAAACCGCTTCGGATCAGGCCATGTCAGGCCATCGAGGCTTCGCGCCGTCGCCGGTCCGGCCTGCGCGAAGATGTCGAGCTGTCCAGGCGTCCTTGCCATTGGTGGGCCTTTTTCGTCCGGTCTACGCAGCGAATCGGCAGGCTGCCAGCCTGGGCTCAGACCGAACCAGCCGGGCCCACTCCTGCCGATTCGGCCACACCAAGAAAGTCGTTGAGCCGCTGGCAAACGCGCCGCCGCCGCTCGGCCAGGAAGGCCTTATAGGCGTCGACCGCCAGCAGGGTCGGATCGATCGGAATGCACTGCGCGTCGAAAGCTGCATGACCCGCCTTCTCGAGCATGGCTGGAAAGTAGGCTGCCGGCTCCTTGTCGCTGATATGGCGGTTTGTCTTGCCGCCGATAAACGAGAGATTGGCGATGTCGTCGGCCTCGCGGCCGGTATAGCTGGAGCGCAGTAGCGCCTTGGGAAAGATGTGGTGGAACTGCAAGCGGTGCTGGGCGCCGCGGTGGCCCAGGGTGATGGCAAGGTTCGACCGCCAATCCTTCGCCCCAGCTGCCCGGAACGCCAGGAACATCGTCTTGAACAGGGCGCTTCTCTGGTTACGCCCCTCTAGCTCATCGGGCGCGATGTCGAGGCGACCAACCTGGGCGCGGAGGCGGTCAATCAACCCGTCCGGCCCGCCACCCTGCCGGACGGTCGCCAAATCCTGGTCGAGGAGCGTCTCGGTGGATCCTCGCGAGTACCTGCCCTTGGCATTGGCGAGCAGGACCCACTGCTTCAGTCGCGCGGCCTCCTCCGCCTCTATGACGTAGTTCCGCTGGGCGCCGTAGAACGCCAGCGTGATCAGGAGGAACGGCGACGAGAGCAGCGCAGGGCTGTCGATGCCGGCATTGCTCTTGGCGAAGTTCAGCGCGAACTCCATGCCGGGCACACATGTCCGCCAGGCCTCTTGGAGTTCGGCCGCGGACAGGTTGTTGACGGTCAGGAAGCGCGACTGGCCTGTCGCGAAGGCAATCAGGTTCTTGAGGTGAATGCCGAGCTCAAGCTCGAAACCTTGGTCGGCACAGTCGCGTTCGAAGCTCTGAAATGTGCTGAGGGCGCCCCGCCATTTGGCCGTGATCTGAGCAAGAGCCAAGTCTGAACTGCGCAGCTTCGCGCCGAGCGAGTTGACCCGGACGAAAATCTCGGTCACCTCGTCGTAGGAGAGCGTCCGCTCCAGGATGTCCATCCGGTAGACGTAACGACGAATGGCCCGCAGTTTCGCCAGCCGCTGGCTGTACTTCTCAGCCCGCGGATCGTCGAGATCGCTGATACCGGCGCGGCGCAGGAAGGTTCGGTCGCTATCGGACTTGAAGACTTCGGTGACGCGCACCCAGTGCGGCAGCCTCTCGAGCTTCCGCGTCGCGACCACGAAGGTCATCTGCTCGAAGCGCCTCTGCAGCTCGTCTTCCGTGGAGTCCGCCTCGTCGGGAGCAATTTCCTCTTCGTCCTCTTCTTCCTCTCCGCCCCCGTCCTCGTCCACTTCCGTCACTACGGAAAGGTGTTCGGGATGCTCGAGGTTGAAGAGCAGATCGATGGGCCGCTTCCTGCCTCGGACGCGGACGGACTCGCCGCGGATCACGGCCGATAGCGAAGTGAGGCGCTGCTGGCCGTCGAGCAGGAGCCGGCAAGTCTGGTACGGGCTACCCTGCTGGGCGACGGCGAAGTCCTGGAGGGGAACCTTCTCGTCCGTTTCCCACAACAGGATCGCACCGGAGGGATAGCCCCGATACAGCGAGTCGAGGAGATCGCGCACCCGGGTCGCGCGCCAGACGTACCGGCGCTGCATTTCCGGAAGGCGGAGCTCACCCCGCTCGATCATTCCGACCAGTTCTTCGACCGATGCCTCTGCCTTGGCCACGCGTTGTCTCCCTACGGCGTGCCTACACTGCGTCGATCGTACCGGTCGCCGAGCACACTAATCCTTGATTCGATTCGACCTTTTGAGCAATGGCCACCTAGACTCGCCGACCGTCGCATGGCGTCTTTGCCCGACTGCAGCGGGATCCTAAGGCCCTAGGTGGCTCAGGGCGTGACCTGTACGGGCGTCCAGCAGTGTATGGACTGGGACTACCTCACGGTGCAACTACTGCGCTCGCGTCTGCGTGTCTTCGGTGACGGTCAGGAAGATCCGCATGCCTTCAACATAGCTCGGCCCGATGCCCTGCATCTTGGTTAACGCGTCGACCGATTCACAAGGCCGGTGGCAGGCTGCTGCCTGTGGTCGCAGAAGCGTAAGGCCAACAGGCAGATCAACCGCGTCTACGAAGCATCTAGATCGGCTCGCAGCCGCTCCGGTACCTCGCGACTCAACCTCCACGTCACCGTAATCGGTCGATCTCCCTCCCAGCGCACGAAATCAACCGTTCCGCAATAGATGAACGGTGCCGCCTTTCCAGCGTTGGTTTTGGATTGCCTGCGGACAAACAGATGAACCTCGATGCCGCGCTCCCGATGTTCCCGAATGGCGATACCCGCGCCGCTGCCCTGGGCCGTCCGATTCTGGCTCTGCCACCGGAGCTCGTTCGCAGAGAGAAATTTGTCATCGTACTTGTGCTCATCCGCAGCCGAGCTCTTATCCAGAGTCACGAGGAGAAAGAGTCTGTTGTCTCGCCGCACGAAGCCCTGCCGCCATAGACTCGACTCGAATGGCAGACCAAACAGGCCGGGAATTTGCTCCCGCGAATAGGCCTTCCACAGCACGGGCACATTGGCACCGACACCAATCGGTTCCAGCCTCCACTTGTCATGGTCATGGATAAGTCGAACCTGGTGCCGCGTCCCGGGTGCCCCAGCATCCGGACCAAACCACTTGCGCAGGATTGACGGCAATTCGTTACGGTCGGACCCCTCCTTCCGAGCGATGTTCAAGGCAATCTTGACGAAATTTCCGATATACCGAGATCCATCGGCCTCGAATGGCGTCAATCCTTCCGGGAGCCCAGGCTGCTGGTCCCGATCCAGAGGCATCAGGATCGGATTACCATTAGATTGATTGACCTTGACCACATACCCGTCGGTCGGTTGTAGCGAGGGTCTGTCCAAGTACTCCGCCAATCGCCATTCGGTCAGCTCGCGAGTCAACTCTTGTAATGCAGCCCGGTCCTCATCACGAGCACCGACCTTCGACACGAAAATCTTGGCGTCGTAATCGAAGAATCTCTGTGCGCCGGTGCCTGCACCACCGACCCATGCGTCGATCGGATTGTCCTCTAGCGCCCTGGCGAGACGGACATCGTTCTCAAAGTGCTCACCGAAGTCCGCGGCGATCTCCGATCGATGCATGCCGAGCTGCCGAACACCAACTGTCAGTTCGTCCAAGCCGATCTTCCCCGGAAAGCGATCGGCGTTTAACATCGCCAGCAGCGTGACCATCTTGTAGCTCTTGGTCATCTGCGTATCCTGCAGAGTATCCAGAAACGCCCGACACTGGATCGACACGCGGGCCTCATGCGCATCGAGGGCACTTAGCGACTCAAGGAACGCGAACCAAGAACCATGCTGCCTGCGGACCGAGCGCGGAGCGTAGCCATCTCGATAGGCCTCGAGCGCCGTTGGTCGCACCCCGTGCTGCGAGATGAAGTCCTGTACATACGTGCGCAAAGCATCGGCCGGCTGCGCGCCTACTCGTAGTAGTCCCCGCAAGATGTCGACCGTCTCGAGATCGTAGGTAACCGAGCAACCGGGCGGCAACTCCGCCGTTCCGGTCCGGCACTGTTCGAGCAATGCCAGAACATGTTCGTCACCGGCTGGCAGGTTAAAGAGAGTCTGCGGCTTGAGCAGGAACGAACGGTGGTTGCCGATGTAGTCGATAACCGAGAGCCTCTTTGGCTTGTCCGCCTTACGCAGACCTCGGCCAAATTGTTGTAGCCACAGGACCTTGGACTCGGTTGGCCGCAGCATCAACACGGTGTCGAGGTCCGGCAAGTCGACGCCTTCGTTGAACATGTCTACCGCGCAGACGACATCAAGATCGCCGGCCTGCAATTGCTCCAGGGAGGGAACTCTGGGAGCGCTCGACGGACCAGAGTGCACCGCAACCGCATGCTTTCCCCTGGACCGCAAGAACTCCGCCATGAAGTCGGCATGTCGCTGGGAAACGCAGAACGCCAGGACCCTCCGGCCGCCGCGCTTCTCAAGCTGCTCTAGTGCGTTCTCCGCACGTGCGAGGGTCGAGACTGCACTTGTCAATTCCTCCTCGGAGAAGCGATTGCTACGCCAAGGGATGTTTGCGTAATCGACCTCATCCGGGACGCCGTAGTAATCGAAAGGCGCCAGCAAGCCTCGACGGATGCCTTCGCCCAAGTCGCACCGGAATATTAGGTTTCCCCCGCAGAGATCGAGCAGGTCAGCTCCGTCGCTGCGCTCGGGGGTAGCAGTCAGGCCAAGCAGATACGTAGGTCGAAAGTGTCTGAGCAAGCGCCGATAAGTTGCTGCCGATGCGTGGTGAAACTCGTCAACGACGATGTAATCGAAGTGATCGGCCGGGAATCGGTTCAGATGTGGCTGCCGCCCGAGGGTCTGGATCGACGCAAATAGCACGGCCGCGTGCTCGTTCTTCTCGGTGCCAGTGTAATAGCCTAGGTGATCCTGCGGCCGAATCCTCTGGAAGGTGTGCATCGCCTGACTGAGGATCTCTTCGCGATGAGCGACGAACAGTACTCGCTTGAACCTGCGCGAATCAAAGGCACTGAGCCAGGTCTTGCCGAGCCCGGTTGCGAGCACGACCAGTCCAGCGACGTCCCCCGACTCGCGCGACCTATTCAGCGCATCGAGAGCGCTCTTCTGAATCGGATGCGGCTCTGGAATCGAGAGGGTTTCGTCTTGGGGTGCTATGACGGAATCCCCACCCGGCGTTCGGACTGACGGTCGACGGCGTGCCCGATATGACTCGACCCACTCGTGCGTCAGTTCGGTCGTGGCTGGATGTAGAAACAGCTCTTCGAATGAGGCGCAGATCTCGGCGAAGCCGGAACGGTCCCGGCTGAAGACAACGCGATAGTTCCATTCAATGCCGTCGACGAGCGCCGTGCGGCTAAGGTTCGAGCTGCCGACGAAAGCATGGCCTTCGCCATCCCGATCATGGACGATGTACGCTTTCGGGTGGAAAGAGTCTGGCCACGAAAATTCCCTGGCCGACTGGGTGCGATAGACGCGGCGTTCAATCTTGCCACGGTCCGACCGAAGGTCGAGCAGGAGCAGCAAGGCGGTTGGATCGGTCGCGTCGAGATAGTCCCCGGTCAGAACGCGAATCCTGGTGCCGCGACAAAGGGCTTCTTCCAAAGAGGGGTACAGCAGCTCGAGGCCGCTCGGCATAACGAAGGCTACCGCCACGTCGACGCTCTTGGCGGTCGCCAAGCGTAGCTTCAGTTGTTTAAGTAGCGAGGAGTCGGAACCGCCGATCGTCAGTAACGGGGCCGCCGCCGGCTCATAACCGGAAGATGCGTCTCGGACGGCATCCCAGTACCGCGCCTTGCCTGGAATCACGTGGCGCACGCCTCCGCGCGGATCTGGGACATCGCCGCGATAACGTGGGATCACGTGCACGTGAAGATGAAAGACGGTCTGTCCAGCCGCCGCTCCTACATTCACGCCGATGTTGTAGCCGTCCGGCGAACGCGCTCGCTCGATTTCGGCTTTCGCCCGGTCAATCGCTTCGATGAGCGCCAGACGCTCGGGTGGGGTCGTATCGAACCAGGACGCCACATGCCGCCGAGGCACGAGCAATGCATGCCCCGCTGACACCGGAAAGCCGTCCCATATACAGCGGATCAGCGGGTCTTCGTAGAAGACCTTCGCTATATCGGGCTCACAGAATGGGCAACCACCAGTTGCAAACCCAGCCTCGGTCATTGGCAAACACTCATACGGTTTATTTCAAGGACGCCCGGCAATCCTGCGGCCGCGCAACTACGGCAACGCCATGCGGTGACCGGCTTCCTAGCCCAACGGGTCATCTGGCAGACCGGGCAACGATGCTGGTACCGGGCCATCTCGCCGGTGCCTGGTACCGTCCTCGGCGTCGTTGTACCCCCCAGTCTGACCAATGGCTCGAAGCCAATAGCCCGTACCAGCCTCCTCCACTCTGGGCCGTGCGGCTTGGCAGCGCGAGGGTGCAGCCGCCGCGTGGCTGCGTGGGCGAGTTCATGCGCAAGCACCTCTGCCTTACGGGAGCGCAGCGCCAGGAAGCGAGGACCAACTTCAATGCGGTGACCGGCGGGACAATAACGACCGACTCGCGTACGGAGGCGGCGATTCAAGTCAACATGAACCGTGTCTGGCAGATCGGGCAGCGACCAAGTCTCCGCCCAGCGCTTGATTGCGATGCGCAACCGGCCGGCAGCCTTGGTTCCGATTGCAGCTTCCAGTTCGGCAGAAAGCGGCATGAGTAGATCTTGTGGTCGTCCAACTGGCAGCTGCGGTTAGTTTCAGGATCCTAGCGGAGTTCGACCGGCCGCAGCCACCGGGCGCTCCGGCAATACGCGCCGACTCGCGAGATCTCTGCGCGGATCCTTAGCCAGTTTTCCCAAGTGCCCCACCAGCACGGTTCTACATGGCCGTGGTCACAGAGCCTCGGCGCAGCCAATTGATCGCCACCCCCAGCACCTTCTGCCCATCTGCCTCGAGCGCCGCGGCATACGACGCGAGCTGCGGCGCGTACACGGCAAACGTCTGGGCCGGGTCCTCCACCTGGTCCGACTTGTGGTCGATGATCCACAGCCCCTCGACAGTGCGAACGATGAGGTCCGCCGTGCCGGACACGACCGATCCTGCGGGGTTCAGGGATAGCAGCGGCCATCCGCGAAGCACGGCCTCGGGCCGGAACCTCGCCTGCAGCCACGCTTCAAAACGGGCCACCGCGCCGGCGATCCGGTTCATCGTCGCGGCGTCGGCCGCAACCCCGGTCACGGCCGGCAGGCGTTCTGCCAGCTCCGGCCTGGGCCCGAGCACCTCGGAGCAGCGGTGCACGAACGGGCCGAGTGCGGCGCCGTTGAGCGGCAGGCCCGTGTCGAGCGGCTCGCCGCAGGTCTCGACCACGAGCCCCGGGGTCGCTGTGGGCTGGCCCTGCAGGCTCGAAGGCGTGCGGCTATCCGGCGTGAGGCCGGTGGGTGCGACGGCGGTCGTGATGGCACGGCGGCCGTTCACGGTCACGTGGAGGTTTGATTGGGCAGCGCCTGCTTCCAGCTCCTCCGGCAACGCGGCTGCGCCCTCGGTCACTGTGCACGGGAACGTGGCGTCTGCGACCCTGAGCGCCTGCTGTCCGAGCGTCATGTCGCACTGCCCGGTGAGCACGGACCAGCCGGTCGTGCTGTCCTTGCCGGCGAGGTACTTGGGGCACTCGAGGATCAGCTTGTCGCGCGGCCGGGTGAGCGCGACGTACAGCAGCCGCCGCGATTCCTCGATCTCACCGGGCTCGAGCTTCGCCTTGAAGCGGTCGTTGGTCTCATCGGCCGCGAACGCGGGGGCGTACTCGATGCGCGCCCGCTCGAGCACCCGCGCCACAGCCTGGCGGTCGCCCTCCTTGGGCTCGACGGTGACGGCGGGCTAGGCGAGGACCGTCTGCACGCCCAAGCCGTGGAACCCGCCGTGCGCCAGCGCCTCGCGGTTCGCGTCCATGAACTCGCCGGCCACGGCGTGAAGACTATTGAGCCTTGGACGGGGCCGGACCCTTGGGCTCACCTCGGAACGTGCGCAAGTCCATGAGTCGGCGACCCACTTCCGCCGGCGCAGGCTCGCGTTACGGGAGGCGGCCGAGAGGGACCCGGGGCGCGACTCGTTTGGCAGTTCCGAGCGGCGGCGACCCCTGGTCAGGCCTCTGCGTAGCTCACCTTACCGTCAGCGATCTTGAGAAAGCCGGACCTGCTCAGCGCCTGGACGACCTGCTGGACGTCCTGATCTTCGAGTTGCTTGTGGAACACGGCGGCGACGAAGCTCGACAGCGCCTTCACGGTGCTGGGCCGTGTGACTTTCGGGCGCCGCAGCTTCTCCTCGACCCACCTCGCGCGATCAGCCGGTGTCTTGGTCTTGGCGATCTTGACGAGCGGGATATCCTCGATCTTCTCGTGACGCGCCGCGAAAACCTTGCGCTCCTTGAGGTGCTTGATCAGCGCGTCGAATCCGGTGTCCTTCGAGATGACGTGGAAGAACGCCGTCGGATCGCGCTCTGCCAACCGCCCGATGTGATACGCAATGTGGCAATCAAGTGCATCGCGGCCACCGCCTGCCACCTTGATGTACTCGGCCCGCTCGGTGCCCAGCCTGTGGATCGACAGCGCCAGGTCGACGGGCACCTTCTTCTGATTGACGCCCATGAACACCATCACCTTGAAGTGCTCGGCTAGCAGCGCCTCGACATGGTCCGGCTGAAGGTTCTCGTAGTCGATCAGGACGTAGTTGGTCTTCAATTTCGCTCCCTGAACTCGAGCCCCAAGCTTGTCCTTTACCGCGGGTATAACCCCGAGGATCGTAGCCCAACTCCCGGGCGCCTTACGCCCCAAGAACGCGAATTTGAGATCCGTGCCCTGCGACGACCGCAGATCCGCGGGGGCGGGCGGCGTCTCCCCCGCCGCCCGCCCGTACTTCCAGTCACTTCGCTTTGCCGACCTCCCTCACGCCGCCACACTCCATATCCCCGTCGCCGCGGTCTCGGCGGCGTAGTCGGCAAAGTCCCTGGGCGGGCGGCCGAGCGCGCGCTCGATGCCGTCGGTCAGGTGCGCGTTGCGCCCGTCGAGCACGGTAGAGAACAGGTAGTCGAGCAGCCACACCACCTCGCGCGGCGCGCCGGACTCGCGCAGCCCGGCCACGAACGCCTCGTGCGGCACGTCGACGTAGCGGATCGGGCGGCCGCTGGCGCGGGAAAGCTCGCGCGCGATGTCGGCGAAGGTCAGGAGCCGCGGGCCGGTGACCTCGTAGAGCTCGCCGGCATGGCCGCGCTCGGTGAGCGCGGCGGCGATCACCTCCGCGATGTCGTCGACGTCGACGAAGGGTTCGGGCGTCTGCCCGGCCGGCAGGGTGAGCTGGCCGGCCGTGACCATGTCGAGGAAGGCGCCCTCCGAGAAGTTCTGGTTGAACCAGCTGGCGCGCACGATGGTGGACTCGATGCCGGATTCCTGCACGATGCGCTCGGAGGCCTGCGCTTCGCGCTCACCTCTGCCGGAGAGCAGCACCAGGCGCTTGACGCCGTGCTGCCGGGCGCGCTCGACGAAGGCGCCGATGGAGTCGGTGGCGCCGGGGACGGCGAGGTCGGGCGCGTAGTTGACGTAGACGGCCTCGACACCCTCGAGGCTCTTGTCCCAGCCGGCCTCGTTGTTCCAGTCGAACGAGGGCGAGGCGGAGCGCGAGCCGAGGCGGACGGGCACCTTCTTCGCGGCCAGGCGCGCGGCGACGCGTCGGCCGGTCTTGCCGGTGGCGCCGAGGACGAGCGTGAGGCCGGGGTTGGTGGCGGGAGTGTTCGGGGTTTCAGTCATGGCCGTCTCCTGGTGTGCGGGTTCGGGGCCATGCTGCAACCGGGCGCGCCGCGCTTCTTGACGGGCGGCGACAGGCTCTTGACGGATCGCGCCAGCGGCCGCGCTACCCGCCGGGAGGGCTCGCTTCGAGGCGGTACGAGCGCGGGGTCTGGCCGGCCCAGCGCTTGAAGGCGCGGTTAAAGGCGCTCTGCTCGGAGAAGCCGGTGAGGAACGCGATCTCGGCGAGCGGGTAGCCGGTGTCCCGCAACAGCCGCTCGGCGAGCTCGCGGCGCGCGGCGTCGACGAGGCCCTGGTAGGACAGCCCGCGATCGGACAGCCGCCGCTGGAGGGTGCGCGCGCTGGTGCCGAGCCGGCCGGCGATGTCGGAGATCGCGGGGATGCCCTCGCTCAGGCACTGCGCGACCTGGATGCGCACGCGCTGCTCGAGGCTCGCGTCGTCGCCAAGCCCCGACAGCTCGGCCTCGAGGTGGGCGTCGAAGAACCGGGCGATGGCCGGGTCGCCGAGCCGGTTCGGCTCTCGAAGCTGCTCGCGCGGCACGCACAGCGCATCGATGTCGGAGGCGAAGTGCACGGGGCAGCCGAAATGCGCCCGGTGGCCTGCCACGGACTCGGGCGCCGGGTGCTTGAAGTGCACCGCCGAGGGCTGGAAGCGGGCGGTCGTCACCTGCTGGCTGATGGCCATGATGCTCGCGATCGACGCCTCGTTCGACAGGCGCAGGCCGAGGCGGCGCTCGCCCTCGCGGTGCAGCAGCATCTGCACCTCGGGGCCGGCCTCGTGCAGCTCGTAGCGCGTGACGCTGGTCAGCACCCGCGCATAGCGCTCGGCGCGCTCGTAGGACCCGCGCAGGCTGGGGGCGGACTTCCAGGCGAGGCCGAAGGCGCCGTACTCGTCGGCGCGCATCGAGGCGCCGACGCGCAGCGGCAGCGCCGTGCCGTCCGGGTCGGCGCGCGCCGCACGCTCGAAGAAGGCGTAGTACGCATCGTCGGGGAGCATCCGGGCGGGATCGACGGGCCCGTCGGGATCGATGCCGACCGAGCGCAGCAGCGCCGCGCGGTCGGCGGCGCACTCGATCTGCGCGGCGACCTTCCAGGCGAAGAGCGAGGTGACCTGGCCCATGGAGCAGCCGCAAGCGCCCTCCGGCTAGGCCGGGCCGTTGCCTGGCCTCGCGATGCCGAAGTTTTTCATCCGGTAGGTCAGGGTGGAGGGCACGCGACTGCCGCGTCGCTGCAATTGGCCGGCGTGCGATGCATCAGGGCTTCGGCTTGGTGCGCTCGAGGACCTCGGCCATGCGCGTTTGCCAGCCAGGCCCGGATGCCTTCCAGCTCTCGATGACGTCGGGCGGAAGTCGCAGCGACAGGAGACGGCGAGGCTTTTCGAGCCTGGGCCGCCCGCGGCGAACGAGCTTCCTGCCTTCGTAGTAGTCCGCACCTTCGATCCAGTTCCGGTCGAGTTCCGGGACATCGTCCGCTTCAGGTGAAATACGGACGGAAGACTTTCGCTTCGCGCTCATGACAGTGTCAGCGTTCGCCTATTTGGACCGCAGGTGACACGCACGCTATTAATGTAGCTACAATAATTCTCATCGTCAAACAAAGAGGTGGCTGAGGTCACGAGCCGGGCTTCCCTGGCTCTTGCACGAACTTGCCGCCGCCGCGGCCTCATTGCGCGGCCCCCGGCCTGCCGCCGAGCACGCGCGCCGGCAGCAGGATGATCGAGCGCAGCAGGGCGAACACGCCCTCCACGGCGATGCCCACCAGCCGAAACGGCAGCGTCAGGACCCAGACGATCGGCCACAGCAGCAGCGCCAGCAGCGCGAGCGGCCAGCACACCACGAGGAGCAGCAGCCAGAGCAGGAACTTGAGCATCGTGCGGTCCTCGAGAACGGATGCAGTTGTCGTAGCTTGACGCCAACCGGGCGGTGAGCGCCACGCCGCTGGAGTAGCGCTGTCAGCCTGCGCGCTGCGCGCGCCGTCGGATCACTTTCTTCTTAGCAGCGAACGCGCCGCTCTTGATCCGGACTGGCTGCCTGTTCGCAAACGTGCAAACAAGCTCAAGCTCGCCCCCGAGGGAGCGTACATACCCGTGCAGGGTCGAGAGCAGCAGGTCTCCCCGCTGCTCCATCCGCGATATCTCGTCCTGGCCCTTGCCCAGAGTCGCGGCGACCTCTGCCTGCGTCAGCTGCAAGGCCTTACGTAGATCACGCAAGGACAACTCCTCGGCCACCAACTCCTCGGTGCGCTTCTCGATCGCGCGGCGTCGCGCCTTGGGCAAGCTGGCCTTGATCTCGCTCAGCGTACGTCCCATCGTCCTGTCCTCTAGCGATTTGCGTTCAGGCTCTTGAGGTGTGCGTCGAAACGCGCGTCAGCCTGCTTGATCAACGCCCTGTAGAACCGCTTCTCGCTGCCGCCCGACTTGTCGGCGGCGACCAGCAGTATGGCCTCGCGGCGTGGGTCGAACGCAAACGCAACCCGCCACACGCCCCCATCCGCATCGAAGCGCAGTTCCTTCATGTTGGCGTGCCTCGAGCCCTTCAGCGTATCCACGCGGGGCCGGCCTAACTGCGGCCCGAACTGCTCGAGCAGCCCGGCCTGCGCCACCAGTTCGTCCTGAACGGGCTCGCTCAGCTCGGCGAACTCACTCTCAAACTCGCCAGCGAATCGGACCGTCCATGACATGGAGGATTATGCTTTTCAATACATATGTTGTCAAAGTCATTGCGGGGCCGGCGCCGCCTGCCCCTACCATTGGCGGATCCTCCGGGAAATTGTGGTGTCGTGCGCGGCGAAGATGCCGAAAATCGTTGATTGGGCGCACATTTGGCCCGCTCTGACGGCAGCCGGCACGGCGCTGGAGGCGGCAGACTAAGTAAGCGCGTAGTCGAACTCGTAGAGGTGCCTGCCGTCCACGACCTCGATGCGAAAGCTTCCTTCGATGCCCGCGAGCTGCCCGGTGCCGGAGCCCGGAACGACCGTGATGGAGAGCTGCTGGGCGCCGCGATTCATGATCCCGGAGTGCTGGAACACGAAGCTCCCGCTCTTCCCGTGCAGGATGCCGGTGACCCGCTCGATGGCCACGTAGCCGGCGGAGCCCTTGACGGGCGTCATGGCCGTCAGCATCTCGCCCTCGCCGGTGGCCGACAGGTCACCTTCGAAACGCTTGCTCAGTGACCTGCGTCCGGTCGTCACGCCGTCGATCACGCTCGGCTCGCCCTGCGGCTTCATCTCGACGGTGAACGTGCCTTTCGCCACTTGCGGCAGGCGCCCTACTCCCACGCATGGCATCGACTGCATGGCTAGGAGCGCCGCGACGGCCACGGCAGTCCCGCCCGGATACCGCAAGCCATGCCTCATCGCTCAGCCCATACGGCCAGCTCGTTTCCGCTCGGATCCTCGAACTGGAAGCGACGACCCCCGGGAAACTCGAAAATCTCCTGCGTGATCCGGCCACCGGCTTCCCGGACCCTGGCGAGGGTCGCCTCGAGATCATCCGAGTAGAGGATGACCAGGGGCCCGCCGGTAGTCACCGACGCCTGCAGGCGCAGCCCGCCGATCTCGCCGCCCCGGCGCTTGCGGATGCCTGTGTAGTCCGGTCCGTAGTCGTTGAATTCCCAGCCGAACGCCGCTGCGTAGAAGCGCCTGGCGTCGGCCATGTCGACGACGCCGAACTCGATGTAGTCGATCTCGTGATGCGTGTGGCCGCTGTCGGTCATGCTGCCCTCCTCGCCAGGCCGCTGCGCTCACTCCGCCCGTGTGACCGAGAGCCGCAGCCCCATGGCGCCCAGCATCGCACGCAGTGTCCGCAGCTCGGGGTTGCCGTCGGCCGAAAGCGTTCGGTAGAGGGTGGTCGGGTTGAGGCCGGTCCGCTTGGCGAGCGCCGGCACCCCGCCGATGGCCTCGGAGAGCCGGCGCATGGCAAGCAGCAGCTCCGCCTGGTCGCCGTCCGCGAGCACGGCGTCGAGGTAGGCGGCGGCGAACCGTGGGTCGCGCTTGAAGCTCGCGATGGTTGCTGCCTCGTGCTCGATCGAGGCAGGCGTCTTGCGAGCTTTCGTCATGATCGTGTCCTGTAGTCTCTCAGGTGCTCGACCGCCTGCGCGATATCCGATCGCTGGGTGGACTTCGATCCACCGCCGAGCAGAAGAATCTGGTCTCGCGCGAGGCGGGAGAAGTACACGCGATAGCCGGGTCCGCAGTCGATCCGCAGCTCCCATACACCGTCGCGGCAGAAGCGCTCGTCGCCAGGATTACCCATCGCCAGCCGATCGATGCGCCGCAGCACCGCGAGACGGCAGCGCATGTCTCCGAGCCGATCCAGCCAGCGCTGCAGTGGATCGCGGCCGGAGGCAGAGACGTAGTGCCTCAGCTGCATGGGCATATTCGCTTAAAAGCGAGTCGCGGTCAATTCGCCGCTTGCTGGTACGTTTCAGTGCGGCGCCCACCGGCACGGCACCAGAGACTGTGCCGCGGCGCGACCTGAAGCGGTCCGCGCATTTGGCGCGCGTTAGCGTGGAAATCCGCCTTCGAGAGGGGCGGCCGCGCGGATCCCTACTGAACCCTCACACCGGCGGATGCCGCTCGTGCCAGGCGGTGGCCGACTCGTAGGCATGGCCGATGCGCAGCAGCATCGGCTCGGAGAGGCGCCGGCCCATGAACTGCAGCGCGTAGGGCAGGCCCTTCTCTTCCGAGAACCCGCAGGGCAGCGTCAGCGTGGGCGTGCCGGCGAAGTTCGCGGGAATCGTGTGGTCCAGCCGCACCGCGGCGAACAGGGGCCCGAGCGCCTCGGTGTCGCCGTGCTGGTCGACCCCGGCCACGGAAATCGCGTGGCCGCCGGAGGGGCTGACGATCGCGTCCACCGTCTCGAGCACGGCATTGAACCGCGCGCTGAAGTCGGCGCGCAGCGCCGAGGCCTCGGCATACTGCTGCTCCGTCACGGCGGCCCCGGTCGCGAGGAATTCGCTGAAGTAGGGGCCGTATTCCGCCGCGCGCGAGGGATAGTTCGCCGCGTGCGCCAGCGCCGCCTCGCGGGTGCCGATCGCAAACCACGCGTCGACGAGCTGGCGGACGTCCGCCGGCATCTGGATGTCGACAATCGTCGCGCCCTGCCGCTTCAAGACCTCGAGCGCCTCTTCGATCGCGGCCACGAGGCCGGGCGCGCTGCCCTCGCTCACGTAGGCGCGGTCGTAGCCGAGGCGCAGGCCGGCAACTCCTGCGTCGAGCCCGGCGAGCAAGTCGGGCACGGGGTCCGTGAGCGTGGTCGGGTCCTTCGGGTCGTGCCCGGCGATCGCCTGCAGCACGAGGCCGGCATCCGCGACCCGCCGGGTCATGGGGCCGACGTGGTCCATCGTCTCGGCGAGCGGCAGCACGCCGTGGCGGCTGACCCGGCCGTAGGTGGGCTTGAGTCCCACGATGCCGTTCGCCATCGCGGGGAAGCGGATCGAGCCGCCGGTGTCGCTGCCGAGCGCCGCGAAGCACAGGCCCGCCGCCGGCGCCACGCCGGAGCCGCTCGAGGAGGCGCCGGCCCAGGCGTCCGCCTTCCATGGATTGACCGGGATGTCGAAGTCGGGGTGATAGCCGGCCATCGCGCCTTCGGTGAGGCTGAGCTTGCCGAGCAGCACGGCGCCGGCGGCCTCGAGCCGGGCGACGACGGTCGCGTCCTCCTCCGGCACGAAGTCGCGCAGCACGGCGAGCCCGCCCATGGTGGGCACGCCGCGCGTGTAGCAGAGGTCCTTCACCGCGACCGGCACCCCGTGCAGCGGCCCGCGGTACTTGCCCGCGGCGATCTCCTGCTCGGCACGACGCGCCGAAGCGAGCGCGCTGTCGGCCATCAGCGTGGCGTAGCTGTGAAGCTTCGGGTCCACGGCGCCGATGCGATCCAGGAGCTGCTGCGTCGCCTGCACCGGCGAGAGGCGGCCGGACTGGATGAGCTCCGCGACGGCCGTGAGCGAGAGGTAGTGCACGGGACCCTCGTAGGCGGCTGCCTTGGCTTCGGGCTCCTTGCGGGAGCAGCCGCCGACGAGCGCGGCTACCGCGGCGGCGCCACCGAGCGTAAGCGCCTCGCGGCGCGTCAGGGTGTGGCCGGGCGATGCAGGGGGTCTGCGGACCTTCATGGGATTCAATGCTCCTCGAACAATGCGCCGGTCTTGGCGAGTGCGCTCGCCGGCACAGCCTCCACCGAGGCTCCGAGAGAATAGCGCCTTGCGCCGGGATAAATGACAGCGATTCGCTCGAGCCCGAGGTCGTCGAGCGCAATGCGTATGGACGGCGTCACTCTCGGCGCGTCGGCGCGCTTGCACTCGACACCGAGCAGGCGATCCCCGCGTCGCAGCAGAAGGTCGATCTCCGCGCCCTGGTGCGTGGCCCAGAACCACGCCTCGTCGTACGGCTCGACGGCGAGCACCTGCTCGATGATGTGCCCTTCCCATGAGGCGCCAAGCTTGGGATGCGAAAGCAGCGCCTTTTCGGTCTCGAGCCCGAGCAGCTGGTGCAGCAGGCCGCTGTCGCGGACGTAGATCTTCGGCGACTTGACCTGCCGCTTGGCAAGGTTTGCGTGCCAAGGCTGGAGCTGTCGCAGGACGAGAGCGTCGGTGAGCAGGTCGAGATAGCGACGCGTCGTCGACGGACTCACTCCGAGGGCCCGCGCCGGCTCCACCGCGTTCCAGACCTGGCCGTGGCAGTGCGCGATCATCGTCCAGAAGCGCAGCAATGCGACAGCGGGTACGCGCACACCCCACTGCGGGAGATCGCGCTCGAGCAGGGTCTGGATGAACTGCTTGCGCCAGGCGATGCTGTCCCGCTCGCCGCGGGCGAGATACGAGCGCGGGAACCCGCCGCGAAGCCACAAGCGATCGGCCGCGTCGGCGCCGAGCTCGGCGAGGGTGAAGCCGCCGATTTCGATCCGCTCCATGCGCCCGGCCAGGGTTTCGGCGCTTTGCCTGAGCAACTCGCCAGATGCGCTGCCGAGGATCAGGAACCTGGCGGGCGATCCGCGGCGGTCGGCCAGCACCCGCAGGACGGGAAAGAGGTCAGGCCGGCGTTGGACCTCGTCGATGACGACCAGCCCCTTCAGCGGCTCGAGCGCCGTCCTCGGCTGCTCGAGGCGAGCGAGGGCGACCGGATCCTCCAGATCGAAGTAGTTGGGGGACTCCTCGGCGAGCAGCTCCCGCGCCAGCGTGGTCTTGCCGGCCTGGCGTGGGCCCGTCAGAACGGTCACCGGCGCGCGCGCGAGCGCAGTGCGGATCTTCTGCAGCCAGGCGTTTCGGGCGATGTCCACGGCGCGCAGATCATACCATGACAAACACGCATCTGATGCGCGATTTTCATGGTCTAAGCGGCGCCGATCCCGGGCCCGCCGCCGGTCGGCCTGGCCTGGCAGTCGCGGCTGCCAAATGTGATTAATTAGTTGCATTCATTCCGTGGCGGGGTCTATCCTCGGGCCGCAACCGGCCGTTCGCCGCCTTCGCCAACGCGTGGAGAGCCCCATGAACCTTCGAGCCTCGATCACGGGTGTACTGCTTGGCGCGCTTGCGGCGCAGCCGGGACTGGCCGCTGCCCAGGCCGTCCTCGAGGAAGTGATCGTCACCGCGCAGAAGCGTGACCAGCGCTTCCAGGACGTGCCGGTCGCGGTGTCGTCCTTCGACCCGGTGTTCCTCGAGCAGCAGAACGTGCAGGACTTCGGCGAGCTGTACCTCTACACGCCGGGCTTCTCGTCCTCGCCGAACTACAGCTACCACATCTACTCGTCGATGCGGGGCATCAGCTCCACCGACTTCGGCTTCGGAACGGACCCGTCGATCGGCTTCTACCTGAACGGCGTGCACCTGGGGCGCTACGGCACCCAGGTCGTGTCCTACTACGACATCGAGCGGGTCGAGGTGGTGAAGGGCCCGCAGAACACGCTGTTCGGCCGCAGCGCCATCGCGGGGGCGATCGCCGTGACGACGGCGCGGCCGACACAGGACTTCGATGCCTTCCTCGAGGTGGGCGCCGGCAACCGCGAGCGCATCACGGCCACGGGCATGGTCAACCTGCCGGTGTCGGACGCGCTCGCCTTCCGCATCGCCGGCACGATCGACGACCGCGCGGGCTACCTGAAGAACACCTTCGGCGGCTCCGACATCGGCGTCTCCGACGTGGCCGCGGCGCGCGTGACCGGCCGGTTCACGCCGAACGAACGGCTCACGGCGGACCTGATCCTCAACTACGAGGACCGCAAGGAGACCGGGAACGTCTACTCCGAGGTGGGCCTGCCGGACTTCACGGTCAACAGCTCGCTGCGCGGCCGCGAGAACCGCAGCGACTTCGAGGTGCTGGACGCCACGCTCGACCTGCGGGTCGGCCTGTCGGATGCCTGGGAGCTGCGCTCGCTCACCAACTACCGCACCGTCGAGGCTGACTATGCCGAGGACTACGATGGTCTCGCCATCATCGCGGGCGGGCCGTACTACCAGGGCCAGGACGTGGACCTGTTCAACCAGGAGCTGCGCCTGAAGTTCGAGTCCGCTCGCGGGCTGACCTTCATCGCCGGCGCCTCCTACTTCGACGAGAGCATGGATGCCTTCGTGGCCGAGTGGGTCGACACGGGCCTCGCCTTCACGGGCTCCCCGGCGCCCGGGCTGCAACCGGGCGACTACTCGAACGCCTTCATCGAAAAGGGCTTCTACGACAGCGGCGCGGAGGGCTACTCGTTCTTCGTGGACCTGAGCGTGCCGGTGACCGAGCGCCTCACGCTCACGGCCGGCGCGCGCTACAACCGCGACGAGAAGACGCTGACGCTCGCCATCCCCGACCCGGCGGTGCTCGCCGAGAACGCCAACGCGCCGTTTCCCTGCGCCTGCTACCTCTACGGCGCGTGGCTCAGCACGCCGCTGTCGCTCGAGCGCACCTGGGACGACACCTCGGTGCGGCTGGCGCTCGACTACGACCTGACGGCGGATGTCGGCGCCTACGTTTCCTGGTCGCAGGGCTGGAAGGCGGGCGGCATCGAGTCGTTCAAGTTCGCGCTGCCGCCGGGCTTCCCGCTGTTCTTCGGGCTCGACCTCGCGGCCGCGGGCGGCAGCCTGCGCTCCTACGACCCGGAGACGGTCGACTCATGGGAGATCGGCATCAAGGGCTTCGCGGCCGATCGCCGCGTGCAGTTCGACCTGGTGGCCTACTACTTCGACTTCAAGGACCTGCAGAAGAGCGTCTTCCAGGGCGCGACGGCGGTGATCCAGAATGTCGGCAGCGCGGACGGCCGGGGCATCGAGGCCGACCTGCGCTTCCGCCCGAGCGAGAACTGGACGCTGTTCGTCAACGCCGCCTACAACGACACTGAGATCAAGGACGATCCGACCCCGGCGCAGGTGGGCCAGCCGCTGAACCGCGCGCCTGAGTTCTCGGGCGCGGCGGGCGGCACCTACAGCTTCACGCCCGGCTGGGCGGGCGGCGGCCGGCTGGCGCTGACGGCGTCCTACGCCTACCAGGACGAGTACCGCACGGATGAATCGCTGACCCCGAATGTCGAGAGCTACGGCATCGCCAACGCCAGCCTCGCCTTCACGGCGCCCTCGGGGCGCTGGTCGGTCCGCGCCTACGTCGACAACCTGACCGACGAGTTCACCTACAACCGCCGGCTCGCACCGCAGCCGTTCGTCTTCCCGGTCGAGACGCGCAGCGTGCTCGGCAAGCCGCGGGAGTACGGGCTGATCCTGCGATACAACTTCGGCGGCTGACCCGCCCGGGCCATGACGCGCGCGCGATCCGCGGACGCCGGGGGTCCCGACCCGCTGGTGCTGACGAGCTGCGGCTGGATCCGCGGCGTGCCGCAGCCGCCAGGCGTGCTCGGGTTCCTCGGCATCCCGTATGCCGAGCCGCCGACCGGAGAGCGACGCTTCCGCGCACCTGAGCCGGTGAAGCCCTGGTGGGGCATCCGGGATGCGGGCCAGTTCGGCCCGGCGGCGGCGCAGGTCTTCGATCCGCACGAGGCGCGGCTCGAGGAGATCGAGGACCGGCCGGCGACGACCCCGGCGCCGGCCTGGGTCGGCAGCGAGGACTGCCTGACGCTCAACGTATGGACGCCAGCGGCCGACGGCGCACGCCGGCCGGTCATCGTGTTCCTGCACGGCGGCGCCAACTGGCTGGAGAGCAGCCGGCTGCGCGTCTACCACGGCGAATCGTTCGTGCGCCGGGGCGACGTGGTGTTCTGCTCGGTCAACTACCGGCTCGGCGTGTTCGGCTTCCTCGACCTCTCGGACGCCGGGCTCGAGGGCTGCCACTCGAACGGGCTGCGCGACCAGCTGCTGGCGCTGGAGTGGATCCACGCCAACGTCGCGGCCTTCGGCGGCGACCCGGACAACATCACGGTGATGGGCGAATCGGCCGGCAGCATGGACCTGAGCTGGCTTCTGACCACCGGCCGCCTCGACGGGCGGATCCGCCGCGCGGTGTTGATGAGCGGCGTGGCCGGCGTGCCGGGCCTCGCCGAGACGCGCGAGGACGCCTACTACACGCCCCAGCACGCGCGCGAGCAGGCCCGCGAGCTGTTGCCGCTCCTCGGCTGCCGCTCGGCGGCGGAACTGGTCGCGCTCGACACGGCGACGTTGCTCGAGCGGCAGGCCGCCGCGTTGCCGTCGCGACACATGCTGTTCTTCTGGGACTCGCTCTTCTATCCGCGCGTCGACGGCCAGTTCATTCCGCGCACGCCGTTTGCGCACGCGCGGCGCGGCGGCCTCGCCGGCATCGACCTGATGGTCGGCTCGACCGGCTACGAGGCCGGGCTATGGCTGCTGTGGGATGCCGCCCTCGACCGCCAATCGGCGGCGGCGCTATGCGAGCAGCTGCCGTGCTTCCCGCCAGGGCAGCGGGCCGCCGCCGCGGCGCTCTACGACCGGCTCTTTGCCGGCGAGCCGCCGGGCGTGCGCGGCATGCAGCTGCTCGGCGACGCGATGTTCGTCGTGCCCGGGCTCGCGCTCGCGGAGGCCCACGCGGCCAGCGGCGGCCGCAGCTGGCTCTACCAGTTCCAGTGGGAAGTGCCGGGCTCGCCGATGCGTGCCACCCATGCCGCCGACCTGTTCTTCTTCTTCGACCACCTCGCGCTGCCCGGGGCGGTGGACCTCATCGGCCAGCCGCAGGATGCGGCCGACGCGGCCACGCGGGCCGCGCTCGCGGCCCGGATGCAGTCCGCCCTGATCGATTTCGCGCGAACCGGCCAGCCGGGCTGGCCGGCCTACGAACCGGCCCAGCGGCGCGTGATGCTCTTCGACCGGCAGGACACCGTGGCAACCGATCCCTTCGGGGAGCGGCGCGAATGGTGGCTTCGAAACGTCTACGAGCCGGTGCTCGCGCGTTGAGCGCGGCGGCGGCGCGCGACCTTGCGGGTGGCCGCCTGCGGCTCGAAGGCAGCGGCCCACAGCTGGACGTAGGCGAGCCGCGCAAACTCGGCGAGCAGGGCCCGGTCCTCGCCGCCGCCGAGGCCGGAGCGCTCGGCGACGAGCGTGAAGAGCTCGTTGGCGAAGAGCGCGAGCCGCTCGAGCCGGGGCCGCGGCCAGGTCGAGCCGAACCGGCGCATCTCGGCCGCGACCCGCGAGCTGAGCGCCCGCGAATGCTCGCGGTCGAGCGCGTGCAGCTCGCGATGCGACCACATCGCGCGCACCAGCTCGTGCTCGGCGTCCGGGTCGGCGGCGTAGCCGGAGAGCGTGTCGGCGAGCCGTGCCGCGAAACTGCGCCAGTCGTCCTCGCGCCCCGCCTCGATCGCCGCGTCCAGCCGCGCGGTCACCTCCGCGAGCCAGTCCTGGTAGAGGCGGTAGATGATCGCCTGCTTGTTGGGGAAGAACTGGTAGACGGAAGCGACGCTGATGCGCGCTTCCGCGGCTACGTGGTTGATCGTGAAGCGCTCGACGCCGTCGCGCGTCAGGGCGACGAGCGCGGCGTCGAGGATGCGCCGCACCATCTGGCGCGAGCGGGCCTGCGACGGCTCTTTCTTGGGGCTCACGCGCAGTCGGCGCGTGCGGGGCGTTCCGGGCATGATGCGCGTGGGCTCTGCGGGACCGTGCGGCTGTCGACCCCGGGGGCGGGGCGCTCGGCAGGTTACCAGAATGGCGCGACGACCGGCCCGGCGCAGGCTGTCGCGGCCCCCAGGGAGGTGCACTGACCGTGTTGCGTGTCGATCCCGCCCGGCGTGACCTGGTGGACGAATACCTCTCGCGCCCGTTCGGCCCGCACAGCCCACAGCTGCAGCGGCTCGCGCTGCACCTGCGGCTCGCGCAGCCCGCCGGCAAGCTGGTGGCGGTGACCGTCGCCCGTCACGCGGCGTGGCGCATCGGCGTGTTCTCCGGCCGGCGCGGCACGCCCATCCGGCTCCTGGACGACACCGTGTATCGCTCGCTCGCCGACGTCAACCGCGCCATCTTCATGCTGCAGTGGCAGGCGGCGAGCGGCACCGCCCCGCCCGCCGCGGACGGCGCCTGAGACATGCAGCGGGCAGCCAAGCAGGTGATCGGCTACTGCACGCCGTGGAGCGTGGCGCCAGGCGAGCGGGTCGACTTCAAGCTGAGCGTGGCGGGTGCCGGGGACTTCAGCGCCTCGCTGTGGCGGATCATCTGCGGCGACGACAGCCCGGACGGCCCTGGCCTCGACCTGCGGCGCGTGCCGAGCGGGCTCGACGGCCGACACACCGGGCGCCAGCAGCCGCTGCGACCCGGCTCGTGCATCCAGTTCCCGCCCGACGCCGCGCTCGACGCGCTGCGCTCCTTCAGCCTCGGGCTGCTGCTGTGGCCGACGGCGCCCGGCCATGGCCGCGCGCAGGCCATCGCCTCGATCTGGGACGAGGACCATGGCCTGGGCTTCGAGCTCGGCCTCGACGCGGACGGGTTCCTCGAGGTGCGAATCGGAGCGGACGGACGAGCCGCCGTGCTGCGCGGCCCCACGCCGCTCGTGGCGCGGCGCTGGGTTCGGGTGCACGCGGCCTACGATGAACGCAGCGGCGAGCTGAGCCTCGCGCATTCGTTCCTGCGCGGCGCCGCCTGGCCGGAACAGGGCGCGCGCACGACCCTCGCCGCCGGGCCGGGTGCGCTCGCTCCGAGCGGTCGGCCGTTCACGCTCGCAGCGCGGCCGGCCGACGGTGGCGCGAGCCTTTGCTACGACGGCAAGCTCGAGGCCCCGTGCCTGAGCCATCGCAGTCTCGACGGCGCGGAACTCGAGCGCCGCGCCGCCGCCGTGCTTGCCGGTGAATCGACGTCCGAATTGCTCGGCTGCTGGGACTTCGCGCAGGACGCATCGACCACGCGGGTCCGCGACGTCTCCGGCCGCGGCTGGCACGGCGAGACGCACAACCTGCCTGCACGCGGCGTGGCCGGCCACGCGTGGAACGGCGAGCAGCACGACTGGCGGCGTGCGCCTGCTCACTACGCGGCGATCCACTTCCACTCGGACGATCTCTACGACGCCCGCTGGGACACGACGCTGTCGCTGGCGATTCCCGTCGACCTGCCGAGCGGCTGCTACGCCGCGCGCCTCGAGGCCGACGGCGACGTGAGCTACGTGACCTTCTTCGTGCGCCCGCCGCGCGACCGGGCGACCGCGCCGGTCGCGTTCCTCGCCTCGACCGCCACCTACCTCGCCTACGCCAACTACCGCTTCATGCTCGACCAGCCGTTGAGCGAGCTTCAGCTCGACGCCGCCATCGTGCTCGAGCCGGAGGCCGTGTACCTGCAGGAGCACCCGGAAGTCGGCCTGTCCGCCTACGACAGCCATGTGGATGGCAGCGGCGCGCGGCACTCCTCGCGGCTGCGGCCGGTGCTCAACCACGGGCCCTGCTCGGACGTCTGGAACTTCAACGCCGACACCCACCTGCTGGCCTGGCTCGAGCACCGCGGCCAGGCGGTCGACGTGATCACCGACGAGGACCTGCACGCCGAGGGCCTCGCGCTGCTCGCGCGCTATCGCGTCGTGCTCACCGGCACCCATCCGGAGTACTGGTCGACGCAGATGATGGCCGCGCTGCAAGCTTACCTGCGGCAGGGTGGCCGGCTGATGTACCTGGGCGGCAACGGCTTCTACTGGCGCATCGCCTTCCACGGCACGCTGCCGGGCGTCATCGAGGTCCGGCGCGCCGAGGGCGGCGCGCGCTACTGGGCCGAGGCGCCGGGCGAGTACCACCACGCCTTCAGCGGCGAGTTGGGCGGCCTGTGGCGTCGGGTCGGCCTGCCGCCGGAGCAGGTGGTGGGCGTCGGGACGCGCGGCATCGGGTTCGAGCGCTCCGCGCCCTACCGGCGCACCGCCGCGAGCCGCGACCCGCGCGTCGCCTTCATGTTCGAGGGCCTGGCAGAGGATGCGCCGATCGGCGACGCGGGCTACGTGGCCGGTGGCGCGGCGGGATTCGAGATCGACGCCAGCTCGGCCGAGCGCGGCACGCCGGCGCATGCCCTGGTCGTCGCCGTGGCCGATGACTTCCCGGCGAGCGCGATGCCCGTGCCGGAGGACATCCTGATGTGCACGCCGGCGATGTCCGGCGATCTCAACCGCGACATCCGCGCCGAGCTCGTGTTCTTCGAGACGCCCGAGGGCGGCGCGGTGTTCTCGGTCGGCTCCATCGCCTGGTGCGGCAGCCTGCCGTGGAACGGCTTCGACAACGCCGTCGCGCGGCTGACCGGCAACGTGCTGCGGCGGTTCCTGTCGGCCGACCCGTTCGCTCCGCCCGGTGCCGGGGCCGCGGGGCCGTGAGCCAGCACGCCACGGCAGCGGAACCGATCACCCGCTCGACCTGCATCATCTATGGCCTGTCCGGCGTCGCGCTCGGCGCCGTGAACAGCGGCCTGAATTTCTTCCTGCTGCTGTACTACGACCAGGTGCTCGGCCTGAAGCCGGCGCTGGCCGGGCTCGCGCTCGCCATCGCGCTGCTCGTCGACGGCCTGACCGACCCGCTGGTCGGCATCCTCTCCGATCGCCTGCGGTCGCGCTTCGGGCGACGCCACCCCTTCCTGCTGGTCGCGGTCGTGCCGCTGGCGCTCGCCTATCTCGCGCTGTGGTTCCCGCCGTTCGACGCGAGCGAGCAGTGGCTGCTGTTCAGCTACCTGCTCTGCGTCACCGTGCTGCTGCGCGTGGCCCTGACGCTGTTCGACGTGCCCGGCAACGCGCTCGTCGCCGAGCTGACGCGCGACTACGAGAGCCGCACCCGGCTGTCGACCTACAAGGTGAGCTTCACCTGGATCACCACGAACCTGACCGGCATCCTGATGTACGGCATCTGGCTGCGGGACGACGGGGCCGCCGGCAGCGGGCTGCTCAACGCCGAGGGCTTCCAGGCCGGCGCGGCCTGGTTCGCGCTGGCCGCCTTCGCCGCGGCGCTCGCCGTCCCGGTCGGCCTGCGCAAATGGATCCCGCACCTGCGCCGGACGGGCGACGTCGTCCACCCGCCGCTGCGGCTGGTGCTGCGCAATCTCGTCCAGACCTACTCGTCGCCGTCGATCCTGGTGCTGATCGCCTCGGCGATGTTCCTTGCCGCCGGCAGCGGCCTGACCAACGCCATCTGGGTGTATCTCTACAGCTACTACTGGCACTGCAGCAGCGAGCAGGTGAACCTGGTGCAGGTCACCTACCTGTGCGCTGCGATCCTCGCGCTGCTCGCGACGCCGCGCCTCGCGCGTGGCCGCGACAAGCGCCGCCTCACCCTGCAGGTCGCCGGCCTGTTCTGGCTGGGAACCGCGACGCCCTATGCGCTGAACGCCGCCGGGCTGCTGCCCGACATGACGGGGCCCTGGAAGATGCCGGTGCTGATGACCCACGCGCTGGTCGACGGCGTGCTGTTCAACGCGCTGATGGCGCTGATGTTCTCGCTGCTCGCGGACGTCGTCGAGGAGAGCCTGCTGCGGACCGGCCGGCGCGAGGAAGGATTGATCCTCGCCAGCCAGACGCTCATCTCGAAGGCCTCGAGCGCGCTAGGCACCTGGTTCGCCGCGCTGGTGCTGACCGCCGTGCACTTCCCGAGCGGCCTGCCGCCAGGCGATGTCCCGGCGCCGGTGCTGTTCGACCTGGCCGTCTGGTACGTGGCGCTGATGTGGACCGTAGGAGCGATCTCGGTGGCGTTCCTCACCCGCTACGGGATCACGCGCGCCGTGCACTACGAGAACGTCCGGCGGCTGGAGGGCTGACCCGCCGCGCCCGTGCTTCACACCGACGAACGCCGCTCGTGCCAGGCAGCGGCCGACTCGTAGGTATGGCCGATGCACAGCAGCATCGGCTCGGAGAGGCGCCGGCCCATGAACTGCATTGCGTTGGGCAGGCCCTCCTCTTCGGAGAACCCGCGGCGTACCGTCAGCCTGTGGCCGGGATTCCGCCCCGGCCGGTCTCGGGTCATGATCCAGCACTACCACGCCTCAGCGAGACCCGGGACCATGCGCGAACAGCCAACCCCACAGCCGAAGGCGACCTCGTCCGGCGCGCCGGACACGCTCTTGATCCTCGCAGCGGTGGCGCTGCTCATCGCGCTGGTGGTGGCCTTCGTCGCGCCCGGGCGCTTCACCGACGTGGTGCCGGCGGGTCCGGAGTCGAAGCAGGTCTCGGTGCGGCTGGCGAGCTTCGAGTCGGTGGGCGATGCAAAGGCCATCCCGCTCTTCGCCGAGGGCGGCGGGATCGGCGTGCTCAACCTGCCCTTCGAGGGGCTGGTCGCCGGCGACAAGTGGGGTGCGGCGGTCGGGCTCGTCGCCTTCCTGCTGGTGCTCGGCGGCAGCTTCGGCGTGATGATGAAGACCGGCGCGATCGACCGCACGATCGTGGCCTTCGTCGGCCGCTACGAGCGGCGCATGACGATCCTGGTGCCGGGGCTGTTCGTGATGTTCTCGCTGGGTGGCGCGGTGTTCGGCATGGGCGAGGAGACCATTCCGTTCATCCTGCTCTTGCTGCCGGTGTTCGCGCGCATCCGCCTCGACGCTTTCTGCGTGGTGCTCGTCACCTACGTCGCCACCCAGGTCGGCTTCGCGACCAGCTGGATGAACCCGTTCAACGTGATCGTCGCGCAGGGCGTGGCGGGCCTCGACCCGGTCTCGGGCGCGCCGCTGCGCGTGGCGATGTGGGCGGTCTTCACGCTGCTCGGCGCGGCGCTGACGCTGCGCTATGCGCTCACGCAACGGCGCGAGCGGCCGGCCGCGCCGATCGCCGCCGCCGCGGGCGCGGAGCTGGGTCCGGCGGGGCGCGCCGACTTCGCGGTGCTCCTCGTGCTCGTCGCGACCCTCGCCTGGGTGATCTGGGGCGTGACCACGCGCGGCTACTACCTGCCGGAGCTCGCCGCGCAGTTCTTCACGATGGGGGTTGCGACGGGCCTCGTCGCCTGGCTCGCCGACCGCAGGCAGATGCCGGCCAACCGGCTCGCCGAGGGCTTTCGCGAGGGCGCGGCGACCATGCTGCCGGTGGTGCTGATCGTGGCGCTGGCCAAGGGCCTGGTGCTGCTGCTCGGCGGCACCGACCCGGCGCAGCCGAGCGTGCTCAACACCCTGCTCTACCACCTCGCCCACGCACTCGAAGGCCTGCCGGCCACGCTCGCCGCGTGGCTGATGCTGGTCGTGCAGTCGGCGCTCAACTTCCTGGTGCCGTCGGGCTCGGGGCAGGCGGCGCTGACCATGCCGATCATGGCGCCGCTCGGCGACCTGCTCGGCGTCAGCCGGCAGGTGGCGGTGCTCGCTTTCCAGCTGGGCGATGGGCTCACCAACCTGATCATCCCGACCTCGGCGGTGCTGATGGGCGTCCTCGGCGCCGCGCGCCTCGACTGGCTGGTGTGGGCGCGCTTCTTCTGGAAGTGGATGCTCGGGCTGGTGGGCCTGGCGAGCGTGTTCGTGGTGATCGCGGTGTGGATCGGGTATGCCTGAAGCCGGGCGCGGCGGCCGGAGTCGACGGCCTCCGACTCCTGAAACCGTTTGCCGGATGGCGGCGGGCGTATGATGGCCTCACGGCCCGGAAAACCGGGCCCCGCACGATCACGCCATCGAGAGGGGGAAACATGAGAATGCAGAAGTCTGCCGCGGCCCTGGCCGCGGCCGCCGCGATCATTACGCTTGCGGCCTGCCAGCAGGCCGGACCCACCGCCAAGGACATGGAAGCCGCGGCCGCCGTGAACGATGCCTGGGCCGGCCACTACAACGCCGGCGACGCGGACGCGGTCGCCGCGCTGTACTGGGAAGACGCCGCGGTGCTCGAGCCGGGCGCAGCGGCCCGCGTCGGGCGCGAGGCGATCCGCGAGGCCATCGCCCAGGGCATCGAGGCCGCCAAGGGAGCAGGGCTCACGAACAACACCAGGAGCGGCCCGGTCCAGATCGCCGGGAACCTCGCGTGGCAGGAGGGCACGTTCACCATGACGGATGCTGCCGGTGCGACGGTCGATTCCGGCAAGTACCTCTCGCTGCTCGAGAAGCGCGACGGGACCTGGAAGCTGCTGCGCGACATGTGGAACTCCAACGGCGCGCCTGCCGCCGTCGCGGCCGGCCCGGACGCCGTCGCCGTCGATCCCGCGCACTACAAGGTCGAACTCGAGAACGACAAGCTGCGCGTGCTGCGCATTTCCTACGGGCCGAAGGAAAAATCGGTCATGCACCACCATCCGGCGGGCGTGGTCGTGTTCTTCGACGATCACCACGCGCGGTTCACGATGCCCGACGGCACGACCGAGGAGATGAAGGTCAAGGCGCGCACCGTGGCCGCGACGGAGGCGGGCATGCACACGCCCGAGAACCTCGCCAACAAGCCGGCCGAGGCGATCCTGGTCGAGCTGAAGTAGGCGACCCGGACGGCCGGATCCATCCCATGGAGGCCACGACATGAATGCTTCCTTGCGCGGGCTCACGGCCTGCGTCCTGCTGCCCGCGGCGTGGCTCGTCGCGATGCCGCCTTCCGAGGCCGAAGCCCCGGAGGCGGGTTGCGACGCCGCGGGCGACTATTCCTTCCTCTGCGGCATTCCCAACGCGGAAGACCTCGTGCACCTGCCGGGCACGCGGTGGATCATCGCCAGCAGCCTGGTGCCCGGAGGCCTGTACCTGATCGATTCCAGGGCCAGGGCCTGGACGGCGCTGTATCCCGGCGACGCGCCGCGCGCGGTGCAGGACATGCAGACCTTCGGCGCCTGCCCGGGAAGTCCCGACCCGAACAGCTTCGTCACGCACGGCCTCGCGCTGCGGCCGCGCGAGAAGGATCGCTTCACGCTCTACGTGGTCGGCCACGGCGGACGCGAGGCGATCGAGGTCTTCGACGTCGACGCGAGCGGCGCGACGCCGCAGCTCACCTGGCAGGGCTGCGTGCTGACGCCCGAGGGCATGGAGGCGAACAGCGTCGCCGCGCTTGCCGATGGCTCGCTGCTCGTCACCATCCCGCTCCTGACCGACGTGCCGATCAGCCATGCGCTGGCCGGACTCGACACTGGCGGCGTGTTCCGCTGGTCGCCGGGCGACGCCGCAATGGTGCCGGTACAGGGCACGCAACTGCCGTATGCCAATGGGATCGAGGTCTCGGCCGACGGCCGCGAGTTCTACGTCGCCTCCTCGGGGCAGTTCAACGTGACGGCCTTCTCGAACACCGACCCGGCCGAGGTCTTGCGCCGGACGGAGACCTTCGGGTTCATCCCCGACAACCTGCACATGGACGCCGACGGCCGTCTCGTGACCGCGGGCCTCGACCTGCACGACACCGCCTGCGGCGAGGTGAAGCGCACGCTCGAGTTCACGCTCGAGGAGTTCGCCGCCTGCCCGCGGCCGTTCACGGTGCTCGCCGTCGACCCGCAAACCATGGCGACCGAGGTCGTCGCCACCGGGCCGGCGAATCCCAGGTTCAGCAACATCACCATGGCGGTCGAGGTGGACGGCGAGCTGTGGGTCGGCACGTTCGCGGGCGACCGGATCGCGTATCGGCCGCTTCGCGCCGCACAAGACTAGGCCGCTGAAGACGGACCCCGCGTGAAGGCTTCATTCGGCCTGGCGCTGCCGGCCACCCTGCTGCTCACCCTGCTCTCGAGCCCCCTCGCCATGGCCCTCGAAGAACCCGCCTACGAAGTGATCGAGCAGGACGGCGCCTTCGAGCTGCGCGACTACGCTGCGTACCTCGTTGCCGAGACCGAGGTCGAGGCGGGCTTCGAGGACGCGGGCGACGCGGCCTTCCGGCGCCTGTTTCGCTACATCGGCGGCGACAACCGGGCGCAGGAGAAGATCGCCATGACGGCGCCCGTGACGCAGGTGAAGGGCGAGAAGATCGCGATGACCGTGCCGGTCACGCAGGTCGGCGACGGCGGCCGCTACCGGGTTGCCTTCATCGTGCCGTCGAAGTACACGGCCGAGACCGTGCCGGTGCCGACCGACCCGCGGGTCGCGATCCGGGCGGTGCCTGCGCAGCGTGTCGCCGCGTGGCGCTACTCGGGCCGCTGGACGCAGGAACGCTACGACGGGATGGAAGGCAGGCTGCGGGAGGCCATGGCCGCGCGCGGACTCGCCGCCGCCGGTCCGCCGGTGCTCGCGCGCTACAACCCGCCGATGCTGCCGTGGTTCCTCAGGCGCAACGAGGTGCTGATCCCGGTCGGGAGGTGAGGCCTGGTGCCCTCGCCTCCCAGTCGCGGCGCAGCAGGCCGAGGATCAGCGAGTCCTGCGTCCCGCCGCCGACCCGCCAGCGCTCGCGCAACAGGCCCTCGCGCACGAAGCCGAGCCGCTCGATGATGCGGATCGAGGCTGCGTTGCGCGGGTCGACATCCGCCTCGAGCCGCGCGAGGTCGAGCGGGCCGAAGGCGTAGCCGATCAGCGCGCCCAGCGCCTCGCTCATGAGCCCGCGGCCCCAGCAGTCGCGGACGAGCGCATAGCCGATCTCGGCGCGTCGGTTGCGCGGATCGAGGCTGTACACGGTGCAGGTTCCGATGACCCGGTCGTCGTCGACCCGCGCCACGCCCCACTGGAACAGCGAGCGCTCGCGAAACGACTCGCGGATGTCGTCTAGATGTGGAGTCTCAACAGGTTGTTCCTGTTGAGGCGCAGTCTGTGGACGGGGGGCTGTCCGGCGAGGCTCATGTGGGGTCTGTGCCAGTTGTAGCCGTGTAGCCAGGACGGCAGGGCATCGCGTCGCTGGTACGAGTGGTGATAGGCGCGAGCATACGCCCACTCCCGTAAGCAGGTCTGGATGAAGCGCTCGGCCTTGCCGTTGGTCCGCGGCGTATACGGTTTGGTGTAGTGGTGACGCAGGCCGAGCTGCGCGCAGGCGTTGGCGAAGTCGTGGCCGCGGTAGGCCTTGGCGTTGTCGGTATAGACGCCCCGGATCCGCACGCCGAGGCCGGCGTAGTAGGCCACGGCGGCGCGCAGGAAGGCCACGGTGCAGTCGGCGCCCTCGTCCGGCAGCAGCTGGGCGTAGGCCACCCGGGAGGCATCGTCGATTGCGATGTGCAGGTATTCCCAGCCGGCCCCGGGGCCGGTGCTGTGACCGCGGCGATCGCCGGTGATGCGATGGCCCACCTTGACGATCCGGCCCAGCTTTTTCACGTCCAGATGCAGCAACTCGCCCGGCTCGGCCCTCTCGTAGCGTCGATACACCGGCGCCGGCTCGAGCTTCGACAGGCGGTTCAGGCCGGCCGCCTTCGCGATCCGGGCCACCGTGGCCCGCGACAGGCCCAGTTGGGCGGCAATCGCTACCAGCGTCAGCCGCTGCCGCCGCAGCGCCACCACCGCTGTCCGCAACACCTCGTCGGTCGCACCCGGCGAGCGGTGCGGTCGCGAGCGGCGGTCGCGCAGACCGTCCACGCCCTGCTCGCGGAATCGCTTCAGCCACTTGTCCGCCGTCTTGGTCGAGACCCCGAGCTCGCGAGCGGCCTGGGCCTTTGGCCGGCCACTCCGGATCCGCTGAACCAGCAGGACTCGACAGGCAAATGTCAGCCGCGCATTCTGATGCACGTCCATTCGGGACTCCTTCGATGCTTGAGGCCTGGTAACCACAAGCTTCACGGGAGACCCCCGAATGGACAACCCTTCACCCAGGAATAACGTCCTGAGACTTCACATCTAGAAGCGCCTGCGCCTCGGCCAGCTCGCGCATCGGCGTGCGGCTCCAGTAGCGCATGACCTCATCATCGGAGAACACGGCATAGAGCGCCGGCACGTCGCGATCCGCGAGCGGCCGCAGCCGCACGCGGCCAGCCGGGATCACCGGCAAGTCGTCGCCCTCGATCATGGCTGCGCGCACCCCTCCCCGGCCCGCCGGCGGCGCTATGCTAGCACCGCGTCAATCGCGCCCGGAGGAGGAGCCTTGAGCATGTCGCCACCCGCCCTTCCGTCTCTCGTCGCGACCGCCGTGCTGCTCGCCAGCCTCGCGCCGGTCGCGCTCGCCGAGCCGCCACCGACGCTTGCGATCACGCGCGCGAAGATCTGGACCGCGGAGGCCGCCCGGCCCTGGGCCGAGGCGATCGCGCTGCGAGACGACCTCGTCGTCGCCGTCGGCAGCAACGCGGACATCGAGGCGCTCGGCGCCGAGCGCACGCTCGACGCGGGCGGGCGGCTGGTGCTGCCGGGCTTCATCGACTCGCACGTGCACTTCGCCAGCGGCTCGCTCGGCCTCTCGCAGGTGGACCTGACCGGCGCCTGCTCGGTGGAGGCGATGCAATCGCGCATCGCCGCCTGGGCGGCGGCCAACCCGGAGGCGCCCTGGATCCTCGGCGGCGGCTGGGAATACACCTGCTTTCCCGGCGGGCGGCTGCCGACGCGGGGCGACCTCGATCCGGTGACCGGCTCGCGCCCGGCCTACCTGCGCGCCTACGACGGGCACACGGCCTGGGCGAACACGCGCGCGCTCGAGGTGGCGGGCGTGGATCGCGACACGGCGTTCTCCGGCTTCGGCGAGCTGGTGCGCGACCCGGCCAACGGCGAGCCGACGGGCGCGCTGAAGGAGGGCGCGATGGCCCTCGTGTCGGCGCATGTCCCGGCGCCGACGCGCGAGCAGCGGCTGGCCGCGATCCGCGAGGGCCTGGTCGTCGCCGCCGCCCTGGGCCTGACCTCGCTGCACAACGCCTCCGGCTCGCCCGAGGAGGTGGGGCTCTACGAGGAGCTGCTGGCGCGCGGCGAGCTCAGCGCGCGCCTGCTCTTCGCGCTGTCCGCCGGGCGGGACGCGAACCCCTGCGCGGCGTGGCAGCCGCTGCGCGAACGGCTCGCCGGGCCGTGGGTCCGCGTGCCCGCGGTGAAGTTCATGGTCGACGGCGTGATCGAGTCGCACACCGCGGCGATGCTCGAGCCCTACGCCGACAAGCCCGGCGAACGGGGCCAGCTGGCGCTCGACCCCGAGACCTACCGTCAGGCGCTGGCCGACTGCGCGGCACGCGGCTTCCAGCCGTGGACGCATGCCATCGGCGACGCGGGCG
This sequence comes from uncultured Steroidobacteraceae bacterium, assembly GCA_964406445.1. Classification (GTDB taxonomy): domain Bacteria; phylum Pseudomonadota; class Gammaproteobacteria; order Steroidobacterales; family Steroidobacteraceae; genus SG8-30. The sequence continues at coordinate 41,330 of CAYORU010000022.1, forward strand.
TGCGCCTCGCGCTCGACGCCTACCAGGCGCTCGGCCGGCCCGACCTGCGCCCGCGCGTGGAGCACATCGAGGTGGTGAGCATCGCGGACCTGCCGCGCTTCGGCGCGCTCGGCGTCATCGCCTCGATGCAGCCGATCCACGCCTATCCGTCCACCATCGAGGTGTGGTCGCGCGCGGTCGGCCCCGTCCGCCTGCCGCGCGCCTTCGCCTGGCGATCGCTGCAGGCCGCCGGCGCGCGGCTCGCCTTCGCCTCGGACTGGCCGGCCTCGATCTCGCTCTCGCCGCTGCGCGGCATCCACAACGCGGTGAACCGGCGCACGCTCGAAGGCGATCCGCTGGGCGGCTGGCTGCCGGGGCAGCGCGTGGACCTCGAGACCGCGCTGCGCGCCTACACGATCGACGCCGCCTGGGCGGCGCGGGTCGAGGACGAGATCGGCTCGCTCGCGCCGGGCAAGCGCGCCGACCTGGTGATGCTCGATCGCGACCTGTTCGACATGGAGCCGCAGCGGCTGCACGAGGCGGAGGTGGTGACGACCGTCGTCGGGGGACGGGTCGTGTTCGCGCGCGAATAGCGGGGCGCGGCGGCCTATTCCACCAGCGGAGTGCCGTTGCGGCGGTGCCAGTCGAGGATGCCGTCCCAGGCCTCCTGGGCCGTGTCCGCGTACCAGAAGAGCTCGAGGTCTTCCTCGTCGATCACGCCCTCGGCGGCGAGGAAGTCCATGTCCACCGCGCCGCGCCAGAACTCCTCGCCGACCAGCACCACCGGCACCGGCGGGATCTTGCGGGTCTGGATCAGGGTCAGCGTCTCGAACAGCTCGTCGAAGGTGCCGAAGCCGCCGGGGAAGGCCACCAGCGCGCGCGTGCGCTTGAGGAAGTGCAGCTTGCGCATCGCGAAGTAGCGGAAGCGGAAGCACAGCTCGGGCGTGATGTAGGGGTTCGGGTACTGCTCGAGCGGCAGCGTGATGTTGAGGCCGATGGACTTGCCGCCGGCGTCGAAGGCGCCGCGGTTCGCGCCCTCCATGATCCCCGGCCCGCCGCCCGTCATGAGCAGCACCCGGCAACCGCCCGCGCCGTTGCCGCAGGCCGCGACCAGCCGGCCGAGTTCGCGCGCCTCGTCGTAGTAGCGGCTCTTGGCGACGATCCGCTCGGCCACGTCGAGCCGGCGGCGCAGCGCGGCGTCCCCGGGCGCCGCCGCGAGCTGCCCGCGCAACGCCGCGGCGCGTGCCCGCGCCGCGCCCGGCTCGCCGATGCGGGTGCTGCCGAAGGCGACGATGGTGTGCCTCACGCCCGCGGCCGAAAGCAGGTGCTCGGCCTTCTGGTAGTCGAGCTGCAGGCGCACGCCGCGGGTCTCGTCCAGCGCGAGGAACTCGACGTCCTCGTCGGCCTGGCGGTAGCCGGGACTCTCGAGGATCGCGCGCACGCGCCCGGGCGCGCCCGGATCCTCCTCGCCGGGCTTCGGGTGGCAGTCGGGCAGCGGCTCGCGGCGGCGGGCGGGATGTGCGGGCGGCGGTACGCGCGGGGCGGATTTCGTGCTCATCGCGGCATCGTAGCGAAGGCCGACCGGCGCCGACACTCGCCGGCTTCGCCCCGCCCAGCGGATCCGCCCCGGCGGCAGCGGGAATGCACTATTCTGGTCCGGTTCCGGCAAGGCGCGGAGGCGACGATGGGCGAGACGCCGACCATGGGCGAGCGCTTCACGCAGCTCACCGCGAGCTTCCTCGACGCGAGCGTCGCGCACCTGCCGAACATCGTCGGCGCGGTGCTGCTCCTGCTCGCGGGCTGGCTGCTCGCCACGCTGCTGCGGGGGCTCGTGCGCCGCTCGCTGTCGCTGCTCGACGCCGGCACGACCCGGCTGCTCGGCGAGGGCCGCGCCGCGCGGCTGCGGCTCGGGCGCTCGGCCGACGTCCTCGGCACGATCGTGTTCTGGTCGGTGCTGGTGTTCTTCGTCGCCGCCGCGGCACAGCTGCTCGGGCTGTCGGTCTTCGCGCAGTGGCTGGCGCGGCTGATCGAGTACCTGCCGACGCTGGTCGCGGGCCTGCTGATCGTCATCGCCGGCTGGCTGCTCTCGCGCTTCGCCGTCGACCTGATCCAGTCCACCGCCGTGGGACTCGCCCCGGCACAGCGCGCCGTGGTGGCGCGCGCGGCGCAGGTGACGATCCTCGCCGGCGCGCTGCTGGTCGGCGCCGAGCAGGTCGGCATCAAGGTCACCTTCCTGGCCATCTTCGCGGCCGCGCTGCTGTTCGCGATTGCCGGCGGCGTGGTGGTGGCGACGAGCCTCGGCGCGCGGACGCACGTCGCGAACCTCATCGGCGCGCACCGCGCGCGGCAGTCCTACGCCGTCGGGCAGCGCATCCGCGTCGGCGACCACGAGGGCCGGATCCTCGAGCTCGCCGGCGATGGCGTGGTGCTCGAGACCGGCGAGGGCCGGGTCGCGCTGCCGGGCCGCGTGTTCAGCGAGGGCGCGGTCGTCGCCATTGCCGCGGGCGCGGAAGATGCCTGAGCTCGACGAGCTGACCCACGCCTACCTGCGCGCGCACCCGGTGGACGCTGCGCGGGAGCTCGAGCGGCTGCCGGCCGGGGACGTCGCGGCGCTGTTCGGACACGCGCCCGCGCGGCTCGTGGCGCCGGTCGCCGAGGCCATGCTCACCCACGCCGCCGCCGCCGCCGTGCTCGCACTGCCGGAGGAGCAATCGGCGCTCATCCTCGGCGCGATGCGCGCGCCCGGCGCCGCCGGGGTCCTGCGCCACGCCGCCGGCGAAGAGCGCCGCGCGTTGCTCGCAGCGCTGCCCACGACCACCGCGCTCGCCTGCCGCGCGCTGCTGCGCTACCCGGAGGACGCGGTCGGCGCGCTGGTGGACAGCTCGGCGGTGGCGCTGCCGGAGAGCGCCCGCGCGGACGAGGCGCTCGCCGCCTTGCGCCAGCGCGGCGGCGCCGCGGAAGACGTCTACGTGGTGGCGGACGCGCAGCGCCTCGCCGGCGCAGTGTCGGTCGCCACGCTGCTCGGCGCCGATCCCGCCGTGCGCCTCGCCGCGCTGAAGCGGCCGGTGCCCTCGCTGCCGGCGCTGATGCCCTGCGCCGCGGCAGCGTCGAGCCCCGGCTGGGACGAAGCCGGAGCGCTGCCGGTGGTCGAGCACGGCGGCCGCCTGGTCGGCGTGCTGACCGCGCCTGCGCTGCGGCGCGCCCTCGCGACGCGCGAACGCGCCGGCGCGGCGGCCGGCGAGCCGAGCCTCGCCGGCGTGCTCGGCCAGGGCTACTGGCTCGCCGTCTCGGCACTCTCCGAGGCGGCGGTCGCGACGCTTCTGCCGCGGCAGGGCGGGAGGCGCGCGTGAACGCCATCGTGCTGCCGGCCGCCGCCGCGCTCAACAACCGCTACTTCCTCGACTACCCGCACGAGGTGGCGCGGCAGGTCGAGCGCCTGTCCGCGCAGGACGCGGCTGCCCTGCTCGCCGGGCGAACGGCGCCGGCGCTGGTGCGGGTCTGGCAGGCGATGACGCCCGAAACCGCGGCGGCGGCGCTGCAGGCGCTGCCGGCGCCGCTCGCGCGGCAGGCGCTGACCGAGGCCGAGCCAGCGGCGGCGGCCGCCGCGCTCGCCCAGCTCGAGGCCGAGGCGCGCGAGCCGCTGCTCGCCAACCTCGACGCGCAGGTCGCAGTGGAGCTGCGCGGCCTGCTCGACTACCCAGCCGATTCGGCGGGGCGGCTGATGGACCCGCGGGTCATGCCGCTGCGCCACGACCTCGCCGTCGGCGAGGCGCGCGAGCGGCTGCGCGGCCTTCGCCGCCTCGGTCTGCGCGAGCTGTTCGTCGTGGACCCGGCGATGAAGCTGGTCGGCCGGGTCGAACTGCAGGACCTCGCCGCCGGCGACGACGCGACGCCGGTCGCGGAGATCACCCGGCCGCTGCTCGCGGTGGCGAACGACCTCGACCCGCGCGAGGAATTCATCGAGCGCCTGCAGCAGATGCCGATCACGGAGCTGCCGATCGTCAACGTCGAGGGCCGCCTGGTCGGCGTGATCCGCCACGCGGCGCTGCTCTCGGCGCTGGAGCAGGAATCGAGCCTCGACGTGCAGACCATGGTCGGCGTGAGCCGCGACGAGCGCGCGCTGTCGCCGCCCGGCTTCGCGATCGCGCGCCGCCTGCCCTGGCTGCAGATCAACCTGCTGACCGCCTTCCTGGCCGCGGCCGTGGTCGGCCTGTTCGAGAGCACCATCGCCCAGTTCACCGCGCTCGCGGTACTGCTGCCGGTGGTCGCGGGGCAGTCCGGCAACTCCGGCGCGCAGGCGCTCGCGGTCACCATGCGCGGGCTCGCACTGCGCGAGGTGACGCTGCGGCACTGGCCGCGACTCGTCGGCAAGGAGACGGCGGTGGGACTGGTCAACGGCCTGGCGGTGGCGGCGACCACTGCGCTCGGCGTCTACCTGTGGAGCCGCTCGCTGGGCCTCGTCGCGGTGTGCGCCATGGCGATGGTGATCTCGATGGTGGCGGCGGGCCTCGCCGGTGCCCTGGTGCCGGTGCTCCTGCGGCGCTTCGGCCAGGATCCCGCGCTCGCCTCCTCCATCATCCTGACGACCGTGACCGACATCGTCGGCTTCGCGTCCTTCCTCGGCATCGCGACGCTGGGGTCGGCGTGGCTGGTCGCCGCCTGAGGCCGGCAGCGCGCCACTAACGCCCGAGCGCCGCGCGCAGCGCCGGCCAGGCGGCCTCCATGCCGGCGGCCGCGGCTGGCGAGGGCGGCTCGCCGAGCTCGAAGTTCGCCCCGGCCACGCACAGCACCCAGGCCTCCGGCGGCGCGCCGCCGACGGCGCGTTCGTAGGCCGCGAGCACCGCCGCCGGCGACATCGCGTGGCTGGTGTAGCTCCGGTCGTCGCGGGCCGCGATGCGGCGCAGCTCGAACGGCGCCGTCGTCCCCTCTCCCGCATCCACGAAGATCACCTTCTCGCGGCCGGCCAGGTCGAGCGCGTGCTCCGGCGCGAGCTGGAAGTCGGTGATGACCTCGATGCCGGGCAGGTCGAGCGCCTCGAGGCGGGCGGCGAGCAGCGGGCCGATAGCGTCGTCGCCTCGGCTGGGGTTGCCGACGGCGATCACCACGACCGGGCGCGGCGGGCTCACGCGTCGCGCACCAGCCGGTCGACCTGCTCGCCCGCCGCGTCGACCAGCTCCACGGCGAGCGGCATCTTGCCGAGCGCGTGGGTGGCGCAGGACAGGCAGGGGTCGAAGGCGCGCACCGCGACCTCGATGTGGTTCAGGAGCCCCTCGGTGAGCTGGCGGCCGTCGAGGTACCTTCGCGCCACCTCGCGGATGGCGATGTTCATGGCGTGGTTGTTGTGGGTGGTGGAGACGATCAGGTTGGCGCGCGCGACCTGGTCGTTCTCGTCGACGCGGTAGTGGTGGATCAGCGTGCCGCGCGGCGCCTCGATCACGCCGACGCCGCGCGCCTCGCGCTTGCCGCCGGTGACGAGCTCACGGCCGGTGATGTCCGGATCGTGCAGCAGTTCCTTGATCACCTCGGCGGCGTGCAGCATCTCGATCATGCGCGCCCAGTGGAAGCCGAGCGTCGAGCGCGCGGCGCCGCCGTCGTCGAAGGCGAGGAACTCGCGGCGCTCGCGGTCGGCGAACGGCGAGGGGATGAAGTCGCAGGCAGTCACGCGCGTCAGCGGCCCGACCCGGTACCAGCCGTCCTCGTGGCCGAGCGCCTTGAGGTAGGGAAACTTCATGTACGACCAGGCCTTGACCTCCTCCGAGATCAGCTCCCAGTAGCGGCCGTAGTCGGCGTGGTCGAAGATGACGGCGCCGTCGGCCTGCCGCGCGCGCAGGCCGCCGTGGTAGAGGTCCATCGCCCCGTCGTACCGCACCAGCGACAGCGTCCGCGACGCGAAGCTGCCGAAATCGCGCCACTCCTCGAGATGCGCCTCGAACAGCTGCCTCACGAGGCGCACGGCGCCGCGGCTCCAGGCGATCATCTGGTAGACGTCCTTCGCCAGCTCGTCCCGTTCCGCGGGGCTGAGGCTCTTGTTGACGCCGCCGGGGACCGAGCCGGTGCCGTGGATGCGCTTGCCGGCGGTGTGGCGGATCACCTCCTGGCCGAACTTGCGGAGCAGCACGCCCTGCCGGGCGATCTCCGGATGGGCCGCGGCGACCCCCACGATGTTGCGCCGCGCGACCTCGGAGTCGAAGCCGAACAGCAGGTCGGGCGACGACAGGTGGAAGAAGTGCAGCGCGTGCGACTGCAGGATCTGGCCGTAGTGCATGAGCCGGCGGATCTTCTCGGCGGTGGGCGTCAGCTCGCGCGCGCCGACGATCTGGTCGAGGGCCTTCGACGCGGCGAGGTGGTGGCTGACGGGGCAGATGCCGCACAGCCTCTGCACCATCACCGGCACCTCCCAGTAGGGCCGGCCCTGGATGAACTTCTCGAAGGCGCGGAACTCGACGATGTGCAGGCGGGCCTGCTGCACGCGGTCCTCCGCGTCGAGCAGCAGCGTGACCTTGCCGTGGCCCTCCACGCGGGTCAGCGGATCGATGGCGACCCGGCGCAGGCCCTGCGGGTCGGCGGCGGTCTCGAGGGGCAGCTGGCTCATGGCGGCTCCGTCAGTCGTACGCGATCAGGCCGTGGCCGAGCTTCGGCGTGCGGCCCTCGATCAGGTCGGTCAGGAAGGCCCAGATGGCGTCGGCGGACGGCGGGCATCCTGGGATGAAGTAGTCGACCTTCACCACCTCGTGCAGCGGGTGCACCTTGTCGAGCGGCAGCGGCAGCTCCGGGTCGTTCGGGATCAGACCGCGGCCGACCGAGGGCTCGGTGAGGTAGACCTCCTGCAGGCACAGGCCGAGGTCGAGGTGGTTGCGCTGGGCCGGCAGGCCGCCGGTCACCGCGCAGGCGCCGATCGCGACCAGGATCCGGCAGCTGGCGCGGAACTCGCGCAGCACGTGGACGTTCTCCGCGTTGCAGATGCCGCCCTCGACGATGCCGATGTCGCAGGGCCCGCAGCGCTTGATGTCGGTGAGCGGCGAGCGGTCGAACTCGATGCGCTCGAGCAGGGGGAACAGCCGCTCGTCGATGTCGAGGAAGGACATGTGGCAGCCGAAGCAGCCGGCAAGCGAGGCCGTCGCGACCTTCAGCCGGGGGCGGGCGAGCTCAGTCACGGCGATCCTCCGGCCTGCGCGGCGCGAACTCGGCGGCCAGCGCGCTCACCGGCGCGCGGTCGAAGCGGCGCTTGCCGATCGGCACCTTGAAGCCCTCGCGCTTCCTCAGGATCACGCCGACCGGGCAGACCGACATGGCCTTGTCGGCGGCGGTCGCGTCGGTGTCGGCCAGCCGGCCGGACTCGGCGTTCACCACTAGGTGCTTGTCGATGCCGCGGCCCGCGAGCGCGAACACGTCCTTGCCGTCCACCTCGCGCGAGGCGCGCACGCACAGCTCGCAGAGGATGCAGCGGTTGAAGTCGAGCACGAGCTCCGGGTGGCTGGCGTCCACCGGCCGGTCCGGGAACAGGTGGCGAAAGCCGGCGGTCATGACCCCGAGGTCGTAGCCGAGCGCCTGCAGCAGGCAGTTGCCGCTTCGCTCGCAGGACGGGCAGAAGTGATTGCCCTCGGCGAACAGCATCTGCACCAGGGTGCGGCGAAGGTCGTTCAGCTCCTCGGTCTCGCTCTCGACCTCGGTCGCCATGGCCGCGGGCACCGTGCAGGAGGTCATCATCCGCCCGTCCACGCGCGCGGTGCAGACCTTGCAGCTGCCATGCGGCCTGAACTCCGGGTGGTAGCACAGGTGCGGGATGTGCCGGCCGGCCGCGAGCGCAGCCTGCATGACCGTCTGGCCGGGCTCGAAGGGCACCTCGACGCCATCGAGCAGGAAGGTCGGGCGGTGGGTCACGGGCGGGTCTCCAGGTGGGCGCCGGGGTCGTCGCGGCGGGTCATCCGCCGCGCCCGGGCCAGCGCGCCGTCGAGGTCGAAGGCGGGCGCGAAGTCGAGCGAGCGCAGCCGACGCTCGTAGGCGGGGCGGAAGCGCTGCATGGTGTCGAGGATCGGGTTGCAGGCGGTGTGGCCGAGCCCGCAGTGCGCGGACTTCATGAGCAGCTCGTTCAGCCGGTCGATCTCGGCCAGCTCGTGCCGGCTGCCGTTGCCGGCGCGGATCTTCTCCATCGCCTGCATGAGCATCGAGGTGCCCACCCGGCAGGGCGTGCAGAAGCCGCAGCTCTCGTGGGCGAAGAAGCGCGTGTAGCCGGCCGCCACCTCGAACATGTCGCGGCTGTCGTCGAAGACGGTGAAGGCGCCGGCGGTCGGCAGGTCCTCGAAGGCGATGTGCCGGTCGAATTCCGGCGCCGCGATGCAGATGCCGGAGGGCCCGCTGACCTGCACCGCCTGCGCGGCCCGCGCGCCGGCCGCCTCGAGCACCTCGCGGACGGTCACGCCGAACGGATACTCGTACAGCCCCGGCCGCGCCACGTCGCCCGCCACCGACAGGATCTTGGTGCCCGAGGACTTGAGCGTGCCGATGCCGCGCCACCACTCGCCGCCCTTGACCGCGATCAGCGCCGCGGCGGCGAGCGTCTCGACGTTGTTCACGATGGTCGGCTGGCCGAGGTAGCCGTGGGTCACGGGATAGGGCGGACGGTTGCGCGGCACGGCGCGCTTGCCCTCGAGCGACTCGATCAGCGCGGATTCCTCGCCGCAGACGTAGCTGCCGGCGCCGACGTGGATCGTGACGTCGAAGTCGAAGCCCGGCTGGCCGCAGATGCCCTGTCCCAGCAGGCCGTCGGCGCGACGGCGCTCGAGCACCGCCTGCAGCGGCTCGAGCAGGTAGCGGTATTCGCCGCGCAGGTACAGGAAGCCCTGGCCCGCGCCGATGCACCAGGCGGCCACCGTCATGCCGTCGAAAACCAGGTCGGCATGGCTTGCGAGCAGGACGCGGTCCTTGAAGGTGCCGGGCTCGCCCTCGTCGGCGTTGCAGACCACGTAGCGGGCGTTGCCGGTGGCGTGGCGGCAGGCTTCCCACTTGGTGCCGGTGGTGAAGCCCGCGCCGCCGCGGCCGCGCAGGTTCGAGCGCTTGATCTCCTCGAGCGTGGCGACCGGGCCGAGCGCCGCGCCGACGTAGGCCTCGCGCCAGGAGCGCTCGTTGGCCGGCCGCTCCGCCGAGCCGCGGGCGCCGCGCGCCAGCGCCGCGCGCAGCGGCTCGCCCGGCGCGAGCCCGTGGCCGAGCAGGACGTCGGCGCGGCGCAGGTTGTCCTCGACGGCGAAGAATTCCGCCGGCCACTCCGGCAGCGGCACGCGGCCGGCGACGAGCTCGCAGATGCGCTCGACGCGGGCCTCGTCGAGGCGGGTCAGCGCGCGCCCGTTGACCAGGAGCGCCGGGCCCTGGTCGCACATGCCGGTGCAGGACGTGCGATCGACCGACACCAGCCCGTCCTCGGACAGCTTGCCGGGCTCGACCCACAGCGTCCGGCACATCTGGTCGAGCAGCCGCTCGCTGCCCGCCATCCGGTCGGTGACGTTGTCGGAGAACAGGATCCGGTACTCGCCGAGCGGCTCGGTCGACAGGAACGAGTAGTAGCTGGCGACGCCGGCGACGCGCGAGTAGGGCCGGCGCAGCAGGCGGGCGACGTGCGCGAGCGCCGGCCGCGGCACGTAGCCGAATTCCTCCTGCAGCTCGCGAAGCACCTGCAGCAGCGCGGTCGGCTGGTGGCCCCAGCGGGCGAGCGCGGCGCGGACGCGCGGCTCGAGTTCGGCGATCGGGACGGGCATGGCGCTCCTCGCCGGACCGCCGCCATGCGGCGGGCCGGCATCGACAGCCTGCGCCTTCGAGCCTCGGCGAAAAATGCCGGAAAATCCCATCGTGCTTTCGCCCGGCCCAAGCCACTGGCGCGACGGGGGTTTCCCGACGCTCCCATGCGACCGGCACGAGGCCCGGGCGGCGTGCAGGCGCCTCAAGGGGGAAGGTGCGCGCCCTGGTCGTCGCGGCCGGTCATGCGCCGCGCACGGTCGAGCGCCCCGTCGAGGTCGAAGGCCGGCTCGAGCGCGGAGGAGCCGAGCCGGCGCTCGTAGGCGGGCCGGAAGCGGCGCAGCGTGTCGAGCAGCGGCCGCGGCGCGGATTCGCCGAGCCCGCAGTGGCTCGCCACGCGCATCAGCCGGCCGAGCTGCTCGATGCGCGCGAGATCGTGCTGCGAGCCCTTGCCGCTCGCGATCTTGTCGACGACGTTGCGCAGCAGCGAGGTGCCGACGCGGCAGGGCGTGCAGAATCCGCAGCTCTCCTCGGCAAAAAAGTGCGTGTAGTGCCGCGCGATCTCGAACATGTCGCGGCGCTGGCCGAACACCACGAACGCGCCGCCGGTCTCGACGTCCTCGAAGGCGATGCGCCGGCCGAACTCGTCCTTGCCGAGGCAGGCCCCGGACGGGCCGCCGGCCTGCACGGCGATCGCGTCCGCGCCACCGCAGTCGGCGAGCACCTCGTCGATCCGCACGCCGAGCGGATACTCGTAGACCCCGGGCCGCTCGCAGTCGCCCGACACCGACAGCAGCTTGGTGCCGGCGGAACGCGCGGTCCCGCGCGCGCGGAACCAGTCCGCGCCGTGGCGGGCGATCAGCGCCGCCGCGCAGTAGCTCTCTACGTTGTTCACGATGGTCGGCAGGCCGAGGTAGCCGACCTCGGCGAGCCGCGGCGGGCGGTTGCGGGGAATGCCGCGCTTGCCCTCGAGCGACTCGACCAGCGCCGAGGCCTCGCCGCAGACGTAGGAGCCCGCGCCGACGTGGATCTCGACGTCGAAATCGAAGCCGGCACGGCCGCAGATCGAGGCGCCGAGCAGCCCCTGCTCGCGGCGGCGGGCCAGCGTCTCCTGCATCGCGTCGAGCAGCCAGCGATACTCGCCGCGCAGGTAGACGAAGCCGAGCGCGGCGCCGATGCCCCAGGCGGCCACCGTCATGCCCTCGACCACGAGATCGAAGTGGCGGCGCAGCAGCAGCCGGTCCTTGAAGGTGCCGGGCTCGCCCTCGTCGGCGTTGCAGACGACCACGCGCGGCGTCACCGGGCGGCGGCTGCAGCTCTCCCACTTCACGCCGGTGGTGAAGCCCGCGCCGCCGCGACCGAGCAGCTTCGCCGCCTTGATCTCGTCGAGCAGCGCCTGCGGCCCGCTGCCGGCGGCGTCGCCGCGCGCGATCGCCGCCCGGACGGCCTCGCCGGGGGCGGTCCGGTCGCCGAGCAGCACGTCGGCGCGGCGCACGTTTTCCTCGACTTCGAACAGCTCCGCGGGCCATGCCGTGACCGGCGTCCGCGCCAGCATCAGCTCGCAGAGCTGCTCCGCCCGGGCAGGCGTGAGCCGCGTGACCGGCCGGTCGTTGACGAGCAGCGCCGGCGCCTGGTCGCACAGGCCGAGGCCCGGCGTGCGGTCGACGCTCACGAGACCGTCCTCGGAGAGCCGGCCCGGCTCGAGCCACAGCCGCTCGCACAGCCACGCGAGGCGCTCGCCGGCGCCGGCCATGCGGTCGGGGACGTCGTCGGAGAACAGGAGCCGGTACTCGCCCCGCGGCTCGGCGTGCAGGAAGGCGTAGAAGGCCACCACGCCGCGGACCTGCGCGAGCGGCACGCCGAGCCCGCGCGCGGCGGCCGTCAGCGCCGCCGGCGGCAGCCAGCCAAGACCCTCCTGGGCGGCGCGCAGCACCTGCAGCAGGCGATGCGGGGCCGGGCCCCAGCGCTCGATGGCGCGCGCGACCGCGGCGGCGGCTTCGGCGTCGCCGGGATGGCGTCGGGACGTGGCGGCGGGACCTTCCATGGCGACGCCACGTTGCCGCCGCCGCGCCCGGCCGGCAATCGCGGAAATCCCCAACGGGGAATGGCGAGGGCGTCGCGGCCGCGGCCGCGACGCCGGTGCCCCTCAGACGGTGATCGCGAGACCGCGATAGATGCGCGAGCGGTAGCGGCTCTCCTCCGCCTCGACGATCGGCGCGGCGGCGAGCAGCACGGCGTTGGCGAAGCGGCGGTATTCCTCGGCCTGCTCGCTGGCGTCGCGCGGCTCCTCGCTGCGCATGCGCCGGGTGAGGTTCACCTGGTTCACCGGGACGCCCGCGTAGAGCCGCTCGTTCTCCACGCCGAGCGTCGCCGTGAAGGCGTGCAGCGTGGTCTTGACGAAGTTCGCCATCGCGAACTGCGCCAGCGTGCCGCCGACCGGCACGTCGGGCGAGACCAGGATGAGCCGCGTGCCCTTGAACAGCGACACCCGCCGCGCCACGCGGAAATGGTGCGTCAGGTTCGCCTCGACCAGGTCGGCGAAGCCCGTCGCGTCGAGGTGATCGCGGCCGTCGATGCCGAAGAGCGCCGGCGGGATCGGCGCGAACGGCGTCGAGACCACCGCCGCCGGCTTGCCGCCGGCGCGAAACGCCGCGTCGAGCCCCGCCTCGAGGTCGTCGCCGACCGCCTGGTAGCTCACCCGGTCGTGGCCTAGCGCGCGGCCGAGCGTCTCCTTGATGCGCTGGCCGGCCTCGGCGGTACGGGTCAGCATCACCACGCTGCCGACGTGCGCTTCGGCGAGGAACAGGCGCGTCGCGGCGGCCAGCGGCTCTGCCATGTGCTCGCCGATCAGCCAGATGGTCTCGCCCTCCATGCGGTCGACCCGCTCCTGCTTGGCGGAGCCGAAGAGCTCGCGCTCGGTGATGGTCCGCTCCTGGTGCAGGCCGCCGGAGGGCTCGAAGGTCTCGCCGGAGATCGCGCGATCCGCCATGAAGAACACGGTCGCGAGCGCCACGTCGGTCTCGGTGGGCATGCGCTTCAGGTGCAGCATGCCGAGCACGCCCTTACGGATCTTCTCCGCGTCCGCCTGCCAGGCCTCCGGATCGAGGAACGGCTCCGGCGGCTCGGGCAGCGCCTCGACCCAGGCCGCGGCCCGGGTGCGCTCGGGCTCGCCTTCGAACATGCAGCCGTTGGCCAGCCGGGCGATGAGCCGAGTCGCCATCGCGCGGGTCATCAGGAAACGCAGGCAGGAGTAGTCGCGCTCGTCGTCTTCCGCGCCGCCGTCGGCGACCAGCCGCGCCGCCAGCTTGCGCAGCGGCTCGGGCGCCGTCGTCGAGTGCGCCAGCAGCCCGAGGTCGTTCGCGGCGAGCGCCTCCAGCACCGCGTCCATCGGCGCGCCGGCCTCGAGCGACTTCATGACCGCGCCGTGCAGCTGGTTGAGCCGCTTGTTGCCGGCGATCAGCTTGGCGCGGCGGTCGAACAACCCCGCCTTGCCGTCCTTGCCCTTGAGCCGCTGGCCCTCGACCGGGCCGGGCGCGATCGCGTTGATCTGGATCTCCGGGCCGACGAACCGCGCCAGGTTCTCGACGAGCGCGCGCTGGCCGGCCTTGGAGACGGCGTAGTCTGCGCGGTTCGGGTAGGGCACGGCGATGTACTTCTCGCCGCCGAAGTACGAGCTGACGTTCAGGATGTAGCCCGAGCCCTGCGCCTTCATGCGCGGGACCACCTTCTCGATCAGCGAGTAGTTGGAGTTGAGGTTGGCCTCGAGGGTCGCGCGCCAGGCGTCCGGGTCCATGTCGACGACCATCTGCTCGGCGCCGGCGACGCCGGCGTTGTTGACCAGGTAGTCGATCCGCCCGAAGGCGGCGTAGGTCGCCTCCAGCGCGCGGCGCAGCGAGCGCTCATCCCCGACGTCGACGTCCGCGAGCACCTTCACGCGGTCCTGCGGCTGGTAGTAGCCGATGCCCTCCAGCTCGCGGACGATCGAGGCGCGCATCTTCTCGAGCGCGTCCGCGCCGCGCGCGGTCATCATGACCTTCGCGCCGCCGATCGCGAGCAGGCGCGCCAGCTGGCCGCCGATGCCGGCCGAGCCGCCCGTGATGAGCACGCACTTGCCCAGGTGCAGGCCCATCAGCGACTCGATCCAGCCGAGCACGGAGCGCTGCGAGCCGGTGGACTCGGCGATGCTCACGGGCACGTACAGGCAGATCTGCGGAATGCGTCGCTTGAGGAACAGCAGCCGCGCCGCCTGGCCGGCGGCGAACGGGAGCGACTCGTCCTCTGCGTTCGTCCAGCGCAGCACCTGGTTGGACCACTCCACCGCCGCCCGGTCGCCGGCATTCACCTGCAGCTCGCTCTCGTCGCGCCAGATGCGGATCAGCTCCTCGATCGCGGCGCGCAGGATGTCGGCGTAGACGTTGCCCGCGCCGTCGTCGCCGTTCGACACGAACACCGCACGCGGCGCCGCGTTCCGCGGCGCGGTGGCGCTCCAGAAGCGGGTCAGCTCGCGCGCCACTGAGATCGCCCCGCAGAGCTCGGTGGTGAGGAAGTTATCGACGTCCGTGTCGCTCACCTCGCACAGCGGCTCGCGGAAGCGGTAGGCGCCGTAGGCCGGCAGGATCACCGCGCCGTGCAGCGGGCCGTGCGCCTGCGAGGCCTGCGCGCGGGATGCGGACAGCACGTCGGCCAGCGTGCCGGCCCGGCTGCGGTCGAACAGCACCGGCTCGATGCGCGCGTCCTCGCCTTCCCGGCCGAGCGCCGCCCTGGCCGCGCGCACGCCCTCCTCCGAGCCCAGCCCCAGCAGCACGTGCGCGCCGGTCGCGGCCTGAACGCGCGCGATCTCGAGCGCGTCGGCCACCTGGTCGCCGCCGGCGACCAGCACGGTCGCGCCGCTGCCGTCGAGCGTCCTGAGCTCCGGCCGCGCGGTGAAGGTGGAGCGCGACTCCTGCCACACCTGCATGCCGTTCGTGACCTCGAAGCTCTGCGCGGAGAAGGATTTCGACTCGTCGCTGCCGAGGAACACCGCGGCCGCGGCCACGTCGTCGATCGTTGGGTAGGCGGGCGCGAGCGTGCCGTCCGCCTTCTCGACGGACAGGGCCATGGTGCCGAGGAAGTCGCTGGCGGTCGTGCCGTGCCCGACCTTCTTCAGCTTGTCCATCGCCGCGAACACGTTGTGGATGCGCTCGCTCTCGATCGGGCCGGGGTAGATGAGGTTGACGCGGATGCCCTTCGGCCCGAGCTGCAGCGCGAGGTGGCGCGAGAAGGTGTTGAGCGCGGCCTTGGGCACCACGTAGGGCGCGCGGCCGTAGTAGCGGGTGCGCGAGAAGATGGTGGAGACGTTGATGATGCTGGCGCCGGGCTTGAGGTGCGGCGCGGCGACGCGGCACATGTTCCAGGTCAGCCCGAACAGGTTCGAGACGGCCTCGCGCACGGTCTCGGTGTCGTTGGCGCCCGCGGCGCGCAGCGCGTCCACTTCCTCGCGCGTGAGCGGCGCCTGGCCGAGCGGGGTCTTCGGGCCCGTGGAACCCGCGTTGTTGAGCAGCACGTCGAGGCGGCCGTACTTCTCGATCACGGTCTCGATGCCGACGCGCGCCTGGCCGGGATCCGCGGCGTCGAAGGGCAGGACGAGGGCCGCGTCGGCCGCCTTGCCGATCTGGCCGCGGATGTGCTCGAGCGTCGACTCGAGCTTGGCGCGGTTGCGCCCGACCATCACGACGTGCGCGCCCTCCTCGAGGTAGCGGCGCACGAGGGTCTCGCCGAAGTTGCCCCCCGCGCCGGTGATCATCGCGACCTTGCCGGCCAGCCGGCCGGTCTTCGCGCGGGTCTTCTTCGTGCTCATGGCGTCCCTTTTCCGCCGCTGCGGGCGGCCCATTCCTGGAACAATTCGTCGCGGCTCCTGAGCCCCGTGCGCGGCAGCGCGTGGTTCAGCACGTAGTTCGCGCCGGCGTGGGTGTTGTCCCACATCGCCTGGTGCGCCTGCGGCAGCTCGCCCCAGGGCACCACGGCGGGCGGCGAGACCTCGAGCTGGCCGGCCGCGACCATGTCGTTCATCCGCGTGACCTCGAAGGCGTTGCACAGGTGCGTGCCCTTGATGGCGGCCGTCGGCATGAGCACGCGGCGCTGGCGCATCCAGACCTGCGGCGCATAGAAGGTGTAGCGCCGGCCGCCCATGTCCTCGCAGTAGACGACGCGCCCGGTGTGCGGCTTGACGAGCGAGGTGCTGGCGGCGAGCGCGTCGTGGCCGGCCCGCTCGATGACGAGGTCCGGATAGCCGCGCGGGTTGTCGACCGAGCGCAGGTAGCGGCCGATGGCGCCGCCGAAGGGCTTCATCGTCCGGTCCTGGTAGCGGCGCACGGCCTCCTTGAAGGCCTCCGTCTCGCGCTTGGCGTCCGGCATCGCCGGCAGCGCCGAAGGCCACTCGAAGTCGGCGCCCTCGCGTCGCGCGATGTCCTCGAGGGAGACCACGCCGCGCACCGCGTCGCCGAAGCCGAGCGACTGCACGAACTCGCGCTGCGCATCGGTCGCGGTCGCGACCACGAGCCGTGCGCCCATCGCGCGCACCGCCTCGATCGCCTCGAGGCCGACCGGGTCGAGCAGGCCGTCCTCGCCGGCGCCGCGGCCCGCCTCGCCCACGCCGTAGTAGAGCAGCACCGCCTCTCCGCCGCGCAGTCCTGCGCGGCGCAGCATCTCCTCGGGCGAGGCGCGGCCGGGCTTGCCGACGAAGGAGAACCAGTAGCCGCTGGTCGCGCCGTAGAAGGCGAGCGTGCCGCCCTCCGCCAGCAGCTGGAAGGAGCGCGGGAAGGCCTCCTGGCCCGCGTGCGAGACGGCGTAGTCCGCGAGCCGCCCGCCGGCCTGGGCGCGGAAGGCCTCGAGGATCGGTTCGCCGGCGGCCACCCAGGCCGCGATCGCCTCGGCGCCCTCGGGCACCGGCGTGAAGGCCTTCGCCCAGCGTGGGTCCTTGCGGTCGATCGCCCCCGTGGCGCCCTGGGACTTCACGAACTCGGCGCGCGCGCGGCTCGAGACGAGCCCGATGGCGGCCAGCCCGCCCTTCGCCGCCGCCTTCAGGGCCTCGAGGCCGGTGCCAGTGGCCGCGCCCTCGACGAAGATGCTGCGCCGCGGCTCGATCGCGAGCGTGGTGTAGAGCGCGCGGGTGATGGTGCCGAGGTTCAGCACGTAGGAGCCGGCCTGCTCGAGCGTGAGGTCGGACGGCACCGGGTGCAGCTGCGGGCCCTGCACCACGAGGAACTGCTGGTGGCTGCCGGTGTCGGTCTGGTAGCCCTGGATGTTGAAGCCGGCGTACATGGGGTCCTGGCCGGCGTAGGGCGAGAGCAGGTCGCTCTGGCCGCTGTAGATCACGACCAGCTCGCCGAGGCGCAGCCGGCCCTCGCGCTTGAGCTCGCTGCCGAGCGCGGCGACGAGGCCGACGCCGCCGGAGCCGGTGACCTGCCAGTCGAGGTCGTGGTTGTCGAAGGGCGAGACCGGGATGCCGGTGATGGCCCAGATGTCGTTGAAGTTGACCTCGGACGTCAGCACGTAGACGAGCGCCTCGTTCGGGCCCGGCGAATCCACCGGCAGCACGATCTCGCGCTCGACGTCCTTCGGCAGGCCGTGGTCGGGAGCGCCGGTCGCGGGGTCGCGCACCACCGCGTGGCCGTACTGCCACTTCGGCAGCGGCGTGAAGCCCGGATAGAACGGGCTCCCGACCGGCAGCAGCTGGCCTTCTGCCTCGAGCGCCGGGCGCTCGGAAGCGACCGGCGTCGACGGCCGGCGCACGGGCAGCGGCGCGCTCTGCTTGTCGAAGAAGGCCTGGATGCCCGCCTTGCCGCCGGCCGGGTCCACGATCGCTTCCGCGAACAGGCGCGCCTCGCGCTCGAGGCCCTTCGCGACGCCCTGCGTCCAGCCGGTGCCGAGCGCGTCGAGGATGCGCGCCGCCGTCGCCGCGCGGCCCACCCGCTCCGCCTGCGCGAGCAGGCGCTTCGACTCGGCGTCGGCGAGCGCGGCGTCGAGGGACCCGGGACCCGGCCCGCGCCAGGCCTCGGCGAGCGCACGCCGCGCGGCGAAGCCCCGGGCGACCACGCCGTCGCCGGCCGGCGCGCGCACGTACTCCGCGGCGAGCCTGAGCGCGAGCGTCACCACGTCCTCGGCGCCGCCGGCCAGGCCGTCGAGCAGGCCGTCCGCGAGCAGGTCGTCGGCGCCGCAGCTGCGTCCGCCGAGCACGAATTCGAGCGCGCGCACCAGTGGCCGCGCGTGGCCGGCCGCGGCCAGCAGACGCGGCAGGCGCTGCGTGCCGCCGTAGCCGGGCAGCAGCTTGAGCCGCACCTCCGGCTGCCCGAAGGTCGCGGTGGGCTCCGCGAAGCGCAGGTGGCAGGCCAGCGCGAACTCCATGCCGCCGCCGAGCGCGACGCCGTTGATCGCG